>CAMYMF010000005.1 GCA_947259355.1 uncultured Nitrospirota bacterium | reverse complement strand
TGCCCCGACGGTTGCCGTTCAGGCAGGCCGAGAAGGAGGGATATCCCCAGGCGGCAAAACTTTTCAGGGCGGCTGCCGCTGCCGAAACGGTTCACGCCCACGCCCACCTTCGAACTCTCGGCAGCGTCAAGGATACAGCGGCAAATCTGAAGGCCGCCGTCGCCGGCGAAACCCATGAGTTCAAGAGCATGTACCCCGAGATGATTAAGAAGGCTCAGGAAGAGGGGCAGAAGGCGGCGGAACGGAGTTTCCAATACGCCAATGCCGTAGAGAAGATCCACGCCGAGCTCTACCAGCAAGCCCTGGAGCGTCTCGACACCATGCCGGAAGTCGACTACCATGTCTGCAACGTCTGCGGCTATACCTGTGAGGGAGAGGCGCCCGACACCTGCCCGGTTTGTGGTGCCAAGTCCAACTCCTTTTCTAAGGTCGCTTGATTCGAGACGGGTGCACTCTGTTTTGTTTTGGCGGTGCGTAACAGGCCAGCCCGTGCTATACGTCGCGCGCCGCGTTTTTCGGGGTCAGATAACCCCGGCAATCTGTCATGGAGGGAAATTCGTGAAAAGAGTTATATCGTTGATCGGTACCGTTTTGCTCTTAACCGCTGCTACGGCAGCCTGTAAACCCCAGGTTTCACAGACCGCAGCGCCGAAAAAGGCGGCACTCGAGATGCCGGCCGACGTGCATCAGGCGATGCCCGCCGGGGCACAGCAGATGCCGAGTACCCAGCAAGTCCACGGCGCTGTTCTGGAGACTCTCGATGCCAGCCGGTACACCTATATCCAGGTCGATACGGGGACGGAAAAGGTTTGGGCGGCCGCGCCTCAGTTCCAGGTCAATGTGGGTGACCATGTCACCTTTCCCAAGGGCATGGCGATGGCCAACTTCCACAGCGAAGCGCTCAACCGGGATTTTGGCCAGGTCTACTTCGTATCCGCCGTGCGGGTGGAAGGCGCTGGACACGCGGAGGCACCTGCCCCGGTACACGGCGAGGCGCCTGTCGCTAAGGCTGCTCCCGTCCAGGAGGAAGCCGGGGTGACCAAAAAACCGGTGAAGGCACCGGTCGATCTCTCGGGGATTACCAAGGCCGAGGGTGGCAGTTCCATTGCCGAACTCTACGCTGATCCCGCGGCCCTTTCAGGCAAAGGAGTCGTGGTGCGGGGCAAGGTCGTGAAGTTCAGTCCCAAGATTCTGGGGACCAACTGGATCCACATTCAGGACGGGACCGGCGAAGCGGGGAAAAACGATTTGACGGTCACCACGAGCGACAGCGCAAAGGTGGGTGATACGGTCCTTGTGAGCGGCGTTCTGGCCACCGACAAGGATTTCGGCGGCGGCTACCGGTACGACGTGATTGTGGAGAACGCCACGGTTAAGGGAGAGTAGGCGGACGCAGCGCCAATCGGCTTACCCCCGGTGCCGGATCGGAGTCCCTGGTGGACCGTTCTTGGACTATTCTCTTTCTTCTATCGGGACATAGGGGACGTCCAGGGGCCCCTGGTAAATGGCTCGCGGCCGGAAAAGCCGGTTGTCTTCCAGATACTCGATAACCCGGGCGACCCATCCCGCGATTCGGCTGGCTGCGAAAATCGGTGTGAAAATGCTTCCGTCGATGCCGAGGGAGTGGTAGATCAGGCCTGAATAGAAGTCGACGTTGGGCAGAATGCCTTTGTCGGCGTAGGCCTCGATGACCCGTTTTTCTATTGTCCGGGCGATGGCAAATAGAGAATCGTTCCCGGTCAGTTCGGTCAGTTCCCTGGCATACCCCTGAAAGATCTTCGCTCTCGGGTCGTAGGCTTTGTAGACCCGGTGCCCGAAACCCATGATCTTCTCTTTCTTGCTGATGGCCCGTTCCACGAATGTTTCGGCCTCTTCAACAGACGAGAGGCTCTTGAGCATCTGGATCACACGCTCATTGGCACCGCCGTGGAGGGGGCCTTTCAGACTGCCAATCCCTGCCGTGACGGACGAATAGAGATCGCTCAGTGTGGAGGCTACGACCATGGATGCAAAGGTGGAAGCATTCATCCCGTGGTCGGCATGAAGGATGAGTGCCACATCCATCACCCGTTCGGCCAGGGGTTCTCCCCGTTTTCCGTTGAGCATGTACAGAAAATTGGCGGCGTGGGAGAGGCTGGGGTCCGGCTCTATGGGGGGGAGGTTCTCCCGGTGCCGTGCGATGTCCGCAGTCAGTGTCGCCATTTGGGCGATCAGCCTGATGCCGTATTCCTTCTTGCTCTCCAGGTCCTCGGCGATGGGGCAGCTTTCGTCCATACATTCCAGTAGGGAGACACCGGTTCTCAGCATGGACATGGGGTGACAGGGGCAGGGCATATCGACCAGACGATCGAGCACGTCGCTGGGAAGCGCCCTGTATGAAGCCAGCTTTTTCGAAAAGGCCGCCAGTTCCTTCTGATTCGGGAGCTTGCCGTAGAAAAGAAGATAAGCGGTCTCCTCATAAGTCGAATGTTCGGCGAGGTCAGCCACATCGTAGCCCCGATAGTAGAGCTTTCCCGCCTCTCCGTCCACGTAGCCGATCTGGGTGCTATTGGAAACAACACCTTCCAGACCCTTGGTAAACTGAATTTCCTCATTCGATATGTATCTCATAGTTCCTCCCATTGGTTCATATCAGGAGAGTATATCAGTGCCCCACCCGTTTGTCACTCCGGGATCTTTTGCGGTGCCTCCTGAGAATAGAAAACTGTAATCGCTGTAACCGGTTCTGCAGGGCGGCCCGTCGGCATAATAATAACTTGAATGGGCCAGATTCTGATGGAGCGCCAGGATAGTACTCGACCGTGTTCCTCCCTCACCGCCGTGAATGCAGAGGGCATCGCTCTCGTGTCTCCCGTGATTTTTCAGCAACCCGGCCAGAATGTGAGCCGGCGGCGTCCCGACAGTCGTAGTTTCCGTCAGAAGCATTTTTCGGACCCATTCTCTTCGGGGGTCTCCTTCCTGATCAGCACCGGCATTGGTCAGGACATGGAACCCCGGCTCTATTGCCCTGGGATCTCTGTCCGGTCCGTTGGTCACGGCAAAACCGGACGCACGGTCGGCAACGGCCAGGATCAGAGGATTGTAACCATCTAGGTCGATCTTGCGGAGTTCCGACAGGACATGACGGCTGCTCCTCTTCCGGAGCAGATCGATGCAGAGAAGCCCCCGGGAGCGTCGGCGCGGTTCGGGCAACGCCGCCGCTGCCCGATTGGCGATTCCGACCCACAATCCGAATTGGTTGACCCCCATCCAGGTTCCCCCGGCCTTAAGATCGCTACCGCCGATGATACGAGGGCGTTCGCCCAGAACAGATGGAGGAGACGACTGCCTGCCATACCGTTCATCCCTGTTGGAGGCTATGATCAAGGGGTATGTCGCCGAAACGTTGTGGTAAAGGATTATGGTACACATGGCTTAGAATAGAGTGAACTGCAATAAAATGCAAGACGACGGTGCAGGCAGATGACAGAACCCGCCTTTCAACCGTGCCCGGGGGCGCCACCGGGCACGGTTGTCTGCAGTTTTTCTCTAAAGGTCACCGTAGTGGGATGTGGGTGAACAGAAATAACTGTTCAAGACAACGGGTTCCCTATTTTTGCCGCATATAGGCATTGAAGTGGGGTTTCGGCTCTGCAGCATTTGCGGCGTTGACAGATCAACCCCATTTTGGGTACATTGAAGCCCGTTTTTCTTGCTCACCTAAATTGTCTTGAGAGATTATGGTCACCGTCGACGACGGGGAAATCGCTAGGGCCTGGGAATTCCTCGAAAGCCACATCCTAGCCTGGAGGGCCGAATGGAAAGTGGGGATGCTGGAGCATGCCCGGATTGTTCGGGATACGGCTCTATTTCTCGGGAGGATGTATCCTGTCCGGGAAGAAATCGACCTGGGAATCGTGGAACTGGGCGCTATCCTCCACGATGTGGGGCGATGCCGGGCGAAGCGGACCGTGGAGCACGGTATTGCCAGCGGAGCGATGATTCGCGAGGCCCGGTTTCCGGAAGCGGTGGCCAGAATCGGTGAGCGCCACATGGGTGTCGGCATCGACCGTCTGGAAGCACGGCGCCTGGGACTGCCGGACCAGGATTTTCTTCCCCAAACCGTAGAGGAACGAATCGTCTGTTATGCCGACAATCTTCTCTGCTATCTCCCCGACGAGTCTCGCCATGAATTACAGGATACCGCCGCTGCTATTGGCCGTTTCACTGCGGAACTCGGGGAAGAATACGGTCGCCGCACCGGCGCGTTCATGCTTGGAGTCGAGCAGGAGATCGGCCCCGAGGGGATGGGGCGTTTTCGTCAGTACGTGGTGCACGTCAACGGGGAGTTCTTACGAAAAAGTGAGGGGGAAAAGATGAAAAAATGCATTTTCTGCGACATTGCGGACGGGAAAGGCGAGGTGACACTGGTTTATGAGGATGACCATTGTGTGGCGTTTCACGACATCAATCCCCAGGCGCCGACCCATATTCTTGTCATTCCCCGGGTCCATTTGGATTCTCTCAGCGCCATAGACGCGGGCCCCCACGGTTTGGCGAATCACCTCTTGACGGCGGTGGGAAGAATAGCAGACCAACTTGGATTGGCTTCAGACGGCTATCGGACGGTGATTAATACCGGCCCCAACGGCGGACAGACGGTTTTTCACCTACACGTCCATCTTCTCGGTGGGCGGGCGATGCATTGGCCTCCCGGCTAGTCCGGCGCTTACGCTCCAAAACGGACGGACAGGCTATTTCCCCATAAAAAATAGAACATTGTTCTGAACATTGGCGTCTCTTTGGCCCCTCCGTGTCCGCTTTTCCAGGGAGGGATTAACATATAATAACATCCGTTAATGCGTTTATTAGAATAATAAATATTCCCCCACCGGTTTTTTCTCTTGATTCCCACGGGAGATAAGTCTAAGATGTGTGGCCTCAAAGCGGGAATCCCCGTTCCGGGTAGTCAAAAAACCGTAAGTTCATAACGTTTTCTGAAGCCGGTATAAGGAAATTTAACTTTACTTTTTTGTTTTATTAGAAAATAATCATATTCTAATTTCTATTTGGCCTTCATATTCTTTGTGACCTTATGAACATCACCTGCGCGATTTGCAATTCTTCCCAGTATTCATTCCTGATCAGGAATTTGTTACATAGATCGTCGTTTTTCTGCCACGGAGAAATAAAATGCTGAAGGGAGGTGAACGGAGGAATCTCTGAGTTATGCTTGTTCCCGAAGGCGCTTCGGTAACAAGGAAGTACAAATCTAAGGAACGCATCATCCAAACATTTCTATTTAGGAGGAAACAAGATGCCAAGTTTCGTCATAGCTGAAAAATGCGACGGTTGTAAAGGGCAGGACAAGACCGCCTGTCAGTACATCTGTCCCAACGACCTCATGGCCCTCGACCGGGATGCGATGAAGGCCTACAATCAGGAAGCCGATCAGTGTTGGGAGTGCTACAATTGTGTGAAGATCTGCCCCACGCAGGCCATTGAAGTCCGGGGTTACCAGGACTTCACCCCTCTCGGCGGCAACGTCATTCCCATGCGCGGGACAGACTCCATTATGTGGACGATTAAGTTCCGAAACGGCGGTCTCAAACGGTTTAAGTTTCCCATCAGGACCACGGCGGAAGGCTCCATTGATCCTTACGCCGGCAAGCCCGAGGCCGACATTTCCAAAGTGAAAGAGACGGGATTCTTTAACTACGAAGCCAGAAAGGCATAAAAATACTCAAGGAGGAAACAAAACATGGAGAAAGAAACCTGCACATTTTCATACTGTGCCGCCCCGGAAGTCGTCGAGCACGACACGGATCTTCTGATCATCGGTGGCGGTATGTCGGCCTGCGGGACCGCCTTCGAGGCGACTCGGTGGGCTCCGAAAGGGATGAAGATCACCATGGTTGACAAGGCGGCGACCGACAGAAGTGGTGCCGTGGCCATGGGGCTTTCAGCCATCAATACCTACATCGGCGATGAAAAGGTTGAAGACTACGTCAGGATGGTCAGAAACGATCTCATGGGGATTACCCGGGACGATCTGGTTTTCGACCTGGGAAGACATGTGGACGACAGCGTTCACCTCTTCGAGGAGTGGGGCCTCCCCGTCTGGAAGAAAGGTGATGACGGTTTTTCCCTCGATGGGTTCCAGGCGAGAAGCGCCAACAAGCCGTCATTGAAGGAAGGCGGTACGCCCGTACGCTCCGGTAAATGGCAGATCATGATCAACGGTGAGTCCTACAAGGTGATCGTCGCGGAAGCCGCCAAGCAGGCACTCAAGGTCAATCGGGAAGCCACCGATGTTGATGAGAACCACTTCGAGCGCGTCTTCATCGTCCGTCTCATCCGGGACAAGAACAACCCCGAGCGCGTTGCCGCGGCTGCGGGCTTCAGCGTCCGGGAGAACAAAATGTACCTCTTCAAGGCCAAAGCCATCTGCCTCGGCGCAGGCGGCGCGGTCAACGTCTTCCGGCCGCGATCCAGTAAGGAAGGTCAGGGACGTGCCTGGTACCCGGTCTGGAACTCGGGCTCCGGTTACGCCCTCGGTATGCAGGCCGGTGCCCAGATGACCCTCATGGAGAACCGCTTCGTTCCCGCCCGATTCAAGGACGGTTACGGCCCTGTGGGTGCCTGGTTCCTCTTCTTTAAGTGCAAGGCCACCAACAGCCTTGGCGAGGATTACTGCGCCGACGAGGCCAACCTGAAAGATGCCCGGGAGAAATACGGTGACAAGTACATCGATACCTTGGGGACGGCCATGCGGAACCACCTCATGATGAAGCACATGAAGGATGGCAAGGGCCCCATCATCATGAGAACCCATGAGGCCATGGATGCCATCAACAAAACCTTCCTCGAGAAGCTTGGCGAGAAGGCGGGCAAGAAGAAGATCAAACATCTCGAAGCGGAGGCGTGGGAAGACTTCCTGGATATGTGCATCGGCCAGGCCGGCCTCTGGGCAGCCAAGAACATCGAGCCCGACAAGACGCCGTCCGAGATCATGCCGACAGAGCCGTATCTGCTCGGATCCCATGCCGGCTGCGCAGGATTCTGGGTCAGTGGACCGAGCGACATCAAGGGCGTACCGGCCGATTGGCACTGGGGCTACAACCGGATGTCCACGGTGGACGGCCTGTTCATGATGGGCGACATTGTGGGTGCATCGGGCCACAAGTTCTCCTCCGGCTCCCATGCCGAGGGACGCATTGCCGCGAAGGCCGCGGTGGCCTATGTGCTGGACCACCAGGACTATACGCCGGTGCCGCGCAAGACGAACGATGAGATTGCGGCGGAACTCTACACACCGTATGAGATTTACGAGAAGCACAAAACGTACTCCACCGATCCGAAAATCAATCCTCACTATATCAAGCCGGACATGCTCCAAGCCCGGCTCCAAAAGATTGCCGATGAGTACTTCGGCGGCATCTCCACCTGGTACATGACCTCCAAGAGCATGCTGGAGGAGGGGCTTAGGCAGCTGGAGATGCTGAAGGAAGACTCGGCGAAGATGGCCGCGGCCGACCTGCATGAGCTGATGCGGTGTTGGGAGAATTATCACCGCATCCTCTCGCTGGAAGCGCATGCCCGACACATCCTCTACCGTGAGGAGTCGCGCTATCCCGGTTACTATTACCGTGGGGACCACGATTACATCGATGATGAGAACTGGAAGGTGTTCACCTGCTCCCACTATGACATGGACACCGGTCAGTGGACCATGTCCAAGCGGGACTACGTCCAGATTGTCAGCGACTGAGCACGAGCGCGTCTCAGACTTCTCCGGGTGCCGGTCACGGCACCCGGAGAGTTATTAAAGCGATTAAATCTGGCCCGAATATGGCATGATAAAGGACATTTCTCTTCACCCGAACTCCTCACCACCGGACCCATGATCTCTTCCACACTTGATGGCTTTAATAACTCTTTATTTCAGCTTCGCCCACGGCACCGTTCGTCGGGCCCGTCGGAGACGGCAAAGGAAAACAGCCAAGCACGCTAAGCGCAACGGAGGCTAAGGTATGTCAGACAATGGAAAGACCATCCTGGTGGTGGGCGGTGGCATCAGCGGCATGACGACCGCCATTGAAGCGGCGGAGGCCGGCTACAAGGCGGTCATCGTGGAAAAGAACAGCTATCTGGGAGGACGGGTCGCCCAGATGAACAAGTACTTCCCGAAACTGTGTCCACCCTACTGCGGTATGGAGATCAATTTCCGCAGAATTCGTGCCAATGCGAACATTCGAAGCTACACGCTGGCGGAGCTCGAAAGCGCCCGGCGGAGCAACGGATCCTACGAGGCAACGCTGCGTGTCCGGCCCCGGTTTGTGAACGCCAAATGTACGGCCTGCGGCGAATGCGAGAAGGTCTGTCCCGTGGAGCGGCCCAACGAATTCAATTTCGGGATGGACAAGACCAAGGCCATCTATTTCCCGCACGACATGGCCATGCCGGCGCGCTATGTCATTGACGAAGCGACCTGTCCGGGAAGCAGCTGCGCCAAGTGCGTGGCGGTCTGCCAGTATGACGCGATTGAGCTCGACATGCAGCCCGAAACGGTGGCGGTGAAAGCCGACGCCATTGTGATGGCCACCGGTTGGGATCCCTATGATGCCGCCAAGATCGACAATCTAGGATTCGGCCCACACGCGGATGTGATCACCAATGTCATGATGGAGCGACTGGCGGCCGGAAATGGCCCGACGGGCGGCAAGATCCAACGGCCCTCCGATGGCAAAGAGCCCGCGTCCGTAGCCTTCGTCCAGTGTGCCGGCTCCCGGGACGAAAACCATCTGGAGCATTGCTCCTCCATTTGCTGTCTCGCGACTTTCAAACACATCGCCTACCTCCACGAACAGAATCCGGAAATTCAGGCGTACATGTTCTACATTGATCTGCGCGCCCAGGGCAAGTATGAAAGCTTTGTGCAGAGTGTGTCCGCCCAGGAGAACACCACACTGATCAAGGGCAAGGTCGCCAAGATTGAAGCCGATGACGCGGCGGGCCAACTGGTGGTGACAGCGGAGAATGCCGTCACCGGGGAAAAGGTTCATCAGGCGGTCGACATGGTTGTGCTGGCAACGGGCATGGACGCGGCTGCCAGGGACGCGACACTTCCGGTGTCCATGGAGCGGGAGCGAAGCGGATTCCTGCTTCCCGCAGGCTCCGAGGGGGTCTTCACCACCGGTGTTGCCAAAAAACCGACGGATGTGGCGTCGTGCACCCAGGATGCTACTGCAGCGGCCCTGAAAGCGATTCAGACCATAGTAAGGAGGTAGCTCGATGGAGAAGAAGGTAGGGGTATACGTCTGCACCGGCTGTTCCATTGGGGAGTCCCTCGACCTGGAGGCCCTCAACAAGGTGGCGACGAATGAATACAAGGCGCCCGCGTGCAGGAATCACAAGGCCTTCTGCAGCGACGACGGGGTTCAGGTCATCAAGGATGATCTGGCTGCAGGAGAGGTCAACCGAGTCGTGGTGGCTGCCTGTTCTCCCCGTGTCATGTACGAGGTCTTCGATTTCGGTCCCGACGTAATTACCGAACGGGTCAATCTGCGAGAGCATGTGGTCTGGTGCCAGCCGCCCAATCACGAAGACACCCAGATGATGGCCGAGGACTACCTCCGTATGGGGATTGTCAAGACGCAGAAGGTGGAACTGCCTGAGCCGCATATTGAGGAAATCGACCGCACGATGCTCGTCATCGGTGGGGGCGTCACCGGCATGCGCACTGCGCTGGAGGCTGCCTGGGCAGGTCAGCAGGTCGTTCTTGTTGAGAAGTCGGATCAGCTCGGGGGGTTTGCCCGTAAGATGCACAAGCAGTATCCCAAGTCGGGCTCTTTCGACCGGCTGCAGGATCCCGAGTACCCGTCCCTGATCCAGCAGGTGGAGGCTGATGAAAATATTGAGGTGGTCCTGTCGGCGACCATGGAGTTGATTCAAGGGCAGCCGGGCCTGTATACGGCCACCATTCGCAAGAACGATGGTGAGACGTTGGCGCGGAAGATCGGGGTCGTCATTCAGGCAGCCGGCTGGCAGCCGTACGACGCGGAGAAACTGTCACACCTCGGTTATGGTATCAGTCCCAACGTCATCACCAATGTGCAGATGGAGGAAATGGCTGCCGAGAACAACGGGGCCATCAAACGGCCCTCCGACGGCCGGCCGGCGCGCAACGTTGTTTTCATCCAGTGTGCCGGTTCCCGGGACCCGGAACACCTGCCGTACTGTTCCTCCGTTTGCTGCATGGTCTCCCTCAAGCAGGCCGAGTATGTGCGCAAGAGCGATCCCGATGCTACAGCCACCATTGTCTACCGGGACATACGAACGCCCGGCCAGTACGAGCATTACTACAAGAAAGCCCAGGCCGACGACGGGATTTTCCTGACCAAAGGGGACGTGGTTGGGGTCCGCAGCGGCTCCAATGCAAACGTGCTGATCGAAGTGGACAACTCTCTGCTGGGTGCGCAGGTGCAAATCGAAGCGGATCTGGTGGTTCTGGCGACCGGCATGAAGCCTGCCACCGCGCTCACCATGAGTGATGAGCAGCTGGAGAAGGCCATTGCCGTGGGTAAAGCCGCGCAGGAGGCGGGCACACTGGAGAAACCCTTTCGAGAAGAAGATGTCGGCAAGCCGCCCATCCTGAATTTGGACTACCGTAAGGGGGGGGAACTGCCGCATCTCAAGTACGGTTTTCCCGATTCCCACTACATCTGTTTTCCCTATGAGTCCCAGAGAACCGGGATCTATGCCGCCGGGTCGGGCCGGGCGCCTCTGGACACGGCGGCCAGTGAGACCGATGCAGCCGGGGCGGCCATGAAAGCCGTTCAGTGTCTGGCGCTGACCGCCCAGGGCAAGGCGGTGCATCCGCGGGCCGGAGATCAGACCTTCCCGGACTTCTACCTCCAGCGTTGTACCCAGTGCAAGCGCTGTACCGAGGAGTGTCCCTTCGGCACGCTCGATGAGGATGAGAAGGGCACACCCCAACCGAACCCCTACCGCTGCCGTCGATGCGGGGTCTGTATGGGGTCCTGTCCGGAACGGATCATTTCCTTCAAGGATTACAGTGTGGACAGCATTGCCTCCATGCTGAAAGCCATTGAGGTTCCCGAGGAGGAGGAAGAGAAGCCGCGCATTCTCTGTTTCGTCTGTGAGAACGATGCTTATCCGGCAGTTGATATGGCCGGCCTGAAGCGGTTGCAGTACAATCCTTCGGTCCGCTTCATTCCTTTGCGCTGTCTGGGTAGCACCAACCTCGTCTGGATTGCCGATTCGCTCTCCAGCGGGATTGACGGGATCATCCTGGTGGGGTGCAAACACGGTGACGACTATCAGTGTCACTTTATTAAAGGTAGCGAGTTGGCCGAATACCGCTTGAGCAAGGTGCAGGAGACCCTGGACCGTCTCCAGCTCGAATCCGAGCGGATTCAGGTGCATCAGCTCTCCATCGATGAATACGCCCGGGTGCCCGAAATCGTCGCGGCCATGGTCGAGACCATCGATGAGGTCGGGCAGAACCCCTTCAAGGAGTTCTAGCCTGGATATCGCATGAGCAAATCTACTCCGAGGCATGAGTGCGTCGTGGGCATATCACCGGGCTTTCCGATAGAAGGCACGGCAGCGTAGGGAGCGAATCGAAGTACGAAGCGGCGGTATTACTTTCTGGAGGTATCGAGAGAATGTCCGAGAGAAGCCTGGTTAAGCCCGATCTGAATTTCATCCGGGAGCTAAAGACAGCCGGCGGGGACACGCTGAAGCAGTGTTATCAGTGCGCCACCTGCTCTGTGGTCTGCCCCCAGTCGCCGGATGACAGGCCCTTTCCCCGCAAGGAGATGATTTGGGCCGGTTGGGGGATGAAAGACAAACTGGTGTCCGATCCGGATATCTGGCTCTGCCACCATTGCGGGGACTGCACGTCATACTGCCCCCGGGGCGCAAAACCGGGGGAAGTGCTCGGGGCCATACGCAAAGGGGCCATCGAGCACTATGCGGCACTCCCGGGCCTGGCCAAGGCGGTCAATGACCGATCGGGGTTAACGAAGATTCTGGCGGTGCCGGTGGTGATCTTGCTGGTGGGCGCGCTGATCACCCCTGCCTTGAACCGTATCCTGCCCTACCACGAGGGCGCGTATGGTGCCTTCATGAATACCTGGTTCGTCGACTTTACTTTTATCTCGGCGGCCCTCTTTGCGATCTGGTCGGCCTACAAGGGTGTGACCAACATGTGGGCCGATATGAAAGCCAACTCTCCAACCCAGCCCACTGGAAATCTGACGGAGAACGTTGTGGCCGTCGTCAAGGATATTGTGCCCCACAAAAAGTTCAAGGAGTGCGATGTCAATCAGGAGCGCGCCACGGCCCATATGTTGACGCTTTATGCCTTCATCGGCCTGGCCATCACGACGACCATCGGTTTCATCATCATGTACTTTACGGGTGAGGAGAGTGTGGTCGGCAAAATGCTCTTTCTCATGATGAAATTCATCGGCAATGTCAGTGCTGTGGCTCTGCTGGCGGGTGCCGGACTTCTCTTCATCAACCGCAAGTCCAAGGATGAGAAGTCTGGACTGGGGAGCTACTTTGACTGGGGGTTTCTCTGGATGGTGCTGCTCGTAGGGGTGACGGGATTTCTGGCCCAGATGCTTCGCGTCGCTGGAGCAGACAATCACAACCCCAATATTCTGGCCAAAGCGACCTACTTTGTTCACTTGGTAACGGTTTTTTATCTTTTCGCCTATGCGCCCTATTCGAAATTCGCACACCTGTTCTATCGAACGACAGGGCTTGTGTTCGGACGTATGACCAGCCGTCAGTAGGGAATCGCACCGGGCGCACGGGGAAAGCGCACCTTCTGTCTTGTCTGTATGTCAGCGACTCGCTGCATCGATCTGAGGAAGCACCATAGCTGAGGAGGAAAACATGTCCAGATTAGTGGAACCGCATGGCGGAAAAGGCCTCAAGCCTTTGATGTTGAAGGGAGACGCATTGGCCAAGACCAAAGAAAAGGCCAAGGCGCTCAATCAGGTCCGGATGAGTTCCCGGGAAACGGGAGATTTGATCATGCTCGGCATCGGTGGGTTCACGCCCCTGGAGGGATTCATGGGGAAAGCCGACTGGCAGGGCGCCTGTGAAAATATGTCCCTGTCCGATGGTCTTTTCTGGCCCATTCCGATTACGCTCTCCACGAATAAGGGGCAGGCCGATTCCATCAAGGACGGTGAGGAGGTCGCACTCGTCGATGAGGAGACGGGCAGCCTCATGGGCACGTTGGTGGTAAAAGAGAAGTATGAGATGACCAAAGCCGACAAGGAGTTCGAGTGCCAGCACGTATTCAAGACAACGGAGCTGGAGCATCCGGGGGTGGCCAAGGTGATGGAGCAGGGCGACGTCAATCTGGCCGGCACGGTTCAGGTCTTCAGCGAAGGTGAATTTCCCAAGAAGTACGCGGGGATTTACATGACGCCGGAGGAGACCCGAAAGATCTTTGACGACAAGGGCTGGAGCACGGTGGCTGCCTTTCAGACCCGAAACCCCATGCATCGCAGCCATGAGTACCTGGCCAAGATCGCCATTGAAATCTGCGACGGCGTCCTGATTCACCAACTCCTGGGGAAACTCAAACCCGGAGATATCCCCGCCGACGTCCGGAGTAAGGCCATCGGGACGCTCCTCGACAAGTATTTTGTCAAGGACACGGTGATTCAGGCGGGGTACCCGCTGGACATGCGGTATGCCGGGCCTCGGGAGGCCCTCCTGCATGCCCTCTTTCGGCAGAACTACGGCTGCAGCCACCTGATCGTCGGACGGGACCACGCGGGTGTCGGCGACTATTACGGCCCCTTCGATGCGCATCACATCTTCGACGAGATCCCGAAGGATGCGCTCCAGACTCAGGCTCTGAAGATCGACTGGACCTTCTACTGCACCAAGTGTGACGGTATGGCCTCCATGCGGACCTGTTGTCACGGCAAGGAGGACCGTCTGCTACTCTCCGGGACCAAGCTGCGCAAAATGCTCTCCGAGGGTGAGGCGGTTCCCGATCACTTCAGTCGACCCGAAGTGCTCGCCATTCTGCGTGAGTACTACGCCTCTCTGACGGAGAAAGTTGAAATCAAGCTGCACCGGGCGGCCACTGGAGAGTAGGCGTCGCTGGTGTCAAATCCGAGCGAGGGGAGAGGGCGTCCCGAAGGAACAGCCTCCCCCCGTTTTTTCCAGGCCATGAATCAATACCGAAACAACCCATTCATCAGAGCAGTCTGCGAACAGCTCGTGGCGCGAAAACTGGGATCTACAGAGATAACGCCGCAGAAAAGGGAGCAGCTTTCTGGGGCTCTTTATGCCCGCTTTGAGTCGATGCTGGGGAGAAATATCGTCGAGTTCCTGCCTAAGGGGCAGCGTGACGAAATCAAACAGGAGATCGCCCATCTCGATCTGCGCAAAGAGGAAGACAGCCTGGAGCGGATTGCTTCGGTCATGCGCTCCGTTTCACTGAGTGCCGAACAATTTCAGAAACTACTGCGCTACACGCTGCAGGAGCTGACCGACGAATTCATGCATTCCTGAAGAGACTGCCCGGTGGCATCCACGGGGTGACCCCATGCGTCTCTTGCAAGGCCCCGGGGGGCGTCAGTGGACAAAGGAGTCCCAGTTCTTACATTGGGGGCAGCGCCAGAGGATATTCTTCGACTCGAAACCGCACTCACCGCAATGATAGAACAGATACTTGTTTGAGAAGATTTCGACCAGGTGTTGTAGCTCCTGCTGCACCGCTTCGGTGTTGCCCTGCGCTAGGAAGACTTCTCCCAGCATCTGGTGGGCTTCGACGCAGTTCGGGCAGAGTTTGAGCACTTCCTGATACTCCCGAACGGCCTCCTCCAGATCCCCTTTGCGGAAGTAATGCTGCCCCAGGACAAGGCGCGACTGGATATCTTCCGGATTGCGATTGACATTCCGCTCGTAGGTCCGCTCCATCTCCTCGTACCGCCCCAATTCGTAGTAGGCCGCTTCCAGCCGCTTGTAGGTGAGGAACGCGTATTGGGGTGTTCGAGCCGAAACGCCTTCCCACATATCAATGGCCTTCTGGTACTTGCCGGTTTCGTGGTAGAGATCTCCCAAGTGGAGGTAGGCGTCCACGCATGTCGGGTCAATCTGGATGGCTTTGCGATAGACTCGGATGGCTTCTTCATTTTTTCCCTGCTCCTGATGAGTCTTTCCCATTTCCGTTTGCAGGTGCGCCAGCACGGTGGTATCTTTCGACTTGGTCAACTTTAGAATCTGTTTCTGCACGTCGAAAGCCTTGTCCCAGCTCCGCTCATCCTCGTAGATCTTTTCCAGATGCCGGTAGGCCGCCAGGTGGCGCGGGTCGAGCTGGATGACGGTCTTGAAGGTCTCAATAGCGCTGTCGAAGAGCCCGGCTTTCTGGTAATCGAGTCCGAGATCGAAGAAGGCCTGCACCTTGATCTTCTTGTCCAGGGACGGACGGACAATGATGCTTTGGTGGATACGAATGGCCCGGCCCACTTCGCCCTTGGAACGAAACAGGCTGCCCAAGCCCAGGTAAACTTCCACTGTTTCCGAGTCGAGCTCGACCATGCGGGTGAACTCTTCGATGGCCTTGTCGTGTTCGTTGGACAGAATATAATTGAGGCTCTTGTAGTAGCTGGTGCGACCCGAGTCTTGGGTGGCGGACGTCACGCCTTTGCGGGGCAGGATGCGTCCGACGACAACCCCCGCAAGGAGTCCGGCGCCGAAGAGTAGAAGCGTCTCTGCCTCTAGGCTGATCACGCGTTCCCTTTCACAGATTCCTCTTCCTCCGGTGGGGCCAGGCTTGCAGGTTCCTGGGCTTCGACGATGGGCATTTTTCGAAGTGAGTTGAGTTCATCCTCGATCCGCTTCTTGTCCTTCTTCAGCGACCGCACCTGGGTGCGTAGTTTGATTCGGTCGAAGAAGCCTATGATGAGGGCTACGAGCATTCCGACGGTGACCGAAATGATGACGACCAGATGCATGGGGGCAGGGATTGTCTCGTACGCGCCGAAGTGGAGTTGAACGATGTCGGTGTTCTGACCGGCAAAGTAGAGCATCACCGCGAAAACAGCGAGAAGAACGATCATCTTCAGTACGAGCATGGTTTCCTCCCACAGATCATAAACTGCTGGAAAATGCTGGCGGACAGGCAGAAACAGAGCTAAACGTACCACAGCTTTGGAAGAAATACAAGCTCGGGTTCTCGGTGGAAGCAAGGGGGTGCCGGCAGAGCCGGAGGGCCTATCCCGGCTAGACTTTCTGGACGTCTTCGTAGGCTTCCTTGTTGATGTCGTACTTGCTCAGCTTGTAGCGGAACGATCGGAAGCTCATGTTGAGGATCCGAGCGGCTTCCTTCTTGACCCATCCCGTCTTCTTGAGGGCCTGAAGCAGAAGGTCTTTTTCGATCTCGGCGATGACGCGGTCGAAATCCATCCCCTCCGTGGGAATGTCTACCATGGGATGCCCCATGGACGCGTGGACGCCGGACACGGATTGGGGAAAACTTTCAACCGTCAGTTCGCTGCCCTGAGTCATGACGATGGCTCGCTCGATGACATTCTCCAGCTCCCGCACATTGCCCTTCCAGGTGTGACGGGTGAGGATATTCATGCTTTCTTCCGTGATGGAAATCTCTTTCTCGGGCGAATATTTCTTCAAGAAGTGCCGTACGAGCAACGGGATGTCTTCGGGACGTTCCCGCAGGGCTGGTACTTCAATGGGGATGACGTTCAATCGGTAGTAGAGGTCCTCCCGGAAGCGTTTTTCCCGGACGCTCTTTTCAAAGTCCTGATTGGAGGCTGCAATCACACGCACGTCGACGCGGATATCCTCCGTCCCCCCGATTCTGCGAAACTCCTGCTCCTGCAGGACCCGGAGCAGTTTCACCTGCATGGTGGGGTCGAGCTCCCCGATTTCATCCAGGAAGATGGTCCCCTCATGGGCGACTTCGAAGAGCCCCTTTTTGTTCTCCACGGCTCCCGTAAAGGCTCCGCGCTGATAGCCGAATAGTTCGCTTTCCAGGAGGTTTTCCGGCAGGGCGCCGCAGTTCACCGTTACAAAGGCTCGGTCACGCCGCCGGCTGAGCCGGTGAATGGCCTTTGCGACGAGTTCTTTGCCGGTCCCGCTTTCCCCCGTAATGAGGACGTTGCTCTTGCTATTGGCGGTCTTGTGTATGATTTCGAAAACGGCCCTCATGACCCCACTCTTGCCGACGATCTGGTCGCACCCTTCCCGGGCGGAGAGCTCCTGACGCAACAGCTCGTTCTCCTGCTCGAGATGTTTTCGGTCCAGAGCATTTCGGATGATGATCTTGATCTCATCGACTTTGAAGGGTTTGACCACATAATCGATGGCGCCCTTTTTCATTGCTTCGACGGCGGTGTCCGTGGATCCGAAGGCGGTCATCATCAAGACCAGGGTGTCCGGAGATACTCGCCGAATTTCGTCGAGCAGTTGCAGGCCGTCCATTCCCGGCATCTTGATATCGGAGATGACGAGGTCGAAAATATCCTGGTCAATGCGCTGCAGACACTCGCGGGCATTGCCCACGGCCTCCACGGAATAACCCTCCTTGCTCAACATGATTGAGAGGAACTCCCGCATGCTCTGTTCGTCATCCACTACGAGTATCGATTGCATTTATACCTCCTGATGCATGAGTGCAGGTGTGCTCTCCGGCAGGTAGAGATGAAAGACGCTTCCGTCGCCTGGGACGCTGACCGCATCCACCCAGCCGTCGTGCTGCTTGATGATCTGGTGGACAATAGCCAAGCCGAGGCCGGAGCCTCCCTCTTTGGTCGTGTGAAAGGGGAAGAACAGTTTTTCTTTGATGCAAGGATCAATGCCCCCGCCCGTATCGGAGATGCTGATCCGTACCATGCTGGTACCGGCATCGGAGGCTTGCACATGCTCCTGCGACATCCTGGTGCAGGCAATCTTCAAGCGCCCGCCGTCCGGCATGGCTTCAATGGCATTGATTACGAGATTCCAGAAGACCTGCCGTATGGCCATGGCATCGACGTGCAGTTGGGTATCGCTGTCTAGGTCCGTCTCAATGCAAACTCCCCTGGGGAGGCGGTCACTGTTCTGCAGAAGGGTGAGGGACTCCTCGAGAAGTTCCTTGAGGCGCAACGGCTTGCAGGCCAGGGGGCGCGGTTTCGCGTACATCAGAAAATTACCGATCAGGTTGTTCAAGCGATCCGTTTCTTTCAGGATAATCTCCATCAACTGGCGGGAATCCTCCTTCAGTTCCAGCTCCGAGGCCAGCACCTGGATCGAGCCGCTCATAGAGGCCAGGGGATTGCGTATCTCATGGGCAATGCCCGCGGCCAGCTCGCCCACCATGGCCAGCTGTTCCCGGCGTCGCATTTCCCCTTCCAGGGTCTTCATCTGGGTCAGATCCTGAAATGTGCAGAGAACGCCCACGGGCTCGCCCCGGTTGTTGCGAAGCAGAGACAAGGTCATGCCCAGAATCATCTCTTCCCCGATGGGGGCCAGACGACTGCCCTCGAAACGGCTGAACACATCGTCGCTGACGTTGGTGGAGACGCGTGACAGATAATCCTTGACCTGATGCAGCGGGAAGAGGCGGTCGAGTGTGGTCTGCATGATCTCCCGTCGTGTGATCTTGAGAATCTTCTCTGAGGAGATGTTCGCCGAGGTGATCCTTCCGGCAAGATCTGTGGTAATCAGGCCGCTGGTCACACTCTGTACGATGTTCTCGTTCAGAACCTGCAGATCTTCGATGCTGTCTTCCCGTTCCCGGATTGCCTCTCCGGCCTTTTTCAAGCGTCCCGTGAGCTGATTGCTGAGAAAAGCGATGATGACGAAGGAGAAGAGGTTGAGAAAGACCCGATAATACAGCTGCGATAGTGCTGGGGCGGCCAAGTGCTCGGCCTCCACCACCGCACGGCTCCCCTGCTCCAGGTAGAAGAGCACTAATGGAGAGGAAGTACAGAAAGATAAAGGGGCTTTGAAGCCCACCCGTGACAACCAGAATGCCGGTGATAAAAAGAATGTCACCGATGATCTGGCCGTAGATGAAAGGAACCGGCCGGCGGAGACGTCTGAACGCAACCGCAGAAAGGGCCGACAGCAGATAGGCATAGCCGATCAGCAAATAGAGGGAATTGAACGAAGAGACCAGCTCCGTGCCGGGATGGCGAAGACCGACGAGCAGGGTGACGCCGAAGAGGAACGTCACCAGCAAGACCCGCATGAGCATCAGCCATTTGAGCCGAGTGGTCAGGTCATCCGGTCGGGATCTGTGGATTGCGACCATGGGGCATAGTTTGGAACAGGCTGCGGCCTGCCGTCATGGGAGGACGCCCTATGATGATTCGGTCCGATGGCAGACGCGCTGTTCTCAATTGATCATGTCCGCCATTTTGAAGACCGGCAGGTACATGGACACAACGAGAAAGCCAACCGTTCCACCGAGGAAGACCATCATGAGCGGTTCCAGCATGGAGGTCAACGCAGCAACCGCATTGTCCACTTCCTCGTCGTAGAAGTCGGCAATCTTGGCGAGCATGGAATCGAGCGCGCCCGTCTGCTCACCGACGCCTATCATCTGGACGACCATGGGGGGGAACACCTTCGTTTCAGCCAGGGGCTCGGCAATGGTCTTCCCCTCACGAATGCTCTCCCGCGTCCTCATGACGGATTCTTCGATGATTTTGTTGTTGGCTGTGCGGGCGACAATCTCGAGTCCGTCCAGAATGGGAACGCCGCTGCTGATGAGGGTGCCGAGGGTGCGGGTGAATTTCGCAACGGCCACCTTCCGGATCAGGGTGCCGATAACGGGGAGGGCCAGGAGCGTCCGGTGCACGCCCCTTTTGAACTTCTCACTCTTGCGATAGGTGGTCGAGAAGGCGATGACGAAAGCAACCAACGCCAGGATAATGTATAGAATATTTGATTTCAAAAACTGGCTCATGGCAATCACCAGGCGAGTGGGCGCCGGCAGCGTCCCGCCGAAACCGGCGAACATCTTCTGAAATACCGGGATGACGTAGATCATAATGATAGCGACGACGATCACCGCAACGCTCACCACCGTGGCCGGGTAAACCATGGCCCCCTTGACCTTTTTCTTTAATTTGATGGCTTTTTCGATGTAAAGGGCGAGGCGGTTCAGAATGGTGTCCAGAATACCGCCCACTTCGCCGGCTTCCACCATGTTGACGTAGAGGTCGCTGAACACTTTTGGATGTTTACGCAGCGCGTCCGCATAGGTGGAGCCGCCTTCCACATCTTGTTTGACGGTGCCAATGATTTTGGCAAAGGCCTTGTTGTCCGTTTGAGACGAAAGAATTTCAAGACATTGGACCAGCGGGAGGCCGGCATCGATCATGGTTGCAAACTGACGGGTGAAGATGACGATCTCGCTCTCCTTGACGCCACTGCCCAATCCAGGGATCTTGATTTCGATGTCTTTGGGTTTCTTCTTTAGCGTGGTCGTCCGGATCCCCTGCTGTCGCAGGAGACTCATGGCTTCCTCCCTGGAGCCGGCTTCGATGTTCCCCTTTTTTGTGCCGCCGGCGCTTGTCTTCCCCGCATAGGTAAAAACTTCCATGGTTTATCTCCCGTACTAATGAAAAAACGGACGACTTCCTATCAATACTTGACTTTGGAGGGCCGGAGTCTCTTGCTCTCAGTCTGTCCGGTATTGTCCGCCCCTTTGGCCAGCATGTTCATCATCTCTTCCGGAACTGGGGATCGTCCAATGGCGTCTTCATAAGTGATGACCCGTTTCCGGTAGAGTTCAAAAAGAGCCTGATTCATGGTCTGCATGCCGAACTGCTCCTGCCCGGTCTGCATGGCCGAGTAGATCTGATGGACCTTGTCTTCACGGATGAGATTGCGTATGGCTGCATTGGGGATCATCACCTCGATCGCCATGGCCCGCCCCTCCCCGGTTGCTTTGGCAATGAGCTGCTGCGAGAGGACTCCCTCCAGAACAAAGGACAATTGCGCGCGCACCTGCGACTGCTGGTGCGATGGGAAGACGTCGATAATCCGATTGATGGTCTGGGCCGCGGAGTTGGTGTGAAGGGTTGCAAAAGCCAGGTGACCCGTCTCGGACACGGTGAGGGCCGCCTCGATGGTCTCCAGGTCCCGCATTTCGCCGATCAGGACGACATCGGGGTCCTGCCGCAGAACGTACTTGAGCGCGTTCTTGAACGATTTGGTGTCGGCATTCACCTCCCGCTGATTCACCACACACTTGCGATGGTGATGCAGGAACTCGATGGGATCTTCAATGGTAATGATGTGTTCATGCCGTTCGTTGTTTATCTTGTCGATCATGGATGCCAGGGTGGTCGATTTGCCGCTGCCCGTCGGTCCTGTGACCAGTATCAGCCCTCTCGGTTTGTCGCACAATTTCTGCACGATGGGAGGCAGTCCCAATTCCTCGAAAGAGAGAATCTTGTATGGAATGGTACGGAACGCGCCGGCCATGGCACCGCGCTGCATGAAGAAATTGGCCCGAAACCGGCTGAGTCCTTTTACACCAAAGGAGACATCCAGTTCGGAGTACTCTTCAAAGCGATGCTTTTGGGCATCGGTGAGAACACTGTAGCAGAGCTGTTTGGTTTCCGCGGCCGTCAGCGGGGGGAGGTTCAGCGGAATCAACTTTCCGTCGACCCGGACCTGTGGGGCCGTACCGGTGGTGATATGCAGGTCGGAGGCACCTTTTTCGATCATGGTTTTCAACAACTGGTGCAGGCTCAGCGCCATGGCACACTCCTTGGCAATTCGCCAGTTCAATCGTGTTCGCGGGTGCGTCAGTCTCCGAAGGTGACGCGAAGCACTTCATCCAGCGTCGTTTCGCCGGCCTTCAGTTTATTCAGTGCGGCCATGCGAAGGGACTGCATCCCATTCTTGATCGCCTGTTCTTTGATTTCGGCTGCTGAGGCGCCCTCCAGAACCATTTGCCGAATCGTTTCATCGACGGTCATGACTTCATAAAGGCCCAGCCTTCCCTTATAACCGGTGTCGCTGCAGCTGGCGCAGCCCGTCCCATGGTAGCAGGTGATCTCTGAAGCCTCTTTCGGCGTCAGGCCGATGTCGATCAATGTCTTCTCCGGTATCTCCATCTGCTGCTTGCACTCCGGGCAGATACGCCTGGCCAGTCGCTGGGCCATGATTAAGATGACCGACGAGGCTACCAAGAAGGGTTCGATGCCCATATTGAGCAGACGGTTGACGGTGCTGGGGGCATCATTGGTATGCAGGGTGCTGAGCACGAGATGGCCGGTGAGGGCTGCCTTCACGGCGATTTCCGCCGTTTCGTAGTCCCGGATTTCCCCCACCATGACCACATCCGGATCCTGACGGAGAAAGGATCGAAGGGCCGCTGCAAAGTTGAGTCCGATCTCCTCTTTCATCTGGACCTGGTTGATGCCAAAAATGTTGTACTCCACCGGGTCTTCCGCCGTCATAATATTGATGTCGGGATTGTTGATTTGACCCAGGGCGGAATAGAGGGTGGTGGATTTTCCACTTCCCGTCGGCCCTGTTACCAGTACCATGCCGTATGGGGAGAAAACGGCATCTTTGAGCTTCTTGAGGGCATCCGGCTCAAAGCCGAGCTTGGTCATATCGAGCATCAGATTGCTGCGGTCGAGTATACGCATCACGACTTTCTCACCGAAGAGTGTCGGCAGTGTCGAAACGCGAAGGTCCACTTCTTTGCCTTTCATTTTCAGTTTGATGCGTCCGTCCTGTGGCAGTCTTCGTTCGGCAATATCCAGCTCGGCCATGATCTTCAGCCGGGATGTCAAGGCGTCTTTGAGGCGCTTGGGGGGGGCCATCACTTCGTAGAGGACCCCGTCGATACGGTAGCGTACCCGGAATTCCTTTTCGTAAGGCTCGATATGGACGTCGCTGGCCTCTTTCTTGATCGCCTCTGCCAGAATAAGATTCACCAGTTTGACGACTGGTGCGTCTTCGACGGCCTGCTTGATGTCGCCGAGGTTGACATCCTCCTCAAACTCCTCCTCGATGATGTCGATGTTGATCTCTTCTTGGATATCCTGCATGACGGTTTGCAGCATGTCCGCAGAGTCATAGTACTTGTCGATGCCATCCTTGATGGATCCCTCGGAGGCCACCACGGGCTCCACGTTGTAGCCGGTCATGAACTTGACGTCATCGATGGCAAATACGTTGGAGGGGTCCACCATGGCAATGGTCAGCGTCGATCCCGTGCGGTTGATGGGGATGATCATGTACTTCTGCGCTACTTCCGATGGGATCAAACGGGTCACTTCCGGGTCGATCTCGAAGTTGGCCACGTCGACAGAAGGGATGCCGTACTGCTGACTGAGAAACGAGATGAGACGGTCTTCCTGAATGAAGCCCATGTTGACGAGGTTGCTGCCCAGCCGCCCGCCTTCGGTTTTCTGCTTCGCAAGGGCCTGCTGGAGCTGCTGGTCGCTGATCAAATTAGCGGCCACCAAGAGCGAGCCCAGTCTACCTGCCATTGTTGCAACTCCTGGGGGAAAAATTGGTTAAGGTGGATCGAGAATCTGATTCCGTCTACTTAGTAAAATTCTACGGGACGGTGACCAAAATTGTCAAGATGAATTGTTGAAGCCTGAAATCAGGATTTTTCATGCAATACAGGGCATTTGAGCGCTCCCGAAGTTTGTTTTTTCCTATCCGGCATGCCTGCCGCTTACCGGTGTTTCCAAAGGCCTCCACGGCCTTTCTCCAGGGGCGCCGTGCGAGAAATCTGCGCCCCATGGACGGGCCGGATCGTCATATGCGTGCCGCCTTTTCGCGGCTCTCCCCGTCAGTCCTGTTTGTCCATCGGCGACGCTGAAAGCTGCCCGAGGCCGTCATAGAGATACCGTATACCGGACAGAATGGTCAGTGCCATTGTCAGTGCATAGAGGAGCCCCAGAAGGTGCGTGACGGGGTCCACATAATTGCTCAGAAGAGTTGCCGCAACGGTGATCAGCTGCAGGGCCGTTGTGGCCTTTCCCGCCAGGGAGGGGGAAAAATGGAGATGCCCGGAAAACCAGTACATGAAGCCCATGCCCAGCAGCAGAACCAGATCCCGGGCAACGACGGCAACTGTCAGCCAGAGTGGCACCCGAGTCAGTGCGGCCAGGAGGAGGTAGGCTGTAATAAGCAACACTTTGTCCGCCAACGGATCAAGTATGGCGCCTAGTCGTGTCTCTAGGTGGTAGACCCGGGCAACGTATCCGTCAATGACGTCAGTGATGCCCGCCAGCAAAAAGACACAGAGGGCCCAGCCAATGCGTCCGCTCAGCAGCAGGGTGGCGAAGACCGGCACCAGCGCAATGCGTATGGCCGTGAGCAAATTGGGCAGATTCATCGGCGGTGTTCCTTATGCCCCGCCAGCTGTGTCGTTGTCGGCCGTGACGCCGGAATTTTATCTTCAACCCGGTAATTTACAAGCGCATCCCCCATGGTGCATGGGAGGGGCGCTATCAAGGGGCCCTCCCAATCCCGCCGACCTTTTCGCCCCGTGGATCTGCCGGACGACCCGTGGCAGAGGCCTGTCTTGACAGACACCGGTAGGGGTGTTAGCTTTCCTGGCGATGGCTCTGCAGACACTCTCCCCTGAGGTTTGATGGTTGAGCGACGCACATACGAACGCGCCCGGGAACGCCTGGAAATCAGGGTTACGTGGCCGGGCGAAGGAACGCAGCTGGGACGGACCCGCGACTTCAGTAACCGCGGCACCTATATCGAGGTGCGTTTCCAGCGGCTCCCCCCCCGGGGGACGGAGATGGCGCTGCAACTGAACGGCACCGTTCAGGGGCGAAAGGCGCCCCTTTTACGGGCCCGCGTCGTCCGAGCGGACACCGGGGGTATCGCGTTCGAATTTATCTAGGACTGATCGACCTATCGAAGCGTCACATCAAACTCAACGGTCCGCGACGTTCCGAGAAACCGCTTTCGTTGGACCCTCACCCGCACCGTCTCCTCGGGATTCTTGTAAAACAGGGCAATCTTGATATCCGCAACACTCGTGACGGGGACATTGTCAAGCGCTGTCAGAAGATCCCCGACGCGCAAGCCTGCATCCCGTGAAACGCTGTCCTCCGGAAAACCGCTGATCCGCACTGTGTCTCCCTCTTCTGAGAGCATGACCATGAGTTTGGGTGCCGAGACGGTCTGCATCGGTGAGGGATATACGATGTAGTCCGCAATACCGGGCTCCACATCCGTGTCATTGAGAATGACAGCATAATCGTAACCGTTTCTTCGAAAAGCCCGGCTGGGAATCCCGGAACCGAAGGTCAGGTGTCCGCCGCCGACGACGATCAGCATCTGGTGGTCGGGGTTGCTGCGGAGAAACCGGTCAATCCCTTCGGCCATGGTCTCGTCCCATAGGATCTGGGCCTGGTGAAAGTACTCGAAGTTGCCGCTGCCCTGTTGATGGCGATCGAACACGGTTTTAAGACGCGCCCGATATGCGTTGTCGGAGAAGTCAAGCTCCTGCGGGATCCGTTTCTTTTCCTCGTCGGTCAGTGCCGCCAGCCCTTGCCGGCCCACCTTCCGCGTGAGTTCCCGGGGCGTGTTCAGGGCGACCACGGGGAGTCTGTGCTTTCTTGCAAAATCAAGAATCGGCTTGTAGAGGTTGTAATTCATTCCCCACCGGTCAAAATACTCCGATGCCTTGAGAAATTCCTTTTCCGTTGTCAACCCGGCGACATAGTCGTCCAAAGCTTGTTGCGAGGGTCTTTGGAACATCTCCATGCCGATGGCCAGTTTGGGATGGCGCCGATAGAGGCCCTCCGCCACCTGCAATTGAACCCGGTGATGGGCAAATTGATCGTGTTGTTCCCCCACGTAGACAATCTTCTTTCCAGCGGCCGCGGCAATGACTTCTGAGAGGGAACGAAGACCGGAAAGATCGACGGCGGGGGTGTCGGTTCCCCGGAGCACCAGCGTGAGGCCGCGCGCCCCGCCTGCAGCAGCACCACCTTGTTTCGTCCCCGTCTCACTGGCAAGCCGTTCCGCCTCGGTGAGCCGGCGGAGAAGATCGTAGTCGGGATCGACGATGAGCGTGGCAGGCTCCTGGTCGACGGTTACCGCGATTTTCTGGGTCTCACGGTCAACCAGGATCTGCTGTGTTTCCTCTCTGCCGTCCACGGCGCGAACCCTCACCGGCAGGGCAAAGGAGAACACCTCACCCTTCTGTGATACATCGAATCGAACATCAAAGCGCTCTTGGTCCCAGCGTACTGCGCCGTTGGACACCTCCAGTTCGGGCACGCCTCCGCGGCGGACCCACTGATCGAAAAACCGGCTCAGATCGTGCTCCCCATGGCGGTCGAACACCCGCTGCAGATCCTCCCACGACGTCGGCCTGTTGGCCTTCCACGCGATGAGATCCCGCAAAGAAACGAAGAAGGGCTCTTCTCCAAGAAGCCCCGTCAACATGTGAAAGACCATGGCCCCCCGCGCACGCAACCGAAGGGCTGCCGTGGTGTCTGGGCTTGTTGACAGCTGATGCGGCGGGACCGCCACCCCGTGGTCCTCGTCGGGGCTCAGGTCGTAGAGGTAGGCTCTGCGAGCTTCCCAGTTGGGACGGTCTCGTTCCAGCCCGTAATGGTCGGCCAGATAGGTCGCCAATCCTTCGCTCCAGTTGCTCTCTGATGGGGCCGCGTAAACAAGATGGCCGAACCACTGGCGAACGATGGCGCGTCCAAGCGCCGCGCGAGCCTCTGTCGACGGCAGCAACTGATTCGGGCCCAGCGCAATGCGGCGAGGGCGGGAATCAATGCCGCCACGACTCACCTCCACTATGGATAAGCGCCGATGGGGGAACAGGGTCAATCGCCGCTCGTAGTGGCCGATCGCCTCCCGTGCGATGGCGAGCGAGTTGCGGCCATGCTGTTCATGTTCCCGAAAGAAGTAGCCCATTAGCTCCAGACCATCGACCTGCTCCCTCAGAACAGTATAACGATTCGATGCGATCAGGGTGATGTGGTCTGTCGGATGGGAGGACGAAAAGACGAAGTCGGCGACGGCGCCCCGGCGGTGTCGTTCGGCGTGCTCTCCTTCGGAGACGGCTTCATAATCTATGGGGAGTTGGGCGGTGAGACGGTACGTCGCAGGATGAGACAATTGCGGATACCAGATGCCGGTCAGCCGGATTTCCTGCGTTGTAATGCTGTCTGGCGGGGGCAGCGCGTGCGCGGCATGGGCACGCTGCTCCGGCTCAAACACGGCCTCGTAGAAGATCGCGAGCGCTCCGCCGTCGGCAGCGCGGACGGTGAGTCTGCCGGCGTCGCTTGCGAAGGGGATGGGCTCACCGTCCAACTGGACGGTGTTGATCCGCAGTAGACCGGTCCTGAAGACCGCTGGACCGTCTGCAGCGATCGGCAGGGAGGCACGGCCCATCAGCTTGGATTGGGCAAGGTCGAAGAAGACCTGCAAGTCGTATTGAGTTTCCTGGGGGGGTACAATCTCCTTGGCCCCCGCAAGGGCAGATCCGAGTAAAACAAAGCTCAGGAGCAAGATTCGAGTCAGCATGATTCCTCCCATTTTGTCTTTCCTCACCCGCCCGATTCTAAGCCAAATGTTTGGAGAAGGCAACCGCCCTCCGGGGGTGGCCTTCCGGCGTGGCCAGCGCGGCGATCCCTGTTGATCTTCTCCGGTGAAACCGGTATAGTACGAAACCGGCTGATGAGGAATATCCCACAGGCACTGTATGCTGCGGAGAGTCGTCATGGCGAGCTTGATCTCAGAGATGCGTGAAGGCGAGAGGGTCAGCGGTATCTATCTGCTGCGCAACAAGACGCTGGCCACGACCCGGGCCGGCAAGCCCTTCCTCACGCTGAAGCTCGGCGATCGCTCCGGGGAGATGGACGGGAAGGTGTGGGAGGCAGCCGAGGCGGTGGCCCGGCAGTGCGCCCGCGGCGATTTCGTCCGGGTGAGCGGGCAGGTGACTGAGTACAACGGCAAGCTGCAGCTGACCCTGCAGTCCGTCAACGCCGTGGATGATGCTCAGGTCAACCCGGAAGATTTTCTGCCTGCCGCCAAACGTAACCCCGAAGAGATGATGGCTGAGCTGATGACTGCCATCCGCAAGATCACGGACCGACACCTGCGAAAGCTTGTGGAGTCCTTGTTCGAAAACCCCGAGTTTCGGTCCAAGTTTCAGCGGGCACCCGCGGCGAAAGGGATGCATCACGCCTATCTGGGGGGGCTTCTGGAGCATACGTTGTCCCTCTTTCAGCTGTGCGAATGCGCGGCCCCCCAGTTCCCCGAGATCGATCGTGATCTCCTGCTGGCAGGCGCCTTGCTTCACGATGTGGGCAAAGTGGATGAACTGAGCTATGCCCGCAGCATTGATTACACGGACCGCGGCCGCCTCTTGGGTCACATTGCGCTGGAGGTGGAGCGGGTGTCCGAGGCCATTCGCGCCATTCCCGGTTTTCCCGAAGAGAAAGCGGTTCTGCTCAAACACCTGCTGCTCTCTCACCACGGCCGCGAGGAGTTCGGCTCCCCGGTGAAACCGATGACCCTGGAGGCGCTCATTTTGCATGCCCTGGATGATCTCGATGCCAAAGTGCAGGCCTTCCGTGGTCTCATGGCTGGGGAGCCGTCTTCCCATGGGTGGAGCGCGTATCATTCGGTCCTGGGTCAGTATGTCTTCAAGGGCTTCCCCGCGCAGCCCGAGCCGGCGGCGGAGGAGAAGACAACTCCGTCGGAGGATGACAGCAAGGAGTATCCCTCGCTCTTCTGACCCCTGGCCGGGGAGCGATGCGCCTCCGAGTCCACATCCATAGGAACATCATGGTCGACGGGACCCGCCAGGAAACGGAGGAGCGGCTTCGCGCCCGGCTGAACCGGGCGGCACTCCTGGGCAATCATTACAAGAAGAACCTGCGCAACATCGAGGAGTATCTCCCGCGACTGCTGCACCGTCTCGATGCCAGTGGAGAGCTCTCGCTGGTCAACTTCGATGCCGTCTCGCCCTTCTGTTTTGAGGAGATGGACCTGATCCGTCATCGGGCGACGGATCGGGCCGAAGCGTTTGACCTTCTCGGTTGCTATTATTCCCTCCTGCTGGTCACCATGAATATGAATCTCATGGACATGCTGGAGGCGGATGTGGCGCGCCGGTCCCACCGCACGAGTGCCTATCGGGCCATGCTTCTGGAAGCGGAATCCCGATTCACCCGCCTCTGCTCCTCCTTGATTCGGGTCTTTCTGGAAATGCTGGCGGAGACCGAACAGAACCTTCCCGAATTCGTGATCTGCCATGTGGGGGCGCGGCGGGACCAAGATGATATTGATGTGGGGATTGTGCATCGGGAAGGCGGAGATCTCAAGGCGCTTAGCCGCATCATCGGCCGTCTGAACCGGGAGATGTACCGGCGTGCGACCCCAATGCATTTCTATCTGTCCGAACACTCCGGTGCCAAGTGGTTCTCGGCGTCCATTGACGATTATGAAAAGTTGATGGAAGCGGACATCAAGAATTTCGTGATCATCTCCCAGCTCTTTGGCTCGGTTCCCATTACCGGAAGCATCTCCCTCTTTGAGGCCTTCCAGGAGCGGGTGGTCATGCGCTATGCCTATCGCTTGGGGAAAGACAATCGGTATTACACCGGTTTTGTGCGAGGCGTGGTGGAGGAAATCCGGGCCCTCATCGCCCACCGACCTCAGCCGGGCAAGATCGTTCCGAAGGCGGACGGTCTGCGCATGGCGAAGATGATCGTGTCGGCCCTGCGGGCGACGCTCGGGATTATCGGGGGACACTTCTGGAAGGCCTTCGATACGGTGGTGCGTACCGACACGCGCTTCCCCGGGGAATACCATTTCCTGCAGGAGGCCATCGCCTTCATGGAGTCGACGCGATTTCTTTATCAACTGACGCTGGTCCAGGAAGAGGGGATCCGTTATACGGACCCCTTCTGTCGGCCTGCGCTGGAGCGTGTGGCCTATCTGATGGGCTACGGCCGCAATGGGTCCGGCCGAGGCGTCACGGAGTTTCTGCGGGACTATTACGGTTATGCCCGACGCCTCAAAGAGGTGGCCACGGTTTTTAAGGAGGAACTCAAGAAATACGTCGACTTCATACGGGTTTTCAAACGGCGTATGGATCGGGACGCCGTCGAGGTCGAATGGGGCCTGCCGGGACAATCGGCGGCCGATGTCATCGAAATTGTCGAACGTTCAACCCCCGCGGTTTCCTGGACGGAGTTCGTGGGCTTTCTGGAAGAGGAGGAGCACTATTGCCGGCTCCTCTTCGAGGCGATGGACCGGTTGTATGAAGTCCCCCGACCGGAGATTCTCCGTCGCTACTTCCGTTCCATGGGTGGGGATGTGGAAAGCCTGGTCCGCTTCTTCCTTCTTTTTCTCGAAGGTCCTTGGCGGCGCGAGATGGCCCAACTCGAAACCTGCTGGTCGGCGATCTTCCGCGAGCATTTCGCTGGGGCGCCGGCTCACGGCGAGAAACTCATCGAACTTCTTTCCCAAGAGCAGGCCCTGTGCCGGCGATTCCTGAAAGCCATCACGGCTCCTTTTGCCGTCGACCTGATTGAGACGATCCTCAAGAGCGGGCAGACCGTCGGCGACCAACGCATCGGCCAGGTCCTCGCCTATCTCTTTCTTTACCATTACCGCAACCCCCTGCTGCTGCGCAAGATCGGCCGATTGGTTTCCCGCGGTCTCATATCCGATGCCGAGGCCGCCGACGTGGTGCGGCTCGGCGTGCTTTCCAAGCGCGCGCTCACCAGCCTCTACGGACATCGGGACGTCCACGTGCGGTATCAGAAGTTGGCAGATTACCATGATCTGGAGTCGCTCCGCTTCTTCCTGAGGGGAATTCGCGAAGGAAATTTCCCCCGGACGGACTACCTGGACCGCTATGTCCGGCGCCTCGTGCGCTTCGCCCTGCAGGAGGTCGGTCTGCACGAGGTCCTCTGGGACCGGCAGGGTGTGGCCCTTTATGCAACGGGCGGCAGTGCGCGCGGAGAGGCCTGCACCAACGATTACGATATGTTTGTCATCTTCGATCCCAAGCGGGTCGACCCGCTCCGGCTGAACCGGGCGGTCTGCCGGATCCACAGCGAACTGGCGCGTCTGGGCACCATGCCCCATCATCAAATCGGCGGCCAGCTCGCGGGGTTCGCGTTTTCCCTGGAGGCCTTGGGTCAGTATCTCGATGAAAAGACGCCTGTTGATTTCGTCGAACGGTGTCAGCTCCTCGGGGCGTGCCCGGTTTTCGGCGGCTCCGACCTGCAGGCACGGTTTGAATCCGACATCATCAGGCAGAGGATCTTTGCAGAAAAGACGACACTCATCGGTGATATCATTCACGAGTTCCGGGACATCGCTGCCTACCGAGAAGAAACCGAGGAGGTGAGACTCAAGCAGGGGCCGGGCGGTCTGTTTGACATGACGCTGCTGTTCAATCTGCTGCGGGCCGCCTGGGAGATCTTCGAACCGGGAGATGCCCGCATGCTTCAGATTCTGGCACGCAAGGACCCTGCCCGTGCTTCGGATTTCAAAATCCTTGCCCGGGCACGCAAGTACCTGACCGATGTGAGTGGTATTTTGAAGCTGACAATCAATGCAGAGAGTATCAGTGATGCCACCGACTTGCGTTACACAGCCATTCTTCTGGGATTTCAAAGCCCGGACCTTCTGCGAGAGGCTGTCCTGGATCAAATGATGCGGGTTCGCGAGATTTCCGAGCGGCTCATTGGGGATTTCGAGAGGCGAGGCTGGGGCTAGCCAAGAGAGTGCACTGTCTCCTTCTTCAAGTTTTCCATGATGCTTTTCAAGCGGGAGGTGACGAAGGCTTCTTCCGTGGTTCCCAGGGATTCCCGGATGGCCGCCAGCTCTGCGGCTAGCAACCCCTTGAGACAGGCCAGGAGTTCCCGCTTACGGGTCTCTTCGTCGAGGCGCTCGAAATTCTCCCGAAGCGCCTCGGAAGCCAGGGTCCCGTCGGGCAGTAGAAAGATTCCTTTGAACAGCACCGGGTGATCCTCTTTGATTTCCTCCAGATAGTGTGACAGATTCCGGTCCCCCAGCTTGCCCACTTTGTCCGTCAGATAACGGTAAGCATAGGCAAAGAGAAGATTGTAACAGCGAGTGGTTTTTTCGAAGAAGTCCCGGGCCCGCTTCTCCTCAAGCACAGCGATCTCGGTGTCCTGCATGCGCCGAATTAAATTGGCACAGAGCAAGGCCATCAGGGTGCGGCAGGTCTCGAAATCATTGCCCCCCACGTCGGCGCAGATGGTTGCAACTGAGTTGCGACCATTGATGTGTGAGAGCACCGCCTCCTCTGCCTCGCGCAATGCGATTTCGACCAGTTTCTTCTCCGAACCAGCGGCCATCTCGAAAACAGTGTCTATCCCTGACAGGGTTTGCACAATACGGTGCCAGTCGGTCATCCGCTCAACGCCCCGGAGGATCAACTCGGCGGTGTTGATGTCGAGGGTAATGACCTCTCGGAGCAGGTTCTCCTGCTCGTGAAAAGAGTAATGCCCTTCGGGCTCGTTGAAGAGGTCATAGATGATGGTGCGCACCTGATTGATGACCCCTTCCTTGATCTCCTCCTTGGTCAACGCCCCCATCTCGATGAGGATCTGACCGAGCCGCTTTTGTTCGCTGACCTTTCCTGCGGCCTCGATGAAATCGGGAGCCTTGATCCGACCCTCTCGGAAGAGGATGTCGCCCAGGCGATCGGTGCGGCTGTTGGACGAGGCAAAAACGATCCGACCGCTGTGCAGATAGACCTTCTTTTCCCGGGAGAAGCAGGTCCATTCAAAGACACCGGTGGACCGGGCAACGGAGAGGGCATGAAATATCTCCGGCACCGATGTGTCCGACAAATCGCCTGTGAGGTTAATGGGGTGGCCTGCCATGGATATCGAATTCTTCAGAGATGGGTCGTTTTGGGAACCGGCGCTCACGTCCGGGTCGGCCTGCATCGGATAATTTCAATCTATCACAGAACGGCGCGCCTGACAACAGCGCTTCCGGCGCAAGGTCTGCGCCGCTTCGCCTGGCACGGGTGTGCAGCGTGGACGCGCGGGCCACCGCTCAAGTATGATCAGGCCCTCCGGAGGAACGACCGGAGTATCCCGCGAAAACTTCATGGAGTTCCCGCACGTTTTTGACCTCCCGGAAGGGAAAGTGCACCGCGCTGGGGTAGAGAATAAAGGGGGTGTTCTGCATGCCGCCGATCCCGCCGTGTCCGCCCATCTGTTCTTCGAAGTTAATGACCCACGAGTCGCTGTAGGCGCCGTAAAGGACCAGATCCCCTGCCTCCGGGATGGCCGCCTGTGCGAGGATTTCCTGTTCGATATATTCCGCGTCTTCAAAGGTCTTCAGGGGGTCCTCCCCGTCGACCGTCTTGGCACCGTTTCGGTAGAATACCCGACCGTGTCTGGAGAGAATCAACGGTTCTCCGTTGGAGCGACAGAGGATGAGACCGATCCCTTCATGCCGGACCAGGGCACCGACCAGTCCCGGGTAGACCCGTTCGATCTCCTCCAGATCGACTCGGTCCGGGGAGAAGTTGAAATAGATATTGGACATGGGGCTGGAGTTCAAAATGGAGATGCTTTCCTTGGAGGTTTTGCGTTCCTCCTGACCGATGTGGCTTTCGATGTAACGGGCGAAGTTCTTGAATATCCGCCGCATGAAGAAGAGGTTCTGGTCTGCAAAGCCGTGTAATGTTGAGCTGAGGGCTACCATGAGGTAATCCTTCACGTGTTCACCCCCGCCGTACTGAGTGATGCGTCCCTCTTTCACCTTGGAATAGATGAAGTCCTCCAGCGATTCACCGTACTGATAGCGAAACGGAATGGAAGGGTGCTGCCCGTGGTCGGAGAGAACGAACACATCATAGCGCATCCCCCGCTTTTTGTTGAACGCTCGCTGCACCACTTTGCGAATCCCCTTGTCGATCACGCGCAGCGCCTTCAGGGCATATTTGGTCTCCGGGCCCCGTTGGTGCGCGGCCTCGTCATAGCCGTTATAAGTCAGGTAGATGGCGCGCTTTCCGCGGTTGATGTCGATGAGGGTGCCCATGGTGGCCACCTCGAAGAAGAGCACATTGGAAAAGATCCGAACGATCGGAAAGAACCCCTCGCTCTTCTGCGTTCGGCCCTTGATACGGATCTCCAGGTATTCGAAAAGTTCCCGGGTCAGCTCCAGCACGGAGGAGGCAAGGGTGCGTACCAGGGGGACGATATTGAGGAAGATGAGCAGAAAGATGGCCAGGCCGGAGAGCCGCTTCTGCATGTCCTGCGTCAAGAAGGTGCTGAGGGTAAAGACCGACCGTGTGGCGCCGCCGGAGAGCAGGTTGACGTAGCTGCTCCCACTGTGGAGTATGCCCTCTCTGTCTTTGGAGATCTCCCTTTCCACCATTTGGGCGGATAGCGGGTTCTTGAAGGAGATGAGGGTGTCGTCCTTCTTGCGCAGCCAGCGGAAGGCGGGGATCCCCTGATTCTCTCCGTACATGATGCCGCTCTGCGCCGCCGGGGTGTTGCCCGGGATGCCGCAGCGGTATCGGCTGACATTGAAGCGCCCCGAGGCCAGCAGGTTCTGGAGATAGGGCATATGGCCCTCGGAGACGGCCTTCATCAAAATTTGATGGGGCAGTCCGTCGATTTGAATGATGATGAATCCGTCACCCCGGGCCCCCTCTTTCCACTCCTTGGTCTTCTCTCGGAGCGACGAGCGGAGCACGTGCAGCGTGCTTTCTTTTTCCAGGACGGGCGATTCATGTGCCGGGACGGTTGGGTTCATAGCTCAGAACGGTTCGTTGAGTTCGAGGACCTGGCCGTCATAGGCCAGGGCCATGTCCGACGGCAGGTTCCGGTTGACTTGATCGTGATCGAGTTGGTGGGCCATGTGGGTGAAGAAGGTCTGCTTTGGCCGAATTCGTCGGGCTGCCGCCACGGCTTGATCGAGAGAGAAGTGTGTCGGGTGTGGAGAGTCACGCAAGGCGTCGAGCACCAGCACATCGAGTTCCTGCAACAGCGCTTCGCTCTCCGGAGGGATGCTATTGCAGTCGCCCAGATAGGCAAACCCCCCGATGCGATAACCCAGGATGGTCTGCTTCCCGTGTCCGATGGGTACGGGCACGATTTGTCGCTCGAAAAGCTGAAAAGGCCCTTGGGTGACATGGGTCGTGATCCGGGGGACAAAACTCTCCCGCTCGTTATCAGGAACGAAGATGTATGGAAACTGCCGATGGATGGTGGCGATGGTTTCTTCGTTTCCGTAACAGGGCACGGGGGCAGCGTTGTGGTAGCTGAAGATCCTGATTTCGTCGATGCCGTGCACATGATCGGCATGGGCATGGGTAAAGAGGACGGCGTCCACCCGTCCCACCCGGTAGCGCAGGGCCTGCTCTCGGAGATCCGTGGCCGTGTCGACGAGAATGTTGCGTCCGTTCAGTGTGACCAGAATGGAGGAGCGGAGCCGCTTGTTCTTCGGGTTGGGCGAGCAGCACACGGGGCAGTCGCAGAGAATGGAAGGCACCCCCGATGACGTTCCGGTTCCGAGAAAGAGGATTCGCATGCTGTTCGCTCCGCGCGCGGTCCGCTCCGTTTGTTGCGGCGAGACGGGACTGGTCACAATTTATCGCATGGGGGGGCGGAAAGTCAACGGGCTATGGGTTGGCCTTGCAATGCCTTGGGGCTTCTTCTATAATACGGCCCGCCGGGAGGTGGTCATGATACGCACCGTATGGGTCTGGGCGGTTGGTGTCTCTCTGACCCTGATTCTGGGAACGCTGCTGATTCTCTTTTCGTTTTTCGACCGAAATGGAAAGAGCCTGCATTTCTTCGCCAGACTCTGGGCGCGAGGCATTTTGGCCGCCGCTGGGGTGACGGTGCGCGCCGTGGGAACCGAAAACATTGCGGGTGACGGCGCCAAGATTCTGGTATCGAATCATCAGGGCTATTTTGACATCTTTGCCCTCTTTGCCGCCGTGCCCTTGCGTTTCGGCTGGGTTGCAAAGAAGGAGCTCTACCGCATTCCCGTGTTCAGTCTTGCCATGAAGCGCTTCGGCAATGTCCTCATCGATCGGTCCAATCGGGAAGCGGCGCGACGCAGCCTCGCGGCCGCAGCCGAACAGATCCGCCGGGGCCAGTCCATTCTGATCTTCGCGGAAGGAACGCGCTCAGTCGACGGCAGCGTTCAGCCATTTAAGAAGGGATGTTATTATCTGGCCCGAGCGGCGGGCGCGCCGGTGGTTCCCGTCAGTATTTCTGGCAGCTTCCATATCATGCCCAAGAAGAGTTTTCGGCCCAGACCCGGCGAGATTCATCTGGTTATTGGGCGACCCATCCATCTCTCGGAGGTGGCCACGAATGGCCCCAATGGTTTCGTGGAGCATCTTCGCCGGACGATCATCGCCAACCAGGTGCTTCCGCCGTAACACTGTGTGGTGCGACCCTTAGGACTTCGATTTTTCCCGGTAAGCCTGCAGACAGGCTTTGCTGCAGAAATAGCGCGTTTCACCCCGGATGGTTTTGCGAAGCGCCTGGGACTGGGGGATGAAAGTTTCACAGTTGGGGTCCTGCACCATCGATTCAATCTGCCCTTCCCGTGAGTTCCGGCCGCGAAGCGTCGGGCGCGACGGGAAGAACATCTTCCAGAGCAAGTAGACCAGCACCCCCCACAGCATGGCGATGACAAGACGCCCCATAACGACTCCTATGGGAACCTCGTTTCTTCCGCGACCCCTTCGGCTTCGACCTCCAAACGATTGAGCGAGAGATGCTCCCGCCAGAGCAGGAAGAGCCCCGAGAGAATGATCGGAACGATTAACAGGAAATGGGAGAGAATGGCAAAACTGAGTCCAGTCTCTTCGGGAATCTCAAAGGCCGCGAGGCCGGCGACCACAGCAGCATGGTAAGTCCCTACGAATCCCGGTGAGGCGGGGATGGCCACGGCCACAGCCTGCACCACCAGCAGGTAGTAGGGGACATAGCCCGGCAGGTCGATCCGGAAGGCCTGCAGCATGAAATCGTTTCCCAACGCGTACAGTCCCCACATGAGGGCCGAGTAGAAAAGAATCTGCACCAGATGAGCCCCGGGCCGCACGGCACCGAGGCCTGAAACAAAGGCCTCCAGGAGCCCGAGAATCTTCTCGCGCCAGGTTTGTGAAAATACTTGCAGGCACCACCGGACGGCGTCGAGGGTTTGCGCGGTCTTCATTTTCAGCAGCGTGAGAAAGCCGAGAACGCCGACAAACGCGAAACAAAGCAGCAGACCTGCAGCCTTCAGGCTTGTGGCATAGACAGCATCCAGTGGACTGTCCGGTCGGGAAATCATGAAGAGCACCCCCACCAGAATAATCAGCACCGTCAATGTATCAAAGAGCCGCTCCACCACAATGGTGCCGAAGGCACTGATTTTGGAGATCGTTTCCGTCTGCCCGATGAGGTAAGCCCGGATCAGCTCTCCCATCCGCGCCGGTAGTACATAGTTGGCCATGAAGCCGATCATGGTGGCTGAGAAGAGGTTGCGCATGGCAGCACGATGGAGCGGCGCCATGATGAAGCGCCACCGGTAGGCCCGAACGAACATGCCCAACAGCACAACGGCGATCATGGGGATGCAGAAGAGATAATTGGCACGACGGAAGGCCTCGGCCAATTTGGCGAAATCGGTCCGGACCAGAAGGAGGGCGACGAGCGCGCCGCTGAGGACGAGTCCCAGCCAGAGGCTTCTACGGAATTTTTTCATGGGGCGTCTCGCGCCGGCCCTTTTCGCGCAGGACCCGCCGGGCCTCTTCGACGTCCTTGTGGATCTGTCGGATGAGGGCCTCCTTGCTGTCATAGGTGCGTTCATCGCGCAGCCGTTTCCGATAGAGGACGCGGACAAACTCCCCGTAAATATCCGCGTCGAAATCGAAGATGTGCACCTCGATGGTCATCTTCCCCTCGCCGAAGGTTGGGTGGGTGCCGATACTGGCCACCCCATCCAACAGCCGTCCGCCCGTCTCAACCTGTACCGCGTAAACACCCCGCTTGGGAAAGGTCTGATTGTGGACGTGAAGATTCGCGGTGGGAAATCCGAGGGATTTGCCGCGATGGTCTCCCGGTACGACGGTCCCCTCGCTCGCGTAGAAGCGACCCAGCATCTCGGCCATCTTCTCAACGTCGCCCTTACGGACGAGCTCACGCAGGCGGGTGGTACTGACGACTTCGCCCTTGAGGGTATGGGCAGGGACCACCGTCACGCGGAATCCGTACATCTCTCCAAACGTCCGGAGGGCATCGGTGGTTCCCTGTTTGCCGCGTCCGAAGGCAAAGTCGTATCCCACGAAGATCTCCTGCACCCCGATCTGCTCTACCAGGACCTCTTGGACGAAGTCCGCCGGCGGTGTGGCCGCAAACTCACGGGTGAACTCCGCGCAGATCACCACGTCGATGCCGAAGGATTCGAAGAGTTCCATTTTCCGCCGGAAGGTATTGAGCAGCGGCGGACAGGTCGACGGTGACAAAACCATGAGCGGATGGGGTTCGAAGGTGAAAATGATGGCGGTTCCAGACTTTTCCCGCGCCCGGGCAATGACCCGGCGGTAGATCTCCTGGTGCCCCAGATGGACGCCGTCGTAGTTACCGAGGGTCAGTACCGGATAGGGATAACGCTGTTGGATCGTTTCAGGATTGTGGACAATTTCCATGGGTGCTCGGTGCCTTCGGAAGGGGGCTTTCAGCCCTTCTTTTCTCTGACCCGTTCCGACAGAGAGGCAAAATCGGTATCCTCCAGAATGGTCACCACGTTTGTTTGAATCTTGTCCCAGACTTCGTGGAGGGCGCAGTAGCTCTGATGTTCGCAGATGTCCTCACCTTCAAGACACCGGTTGAGGAGAATCGGGCCTTCCAGGGCTTCGATCACTTCCTTCATTTGAATCTCTTCCGGGGGTTTTGCGAGAGAGAAGCCCCCCTTCTTTCCGCGATGCGAGCGAATGATCCCCGCCTTCGCGAGGATCTGGAAGATCCTCGCCAGAAAGCCTTCTGGAATACTCATTTCCTCCGCGATTTCGCTGATGACGCACAGCGAATTCCGGGGTTGCATAGAGAGATACAAAATACCGCGCAGGGCGTAGTCGGCAGCCCGCGTCAATTCCATGGTCTCCTCCCGTGTAAATAGAACAAAGGAGATAAGCTTTATTTTGTTTCGAAAATTAGCGCGATCGGGTGAGTCCTGTCAAGGGAAAAGGTGGGACGAGCTCCGGAGGGTTCACTCTTCCAGGAGTTCCTCACTGGCTTCATTGAGGTCGATGATCTTCTCACCCAGAAGATAATCCTTGGTCCTGTACTTGGTGATATTGCCAATCTTTCGGATAATATCGGTCATCTTGCCTATGGACTCATAGATAATCTCCATCTCACGGCTCGGTGGAATATGCCGCTTCTCGAGAGATTCCTCCAGGAGTTTGGCCTGGCAATTGATGACGGTCAGAGGCTGGTTCAGCTCGTGGGCCGCGGCGCCGGCGAGCTCCATGACGGCGATCTTCTTCTCCTGTTCCACCAGCCTGTCCTGCGCCTTTTTCAGCCGCAACGCCGCCTTAACCCGGGCCAGCAGTTCCACGATGACGAAGGGCTTCTTGACGTAGTCCACAGCCCCCGCTTCCAGTCCCTGCTGGAGATCCTCCGGTTCGTGCTTGGCGGTGAGCATGATCACCGGTATGTGTCTGGTCGACTCCTCTCGCGTCAGCAGCCGGCAGGTTTCAATGCCATCCAAACCGGGCATGATGACATCCATTAGGATAAGATCCGGTGCCTCCTCGCGGGCAATACGGATTCCCTCCTCCCCCGTGCACGCCGTCAACACGTCATACGTGTTGTACTCAAGAACGGTTTTGAGTACTTCCACGTTATCGCTGGAGTCGTCTACAACGAGTATACGGGCCGGCATGGAGTTCCTCTTGCGGGGACTGCGCTTCTTCAGGTCTTTTTATCTCGAGTGCGGGCGCTCTGTCAACCGTATTTGCAGGGTATCTTTCACTTGCGAACAAGGTCATAGGCTTTTCTGCCAAGTCCCAGCTCCCAGGCCGCATCGATATGCCTCTGACCGTCCGTTTCGTGGAGCCGTAACATGATGTCCTCCCCCCGTGCGATGCCCTTGTCCTCGGCCGCCGAGCCCGGCAGCGGTGGGCTCTCCCGCAGCAGATCCAGGGACGCCTGGTCGACGGCGACGATGTCCTCCGAGACCAGAATGCCCAAGTCCTGAATGACGGGGACATCGGCCATCGGCATGCAATCGCATTCGGGTTGGATCTCCAGCAGGAAATTGAGGTACAGGACCCGCTCCCTCTTGAACGTGGAAAGAACAGCTCCCGCCGACTCGGCCAGTCCCCGGTGGAACCGCTCATCGTTCATCGGCATGTGGAGGGCCGCCTCGGGACAGACCCGGACACAGCGGCCGCAGCGCCAGCATTTTTTCTGGTTGTATGCAAACCGTTCATCTTCAAAGAAGCAGACCTCCAGCGGACAGACCTCGACACACTGATCGCAGCGGATGCATTGCTCCTGTTTCCACGAGATTTCGCCCTCCGTATGATGGACATGCATCCCCCCGCGGCCGTGCTGCCAGTCGTCGTTTCTGCTGGAGCCCGACAGTCCGCCCATGGCCAGGTTCTTGATGGCACCGCCGATGCCGGCGTTGACATGCCCCTTGAAGTGGGACAGCACGATCATGCTGGGCACATCGTAGATGGCCGACGCCACCAGGACTTCGCCCTGCTCTTTGCCTGCCGGCACCCGGACATGGTCGTTGCCGAAGATTCCGTCAGCCATCACCAGAGGGGCGCCGCAGGAAAGCTCGTTGAGCCCGTTTTCATTGGCGACCCTCAGGTAATCCAGCCCGCGTATGCGCACCGTGTCGGTGACGAAAGGTTTGCCCCCCGCCCGGATGACGCCGTCCACGACTTTTCGGATGAAGAGAGGACGGACCACCCGATGGGCGCCTTCCGATCCGAAGTGGGTCTTGACAGCCACCGGGGCTTTCTTCTTCATGAAGCGAGACAGGGGCAGTTCCTTCAGGAGTGTTTCCAGGCGCCCCGCGAGGCTCTGCCGGTAGGACCATTTGGTGGCTCTGGCTGAAAGCCAGACGACTTGACTCCGTTCCATGGGCAAACTCCTGTTTGCAGGGTCAGACCCGAGGCCCCCAAGGCTCATTTGCCGAGACTCGCCCGGTAAACCTTATTCTTGGGAATGCCGAAGGTCTCAGCCACGATTCGCACGGCATCTTTTCGGGTCACTTTCTGCTCCCGAATCACGCGGGCAATCTCTTCGGGCAGGTCGATCGCCTCTTCTGCGGGGCGCTCTGAAGAATCGCCCGCGACCACCAGGGTCATCTCGCCCCGAATCCTGGGCTTTGCCTGCAAATGGACGCGCGCTGCCTCCAATGTGCCCCGAAAAATCTCTTCGTGCAGCTTGGTCATCTCCCGGATCAAGGCCATACGGCGGTTGCCGAAGACGCTGGCCATCGTCGCCAGAGTCTCGACAATCCGGTGCGGCGCTTCGTGGATGACGAGGGTTTCAGCGCGCCCGCTGAGCGCCAGGAGCCTGTCACGCCGAGTGCTCTTGCGGGCCGGCAGGTACCCGGCAAAGAAAAAACAATCGGTGGGCAACCCGGAGACGGAGAGCGCAGCCGTGACCACCGAGGGGCCCGGGACCGCCAGGACCGTAATGTCCTCTGCCAAGGCGTCCACGACGAGGCGATACCCGGGATCGGAAATGCCCGGTGTGCCCGCATCCGAGATGAGGGCGACATCCACACCCCCCATGAGTCGGCCGATGATCCTTTTCCGTTTCTTCTCGCTGGTATAGTCATGGTAACTCGTAGCCGGCGTGGAGATCTGATAATGATTCAACAGGCGCCGGGAACGCCGGGTGTCTTCGGCGGCAATGAGTCCCACCGACTTGAGGACGCGAATCGCCCGGAGAGTGATGTCCTCGAGGTTTCCGATGGGCGTGGCCACGATATAGAGCTTGCCTTTGTTCATCCCGACGCAATGCCTTCACAAGAGCAGCAGCAGGGCCATCTGCACCAGACCGATGCAGAATCCGAGGACTGCTCCCACTGTTTCAATATAGGTCAGCTCCTTCGCGATGAGCGCCATGAGAACGGCTTCGAGTTTTTCCATATCGAAGCCCTCCACCCGTTCGGACACCACTTTCTTGAGCTGAAGGGAGCCCTGAAACTTCTCCACCAGCCCTGCCTTGTGTTCATGGACCTTGGTGATGACGGCCCGGGAGATAATCCGCTTGACCTGTCGCACCACTTCCTGGCCGATGAGTCCCACGATGGGAGTGTTGAGAAACCGGTGAATGCGGCTGTCCCGAAGGCGGGCTTCGACCGTCTGGGCCACGGCCCATTCCACCTCTTCTTCCCACTCCACTTCATCGATGAATTGGGTGATGTCCTCCGCGGTCAGCAGGTCCCGTTCTACGGTACGGGCGATGCTCTGGGCAAACTCCCTCCGCCGTCTCGGAAGAAGGCCCTGCAGTGTCCAGAACAAGATGCGCACCGGCCGGTAAGGCCGAAAGAGCATCTTGATCGCGATGTAGTTGGTGATCCATCCGATAGCTGCACCAACGACCGGGAGCATCAGATACCGCCAGTCCAATGGTCTCTCCTGTCTTGATTCGGCGGCCTTTTCGTGCCGGCCCGAGACGGCATGACGGCGGCCGCCGGGGGTGTTCCCGCCGTGCCTCGTCGCGACCTGCTCCATGGCGCACGCCGCCCGCGGACGGGGCCACTATAGCAACAAACCTCGCGAAGGCGCAATGGCAATCGGTGGGCCATGTGGGCATGTGCTTTGCCCGCGGTCCAGGTCTCGAAGCGATCGGCGCCGGGCCGTCAAGTGCTGGAGCCTCTTGGTCGCGGGCCGTCGCCGTCGCCGCTGGGAAGCAGCACCGACAGCGGCCCGCCAAGTGTGACGCAACCCGCCCGGGGCAGGACGCCGGCGGCCGGTTCGCCGTCCCATTCCCAGGGGACACCCGGAGGTGCCTGCCAATCGACGTGATCCGTCTGCGTGCTTGCAAGCCCTGCAGCCAGTGAGCGCAGGGGGACGGCCCGCGCGAGGAGGATGCGCGCGATGTCCGACAGACGGCGCACCCGGGTGACTTCGAAGCGTCCGTCGTCCATGCGCGCGGCCGGATTCAGCACGAAGCCACCGGCATAAGTTTGCGTGTTGCCAACGATCACGGCGCGGAGTCTCTCGGAGGCGACGGCCGGTGCGCTGTTCTTTTCGCCCCGCACTCGCATCGTCAGCTCCGGAGGCATCCGGTAAGAGAGGCGACGCAGTAGATGCAGACCGTAGAGTGCGAATTTGAGGCTCGTGGAGCGGCGAATGGCTGTGTACCATGGGCTGGCGGCTGAGCGTACATAGTCAGCGAGTACCTGCCCGTCGAGTCCGACGCCGAAGTAGTTGCAGCAGCATCCCACCCCGGACACATTCAGCAGATCCATGCGACGGGGCCGGCCCGCCAGCACCACGGAGAGCGCGCGCTGCAGTGAGCGGAGTGATCGCGGCAGGCGGGGATCGTAGATTCCGAGACTTCGGGCCAGGTCGTTTCCGGTGCCGAGAGGGATGAGCCCGAAGTGGGCGGATCCCCCAGCTTGCACGATGCCCCGGGCTACCTGCGAGGCGGTGCCATCTCCGCCGACGGCGACGAGCGTCCCGTAGCGGGCGCAGGCGGCTTGGGCCTGATCAGTCAGGTTGTGTGGGTCGGTGAACACCAGATCATACCGGGCCTGCGCCTTGCAAGAGCCCTCCGAGAGAAGCGCTTCCAGGCGGATCTTGGTGGAGGCCCCGGCCCCACTCCCTGCTGCCGGGTTGACGAGAAAGAGCACAGCCTCATTCATGATGACCGCCCTCCGTCTTTGACAAAGATCGACCTTGCAGGATGGCTGGGCCATCGGCCTGGAGGGCTGCCAGCCGCGCCCGAAGCAGCTGGGCCATCTGCTCACCGCGGTTCTGGCGGCGCTTCCACAGAAGGAGACTCACCGTTCGGTCTTCGTAGGTGAGGACCAGCCGGTCCAGAAGCCTGCGCTTTTCGAAGGCCACAGAGGAAACGCCCGTCAGGGAGATCTCCGAGTGCACCACCCGAAAACGTCTTCGGGTTACAAAGAGAAGGCGTCCGTCCGCGAGGTAAAGCAGGCCCACATGATAGCGCCCCGGTGACAGTCCCGCTCCCGAGACCGCCTGCACACAGAAGGTGTCGTTTCTGTTGCTGAGATTGTCCGGGAGATGCTCCTTCAGCGCTTCCGGGATCTGATCAATCAGTGTCTCCTCCGCCGAGGCGCTGCTGCGGGAAAAAAAAGAGCGGCCCAGCGCCGCCAGCGCCAGGCACTGGACCCGCAGCAGGCGGATCAGCGGGGGCAGGAGCAGCGCCGCCAGGGTGACGAAGCAGACGGTCCAGCCCAGCATGATGAGGGGGTGTTTCACGGCCAGCCAGGTGCCGGCCACCGCCACCGCATCCTCGCTCAGGCTCACGCCCGTATTGCTGAGTGGTTCGGGACTTTGATTCACGACAAGCCGGAGCCCCGCCTTGGTCGCATGGGAGGTCAACGCGACACCGCCGCACAACAGGAAGACCGCCAGCTGCAGTGCAGGGTCGACGCTTCCCAACGCCGACGCACCCAAGATGGCCGCTCCCAGCGGGCGAATCAGCGAGTGGCAGGCGTCCCAGAGGGTGTCGACCCAGGGGATCTTGTCGGCGAAGAACTCGAAGCAGTAGGCCACGGCTGCCGCGGCGATCACGGCAGGGTGGGCCAGGATCTCCAGGTCGGCAAGATGGGGCGGCAGCGCCAGAAGCTCCAGCCGGATCCCCAGGCCGACGGTGAGCACCGTTGCGTACAGATTCAATCCGGACACAAAGGCCAGACCCATGACCGAGCCGAGGAGCGAGAGCGCGTCCATCGGGCACCTCTAAACGCGTGATTGCCGGTGGGGTAATGCTATGGCAATCTGCGGTACTTGGACGGATGATCCTGAAATTCCATTCGATTTTCGTAAAATAGCCCAAAGAACTCATCCCAGCAACTTCCAACCCCTTGCCGGCGCCCGCTGCAGGGGAGCGCCGTCGAAGAGTGGTCCCTGTCTTTAAAGGCCGCCCGTGCTGTTTGACAGGGTGGATAGGCTCTGCTATAGTACAGGCGCCAACCGTGGGGGAGTCGTTCGTACTGAGAGTCCCGTTGCGACGGGAGACCCCTTGAACCTGATCTGGTTGATACCAGCGGAGGGAACGGTTTGGAGAGGCTTTCCTTTGGGGTGTCCGTGTCGCCCGCGCCAAATCCAACCGATTCTCACTTCCTGTCAGGTCCGAAAGCGCTGCTCCACGCGTAGGCGGTGAGTGAGCTGCATGAAAATCAAGGTCCACGAGACCGTGTGCGCGTGTGACCCGTCGGGGACCCGTCATGGTTTGTGCGGGCGGTATACGCCCGAAGCGGATCTTCTTAATCGACAACGGATTTTCTCTGTCGGAAGAGCACTTCGCTCACAATGGGGATGAGGAGTCCCTGGCGGAGATTCTGGCTGGGGTGAACCCCTGGGTATGGTTGCGCCTCCTGTTGGGCGCGGAAGGGACCCGGGAATGATTCCGACGAAAGAGGTCTTTGCCATCGATGAGAGCGAGATTCATGCGCTCATCCGGGACGGCCGGGGCGGGCGTCACGAGCTCATGCGAATTCTGGCACGAGCCCGGGAGGCCAAGCGGCTCACCCTGTCGGAGATTGCCGCCCTGTTGCGTGTTGAAGCGCCGCAGGATCTTGCGGCAATCTTTGCGGCGGCCCGGGGGGTCAAAGAGCAGGTCTTCGGAAAGCGGATCGTTCTGTTCGCACCCCTTTACCTATCCAACCGCTGCGCAAACAATTGTCTTTACTGCGGGTTCCGTCGGGAAAACCGGGAGGCCCACCGCAGATCCCTTTCCATTCCGGATATTCTCCGGGAGGCGGCGTGCCTTTTCGAACTCGGTTACCGCCGAGTCCTTCTGGTGGCGGGAGAGACACCGGGGGAGGCGTCTTTAGCGTACCTGTGTCGGGCGGTGGAGGCCATCTACCGGGAAACCCCCATGCCCATCGTCCATGTCAACGCGGCGCCTCTCTCTGTGGAGGGCTTCCGGCGGCTCAAAGAAGCCGGTGCGGGGGTTTATCAATGTTTCCAGGAAAGTTATCACGGGTCCACCTATCGCCGTATGCACCCTTCGGGTCCCAAGCGGGATTATACGTGGCGGTTGTCCGTGATGGACCGGGCCATGGAGGCGGGCTTCGACGATGTGGGGATGGGGGTGCTCTTCGGCCTCTACGATTACCGCTTTGAGGTCCTTTCGCTCATCGCCCATGCCCGCCATCTGGAGCAGACTTACGGCGTCGGACCCCACACCGTTTCGGTGCCGCGACTGCAGCCCGCCCCCGGGGCGGCCCTGAGCGAGGCCCCCCATCCCGTCTCGGACGAGGTCTTCCGGAAGATTGTCGCTGTTTTTCGCCTAGCCCTACCCTATACGGGCGTCGTGGTCTCCACACGGGAGGGGGCAAGCCTTCGGGACGATGTGGTGCGCATGGGGGCGTCACAGATCAGTGCAGGCTCACGGACGGACATCGGCGGATATGCCGACGGCGCGGCCCGCGCGGGAACGCAGCAGTTCTCGCTGAGCGATTCACGCTCCCTCGACGAGATGGTGCACGCCGTCCTCGACGCGGGGCTGCTGCCCAGCCTCTGTACGGCCTGCTACCGCACCGGTCGCACCGGAGAGCATTTCCGCCGGGCAGCAGAATCGGGCATGCTGCAGGAGCATTGTCTGGTCAATGCCCTGCTCTCTCTGGCGGAATATCTCGAGCGCCATGGGAGCGCTGAGAGCCGCGCCGTCGGGGTGCAGCGGATCGCAGCGGCACTGGAGAACGTATCCGATGAAGCGCTGCGGCGGCGATTGATCGACCGGCTGGATCGGGTGCGGCAAGGGGAAGCAGATTTGCACCAGTGAGGAAGATCGTGAAGGACAGAGGACGGAAGACGGAAGACAGAGGACGGAAGACGGAAGACAGAGGACGGAAGACGCAGGACAGAGGACGGAAGGCTGCTCGGGCCTATCGGCGGTGTCGTAAATTAGAGGAGACACAGAAAGGGAAAAACTATGGAAGACACATTGGTCATTGCGGGCAATACATTCCACTCACGGCTCTGGATCGGGACGGGCAAGTACAAGGATTTTGAAGAGACGCGCCGCGCTGTGGAGGCATCGGGTGCGGACGTGGTGACGGTGGCGGTGCGGCGTGTGAATCGACGAGCTCGGCAGCGGATCGCTGATCGACCAGATCGACCAGGAGAAGTACCTCCTGCTGCCCAACACCGCGGGCTGCTACGACGCCGACGCGGCGATCCGCACCGCCAGACTGGCCCGAGAGGTCGGCGGCTGGAACTGGGTCAAGCTCGAGGTGATCGGCGACCCGGAGACCCTCTTTCCGGACAACGAGGCGCTCCTGGAAGCGACCCGAGTGCTCGTCAAGGAGGGGTTCATTGTTTTTCCCTACACCAATGACGATCCGATCATGGCGAAGAAGCTGGAAGACGCCGGCGCCGCAGCCGTCATGCCTCTGGGAGCGCCCATTGGATCGGGGCTCGGGATCTGCAATCCGTACAACATCCGGATCATTCTGGAGACCGTTTCGGTTCCGGTCATCGTCGACGCCGGGGTCGGCACTGCGTCGGATGCCACCATTGCCATGGAATTGGGCGTCGATGCGGTCCTTATGAATACGGGGATCGCGGAGGCGCGCCAGCCCATTGTCATGGCGGAGGCCATGAAGCACGCTGTGGCGGCGGGCCGACTCGCGTTCAAGGCGGGGCGCATTGCCAAGAAACTCTACGCCTCGGCCAGCAGCCCCCTGGAGGGGCGGATCGAATCGTGAGGCACCCGGAGGCCTTCCGTGTCTATCTGATTACCGACCGGAAGCAGGTGCCGGCAGGCGGGCTGGTTTCCGCCGTGACCGCGGCACTGGTGGGAGGGGTTCGGGCTGTGCAGCTGCGGGAGAAAGACTTGGGTGACCGGAAGCTCTTTGAGCTGGGTGAGGCCCTGCGGGAGTGCACCCGGCAGGCCGGCGCCGTGCTCCTGATCAACGACCGGGCCGACATGGCCGTCGCCGTGGAGGCCGACGGGGTGCACTTGACGCGCGCCAGCTATTCCGTGGGAGCCGCACGGCGGCTCGTGGGGCAGACCGCCATCATCGGTGTGTCCACCCATTCAGCAGCGGAGGCGAGGGAAGCCGATGCGGCGGGCGCGGATTTCGTGACCCTCGGCCCCATTTACGAAACAGCTTCGAAACGCCGCTACGGGCCGCCGCTGGGCCTGGGGCCCCTGGAAGAAGCGGTGCAATCGGTGGGAATACCGATTCTGGCCATCGGAGGCATCCAACTGCCGACCGCGTCGGCCGTGCTCCGTGCCGGGGCGGCGGGGGTGGCGCTCATCTCGGGAATTCTAGCTGCCCCGGATGTCGGGGCTGCGGCCTCGGCATTCGTGTCGCGCTGCAGCGCGGGGCCGTCGCTGCAGCGGTGAGTCCACGGGTCCGCCGGCCGGGGCGTCGGGTGTGGCCGCGCAGCGCTTCAATTGTCGATGAAAGGAATAAAGATGAACCAGATTACGGCAGCACGTGAGGGACATATCACGGAGGCGGTCCGGCAGGTGGCCTCGAGCGAAGGGGTGGCGGCAGAGGCACTGGCCGAAAGCATCCAACGGGGCCGTGCCGTGGTGCTCAAGAACCGACTCCGCCGAAACGGGCAGGCCCTCGGTGTCGGAGCGGGTCTGCGCACCAAGATCAATGCCAACATCGGAACGTCTCGGGATCACATGGACATGGCGGAAGAGCTGGAGAAGGCACAGGTGGCCGTGGAAGCAGGCGCCGATACGCTCATGGATCTGAGCACCGGTGGCGACCTGCGGGGGATCCGGGCCCGGATCCTGTCGGAAACGACCGTGCCCCTCGGTACCGTTCCCATCTACGAGGCGGCCCTCTTTGCGGCAGAGCGGAAACAGGGGATCGTCCGGATGGACCCGGAGGATCTCTTTGCCGTGATTGAGCGCCAGGCCGAGGAGGGCGTCGATTTCGTCACCGTCCACTGTGGCGTGACGCAGGGCGCGGTGGAGCGGCTCGCAAAGCAAGGCCGCCTTCTCAACGTGGTCAGCCGGGGCGGTTCTTTCCTGGTGGAATGGATGCTGCACAACGAACGGGAAAACCCCCTCTATGCGTCCTATGATCGCCTCCTCGATATCGCCCGGCGGTATGATCTCTGCCTGAGTCTGGGCGACGGAATGCGGCCGGGCTGTCTGGCCGATGCGACCGACCGGAGTCAGATCCATGAGCTCATCGTGCTCGGTGAGCTGACGCAGCGAGCCCTGGAGGCGGACGTGCAGGTCATGATTGAAGGACCGGGACATGTGCCGATCCAGGAGGTGGAGACGAACGTTCGGATTCAGAAATCGCTCTGTCGCGGCGCCCCCTTCTACGTCCTGGGGCCTTTGGTGACGGATATCGCGCCTGGCTACGATCATATCACCGCCGCCATCGGCGGCGCCGTGGCCGCGGCGGCGGGCGCCGATTTCCTCTGCTACGTGACGCCCTCCGAACACCTTAGGCTACCGAGTGTAGAAGATGTTCGGCACGGGGTGATGGCATCGAAGATTGCCGCCCATGCCGGCGATATCGCCAAAGGCCTTCCCGGTGCCCTGCAGCGGGACCAAGCCATGGCCCGGGCGCGTCGGGCGCTCGATTGGGAGGAACAGATCCGACTCTCCATCGATCCCGACCGGGCGAGACGGTTACGAGAGTCATCGCCTCCCCAGGACGGCGAAGTCTGTTCTATGTGTGGTGAGTTCTGCGCCATCAAGGGGGTCAACGCCTATCTCGGAAAGGGCCCGGATTTGGCTTAAATGACGTCATGACAACAAGGACGCCTCTGTTGGACAGGTCCGTCGCCGGGGCCTCTGATGGCGATGACACAGGCTGTCGGCAGCTGGCGCCGGTCAGCCCTTGGCAGACCGCAAATTCTGTTGCCCCGGTGCCGGCCTCGGTTTATGATGGAGACTATGAAAGGGGTGACCACCGAAGCCGAGCTGATCCACGCATTTCTCCAGATCGTCCAACAGGAAGGCGCCTACAGAGTCATTCTGGAAGATGAGCGGAATCAAAAAGAGATCTACGTCTCTGAGCGGAACATCCTCTGCGCCTCCTCCAATCGCCTCCAGGACAAACTTTCGGAAATCCTCTTCAGGGCAGGCAGGCTGACCCAGGACCAGTATATGCTCTCCACGGAGCTGAGCCTGGTCACGGGAAAAGCCATGGGTGAGATTCTCGTGGGGGAAGGATTCCTCTCCCAGCAGGCAGTGACCGAGGCCTTGCGGTTCCAGGTTCGGCAGGTCATGGCGAGTCTCTTCGACTATCCGGAGTGGCGCATGCGGATTACCGAGGGCTCCCCGGACCAGGCCTTTCAGATTCTTCCCGATTACCCCCTCATGGATGCGCTCATGGCCGGGATCCGCAGTGTAGACAATCTGAACGTGCTCTTCGAGGCGTTGCCGCCCAAGGATACTCTCCTGCAGATTGCCCCCGAGGCCCAGTCCTGGATGTCTCGCGTCCGATTCACTGCAGACGAGACCCTACTGCTCAATCTGGTGGACGGTCAGCGGACCCTCGCGCAGATTGAGAAGGCCTCCAAGATGTGGGAATACCGCTTCTTCAAGACGCTCTATCCCCTGGTGGCGCTCCGACTCGTCCGAGGGCCGGAGGAAAAGAACGTGAGCCACACCGCGACCGTTGTCGACGAATCGTTACCCGCCGTGGTGCAGGGCGGTGATCGCGCTGCCCGTCGTACGGTGCCCAGCCAGCCCGGACGCCCCCCGGTCGACCACGAGGCCCTTCTCAAGGAGGCGAAATTCCTGATCTCCACCGAGAAATTCAGCGCGGCGGCCAATCGGCTCAAACAGCTGATTCGTCTGGACAGTAAGAAGTCGGTTTATTACTATTACCTCGGGCTGGCGCTTGATCATATTCCCGGACAGAACAAGGAAGCCGAGAAGGTTCTGAAGATCGCCATCCGTCTCGAGAATTACAATCCTCGCTATTACCTGGCTCTGGGCTATCTCTATCTGAACCGAAACATGAAGCGCCAGGCCCGCCAACAGTTTCTGACCGCGCGCAAATGGGATCGGGATGATCCTTACGTTGCGGAGGCCCTGAAGCGCCTTGATGAGGCAGACCGCAAAGGTTCGAGCTTCCTGACGGCACGGCTCTTTGCCAAGAGCGAGTTCTAAGCGGCAACACCCCCCCCCCCGGAATGTCTGACAGGCACAGCGCTCTCATCATGTAGATTCGCCGCGGCGTTCCGGCGGGAATGGCGCGTGCCATGCCCCATTTGGCGTCTCTGGGAGGGCTCACGCTGCTTCGGGCGGCTCCGTCGGACTCTCGCCGGCATAGGCTTTGCAGCAGAGCTGTCCGAAGAGAGAGGCGAAGACGAGGCTGGCATAGAAACCGAGTAGTGCGGCCAGAATGGCGCCGACGGCGGGGATGTGACGGATGACGTAGAGCGCCACGATGACAAGGGCCGACAGGAGGGTGATCTTGAAGTAATCATCGCCGATGTTCATGATTTTGTCCCAGATTTCGCGCACGGCAAAAGCCGCTGAGATCTGCTCATGGCGGGTATACTGGGCAAGCCCCATGGGGAGAAAGAAGAGCGCGCCGACAAAGAGGAGGGCCGAGATGGCCAGGAAGACGAGGCCCACCAGTTTTGCGAGCAGCCCTCCCATCAGAATCGATTCGGAGAGGCTGAAACTGAACGCAGGGATGAGATAGTACCCGATCGTAATCAGAAGAAAGATCAGCCCCGTGACAAAAAGCTCCTTCCAGTTGTTCCACTCGGGGAGCTTCTCTTCTTGCTCCCCGTTGAAGCGGGTAAAAAATATCCGGTAGACATATCCCGCCGCAAAGCAGGCCAGCGGAAAGAGATACCATTTCAGGATGGTGATACTGAAAGCGGTTCCGATGGCCACTTTCAAAATCCAGCCGGCATCGTTTCTCGGTCGGTGCAGTTCCTGGGTCAGATCAAGCATCATCCCCTCCCTCGCCTCTGCGCAGCTCCCGACGCAAAAACTCTGGGCTTTGCATCTCCATATATCACCATAGGGAGTGACTTTTCAAGGGCGGATCACCGTCGGTGCTGCGGCCGTCCAGACGGCACTCCCCAATCGAGCGTCGCCCATGGGTCAGTCTCGCAGGGCGTTCAGCACGAGACCCGTCAGAAGTTTTGGGTAGAAGTAGGTCGACTTCTGAGGCATCTTCTCGCCTTCGAGCGACACGTCCCGAAGCTGCTCCACCCGGGTGGCGTTCATCAGGAAGGCCAGCTGGGCATCTCGGTCGTTCACCGCATGGAATGCGTCCTCCGTTTCCTTCACGTAGCGCAGATGGGACTGCGCCGCCAGTTCTTTCTCACCAATTCCCAGGAAGTGCTCCAGCAGGACCGCATGGAGAATGGTCACGTCCAGGCTCCGGAGGATGGGGGAGAGCGGGGCCTGGAGGAGTGGCTCGATGGCGGCGCCCGCCTTCAGCACAAGCAGGTAGAGATCGTCACTGTCGCAGCTGTAGAGGCCAAAGGCATGCGCCCTCTGGCCCACGGTCTTGAGTTCCCGAAGAAAGGCGTCTTTCTGTACGAAGGAAAATACCCGGATTTCAAAATAGTCCGCAATCTGCCCCAGAAAACGCTGCAGATCAAAGCGCTCCAGATGATCTACCAGCCGGTGTGTGGGGAAGATGCTCAGCCCCGGATCGTCCATGTTGGAGAGGTACATCAGGACATAATCGAAGGGTTGCCCACCGTCCCGGAGCCCCGTCTCGTCCCGCCGGAGGTTCCGATAGGTCAGGGCCGTTTCGTAGCGGTGATGCCCGTCGGCAATGAAAAGGGGACGGGCCGCCATAACCTGCTGGATGGTGGCGATATCGGCCGCGTCGTCAATGCCCCAGACCCGGTGACGCATCCCATCCGGATCGCTCACATGGATGAGCGGTTTGTCGCCGGCCGCCCGATCCAGCATATCGAGGATCTGGTGTTCGGGATTCGAATAAAGCGAAAAGATGGGAGAGAAGTTCGCATGGCATTGTTGCATGAGCCGGAGGCGATCGGCCTTGGGTCCCGACAAGGTATTCTCGTGCGGTAGTACCACCCCCGAGTCCAGTTCTTCGAGATGAACCCGTGAGAGAAATCCCTTCAACGTTTTTCCGTGCCCCTCGGGCGTCCGATAGTCGAGATAGTACACGTAGAATACCGGCCGGGGATCCGTCACCAGTGCACCCGCTTCGAGCCACTGCCCGAGGTGGGCCGCGGCCCGGGTATACCGATTGTTCGTATCGGTGTCTTCAGGGGTCTGGCGATTCAACTCGAGTCGCACCACGTTGTACGGATGCTTGTCGTAAAGCTGTTTCTGCAGTCTGGGCGAGATGATGTCGTAGGGCGGAGCCATGACGAGATCCAGGTTCTCTACTTTATCAGAATTGTACCGAATCCCCCGGAAAGGTTCGATGCGCGCCATCTGTAGCTCCTGCTGAAATGAGAATTTTTAATACTACATGAAAGCCCGAAAAATTCAAACTGTTTTTTCGATACATGTCGACGGGTTTGGTTCTGCCGGGGGTTTCCCGCGCAGCCGGCCGTGCGACCCCCGCTCGACCGCCAAGCATGTCGGGGGCGCTTCAACGCGCCCCGGATTGCGCCAAAGCGCTTGACAGGAGGTGCCTCTGTGATAAAATCCGACGATGATTCGGGGCGTCGTCCCCGATATCGTATCGGTTGCTGTGCTTTTTCTTCCATTCAATCGAGGAGTTCGCCATGGCCCATCTGCCCGCACCATACAAACGTTTCGTCAAGGATTATCCCGACATCGACAAGGCCTACTCGGCCTTGGCCCAGGCGTGCCACCAGCACGGCCCCCTCGATGAGAAGACCCGCCGCTTGGTGAAGCTGGGCATTGCCGTGGGGCTTGGATCGGAAGGAGCTGTCAAGTCGCATGCCCGCCGTGCGCTGCAGCTGGGCGCCTCCCGGGATGAAGTCGAGCATGCGGTGCTGCTTGCAATGACCACCATCGGTTTTCCGGCGACCATTGCAGCCCTGGAGTGGGTGCGGGAAGTGGTGAAGTCCTAGCCCTGGGCTCCCGTGCCCTCGGAACCCCCCCATGCCGTTTCAAACGCCTCACCAAGCCGTGCTCCGGGCGATCCAGAACGACCCATCTCTGCGGCTCGTTTCCGAGGAAGCCCGACGGTTACGGGTCCGGATCTACCTGGTGGGCGGATGGATTCGGGACCGTCTTTTGGGGCAGACGTCGCGAGACTATGACTTCATCGTGGACCGGGACCCCGCCGCGCTCGCCAAGGTTCTGGCGGTCAAACTTCCGGGATCGTCTTTTGTAATGGGGCTGGGGCAGAGCACCACCCACCGGATCGCGGGTGCCGGTGTCACCCTCGACCTCGTACGGCAGCACCCTGCGGGACTCGATGCAGAGCTGCGCCGCCGGGACTTCACGGTCAACACCATCGCGTGCGTGCTGGCAGAGATGGAGCTGCGGGACCCCCTGGGGGGTCTGGCCGATCTATCGCAGAGAATTCTCCGCATCGCCTCACCGGCGGCCTTTGACGCGGACCCCCTGCGGATGCTCCGGGCCGTGCGTTTCTGTACGACACTCAACGGTTTTCGTCTATCCGGGGAGACCCTTTCTCAAATCCAATCCGGGCCCGAGAGGCTTCAGGAGTCCGCCGCGGAACGCATCCGGGACGAACTGGATCAGGTCATGATCTCCGGTCATGCGGCGAGTGCCCTGTCGCTTCTCTCCAAGACCGGCCTGCTGTCTGTTCTCTTTCCGCAGCTGCAACGTCTGGCCGGACTCGAACAGGGACGGTATCATCATCTGGACGCACTGGCGCACACCCGTGCTGTGCTGGGGGAGGTGGACCGCGTGACGGTCCTGTGCCGATGCTTTGATTTTCCCTTTCGGCTCGATGCCGAGGATCGCCGGGTGCTTGCCTACGGTGCCCTGCTGCACGACGTCGGCAAGGCCGACAGTGTGACGCGCGATGCCGATGGAACGCCTCATTTCTATGGGCACGAGAAGCAGAGCGCGACCGCGGCCGAGGCGATACTTGCGCAGTACGTTTTTCCCCCCCGGCGCTCGGAACGGATCCGGCGCCTTGTGCGGTATCACACCCTCGGTCTTGGATTCCTCAAGTTCGGCTACACCGACCGGGCCCTGCGGAGGATCGTCCGGCGTGTCGGCGATGATCTGCCGCTGCACGTGCTGCTCTCTCTGGCGGACCGGCGGGCGGCACGGGGCGTGGCGTATGACGAGACGCTTCGGCGGACCCTCCGTCTGGGGCAGGCCCTGCTCGACACCTACCGCAGGGAGGGGGTGAAGATTCTCGAGCCGCCGCCCCTGGTTACCGGCACGGACGTGATGGCGGTGCTCGGTATCGATCCCGGGCCTGCGGTGGGCGCGGTTCTCCGGAAAGTACGTAACCTGCAGGTCGACCAGATCATCCAGACCCGCGCAGAGGCACTCGCCTATCTTCGAAAACGCAGAGGGTGAGAGGGCGCCAGTTCTGCGGAGCCACAAACTGCTTGACACCTCTTCGCCCGGGTGATACCATTTCGCCGTTTTCGGGGGCCCGCTTGGATCGATTGGTTCTATTCTTTGCATCCGGTTTTTACAGCGGGTATGCCCCCATTGCTTCCGGGACCGCAGGGACGCTGGTCGGGATTCCCGTCTTTATTCTGCTAAGTCAACTTCCTTTACTCCCATACGGCATTCTGACCGCAGGTTTTCTCTTGGGCGGGGTCTGGCTCTCCTTTCGGGCCGAGGCCATCCTGGGTGCGCGCGACAGCGGCGTCATAGTGATCGATGAAATCACCGGGTATCTCGTGACCATGTTCGCCGTTCCGGTAACGTGGGGGAGCGTCCTGGGCGGGTTTCTGCTTTTCCGGGTGTTCGATATTCTAAAGCCCTTTCCCATCCGCCGGATCGAACGCTATCTGCCCGGTGGATGGGGGGTCATGCTCGACGACGTGGCGGCTGGCGTCTATGCCAACCTGAGCCTGCAGCTGCTCCGACGGATGTTGGGGATATGATTGCAGAGATTGTGACGGTTCTCTCGGAAGAGGAGATGCTCGATCCAGGCAGCAGCGAACCGGAGCTGCTGGAGCGACGGATGGGGGCACTCCTTGCGGAGGACGGAACGCGAGTCCTCTCGACCCGCCGAGTTTCCAGTGCCAGCTTGACGCTGGACCAGCTCCTCTCGGAGTCTGCGGCCCGCTTTGATCTGGTGCTGGTGCTCCATCCCGCAGAGAGTGACAAGGCGCTGCGCAAGGCGCTGGCGCAGGTGAGCGGCCGAAGCCTGGTGCTCAACGAAGAGCTGGTGAAAGCATTGAGAATTCGCTACAAGCGTGCAGGGCGTGCGGTGCCGCGCGATGTTGAAAGCCGGGCCCTGATCCCGAAGGAGGCACACTGGATGCTCCCGGATGGGGGGCTGCGGCCCGGTCTGGTGGTGGAGGTTTCGGGCAGATACCTGGGCGCCCTTCCGTCCGAGGCGGAAGCGTCCGAGTCGCTCTGGGCTCAGACGGCTGCTTACCTGAAGGCTTCGTTCCGGGGTGTGCCGGTCTACAGCCGCCGGCGGACCCTGCAGTTCATCGGGCGATCCCCGGGGCAGATCCAAAAGGCACTGAAGGCCCATACCGAGGGTGCGCGCGTTGCCTTCCGTTGCCACGGGAGCCTCTGGGCAGCCACCCTGACGGTACAGGGGATCGATCAGGCCCGACTGGATCGGGAACTCGACCGGATGACCGGCAGCATCCGGCGCGAGCTCGGGGCAGATTTCCTCTGCGAGGGGTTGCAGAGCCTTCACGAGATCGTGGGCCGGCTCCTGCTGGAGCAGTCCCGAAGCATTGCCCTTGGGGAGTCGTGCACGGGCGGGATGTTGACCTCCCTGCTGGTCGATGTGCCTGGCATCTCGGCGGTGCTCGATCGAGCCGTCGTGAGCTATAGCAACCGATCGAAGACCGATCTGCTTGGCGTGTCCGAGCATTTGTTTACAACGCACGGTGCCGTCAGCCGGGTGACGGCGCGACAGATGGCCGCGGGGATACGGGCCCAGGCCGGCACGGACATCGGGTTGGCGGTCACTGGCATTGCCGGGCCCGGAGGCGGGACCCGAGAGAAGCCCGTGGGAACCGTTTTCATCGGCCTCGCTACGGACCAGGGGAGTGAAGTGACGGAACACCATTTTCGGGGGGACCGCAGAGAGGTTCGGCTGCAAAGCGCCCAGATGGCGCTCGATCTGCTCCGCCGATTTCTGCTGGGGCGCTGAGCATGGGTGGGCGCAAGGCGGCGGGTGGGCGGAGCCGTCCCGGCACGATCCGGGCGTTCATTGCCCTGGACGTTCCGGCGGGCCTGAAGGCGGCCCTGGGGAGCGTCCAGGGTGCTTTCCGCAACTCCCGGGACCGGGTTTCGTGGACCCGGGCAGCGGGGATGCACATCACCCTGAAATTTCTGGGGGAGACGGACGAAGCTCTCATTCCGGCGGTTGGCCAGTGCATGCGCAGGGCCTGCGGTGCTGCCGAGCCCTTTGCCCTTCAGCTGACGGGCATCGGGGTCTTTCCCGATGTCCGGCGTCCCCGGGTGCTCTGGGTTGGGGTGGGCGAGGGGGCCGCGGCGCTGTCGGCGCTCGGTCTCGCGCTCGATGCACAACTGGCAGAACTGGGGTTCTCGCAGGAGAAGCGTCCCTACCACGGCCACGTCACCCTGGGACGGATCAAAAGCCTCGGGGACCGGCAGCGCTTTGCGGCCCGGGTCACGGAACACCGCGCATTGGAGTTGGGTCACATGCCGGCGGACGCGCTGCATCTGATTGAAAGCCGTCTGCATCCGGCGGGCGCGCAATATACGACACGACTGACCGTTCCCATCGGTCCGGGGCCGGTCTCGAAGGTATCCACACCCCCGCAACCCTGAGACGATTCCAGCGATGGCTTTCCTGAATCGTCCCTGCAGAAGGAGTTCGGACATGGCTGAAAACAGCAATCATCGTAGCAAGGCCCTCGATCTGGCGGTGACACAGATCGAAAAGCAGTTCGGCAAGGGCGCCATCATGCGCCTGGGATCGGAGGAGCTGGTCAAGGACATTCCATCCATCCCGACCGGTTGCCTCTCCCTGGATGCCGCGCTCGGAACGGGGGGATATCCCCGGGGGCGGATTGTGGAGATCTACGGGCCCGAGTCGTCGGGGAAGACCACGCTGACACTCCATGCGATCGCCGAGGCCCAGAAGGCCGGCGGGATTGCAGCCTTCATCGACGCGGAACACGCGCTGGATGTGGCCTATGCCCGAAAACTTGGGGTGAATACGGACGATCTGTTGGTCTCGCAGCCGGACACCGGAGAGCAGGCGTTGGAGATCACCGATCTGCTGGTTCGAAGCGGAGCGGTCGACCTCATCGTGGTCGACTCGGTGGCGGCCCTGGTGCCGCGCGCCGAAATCGAGGGAGACATGGGGGACTCCCACATGGGGCTGCAGGCCCGACTCATGTCCCAGGCCCTTCGCAAACTCACCGGCACGGTTTCACGCTCCAAGACCACCCTCATCTTCATCAACCAGATCCGCATGAAAATCGGGGTCATGTTCGGCAACCCTGAGACCACGACCGGGGGCAATGCATTGAAGTTCTACTGCTCTTTGCGCTTGGATATCCGCCGCATCGGCCAGCTCAAGGACGGCGACCAGGTCATCGGAAACCGCACCCGTGTGAAGGTGGTCAAGAACAAGGTGGCCCCGCCCTTCCGGCAGGCCGAGTTCGACATCCTTTTCAACGAAGGGATCTCGCTGGAAGGAGATCTCATCGATCTGGCAGTCGCCCACGGTCTTGTCAAGAAGAGCGGCGCCTGGTACTCCTACGGCGAGACGCGAATTGGACAGGGCCGAGAGAACGCTCGGACCTACCTGCGGGAGAACGGGGACGTGCTCGAAGCCCTGCAGGACGCCATCGCCGAAAAACTGGGCGTGGTGCATCGCGTGAAGGAGGACGCCGTCAAAGCCTGATTTATTGACAGATTTGGAACCTCCGTGTTAACCTGATTTCAGCATCCAAACATGGACTTGCCTGGTCTGGCCGGAACCCGAGGGGGTCTCCGGCCTCTTTCACACACACGGAAGGTGCCATCCCATGAATCTGAACGATCTGCTCAAGACTGCCGTCGAACGCAAAGCCTCGGACATTCATCTCAAAGCAGGCAGCCCCCCTGTGTTGCGCATCGATGGGGAACTGAGCCCCATGATCGAGCACAAGCGTCTCGGCTCGGAGGACACCCTCGCGATCGCCTTCTCCATCATGAGCAACTACCAGAAGCAGAAGTTGAAGGCCAACAGCGAAGTGGACATGGCCCACAGCGTGCCGGGCCTCGGTCGTTTCCGAGTCAACATCTTTCAGCAGCGAAACACGATCGCCATCGTGCTGCGCGTCATCCCCTACAGGATTCTGGGGGTCACAGAGCTCAACCTGCCTCCGGTGATCGAGAAGCTGGCCCTGCAGCAGCGCGGGCTGGTGCTGGTGACAGGAACCACTGGAAGCGGCAAGTCGACGACCTTGGCCTCCATCATCGATTATATCAACGCCAACCGGACGGCCCACGTCATCACCATCGAAGATCCCATCGAGTTTCTCCACAAGGACAAGAAGAGTCTCGTCAACCAGCGGGAAATCGGCAACGATGTCAAGGCTTTCGACAGCGCGCTCCGCTCGGCGCTACGCCAGGACCCCGACGTGATTCTGGTGGGTGAGATGCGGGATTACGACACGATTTCCACAGCCCTCACGGCGTCCGAAACGGGCCATTTCGTGCTCAGCACCCTGCACACCATCGACGCGACCGAGACGGTGAACCGTATCATCTCGGTCTTTCCGCCGCATCAGCAGAAGCAGGTGCGGATCCAGCTCGCCTCTGTGCTCAAAGGAATCATCTCCCAGCGCCTGGTGGTCCGTGCAGACGGCAAGGGGCGGATTCCCGCGGTGGAGGTGATGGTCACGACCAATCTGATCCGCGAATACATCACGGACAAGGACAAAACCCGCCTCATCCACGACGCCGTTGCTGCGGGCAAGACCCAGTATGGCATGCAGACCTTTGACCAGTCCCTCATGGAGCTTTACAAGCGCGGTCTGGTCTCCTACGAAGAAGCCCTCAAGCGCAGCTCCAACGCCGACGATTTCGCCCTGAAAGCCCGGGGGATTCAGTCGACGAGCGACCTTTCCTGGGAGGAGCAGGAGCAAGCTTCCGGCGTGTCGGAGCGTGGTGCGCCGGAAGGGGGCGAGGAGTTCAAGGTCGACCGCTTCTTTAACTGAAGCACCCTCCCTGTCCCGGTCCCGTACTCTCCTGCAAACGGCTTTTCCAGCTGTCTGCCACCGCGTCGTTTTTCGTCGCCTTTCTGGTTTCAGCCGATTCTCCTACCAGGCATCTCCTGTTGACAAGATGCCGTAAACCCTCTATTGTTATGAAGTAATCGACCTTGAGGGCTGGACCATGAAGGGATCCGAAATCCGCAGAAAATTTCTCGAATTCTTCGAAAAGCACGGACATACGGTCTTGCCGAGCTCGTCACTGATCCCGCGCAACGACCCCACCCTGCTGTTCACCAACGCGGGGATGGTCCAGTTTAAGGACATCTTCACCGGAGCCCAGGTGCGTCGTGTGGCGCGTGCAGCCACCTCGCAGAAATGTCTCCGAGCTGGCGGCAAGCACAACGATCTGGAGAATGTAGGCCGGACCGCTCGGCACCATACCTTCTTTGAGATGCTGGGCAATTTCTCCTTCGGCGACTACTTCAAGGAAGAGGCGATCCGGCTGGCCTGGGACTTCCTGGTGCACGAACTCGGGCTCCCCCAGGAGCGTCTCTGGGTCAGCGTCTACCACGATGACGACGAGGCTTTCCAGCTCTGGGAGGAGACGATCGGGGTGCCCGCTGAGCGGATTTTGCGTCTCGGCGAGAAGGACAATTTCTGGGCTATGGGGGACACGGGCCCCTGCGGGCCTTGTTCGGAGATCCACATGGACCAGGGACCGCAGGTGGGGTGCGGTCGTGCCGAGTGCAGTCCCGAATGCGACTGCGACCGCTTCCTGGAGATCTGGAACCTGGTGTTCATGCAGTTCAGCCGGGATGCCTCGGGAGAGCTCACGCGCCTGCCGGCGCCGAGCATCGACACGGGCATGGGACTGGAACGGGTCACCGCGGTCGTGCAAGGTGTGTCCTCCAACTATGACACAGACCTATTCCGGGGGCTCATCGCAGAGATCGCCGATCTGGCGGGGCAACCCTATGGGACCTCTGCGGCGGTGGACACGTCGATCCGGGTAATTGCCGATCATGTCCGTGCCCTGACGTTTCTTTTTGCCGACGGGGTGTTGCCGAGCAACGAGGGCCGCGGCTACGTGGCGCGGCGCATTCTGCGGCGGGCCGCACGGCACGGGAAACTGCTCAATCTGGACGGCGCCTTCCTCTACAGGCTTTCGGGCTCGGTGGTGGATGAAATGCAAGAGGCCTATCCCGAGTTGCGTGGCGCGCGCGAGCACGTGGCGGCCGTCATTCAGAACGAAGAAGACCGTTTTCTGGCTACGCTGGATCAGGGACTGACCCTGTTGAGTGAGCTCATCGAGAAACTCAAGCAGCAGGGCGAGGATGTTCTGCCCGGGGAGGAGATCTTCAAACTCTATGACACCTTCGGCTTTCCCATGGATCTGACGGAAGACATTGCCCGCGAGAGGGGACTGAGTCTTGACACCGACGGATTCGAGCGGGAGATGGCGGCACAGAAACGGCGGGCTCGGGCCTCCTGGAAGGGATCGGAGGAAAAGGGAGTGGCGCCCGTCTATCAGCAGCTCTCAAGCGAGCATCGCACGACCTTCGTGGGGTACGACCGGATGGAGAGCAGCGCGAAGCTGGTGGCCGTCGTACGGGATGGCCGCGTCGTCGATTCGGCCGGGAAGAACGGAGAAGTGGCCGTGGTGCTGGAGCCGACGCCCTTTTATGCCGAAGCGGGCGGACAGGTGGGAGATCGCGGGCAACTCGCGTGGGAGGGCGGCACGGCGGAGGTCCTCCATGCCTTCTCTCCAGCAGGGGCGCTGGTGGTGCATCGGGTGCGAATCCTGCAGGGTACCTTGCGGGCGGGGCAGCGTCTGACGGCCCGGGTTTCAGAAAACCGGCGAGTGCCCACGGCGCTGAATCACACGGCCACGCACATTCTCCACGCCGTTCTCCGACAGGTGTTGGGCGACCATGTCAAGCAGGCCGGCTCCCTGGTGGCACCGGACCGGTTGCGATTCGACTTCACCCATTTCGCACCGCTGAAACCAAGGGAACTGCAGCGGATCGAGCGGCTGGCCAACGAATGGGTCTGGCGTAACACGCCGGTACAGACCGCGGTCAAACCACTGGAAGAAGCGCTGGCCGACGGGGCCATGGCCCTTTTCGGCGAGAAGTACGGGGATGCCGTGCGGCTCGTTTCCATTCCAGAACTGTCCAAGGAACTCTGTGGCGGAACCCATGTGAACGCAACGGGAGAGATCGGATTGATCAAGGTGCTGCACGAAGGCGGCATCGCGGCCGGTGTCCGCAGGATTGAGGCCATCACCGGCAAAGCCGCGTACGATCACTACGCCGGCCTGGAGGCGGAACTGCTCGATCTTTCGGAACGGCTCAAGGCCTCCCCCGGTGAGCTGGTCGGCAAGGTGGAAAAACTGCTTCAGGAACGCAAGGAACTGCTCCGGGAAATCACCAATCTGAGGCGTGATCTGGCGGAGCAGAAGGGGCAGGATCTCTCGGCGCAGATTCGCGACGTGGACGGGGTGAAAGTTCTGGCGCACCGTATGGATCGCCTTTCACCGGAGGAACTGCGGGAGTTTGCGGACCGGCTGCGCGATCGACTCGGTTCGGGCGTCGTCGTGGCCGGCTCGGAAAAAGAGGGTAAGGTGGCCCTGGTGGCCATGGTGAGTCGCGATCTCGACGGCAAGGTTCACGCCGGCCATCTGATCCGGGACGTGGCGCGAATCACCGGCGGCGGCGGCGGCGGGCGTTCCGACATGGCGCAGGCCGGTGGGAAAGATCCGTCACGGTTGGATGATGCGTTGGACAAGGTGATCGAATTCGTGCGAGATCAGATGGCGGGCGGCTGATAAACGATCTGGCGGAAGCCTCCGCCCGGGGGCATGGGGGTCCGCTTTTTCTTAACTGCAGGAGGGGATCTTATGTTTGAGCCGGTGAAGAGAGCATTGCTGGTGGGCCTTGGCATCCAGGAGAGGCTGAAAGAGTATGTAGACGAGCTGGTGCGCAAGGGGGAGGTGAGCAAGGAGCAGAGCGGCTCCATGCTGCGGGATCTGATGGGGGCCGCCGAGAAGAATGTGGAGAGTCTAGAGGGTACTTGGCGGGACATGATTCACTCGGCCATGGAGCGGATGAATCTACCGACCCGGGAGGATCTGGCCAGTCTGGAGAAAAAAGTCAATGCTCTGAGCAGGCGGGTGGCCAAGTTGGAGAAAAGTGACGAAGCCTAGGGAAGAGATGTGTCGATTTGGCACACCCGGGATGGGAGTGCCGGTCTTGACGTCCAGGGGGTTTAGAGCCCGGGCGTTGTTGCGGTGGTTGCCCAGCGGATGCACGGCTCTGTCCCCCGGGCCATTATGAGAATTCTGGGAATCGACTTCGGAGAGAAAACCATCGGTGTCGCCGTGAGCGATGAGCTGGGTCTCACGGCCCAGGCGCTGAAGACGATCCGCCGCCGGGGAATCGGGAAGGATCTGGAGGCTCTGGGGGCCGTGATCGAAGAATATGCCGTGGAACAGATGGTCATTGGGCTTCCCCGTAATATGGACGGCAGCCTCGGGCCCTCCGCCAAGAAGGCACTGGCCTTCGTGGAGCGGCTCAAAGTTTTCAACCTACCGGTGGTCACCGAGGATGAGCGGCTAACCACCGTCATTGCGGAAAAGACATTGATCGAAGGGGATGTCCGACGCGCCCGGCGACGTCAGGTCATAAATCAGATGGCCGCTGCGCTGATTCTGCAGGGATACCTGGACCGTCTTGCCAGGGAGCGCGCCCATGAGGACTAGCTCCTACTTCGCACTGATCGCGCTCATCGTGCTGGGCGGTGCCGTTCTGATGGCAATCCGGCTTCATTCCCTCTTTCATCTGCCTGTTCGGCCGGGATCGCCGCCGGAGATCGTGGACATTCTCCCGGGAACGAGTGTCGGCGGCGTGGCGGAAATCCTGCATACGCGAAACCTCATTGCCTCACCCCGAGCGTTCAAGCTGCTCGTGCGCCTCACAGCCTCCGAAGGCGACATTCGGGCCGGGGAATACGAGATCTCCGCGGCCCAGTCCTCCCGGCAGATCCTGGCGCACCTGCGCAAGGGGGAGACTGTCCTGCATTGGGTCACCGTGCCGGAGGGCCTGCGGATCGAGGAAGTCGCGGCCATTGTGGCCGAAAGCCTCGTGCTCTCGCAGGAGCGGTTCACCGCCCTCACCTCGGATGGCGAGTTCATTGCTTCCCTGGGTGTGGATGCTCCCCATCTGGAGGGCTATCTTCTGCCTGAAACCTACGCCTTTTCCAAAGGGGTGATGGAAGAGCAGGTGATCCGTAAAATGGTGCGCGAAATGCTGGCCCTCTTCGATGAGGCGAAACGGGCTCGCATGAAGACGCTTGGCCTGAATCTGCACCAGCTTCTGACCCTGGCGTCCATCATTGAAAAGGAAGCCGGTGTGGCGAGTGAGGCCCCGCTCATCGCGTCGGTGTATCACAACCGGCTTCAGAAGAAGATGCGCCTCCAGAGCGACCCCACGGTGATTTACGGCATCGAAGACTTCGACGGCAATCTGCGGCGACGGGATCTGATCCGGGACGGTCCCTACAACACCTACCGGCGAGCAGGACTGCCGCCGACCCCCATTGCGAATCCCGGACGCAGCTCGATCGAAGCCGCCCTAAACCCGGCGGCCACCTCGTACCTCTATTTCGTCTCCCGCAACGACCGGACCCATGTTTTTTCAGAAACCCTGGCGGAGCACAACCGGGCAGTCGATCGGTATCAGCGACGCCGCGTACCTTGACAGAGCCCGCCGTTTTCGATTATATACAGAGCGACATAACTTTGCATACCTTTGTTGCTTCCTCGCCTCGTCGCTGCGGAGTACGATCGATACACCTCGCTCCTCGACTTCGTCGCGCCGCGGTCTGCTTTGTTCTGTCGCTCTGTACGCCCAACTATTTGTGTCGCCATGTATCGAAAGCCATCCCAACGAGCCGAAGGAGGAGAATGGACAGCACGATGGCGTCTTTGAAAGAACGGCTGATTCAGATTGTGCTTGAGCGATCCTTTCAGTACCGGGATGCGCCGACTTTTCAGCTCGCCTCAGGACGGCGGAGCCAGTATTATTTCAACTGCAAGACCACCGTTCTGAACCCCGAAGGGATGTATCTGGTGGGCACCCTGGGCTTTGATCTGGTGCGGGATCTGGATATTCAAGCGGTGGGCGGGTTGACGCTGGGAGCCGACCCTGTCGCGTATGCCATCAGCTATACGTCGTTTCACCAGCACCGGCCTATCGAGGCTTTCATCGTCCGTAAGGCGGCCAAGAAACACGGGACGCGACTGCCCATCGAAGGGAATGTGGCCGATGGGGACCGTGTGGTGGTGGTGGATGACGTGATCACCACCGGAGGCTCTACGCTCAAAGCCATCGGGGCCGCCCGGGACCATCGGTTGGCGGTGGTTCAGGTCATTGCGCTTATCGATCGTCAGGAGGGCGGTCGAGAAAACATTGAAGCCGCGGGGGTTCCCTTCCAGGCAATCCTGACCCGGGAAGAGATCATGCGCGCATTTCGTGAAGGGGAGAAACCCAGCACCTGAGGGTTTCGCGCGCCATGTCCAAAATATTTCTCTTCTACATTCTAACGCTCATCACGCGCAACCCCCTGCTTTCCTTGCTCATCATCCTGGCGCTCTATTTTCTTATCGACCGGCGTTTCATCGGTTTGCTGCCCGATTTCTCCCGTCCCATGCGCCGTCGCCGAGAGATGGCCCGGCTGCGGCAGGAAGTCATGCTCAATCCCCACAACGCCGAAGCCCTCAGCAATCTGGGCCGGGAGCTGATTGGAATGAAGCGCTACCAGGAGGGCGTGGGGCATCTGGAGCGGGCACTGGAGAAGATGGCCGAGATTGCAGAGACCCGTTATTATCTGGGGTTGGGTTATCTGCGTCTGGGAGCGCTCGATCGTGCGGAAGAACACCTGCGGGCCGCCATTGACATCGATCCGCGGTACGGATACGGTGAGGCCTACCTCAAGCTGGGGGATCTGCACATGTTGCGGGACGATCTGGATGGGGCCCTGCAGGCCTACGAATCCTTCACCGCAATCCACACCTCTAGCTCGGAAGGTTTTTTCAAATTGGGAGATCTGTGGCTGCAGCGGGGGGACCGTTCGCGCGCCGAGACGTATTACCGGGAAGCGCTGCACGCCTTTCGGGGGTCACCCCCCCACAAAAAGCGTGTGGACCGTCCATGGTTCTGGAAGGCCAGGATGGCCCTGCTGCGCCAGCCTCGTACGGCGGATTGAGCAATCAAACGCCCCCGTTTCTTCGCCGTCGGCATGCGAAACGATCTTCTCAGCACCCTCCAAAACGGCTGTCAGGCCGCCGCCCGGGAAAGCTTCTGCAAGATCTCCATCAGAACCTTTTTACGTCGCTTCAATGTTTCCCGGAAATCTTTCCGGTCGGTGTCTGCGATCTCCATGCCGAGGTCCGAAACGTCGGCAGACAGGGTCTCACGAAGAATAGCGACCTCTTCCGAATTGAGTGGGATTTCCATGGCGATTTTCTCCATTGCGCCATCGCGCGCAACTCCCCCTTTTGCATAATCAATAGCACCGCTTCGGCGATTTGTCCAGAGAGGCTGTCTCAGGTATCGGGGTCCGAAATGAGCGTCAGAATGCCTGACAAGGTGTGGAAGGTGTTGATGCCACGGATGGGGCCCAGTTCCCCGAAGCTCGAAAGCCCCAGAAGTGGCATCTCAGAAAAGTGTTTCCGGATGATCTGAATGTCCTTGTTCATGGATCGTGCGAAGAGTTCGCGCCGGGAGGCCGAATTGAAATAAAGACCGAAGCGGGGCGGGCTCTCGGTGAGGGAGAAGGCGAGGTTCTGCACCATTTCTTCGAACTCCGCCAAGGCTTTGTTCGGATCGACCACCACGAAGGACAGGGGCTGCCCCTCTTGGACGGTTTCATTGGTCGACAGGCTGCCGTCCGTGCCGCTCACCTCCGTGATCGAACGGACCACATAATTGCCTGCCTGCAGTTCGGTGCTGGACGGGTCTGCGGTGAGGCCGATTTTGATGTGGTCCACGGCGTGGGCAATGATATGGGAGACGGGGCCTTTGATGATCTGGGAGAGGTGCTCCAGTGGCGGGCGCCCCCGCAGTTCGAGGACGCGACTCCCGTCGGCTTTGGTCACAATCAGCGGTCCGCTGACGGGGTGACAGGTTTGCGAGATGCCGCTGATGTGCATGAACTCCCCCGTCAGATAGATGCCGGAGACTGCGCCCGTGCTGACGCCCTTTTCGCTGAACTGGACCGGCGGATTCTCTGCATCCTTACCCGATGCGCACCCGCCGATAATGGTGATGGGCCCGCTGCTCTCTTCTTCAATGCTTGTCAGCAAGCGGGCGGCGTGGAAGGAGTCATGGTCCGGGAGAAGGGTCAGCAGATCAACTCCCCGGTTCAGTTCGCGCGTAAACTCTCCGATGGCGTGTCCGACGGTTTCTTCGCGCATGAGCAAGTCCCTGAAGAGGAAAGTGTAGCCGTGCAGGACGTCCGAGTCCACAGCCATGACAGCAATGCCCGGCCCGCGATCGACCTCATCCTGGTGCGTCTGGACGCCGAGGCCGCTGCACCCTGCCAGATGGGGTGCGCCCGTTGTCTCCCGCACAGTTTCGAGGAGGCCCTGGTAGGCTTCTCTGTGGTGGGGCGTGGTGAAGATGAGAGCGAAATCCGCGCGCACCATTCCGGCGCTGGCCATGGCCAGACGGGACGCTTCAGCGGCGGCCTCCATCGTGTTGTCTTCGGTTGAGCAACCGACACCAACCTGAATCATAAACGGATGTTTCTCCAGGAAATGGCGTTATTACAGCATGTTTCAGCGCGGGTGTCAATTTCTAATGGGCGGTTTTTCCCACGCGGGTGCCGGGCGGTGGAAGCTGTTGTCAGAGCGTCCATTCTGTGCTAACGTGGGGCATCTTTTCCGGCCATGTGTCCTGCAGGAGACGGAGATCATGATCCGATCCAGTGCTGTGGCAGGCATGTTCTACAGCGCCGATCCTGAGACGCTTCGACGCTCGGTGCAGGGGTTTCTCGTGGACGCTCGGCCCGGCAACGCTGTGGGGGTGGTGGTGCCCCATGCCGGGTATCTTTACTCGGGCGCCGTGGCAGGAGAGGTCTACTCGCAGATTGTGCTCCCCGAGGTCTGCGTTGTCCTGAGCCCGAATCACACGGGTCGGGGCGCGGAAGCCGCCATCATGTGCCGTGGCCGGTGGCAGACCCCGCTCGGTGAAATGGCTGTGGACGAGACGCTGGCCTTGGCCATTCTCGAGCGCTCGGAGCTGCTGGAGGAAGACTCCACCGCCCACCGTCGGGAGCATGCCATCGAGGTGCAACTTCCCTTCTTGCAGGTTCTCGGCACGAAGGCGTTTGTTCCCATCACCCTGATGACACTCAGTTTCAAACAGTGTGCCGCCATCGCCAGGGCCGTGGCGGACGCGGTGCGCGACAGCGGCCGGACAGTGCTCCTGGTTGCCAGTTCCGACATGACCCATTACGAGAGCCACGACGCTGCGGCGCAAAAGGATCGCTTGGCGCTCGATCGCGTGGAGGCACTGGACCCACAGGGGCTCTACGAGACGGTGCGGCAGCAGGCCATCTCCATGTGCGGCGTCATTCCGACGACCATCATGCTGCTGGCGGCCAAAGCCTTGGGGGCCACTCGGGCCCGGACCGTCCGGTACGCGACCTCCGGCGAGGTCTCGGGCGATTTTGCTCAGGTGGTGGGGTATGCGGGCGTCATCGTAGAATGAGAGCGACGCCTTCAGGCAGAAGGCGGCCGATTTCGTCAGAAGAAAGGGAGACAGTGCGGTTTTCGGTACTCGCGAGCGGAAGCGGCGGAAACGCGGTCTATCTGGAGTCGGGGCAGACGCAGCTGCTCATCGACGGTGGACTGAGCGGCCGGGAGCTGGCGAGGCGACTGGCCTGTCTCGGTGTTGAGCCCGCCTCTCTGAACGGCATTCTGGTCACCCATGAGCACCGCGACCATATCCTGGGCATAGGGGTCTTTGCCCGGCGCTTTTCCCTCCCGGTGTACATGCATCCTGCCACGCAGGTGGCCGCCGGCCCCCTGTTGGGGCAGCTCCCAGCGGTCGTCCCCTTTCAGACGAGCCGTGTCTTTGCGGTGGGGGATGTGCAGGTGACCCCCTTCCCGGTGCCCCACGATGCGGTCAATCCCGTGGGATTCACCTTTTGTGCTAACGGCAGCAAGCTGGGTCTCGCCACCGACATGGGGTATGTGCCCCTGGGCGTGCGAGAGCGGCTCAAAGGCTCGCACACCCTGATCCTGGAGTCTAACCACGATCTGACCATGCTTCAGGAAGGGCCCTACGCGTGGCCGCTCAAGCAGCGGATCCTTTCCCGGCGGGGACATCTGTCGAACGACACCACCCGATCGCTCCTGGAGGCGCTGATGCACAGCGACCTGGACCGCGTGGTCCTGGCCCATCTCAGTGAGGTCAACAACCAACAGGGCCTCGCCTTGGAAGCCGCCCGGGAAGTCCTTGCCCGTTCAGGGCGCCCCATCCGTCTGGTGACGGCCCGGCAGGACGAAGCGGGTGCGCTCATGGCGGTCCGCGAAAAGAGGGGCTTTGCGAAACCGTCCGGAGTATGAAGCTCACCGATGAACCGACAGGAAGCTGCCAGGCGAGCGGCCGCCCTCCGACGGGAGATTGCCCGTCATGATCGGCTCTACTACGTGGAGCATCGGCCGGAGATTACCGACGACGCCTACGACCGCCTGCTCCAGGAGCTCGCCGAGATCGAGGGCCGCTTTCCGGATTTGATTGTTCCCGACTCACCCACCCAGCGCGTCAGTGGGGCCCCGCTAGAGGGCTTTCCCACGGTGCGCCACACCGTTCCCATGATGAGCCTGGGCAACACCTATTCCCGGGACGAGTTGCAGGCCTTTGCGGAGCGGGTGCAGCGATTTCTCGGAGGGGAAACACCCGAGTTTGTGGCGGAGCTCAAGATCGACGGCGTGGCCGTTGCGCTCCGTTACGAAGGTGGGCTTTTCGTTCAGGGTGCGACCCGGGGTGACGGCACCTTCGGGGATGACGTGACGACCAATCTTCGAACCATCCGGGGCATCCCTTTGCGGATTGACCTCTCGGAACGATCCATCGATGTGCGAGGCGAAGTCTACCTCTCCAGGGTGGGCTTCGCGCGTCTGAACGAAGAGCGACTGGCACAGGGCGAAGAACCCTTTGCCAATCCGAGAAATGCCGCTGCGGGATCGCTCAAGCTGCTGGACCCCCGAATGACGGCCGCGCGGCCGCTGGAGCTTTTCATCTACGATCTCATCGATCCCGAGAGCCCCCCGGGCTGGCAGCATGAAAAGCTGGAGCGCCTCACCCGGTGGGGCTTCCCGGTGAATCCGAACTACCGGCGCTGTGCCGGTCTGGACGAGGTCAACCAATTCTGCGACGCATGGGCGGAAGAGCGGGAGCAGCTCGACTACGACATCGACGGGGTTGTGGTCAAGGTGAACAACGTCGGGCAGCAGATGCGCCTGGGCGCGACCGCCAAGAGCCCGCGCTGGGCGATCGCCTACAAATATGCCGCCCGTCAGGCGACGACCGTCGTCGAGGCCATTGACGTGCAGGTGGGGCGCACCGGGACCCTGACCCCCGTGGCCCATCTTCAGCCCGTCAAGCTGGCCGGTTCGACCATCGGTCGGGCTACCCTGCACAATGAAGACGAGATTCGCCGCAAGGATATTCGCGTCGGCGATACCGTCCTGATCGAAAAGGGTGGTGACATCATCCCCAAGGTGGTCAAGGTGATTCTCCACGCCGGGGCTCGCCGCAGCACGCCCTTTCAGATGCCCCGGACCTGTCCCGACTGCGGCGGCGCCATTGAGCGCCCCGAGAACGAAGTGGCCTGGCGTTGTGTGAATCCTTTTTGTCCGGCACAGTTGCAGCGCACGGTGTCGCATTTTGTGTCGCGCACGGCCATGGACATCGAGGGAATGGGAAAAGCGCTGATCGAGCAGCTTGTGATCCGTGGTGTCTTGCAGGACTATGCCGACATCTACACGCTGGAGGCCGACACCTTGGCTGCATTGGAGCGTATGGGCAAGAAGTCTGCGGAGAATGTCATAAGAGCCATTGCCCAGAGCAAGCGCCGGCCTCTGGCTCGGCTGGTTTACGCGCTCGGGATCCGTTACGTGGGGAGCAAGACGGCGGAGGTCTTGGCGCAGCACTATGGCAGTCTTCAGGAGCTTGCGCGAGCGTCCGCAGCGGAGCTGGAATCGATCGAGGAGGTGGGACCGAGGATCGCGGCGAGCATCGAGGCCTTTTTCGCCTCAGAGCGGAATCGCCGCGTGTTGGACAAGCTCGCAGAGGCGGGGGTGCAAATGGAAGAGACCCGCCCCAAGGCAGAAAGGGGCGGCCCGCTTGCGGGCAAGCGATTCGTTTTTACCGGCGCGCTCTCTAGGCCCCGCCACGAAGTGGAAGAAGAAATCAAGGCCCTAGGAGGGACGGCCTCCGGTTCCGTCAGCCGGAAGACGGACTATGTGGTCTTCGGGGAGGCCCCCGGTTCGAAACTGCAGAAAGCCCGGCAGCTCGGCGTCACCTGCCTGGAGGAGAAGGCGTTCCTTGATCTCCTTCGGCGCTGCCGCCGAAAGGGCCGTTAGTCAAAACCAAGAGGTGGGGAGCGTGCGGTGGTGCTGACGTTGATTCTTGTGCTCTATCTGGCGGTGGTGCTCGTCGGGTATCTCCTCAAGTTCATGAACCTGCGCCATCTCGACGCGCACGGCGCCGAAGTCCCTTCGGAATTTGCAGGGGTCATCGACGGGGACCTCCTGACCCGAACCCGCGACTACACGCTCACCCATACCCGTTTCGGCTTCGCGGCCTCGGCCTTCCGTCATCTGCTCACTCTGATCTTTCTTTTCGGCGGGATACTCCCCTGGTACAACCAGCTCATTCTCTCCTGGGACCGCTCGTTCGTTGTATCGGGGATCTTGTTCTTTCTGCTGCTCACCGGGTGCGTCACGCTGCTCTCCATTCCCTTCGACCTCTATACCACCTTCGGCATTGAGAACCGATTTGGCTTCAACACGGTGACGCCCCGCTTATGGGTGGCCGATCAGGTAAAGGGCCTGGTGGTCTCGACGCTCGTACTGGCCGTCGTCCTGGCGGGGGGGCTCTGGCTGGTTCAGGTAAGCCCCCGCGGTTGGTGGTTCTCGGTCTGGTGCTTTTATCTGTTCTTCGGGCTCTTCATGATGTACATTTCCCCCACCGTTATCGAACCGCTGTTCAATAAATACACCGCGGTGGACGATCCGGACCTGGAGGCGGAGATTCGCGGGCTGATGGAGAAAATCGGGATCCGGGTCAGCCGGGTCTTTAAGATGGATGCGTCCCGGAGAAGCACCCATTCCAATGCTTACTTCACCGGCATCGGTCGGGTCAAGCGTATCGTCTTGTTCGACACGCTGCTCGAAAAGCTCGATCGGCGGGAGATCCTGGCGGTGCTCGCCCATGAAGGCGGCCACTGGAAGAAGCGGCACCTGCTCAAGGGCATTGTCCTGTCCCAGCTGCTCGCGCTGGGGGCGTGCTATCTGGCATTTTTGTTCACGCGGTCCGATCTGCTGACTAAGCTCTTCGGGGTGACACCGCCCTCTTTCTATGCCAAAGTGCTCATTCTGGGGTTTCTCTTCGGGATCGTCTCTTTTCCGCTGACCCCGGTGTTCGCTGCGTTGACGCGCCGCTATGAGCGCGAGGCCGATGCCTTCGCTGTGCAAGTCACCGGGGATGCCGAAGGGCTTGCCTCCTCTCTGGTTAAGCTGGCCAGAGACAATCTTTCCAACCTCCATCCCCATCCGTGGTACGCTGCTTTCTACTACTCCCATCCCCCTGTGGTCGAAAGAGTCCGCCGAATTCGCTTGCCCCGCTCCCAGCCCGAATAGTGCATGCGTAAGTCTATTGCGAGGCCGAAGAAGCGCCGCAGGCAAGGCGCAGAAGATTTTGTGGCTGAGGACATATTGCAATATTTCGAAGTCAGGAAATTCTTCTGCAACGCCGCATACGGCGGCTTATCCGGCCTCTCATCACGATCACTCATGCAATATCCGGGCTCGCGGCAAAAAAAGAGGCTGTCGGCGGAGCCCGGTGCCGCCGACAGCCCAAAAAAAAGATTGCCATACCCCAGAGCGGGGGGCCCAAAGCTTTTCTACGATGTGGGCGCCCTGGTTGATGCTTCAGGCGTCCTCCTCGGTGCATGGAGGCTTGCACACCACATCAACGATTCCCGGCTCCCATGGTAAATCTCAGTTCTCCGGGTCAGCCCGCTCTGGGCTGTGGCAATCTTCTCTTTCTGCACTAAATATACCCCCCGTTGCCCGCCACGTCAAGGGGTCTCATGAAAAAATTAAGATGACTTAACGCACCAATAAGCGTCGATAATTCGTTCTATTCCAATTAAGTAATATGTTATCAGGCATGTATGAAAAAAAATTCTTCATAATGGAAAAATTTTGCCCAAAATATGCAATTAGTTTCTTTCCTGAGCTTTCGCTGCTCTTTCATTTCCGCCAGAAGCGACAGCGCCGAAGGATAAACGTGAACCTTTACAGTCGCTTACGGCTCCCCTTTTCTGGTCCGTGCCAAATTGGCAACCTTTTTGCTTCATTGGAGCCACAAACCTGATGTATCGGCCCTGATTTCGGGTGAAGCCATCTTGCAACCTAAACTTCGGTGAGGCGATAAACAATATGATCTCGTTCTGCTCTCGACAGGCAGTACTCTTGTTGATTGCCATTCTGCTCTGCGTAGCGGCGGTGGGGTTCGCTGCCGGTCCGGTCGCAGAGGATTGCGGCTCACCAGTGGCTGACGGGTGCCGGTCGCAGGAGATGGTCGACAGCTGCGAAGCCGAATCGTCCGGTACAAGCTGCGAGGACGCGGAGGCCTTGAGCCCGGCGTTCTCCGGCGGCCAAGAACAGGGAGAGGAAGAGAAAGACGCATCCTCCGAATTGAAGCCGGTCGAGTCCGACCGTGGGGCGGTGAGGTGGCCCATCATGTTGCTTCGCGAAGCGGACGCACGCGAGCTGAATGATGCACGCAGCACCGAGCTTGCTCAGAGCGTTGATGCAGCCGCTGTGGTGCTCGAGTGCGCAGCAATGGTGCTGATCGGTGCGGCACTGATAGGGATCTCGGTGCAGGCGAGGCGAGGCCGCTTCAAGCAATGAAGGCTTTGCGCTCCCCGTGACTCCGGGGCTGTGGCGCCATCCGACTCCGGCGACCCATTCGAGGTTGCGGAGCGGCTATACATAGAGGTCCTCCCCATTGGGTGCAACGCGGGGAGGAGACGCCCCGTCGGTTTTCCGATGGGGCGTTTTTTTTCGGCAATTTCCGGCAAGAGTCTTGTGTGTGGCTTGGCGCCCCCGATTCTCGACGCAGCTGCGAAAAGCCGTCGCGCGGCGCCATCGGCGCTGCCTGCAACGGGTGTCTGTTGCAATCTGGGATCCCGGCGGGTATAGTGGCTTGCAGTGTCGCACGGGGGGTTGCCGAAGCTCAAATATGCGAGGAGATGTGCCATGGACAGCCGACATCAGCCTCCGGTACCGAGGCGGGAGCCGAAAAAGGGCATTCGCCCCGAATTGCTCTTTATGCTGGTCATCATGTCGCTCATCGGCTTTATCATTCTGAAGGAAGAAGTGCCTCAGGTGGAAAGCTGGTACTTGCGTGTCGTGGACAAAGAGAAATGGTTGGCCGGAGAGAACTGTCGGCGCGCGGCCATTGGGGCTGCGGTCAATTCGGACTTCGCCCGTGTTGTGGACAACGGAACGGTGCACCCGACGGAGAACGGCTACTACGTGGAGGGGGTCATCGTCGGGGAGATGGGCGAGACGGGCGCGGAAGTGCGCTTTGAATTCTCATGCTACACACATCGCGATGGTTCTATTGTTAAGGGTCAACGCACCATGCCCGCCGTTGCGCCAGGGCGCACAGCCCCGCCTACACAACGGGAGTGATCCCCCCCCGCCCTGCGAAGAATGCCTCCGTTCGACTGTGCCAGCGCCACGGTCCGCAAAGTCCGTGCTGTCCGACATAAATACTTGTCTACAATTTGACCGGATCGCAAAGATTCTTGTCGCTCTTGGCAGCCCGCCCGCACAAATAGCACATGTACTGCGCATCCTTGGACAGCTTCGCAGCAGATTTCATATTGCGAATGTTGACAATGTGGCACAGATGCTGGTCGTGATGCGGATGGGCATCCTCCAGGCGGACGGTTTCGGTTTTTTCGGGATTCTTCTCAGCCATTTTTGTCTCCTTTGCCGTGTCTCCGTGGTTGCATTCGGGCGCCCGCTTGGCAGGGGGCGAAAATGTTCGTCTCTCTTTGCCCGTGCAGTGTATCCCCGGCGCCAAGGACTGTCAAGTTGACGCCGTGCACGCGGCGGTGATGCACTAGGCAGTCGTCCGATTGCCACAGTAGGCCTGCACCCGCTCTCCGGGCAGTTGCACTTCCAGCGGCTTGGCATTATCATGGCGCCCAGGTGCTCGTGCGGATGGCGGGTACTGGTCCACGTAAAGGGGCTATGAAGGGCCCGGGAAAACCATGCCAATCTCAGGGGAATTTGGCCGGAGAACTTACTGCCGGAGCACTTAAGTTGGAGGAGCGATACGATGGAACTTCGAGAGTATTTCGAGAACACCAAAGGCCTCGGTGTGTTGTCTACAGCCGATAGCCAGGGGCGGGTGGACGCGGCCGTTTACGGCAGGCCCCACATCCTCGAGGACGGGAGCATTGCCTTCATCGCGCGGGATCGGCTGACCCATCACAATCTTCAATCCAATCCCCATGCGGCCTACCTCTTCGTCGAGGAAGGACCCGGCCATAAAGGCAAACGGCTTTTCCTGACCAAGATCGCAGAGGAAGAGGAGACGGAACGCCTCTATGCCCTGCGCCGCAAGAGTTATCCCAGTGAACAGGAAGCGAAGAAGGGCCCCAAGTTTTTGGTGATCTTTCGGCTGGACAAGGAACTTCCCCTCATTGGGACCGGGGATTGAAGAGGCTCGCCACGGCCGGACGCATGAATACCTCGGGATTTCTCGATTCGTCATTGACTCGATTGCGCCGGGTGTTCTATCATAGCAATTTTAATTTTGCGTTGAAGAGAGGAAGAGGAGCGAACGCATGTACCGGCCCGAGATCAAAGTGGTGGACTGTACCGTCCGTGACGGCGGTCTAATGAATAAGTGGCAGTTTGACGACGCCTTCGTCACGCAGGTATACCAGGCATTGAACAAAGCGGGCGTCGATTATATGGAGATCGGCTATCTCAGTTCGGAGAGCGCCTTTTCCAGAGAGGAAGTCGGCCCCTGGAAGTTCTGTGCCGAGGACGATATCCGACGGGTGACCGGAGGCCAGGAGCGGCGCGTCAAACTCTCAGCCATGGCCGACATTGGACGGATCGAATACGAGGACATTCCCGACAAGTCGGACAGTTCGCTCGACATGGTTCGGGTGGCTTGCTACGTGCACCAGATCGACGCGGCCATTGCTCTCGCGCATCACTGCATGGACAAAGGCTATGAAGTGACCATCAATCTCATGGCTGTCTCCACGGTGGGGCTGCGGGATCTGAACGAAGGACTGGAGGATCTGGCCAAGAGCCGGGTGCCGGTGATTTATCTCGTGGACAGCTTCGGGGCCTTCTATTCTGAAGATATTGATCTGCTCGCCCGAAAGTATCTGGAGCGTCTCCCTGGAAAAACCATCGGTTTTCATGGACACAACAATCAGCAGCTCGCCTTTGCCAACACCATTGCCGCCATTATTGCCGGGGTGAATTATCTCGATGGCACTCTCTACGGTATCGGACGGGGCGCCGGCAACTGTCCGCTGGAACTTCTCGTTTCGTTTCTTAAGAACCCCAAGTTCAGGGTCCGTCCTCTCGTTGAGGCCATTGAAGCCCAGATCCTGCCGTGGCGGCAGAAGATCGACTGGGGGTACTTCATACCCTACATGGTCACGGGCGTCATGAATCAGCACCCCCGATCGGCCATGGCGCACATGGAATCGGACAAGAAGGACCAGGTCACCGAGTTCTACGACCAACTCACTCGACCGACGTGATGCGCCCCCGTTTGTGATGGGACCGCACGGAGCCCCGCATGCCCTCATTTGACGTTGTCAATCGCATCGATCTGCAGGAAGTGGACAATGCCGTCAATCTTACCAAGAAGGTCATTGCCACCCGCTACGACTTTCGAAAATCCAAAACAGCGGTCAGTTTGAACAAGAAGGAGAAGCGGATCGAGATTCTTACCGAAGACGAAATGAAGTTAAAGGCGGTGGAAGACGAACTGATTGGGCATCTCGTGCGGCGCAAGACCGATCCCAAGGCTCTGGCGTTTGCCGACGTGGAGCAGGCCTCCCACGGAATGATTCGCCGGCGCATTTCGATCCGAGAGGGCATTGACACCGACACGGCCCGTGAGATCGTCAAACTGATCAAGGGGCTCAAACTCAAAGTGCAGGCCCAGATTCAGGACCAGCAACTGCGCGTCTCGGGCAAGAAGATCGATGATCTGCAGGCCGTCATCGCCATGCTCAAAGGAAAAGACCTCGACATTCCGCTGCAGTTTATGAACCTCAAGTCGTAAGGCGCTTTCATTTTGGCTGGACGCCTATCCTTCCGAAAAGGTTCACAAAGTCTTTATCTCTCCCTTCGAATGTGATAAGTTATTATCAATTGTACCACCCTCATGAAAGGTTTCTATGTCGACGGCATCAGGCGGTGCCCAACGGGACGGAGGCGCGCTGCGCGTCTTTCGGCACGGCACCATTTGCACTGCGGAGCGCGAGATTATCGATGGGGCCTTGGTCACTCGAGGCCCGCGGATCGAGACCGTCGGCAAGGCATCGGACGTCGCCGTGCCTGCGGATGCCGAGGTCATCGATTGCCGGGGCATGATTTTGATCCCCGGGTTGGTTGATCTGCATCTTCACGGGGGCGGCGGATTCGATTTCGCCGCCCCCGGAGAGCTGGACGGAGCCGCCCGCTTTCATGGGATGCACGGCACAACGTCCCTGGTGCCGACGCTCGGGCCCGATACCGTACCGGTGCTGACGGACAAGCTCGCTGCGTTGGCTGCGTCTTGCCGAGGGGGCCATGCCGATCCGCGACCGGAGATTCTGGGGCTGAACCTGGAAGGCCCCTTCCTGAATCCAACGCGGGGCGGCGCCTTTGAGGCTGCGGCCCTTGTCGCCCCCGATGCATCCCTGATCGCGCCTTTGTGTGACGCGGCCGAGGGAACCCTGCGGCTCATGACGCTTGCGCCCGAGCTTCCCGGGGCACACGCGTGCATAGTCGCGTTGCTGGCACAGGGCATTGTGCCGGCCCTGGGCCATTCGGACGCGCGTTATGAAGAGGCCAAAGCGGCCTTCGGGGCGGGGGTTCGCCATGTGACTCATCTCTTTAACGCCATGCGGGGGGTTCACCACCGGGAGCCGGGCTGTGCCGCAGCGGCGCTGCTCCATCGGGCAGTCAGCGTCGAAGTGATCGCCGACGGCCACCACCTGCACGATGCGACGCTCGAGATGATCTACAGGCTCAAAGGAGTCGAGGGCATGATTCTAGTCTCCGATGCGGTGCCGCTGGCCGGGTCGCCCCATGGATCTTTCATCATGGGGGGTGAGCGGGTGCACGTCCAAGCCGGCAAAGCGACCAACGAATCGGGCCGGCTTGCCGGCAGCTTGCTGACCCTGGCCGCGGCGCTCCGGCGTGCGGTTCAGCGCGCAGCCATTCCTTTCGCGGCGGCTGTCCGTATGGCGACCCTCAATCCGGCTCGCCTTTTGGGCGTGTCGCAGCGGAAAGGCGTGCTTCGCGCCGGGGCGGACGCGGATGTGGTTATCATGAATACGTCTCTAGACCTTCAGGCCGTCTACATCGGCGGCCGGGCCGCAGCGAGCCTGACGGTGGGAGCGGACGCTGCGAAGAAAGGACGGCAAACCGGGTGAAAGGAATGCATCGGTTTTTGCTCACCGCTACCATGATGTCTTTGGCCACGCTGTGCACCGGCACCTCTCTGAACGCGGCCTGGTCGGGGAAGCTTGCCCAGATGCGGACGGTCCCGCCCGGCCTGCCGAGGCCGCCGGCCCTGCAGGCAGACCCGGCCCGCCTGCGCGAAACGCTGTCGGAGGGCGTGGCGGCCCTGGAAAACGGCAACCCCCTCATGGCATGGCTGCTCCTGGATGGGCTGGACGAGCACTATCCTGTCTTGGGAGATTATATTCTCTATTACAGAATTCAGGCCATCGGTGCCAGCGAAGATCATGCGGTGGCCCTCTCTTATGTGAACTACTTCCTGCAGCGGTATCCGGCGAGTATTCTGGTTCCCCGTGTGCGTCTCGAAGGGGTGAAGGTGCGCGTGGCTCTGGGGCTCTTCTCGGCGGCCCGGGAGGAGGCCGAAAACCTTTTGGCCGAGGAGCTGCCGGGCGCCCTGCGGCGGGAGCTCACGTTGTGGGTCGGCCTGACGCACGAAAAGGAGGAGCGTTGGCAGGCCGCGCAGGAGGTATATCAGCAGTTGGCCTACGGCGACCCCGCGTCGGCCGAGGGGGAGGAAGCGGAGCAGCGGACGCTGCGGATTGCCGCCGAGAAGGGGGTGCGCCCCGAGACCCCCGATGCGTCGCTCTTTCTGCGTAAGGTGGAAGCCCTGAACCGGGCGCTTCGATTCGAGCAGGTGATCGACGTCTGCGAAGCCCTCGAAAAGGTCGAACCCCGGGGACAAAAAACAGATGAGGCCCGCCTGCTCAAGGCCAGGGCCCTCATCAAGAAAGGCCGTGCCGAGGGCGGCGTGCGGCTCTATAAGCAGGTGATGCGTAACGGCGTGTCCGATGGCATCCGCGCGGAGGCGGCCTATCGGCTCGCCAGCCATTACTGGAACGGCCATGGCAATGACACGGCCAAGCGCGAATTCAAGCGTCTCGTCCGGAAATATCCCCGCAGTTCTTGGAGTCTGCACGCCCATTATGCTCTGGGACGGATCCATGAGAGTGCCGAGGATGTGAAGCGGGCCCGGGAACACTATCTGAAGGTCGGCAAGCTGAACCCGGGACACGAGCTGGCCGCCAAGGGCGCCTGGCGCATCGGGTGGGCCGAGTACCAGGCCGGGCGCTACGGGAAGGCCCTCGCTGCCTTTGACCAATGCCTGAAGCGCTATGGCAGCTCCGACATCTATACCGACGCGCTCTACTGGAAGGGGCGCGCGGCGGAGCGGCTCCAGCGCGCAGCGCAGGCCGAAGAGATCTTCCGGGAACTGGCGGCGGAGCACAGCTGGGGTTTCTACGGTGTGATGGCCCGCAAACGCCTGGAGGCCGCCGGAAGGAGACTCGCTGCCACAGAGGAAACGGCCGAAGTCGTGCCGCCCTGCGGGGCCGAGGGGATTGCCGTTGCGAGTGGTACGCGCATGGCCTTTCATCTTCCTCGCGCCGAGGAGCTCATTCAGATCGGTTTGTACGGCGAAGCCCGGGAGGAAGTAGACGCACTGCGCCAGGAAGCCGCCGGCCGTCCCGAAGCGGAGTGTTATGTCGGGGAGCTCTACGAGAAGAGCCGCAGCTATTACGATTCGGTCCGTTGGATGTACCGGGTCGGGCTGAACAACGGCCATGCGAAGGGCGAAGGGTCTTCATTCCTGAACCGCTACCTCTATCCCCTGGCTTACTGGGATACGGTTCGGGATGAGTCCCACCGGCATGAAGTCGATCCCTATCTGGTTTTGGCCGTGATGCGCCAGGAGAGTCTCTTCCAGGATGACGTGGTCTCCTTTGCCGATGCCCGCGGCCTCATGCAGATCATCCCACCCACGGGACAGCGTATTGCCCGGCAAATGGGTGTGCCCGATTTTACGCCGGAGATGCTTTTCAATCCAAAGACGAACATCGCCTTCGGTGTCTGGTACCTCAAGAAGCTGATGCAGCGCTCCGACGGGGATCTGGTCCGGGTGCTGTCCAGCTACAATGCCGGGGAAAGCCGCGCCGACATGTGGTGGCGCCGTCACAAGCATCTGGAGCTGGATGAGCGTATCGAGTCCATTACCTTTCGGGAGACCCGGGGTTACGTGAAAAGGGTTCTACGAAACCTGGAGAACTACCGACGGCTCTATCCAGGAACGGGGCGCTCCGAGGTCTCCGCGGCGATGGTGTCGGGCGTCGGGGTTGCCCGCGGCGGCGGGGCCGATCAGTGACGGAGGTTCTTTGGCCAAGTCCTACGATCTGATTGTGCGATCGGCCCGGGTGGTCGATGGCTCCGGCGCGCCCGGATTCCAGGGCGACGTCGCGGTCAGGGGGGGGCGGTTCGCGTACGTAGGGCCCGCGTGTCCGGGACGGGGACACCTGGAAATCGATGGCACCGGCCGGGTGGTGGCACCGGGCTTTGTCGATATCCACGCGCACTCCGATTATTACCTGCTCGTCAACCCTCGTGCGGAGAGCAAGATCCGCCAGGGGGTCACCACCGAGATCGGCGGCAATTGCGGCTACTCGGCCGCGCCCGTTCTGGGCCAGGTCCGCGAGGAGCGGATTCGGATCTATGCCGACCTCTTCGGACTAACGCTTCCCTGGGACGGCGTCGAAGGATACCTCCAGCACCTGGCCCACCGCGGCTCGTCGGTCAATTTTGCACTGCTCATCGGACACAACACGGTTCGGGCGTCGGTCATGTACGGCAGTGATCAGCGGCCCTCATCCCGGCAGCTCTCGGAGATGATACGGATGGTGGAGGCGGCCATGGCCGCCGGTGCCGTGGGACTCTCGACCGGTCTGATCTATCCGCCCGGCTGCTTCGCCGGGGCCGACGAACTGATCGCTTTGTGTGAAGTGGTGGGAGCTCTCGGCGGCATCTTCGCCGTGCACATGCGAAGCGAGGGCAACCGACTGCTGGAGGCCATCGACGAAGTGATCGCCGTGGCGGAGCAGGCCCGCGTTCCGCTGCAGATTTCTCACCTGAAGACGTCGGGGCGTCGCAACTGGGAAAAACTGGACGGCGCCTTCGCCCGCATTGAAGCCGCCCAGGAGCGGGGTGTCGACATTACCTGCGACCGTTATCCCTACATGGCGTCCAACACCGGTCTCTCCGCGGTGCTGCCGGAGTGGGTCTTTGAAGGCGGCACGGAGCGGATGCTGGCCCGGCTCGCCGAGGCTGAGGTTCGGGCTGCCGTGCGGGACGAGATCGCGGCGGAGCACCCCGAGGCTGATTACTACGACCAGATCATGATTGCCGCCGTAACCCGCCCCGAAAACAATGTCTATGTGGGCCGGCGGGTCTCGGAGTGTGCCCGTGCGGCCGGGATGGAGACATTCGATTTCATCGCGGAGCTGCTCATGGGGGAACGGGGGATGGTCGATGCCATCTACTTCACCATGAGCGGGGAGAACCTGCGCCGCATCCTGGAAAAGCCCTATGTCATGATCGGCTCCGACAGCGGCGCCAAGGCGGTGGACGGCCCCCTGGGCGACGGCTGTCCCCATCCCCGCGCCTTCGGAACCTTTCCCCGGGTGCTGCAGCAGTATGTGCGCGATGAGGGGCTCCTGAGCCTGGAGGCGGCGGTGCGCAAGATGACATGGGACCCGCTGCGGCGCATTGGTGTGACGGATCGGGGTCTCATCCGAGAAGGCTTCGCCGCCGATCTGGTGCTGTTCGATCCCGACACCATCGCGGACGTGGCCACCTATGAAACGCCCAGGCAGTACCCCCGAGGCATCGAATGGGTCCTGGTCAACGGGGAGGTGGTCCTGCGGCACGGCGAGCACACGGGCAGCACACCGGGGCAGATCGTGAAAGGTGGCACCGGGCAGCGTGCTCCGAACGAAGCACACCGTCCAACAGGCGCCGGGGGGGCATGATGCGGCCTGTCATCGGTCTGACAGCGGATTTCGAGGAAAGCAGTGAGGGCAACCAGGATCTCCGTTATTTTCTGCACGCGCGCTATGCGATGGCTGTCGAAGGGGCCGGCGGCGTGCCGCTCCTGCTTCCCTACGTCGAGGCACCCGAGGCCGTCGGGCGACTCCTCGAGCGATTGGACGGGCTGGTGGTGACGGGCGGCAACTTCGATATCGATCCGTCCTATTACGGGCAACAGCGTCAAACGGCCACGAGGACCGTCAAGGCGCGGCGCACCTGTTTTGAGATGGAGATCACCCGCCAGGCTCTGGCGCTGGACATGCCTCTTCTCGGCATTTGCGGCGGCGAGCAGAACCTAAATGTCCTGCTGGGGGGCAGCCTCTATCAGGATATCGAGGCGCAGGTGGCCGGGGCGGTGAAGCACGAGCGAAAGCGGGACCCGGAGCCGCTGCACCGGGTGACAGTGTCGCCCCACACTTTGCTGTACCGCATCGTCGGCACGGAGGTGCTTCGCGTCAACAGTTCCCATCACCAGGCGGTTCATCGTCTGGGCGAAGGTCTTCGCGTAAATGCCCGCGCAGACGACGGGATCATCGAAGGGATCGAAAGCGTACGGCATCGCTTCGTCCTCGGTGTCCAGTGGCACCCCGAGGCGTCCCCCGAAAACTCGCCCGACGGCCAACGGCTCTTTCAAGCCTTCATCGCTGCAGCTCGGATCGCACAGTGAGCGCTGTCAGGACGAAACCTTCCGACAAAGATCATTTCATCCCGTGAAATTGAGTGCAGAGGCCGGTCTCAGCGCAAGTCGCGGCAGCGCTGCTCCACGAAGTCGATGACCTTCGCCTCGAGGCAGTCGTTGTTCAGCCGGTTGATCTCCGGCAGGCAGGTGGGACTGGTAATGTTGATTTCGGTAAGGTAGCCGCCGATCATGTCGATCCCGGCGAAGTAAAGTCCCTGCTCCCGAAGATAGGGCGCGAGCATTGTGCAGACTTCCCGCTCCCGATCGCTCAGCTCCGTTTTCGTCTCGCGCCAGGGCGTTCGAATGGGAGGATGCTCTTTACTGCCCTCCGGTGGCAGCCAGAGCACGGCACCGATGGGCTCCCCGTTGAGCAGGACAATCCGCTTGTCCCCCTGGGCCACGTCGCGAAGGTAGCGCTGCGCCATGACAAAGCGGGTCTCGTCATTGGTGGCCATTTCCATTAGGGTGTTGCAGTTGACGCTGTCCCGCCGGACATAAAGGATCTCCCGACCGTAAGAGCGGTAGAGAGATTTGACGATCATCTCTCCGCCCATCTCCTCAAGGAACTTCTGCAGGTGGGAAATTCGGTGTGTGATGAGGGTCTCCGGCGTCAGTTCAGGAAACTGCAACGTGGCGATTTTTTCATTGTTGTTCCGAAGCCCCTGCGAGCTGTTCATGACCAGCGTGCTCGGGTCGACGTGATCGAGAATCAGCGTGGCCAGGTAATAATCCATATTGAAGGGTGGGTCCTTGCGCATCAGGACTGCGTCGAGATCGTTCAGCGAGAGTCGCGTCGTCTCACCGAGTCGATAGTATTCGGTGGCCCGAAAGACTTCGATGGGGAAGGCCTCGGCCGTGGGGGTGCGATCGCAGAGGCAGAGATCGGGGACGGTCATGTAGAAGAGCGCATGGCCGCGGCGCTGGGCCTCCAGCATGAAGAGATAGGTCGAGTCCTCGTCGGTGCGGATCGTCTCGATGGGGTCCATGATGAACCCGATTTTAAGCGCCGCCATGGGAGTCTTCCGTGCTGATCCATCGCGGGCCCGGGCGAAGCGCCGGCCCCTCTCTCGTCGCGCCGATTCGTCATTTGAGCTGACAAACGCGTGCTAGATCGCCTATAATGCAGTGAGTGCTCACCTTAGCAGAGTGGCCCCATGGAGTCAACACGCAACACGTCCGGGGAGGTGGCATGTCAGCACCGGGTGCAGTGCCCATTTGTTACGACGATCTGCTGCACTACTTTGATGAAGGGCGTAAGCCGGCCGCGGCGCTGCGCATCGGCGGCGAGTATGAGCTCTTCGGTATTGCGGCCGACAGCGGCAAGGCCATCCCCTTTGAAGGCAGACGCGGTGTGCGCCGCATCCTGGAAAGGATGCTGGCCGACGCCAACTGGTCTCCACTGTGCGAAGCGAATCAGCTGATCTGCCTGATCGGCCGGGACGATTCCAACATCACCATCGAGCCCGGCGCGCAGATAGAACTCTCAGGCGCACCACAGGCCAACCTTTGGGCGGTGGCCTCGGAGCTGTCCCATTACGTGGAGCAGCTGCGCGCAGTTACACGCGATTGGCACATCGATTTCATCGGTATCGGCATGCACCCCTTCAGTCGGACCGACGCGATTCCCTTTGTCGACAAGTGCCGCTACGCCATCATGGCCCCATACCTCAAAGAGAAGGGCAGGCTCTCCGAGGCCATGATGAAAGCCACCGCCACCGTGCAGGTGAATCTCGACTACACCAACGAGGCCGATGCCATGGAGAAGCTCCGCACCGCCATGGGCATCACGAGCGTTGTCTCAGCCATCTTCGCCCACTCGCCCCTTTCCGCCGGCCGGCCCAACGGCTTTCTCACGCGCCGCGAACATGTCTGGCGCCACACCGATCCCGACCGCTGCGGCCTGCTCCCCTTCGTGTTCGAGCAAGACGCTTCCTTTGAAGACTACCTCCGGTATGCGCTGCAGGTGCCGATGATGTTTGTCGTTCGGGACCAGCGCTGGATCCCGATGCACGGGATTCTCTTCGGTGACTTCATGGCGCGCGGGCATGCAGGGCTCCGGGCCACACGTGAGGACTGGGACCTGCATCAGAGCACCCTCTTTCCCGAGGTCAGGCTCAAGCAGTATCTCGAAGTGCGCGGCGCCGATGCCCAGCCGCCGCACCTGGTGCTCGCCGTGCCAGCGCTCTGGACCGGGATATTATACGATCCGGAGGCCCGGCGCGCCGCCTGGGAGCTGGTTCGCGACTGGCGCATCGAGGAGCGGCAGGCCTTGCATCGTGACATCTGTCGCGAGGGGCTGCAGGCCCGCGTCCGTGGCACGCCCCTTCTGGGGATGGCCCAAGAGCTCATCCGGATTGCGGGAGACGGGCTTCGCCGCCAGGGCGAAGCGTCGGATCTTTTGGCCCCCATTGAGGCGCTCGTTCTCAAGCAAGGAAAGACCCCCGCCGAAATCCTGCTGGAGAAATGGGACGCTTGGCACCACGATGTGTCCCGGCTGATCCGCTACTGCTCGTATTTCGAGGGGGTTGCGCTGGCAAAAGAGGCTCCGTAGGGTAGCTCGGCCACGTCTTGTGGTCGACTTGTGGGGTCCGAGATTGGCCGAGATTGATGATGATCATGCCTCGAGATAACTTGCCATGCGGGCGGCGAGCTTCCCATGGGCCTCTGAGCCGACATGTTTTCGGATGACTGCGGGGTCGGCTTTGAAAGGTTTTCCCAGTCGTCTTCGCTTGAGATCGAGGACGCGGCCGAGCGCGGCTTCGATCTGATCCCGGGTCAGATCTCCCGTCTCAACCGCGCGCCGCACGGCGTGCAGCCCTTTTTCCTGTGCCACCGGGTCGTGGCAGACGATCAGGATATCGACGCCCGCCTGCAGCGCCAGGACGCACGATTGTTCAATCCCCCAGGGTGTTGCCACTGCCTTCATCTCCAGATCGTCGCTGAAGACGACGCCGTTGAAGCCGAGTTCCTCGCGAAGCAGCCCCTGAATAAGCCGGGGCGAGAGCGTGGCCGGCCGGTCGGGATCGATGCCGGTGTAGACGACGTGGGCGGTCATAAGGGTTTCGACGCCGGCCGCGATGGCGCGCGCGAAGGGGACGAGCTCAATTCCCCGAAGGCGCGCTTTGTCGTGCGGCAGCCGCGGCAGGTCGTGGTGGGAGTCAAGGGCCGTGTCGCCGTGGCCGGGGAAATGCTTGCCGCAGGCGAGCACCCCGTTTTCCTGCAGGCCCCGGATGAGCGCGCAGCCGAGCGCGGCCACCTCCTCAGGGTCGTCCCCGAAGGCTCGCGTGCCGATGACGGGGTTGTCTCGGTGGGTGTCAACGTCTAGCACTGGGGCGAAATCGAGATTGATCCCGACGGCCGAGAGTTCCTGGGCCAGCGCCCGGCCGAAGCCGTAGGCCAGCTCAGGGGAGCCCGAGAGTCCCACAGCCCGGTTGCCGGGATAGGCGGTGAAGGGCGGACGAAGGCGGGAGACCGGTCCGCCCTCCTCGTCAATTCCGATGAAAAGGGGTGTCTCCGACGCGTCCTGAAGCGACTCGATGAGCCGGGCCGTCTGCTGGGGGTCCCGGATGTTGCGGGAAAAGAGGATGACGCCTCCGATTCCGCGTTCCTCAATCATCCTAAGAATATGAGGATTCGGCTCGAGGCCGTCGAACCCGAAGAGAAAAAACTGCCCCAGCTGTCGCATCCGCTCCATGGTCCCTCCTGCAGCGCGGCTTCCTTGCGGGATCCCTGGTCCCGGGAACCACTCTATCATGCGGTGTGGCACGATTCAACGCCGGAGTGAGGCCCGGCTGAGACGAGGGAGGCACGCGGTCCCATCCATGACGGCCCCGGCGCGCAACAGCCTGGTTTGGGCCGCTTTCGGACGGGGCGAGTCTTTTTGATTGTTTTCCGGGAGGTAGTTCGTTATAATGTAACCCTTTGAAATACCGTTTGTTGGATTGGGGCGGCGCATGCGTATTCGTTGTACGGGCTGCGGCAGAGAATACCGTGTCAGCGAGGAGCGTCTAACGGGAGGAGCCATTCGGGCGAAATGCCGCAGTTGCGGCCGGATGCTCCATATCCGGATGCGCAAGGGTGATGCCACCGAGCGTGCCGAGCCGCCCGCGGCTCCGGGCGAGGTAGGCCGCGAGCCCGAGACGGCACAGCCCATCGGCCGGGGCGCGTATCGTTTTTGTATCGCCTGCGGTGGCTCTTTGGATCCACCGGTTGGCCCGACCGGTCGCCCGGTCTGTAGCAAGTGCGAATCGACGGGCGCGGCGCGGCGACGGAGTCGAAGCGCCGGGTTGGCGACGGATCTCGCGGGCGCGGGGCACCGGGGCCGTTTTTTCTTTTATATGGCGGTGGTGCTCGCCGTGCTGGCCTCGGCCTACTTGGGATATCGCCTGGCGGTTGGCTCGACGGCGGCCGTTGTGGTGAGCGGAACGGAAACCCCGCAAACCGCGCCCCGCCCGAACGATCGCGCGGGATGATATGCGGATGAAGCAGGAAATGTGATGGCGGATAAGAAAGCGAAGAAGACAGAGCGCTCGAAGAGACGAAGATCTTTTCTCGTCTGGTCATTGTCGCTGGTTGGGGTTGTGGTTTTTGTCGGGATGGTTTTTCTGGCAGGGTTCGGGCTGCACTTTTATCTGCAGCTTCGCAAGGACCTCCCCGATGTGAATGCGCTGAAGGACTATCGGCCCAGCCTCATCACCACGGTCTACTCCGATAACGACCAGCCCATCGGCAGCTTTTACATCGAAAAGCGGATTCTGCTCCCCCTCGCGGAGGTCCCAGATCTACTGGTGAAGGCCTTCATCGCCATTGAGGATGCCCGGTTCTACCATCACAAGGGAATCGACCTCCAAGGCATCTCCCGCGCCTTCTGGGCGAACTACCGGGCCAAGCAGATCACCCAGGGCGGCAGCACCATTACCCAGCAACTGGCCAAGACTCTTTTTCTTTCCCCCGAGCGTAAGATGCGCCGTAAGCTGAAGGAGATGCTCCTGGCCATGGACATCGAAGGCCGCTTCTCCAAGGACGAGATCCTGGAGCTTTATCTGAATCAGATCTATTTCGGGGCAGGTGCCTACGGCGTCGAGGCCGCCGCACAAACCTATTTTGGCAAACCGGCGAGCGCACTGACACTGGGTGAGATGGCCGTCTTGGCGGCACTGCCCAAGTCTCCGAGCCGTTTTGATCCCTTCAAACGGCCTGAAGAGGCCGTGGCGCGCCGCGCCGTGGTGTTGAGCCGCATGGAAAGCGAGCATTTCATCACGGCCGAGCAGCGCAAGACCGCCCAGGAGGAAGCCTTGAAGTTGGCGGAGAAGGAGATCTGCCGCGATGTGAATGCCTATTTCGTCGAGCATGTGCGCCGCTATCTCATGGGCCGCTATGGCAGTCAGAAACTCTACCAGAGCGGTCTGAACGTCTATACCACCTTGAATCAGGAGATGCAGCAGGCGGCCACCGTGTCCGTGCGCACAGGGATCCGGGACTACGACAAACGTCACGGCTATCGCGGTCCCCTGGGCAGGGCATCCGCAGAAGTGCCCCCCGCCATCGAGCAGACGGCGGACGCCAAACCGTCCAGAGGGGATGGGAGCGAGAGCGCGCTGGCCATATGTGTGGACCAGATCATCGAGGGGGTTGTGACCAAAGTGGGCGCCAAAGGCGCGTGGGTCCTGGTCCGCGGGGAGATGGGGTACCTCCCCTTCGAGGGGCTGCAGTGGGCCAAGAAGGGTATGCCGCTGGATCGCTCTGGCCATCCCGACCGGGTCCGCTGGATCGAGCCGAAGCGCCCGGCGGATGTGGTCCGCACGGGGGATCGGATTCTGGTCAAGGTGCACCCCTTTGACGCCAAGTTGGACATGCACCCCCTGTCACTGGAACAGGAACCGGAGGTGCAGGGGGCCATGATCGCGCTCGATCCCGGGACGGGTCAGATCAAGGCCATGGTGGGCGGCTACGACTACGAGAAGAGCGAGTTCAACCGGGCTGTGCAGGCGAAACGCCAGCCGGGCTCGGCCTTCAAACCGATCATCTATGGTGCGGCCATCGAAAAGGGGTTCTCGCCGGCCTCGGTGATCATCGACACGCCGGTCATCTTCCAGGATCCCAATATGGATGAGAAATGGAAGCCCGCCAACTACAGTGAGAAATTCTACGGCCCGACGCGACTGCGGGTGGCGCTGGCCAAGTCCCGCAACGTGGTGACGGTAAAACTGCTGCAGAAGGTGGGGATCGGCCACGTCATCAATTTTGCCGAGCGGCTCGGCATTACGAGCCCCCTGGCCATGGACTACTCGCTGGCACTGGGCTCGTCCGTGCTGACGCTTCAGGAACTCACCGCTGCGTACGGGGTGTTCGCCAACGGCGGCAAGCGGACCCAGCCGTATTTCATCCGCCGAATCCTCGACTATGACGGCAACGTGATCGAAGAGAACCATGTCCGGGTTTACGACGGCATCGACCCGGATCTGTCCTATGTGGTGACCAGCATGCTGGAGGACGTGGTCAAATACGGTACGGGCCGTGAGATGAAGGAGCTGGGCCGTCCCTCCGCGGGCAAGACAGGCACGACCAACAACTTTCTCGACGCGCTCTATATCGGTTTTGTCCCGGATCTGGTGGCCGGTGTCTGGGTCGGCTACGACGACATGCGTCCCCTGGGTCAGTCGGAGAGCGGCTCCAAGGCCGCCGGTCCCATCTGGCTCTCCTTCATGAAGGATGCAACGCGGGATTGGGAGAAAAAGCCCTTTATTGCACCTCCTGGGGTGATTTTCGTCAAAGTTGATGCGGAGACGGGTCTTCTTCCCTCAGCAGGGTCCGAGTCGACTTATCTGGAGTGCTTCAAGAAGGGAACGGAGCCCCGGGAGTACGCGCCGGTGAAGAACGCCAAAGAGGTCGATTTCTTTGAAATGGATTCCCGATCCATCGGTGCTACGCCGGAGCGCGAGCCGCTGCGACGGGCCGAATCGGATCTGCTCTAACTTCACAACAGCTCGAGTCTGCCCCTGGGTGGGTTGCCAACGGCGTGCGTGAAGTCCTCCAACCTGTCCACAAAAAATCATTTTACAAAATCAGCAGCGTTGGCTATACTCGTGGGCCGATATGCATCAAGACGCCTATTTTCAAAATCCGCTCCGGTTCATGCTTCCAGCTCTCCTGTGAAGAACCGACCCAAACGGAGGATACCGTTGACACGGAAGAGATTTTTCCTCAGCAGCTTCGCCATGCTGATCTTGGCGCTTCCCGCGTGGGGCGAAGAGAAGCATGCAACGCATGGACAACATCAACATCCGGAGCCGACGGCAGCCTCCGCTGCCCTTGGTATCGATGAGAAGCTGGGCGATTCGGTGCCGTTGGACGTGACATTCACCGATGAAGCGGGCGCGGCCGTCTCGCTGCGCGAGCTCATCGACGGGCCAACGATTCTCTCTCTTGTGTACTATACCTGCCCCAATGTCTGCCCCCGCATTCTGGGGAGCGTGGCGCAACTGCTCGCACGGCTGACCCCTGAGGCCGGCGAGCCCTTAAACGTCATCACCCTCAGTTTTGACGAGACGGACACCCCCGAGCTGGCGCGGCAGCGGAAGAAGAACTTTCTCAAGGCCATCGGCAAGCCCTTTCCCGAGGAGCGGTGGCATTTCCTGACGGGAGATCCTGGGGCTATCCGCCGATTGACCGATGCCGTCGGATTCAATTTCCAGCGACAGGGAGAGGCCTTTGAGCATCCGGCAGCCTTGATGGTGCTTTCGCCGCGCGGCAAGGTGGTGCGCTATCTTTACGGGCTGACCTATCTCCCCTTCGATGTGAAAATGGCCCTGACAGAGGCCTCCGAGGGCCGGGTCGGGCCGACGATCCGTCGGGCGCTGCTGTTCTGTTTCAGCTACGATCCTGAAGGGAGAACGTATGTCTTCAACATCCTCAAAGTCACGGCTTCGGTGATTATCTTCTTCGCCCTTGTCCTGCTGGCAGTGTTGGTGGGCAAGGGCAGACTGTCCGGTCGGGAGGCGGGATGAGCGACACGAGTAGTGTGGCCTACGGATCCCATGCGTCGGGACGAAGCTACCTGGTAGAGGGCGGTCGATACAGCGGCATCCTCTCGTGGCTGCTGACCACCGACCACAAGCGGATTGCGATTCTCTATCTGATCTCGGTTCTTGCGCTCTATTTCGTCGGCATTACCCTCGGCGTGCTGATGCGCCTGGAGCTGCTGACCCCGGGCGAGACCATCGTCAAGGCGCAGACCTACAATGCCATGTTCACCCTGCACGGGGTGATCATGATTTTTCTCTTTGTCATCCCCGCAGTGCCGGCGATCTTCGGTAATTTCTGTCTCCCCATCCTGATCGGGGCCAAGGATGTGGCGTTCCCGCGCATCAATCTCATGTCCTGGTATCTATACATCGGCGGGGCCATGATTGCTGTGATTGCCCTGTTCACCGGGGGCGGACCGCCCGATACGGGTTGGACCTTTTACGCACCCTATAGCCTCCGGACGGGCACCAATGTCACGCTGGGTGTTTTCGCCGCGTTTGTACTCGGTTTTTCCTCTATCCTGACGGGGCTCAATTTCGTGACAACCATTCACCGGCTCCGGGCCCCAGGCATGACATGGAATCGCATGCCCCTGTTCGTCTGGGCGACCTATGCCACGGCCTGGGTGCAGGTCCTGGCAACGCCCATCATCGGGATTACCCTGCTGCTGGTGATTCTGGAGCGCTTCTTCGGCGTGGGGATCTTCGATCCCACCAAGGGAGGGGATCCCATCCTGTTCCAGCATCTCTTCTGGATCTATTCCCATCCGGCGGTCTACATCATGATTCTTCCGGGCATGGGTGTGATCACTGAAATCATCCCCGTCTTTGCGCGCCGTACCATTTTCGGCTACAAGGCCATCGCCTATTCCAGCGTGGCCATTGCTGCACTGGGCTCTCTGGTATGGGGGCACCACATGTTCGTCAGCGGTCAGAGCTACACGGCCAATGTCATTTTCTCCTTCATTACCTTTTTGGTGGCGATCCCGAGCGCCATCAAGGTTTTCAACTGGGTGGCGACCCTCTACAAGGGCTCCATTCTGATCGCGCCGCCCTTTCTCTTCGCCTTGGCCTTCATCTTTCTCTTTTCCATTGGCGGTCTCACAGGGCTCATGCAGGGCGCGCTTTCGGTGAACGTGCATATCCACGATACCTACTTTGTGGTGGGCCATTTCCACTACGTCATGTTTGGCGGGACAGCCTTTGCCTTTTTTGCGGGGCTGCACTACTGGTACCCCAAGATGTTCGGGCGGATGTATTCGCAGCGGACAGCCACCCTGGCGTGCACCATCATGTTCATCGGGTTCAACGTTTTTTATTTCACCATGCTCGTGCTCGGGCTGCAGGGGATGCCGCGACGTTACTATGATTTTTTGCCGCAGTTTCAAATGGGTCACACCATTGCCACCGTGGGATCGTGGATCCTGGTGACGGGACTCATCATCATGTTTGCAAATCTGCTGATGGGGTTGCGCAAAGGGGAGCGCGCGGCGGCCGACCCGTGGGGAGGCAAGACGCTCGAGTGGCAGATCCCCTCGCCGCCGCCCCATGAGAACTTCGAAGAGATACCGGTGATCGACCGGGGAGCCTACGACTACGATTAGAGGGGTCATGGACGAGAGCCATACCACCAGCGAGAGCAGCGCGATACATCGGGACGACGTAGGATCACGGATCGGAATGTGGCTCTTCCTGTTCACCGAGCTCATTCTCTTTGGCGGCCTCTTTCTGCTCTATGCCGTCTATCGCTATCTGCATCCGCAAGAATTCCACGAGGCGGCCAAAGAACTCAATGTCGTCCTGGGCGCGGCGAACACCCTGATTCTGCTCACCAGCAGTTTCACCATGGTCATGTCCATCTCCTACCTCGGCGAGGGCGAGAAGAAGAAATCCCTTCTTGCCCTGGGCTTGACCATCGCCCTGGGGCTGGCCTTTCTTGTGAACAAGTATTTCGAATGGTCGGCCAAGTTTCATCACGGCCTCTACCCGAATTCGCCGGAACTGGCGGGCCGCGGTCAGGGAGACAATCTCTTTTACGGACTCTACTACTCCATGACCGGCCTGCACGGCCTGCACGTGCTGGTGGGAGTCGTGCTCCTGTCGGTGGTGCTCATTTATATCGTCAAAGACAAAGTGACGCCGGACAATTTCATCGTCCTGGACAATTCGGGTCTCTATTGGCATCTGGTCGATATCATCTGGATCTATCTGTTTCCGCTGTTCTATTTGATCACCTGAGCGGAGGGACTTTCATGCAGCACGGACAGGAGCATACACTGATCAAGGCGCGCACCTACACGGCCGTTTACGGGGCGCTGCTGGTGCTGACCGTCATCACCATCGTTGTGGCCAGAATGCATCTCGGCCGGTTCAGTGTCCTGGGAGCCCTGGTCATTGCCTCCATCAAAGCCGGGCTGGTGCTCCTCTGGTTCATGCATCTCAAGTATGAAAAGAAGATCTTTTTCGTCATGTTCGTCGTGGCCGTCGCGTTTCTGACCATCGCCATCGGTCTCACTTTCTTTGACATCGCGTATCGTTGACGAGGCAGCATGTTCTCCGGCGCCGCAAGCACCATTGCAACAAAAGTCGACTCGGCCTTTCTCTTCATCCTGGCCATCTGTGTGGTGATGCTGCTTCTCATCACCTTCCTGATGGTCTACTTCGTGATCAAGTACCGTCGGGACAAAAACCCCACGCCCACCAATATCGAAGGAAACTTTCTTCTGGAAGTTGTCTGGACCGTGGTGCCGACCCTCCTGGTAATTGCCATGTTCTATTACGGCTGGATCGGATACCGGGAGATGGAGACGATTCCGGAGGATGCCATGGCAGTGAAGGTCACGGCGCAGATGTGGTCGTGGTCCTTCGAATATGACAACGGGACCCGGAGCGATGAGCTGGCCGTGCCCATCAACAAGCCCGTGAAGCTCGAGCTTTTCTCACGGGATGTGCTGCACAGTCTTTATGTCCCTGCGTTCCGGATTAAGAAGGATGTGGTACCGGGTATCCCGACCTCCCTCTGGTTCACCGCCGACGAGGAGGGAACCTACGATGTGCTCTGTACCGAGTACTGCGGCGTGCGGCATTCCGCGATGCTCTCCCGGGTGGTGGTCATGCCGCAGGATCGGTTCGCCGCATGGATGGCCGGCAAGGTCACGCAGGAAGCCGCCGAGCCAGTCGGGCGGGAACTGCTGGAGAGCCAAGGGTGTCTGGGTTGTCACAGTCTCGATGGTTCCCGGATCGTGGGACCCACATTCAAAGGGATCTTCGGCAGAAAGGGGCTCGTGCTCACCGACGGTGCCGAGCGGGAGATCGTCGCCGACGAAGCGTATCTGCGGCGTTCCATTCTGAAGCCGAATGCCGATGTGGTGGTGGGTTATCCGCCGATCATGCCGTCTCAGGAGGGCATCCTCAGTGATGCGCAGATCGATGCCATCGTCGAGCATCTCAAGACAGTGAAATGATGGGTCCATACTACAGGCTCCTGAGAGTTCGCATTGCCGGCATGGTGTCGCTCTCGGCGGCCATGGGATATCTGCTGGCTGCAAAGCAGCCGGTGGCGGTCCAGGCGTTCGCCTTGGCCGGTGTCTTCCTCCTTTCGGCCGGGGCCTCCGTCCTCAACCAGATTCAGGAGCGGCGCACCGATGCCCTGATGCAGCGGACCCGGTTTCGACCGATCCCTGCCGGGACGGTGTCCCTGGCGCAGGCGTGGGGTGCCGCTGTCGTCCTGATCGCCGCCGGTGAGACGCTGCTTGGTTTTTTCTCAGCGACGGCCGCGGTGCTGGGATTGGTCACGCTCTTCTGGTACAATGGCGTTTACACGCCCCTGAAGCGACTCACCCCCTTTGCCGTTCTGCCGGGAGCCCTGGTGGGCGCGGTGCCGCCGGTGATCGGCTGGGTCCTCGGTGGCGGGGCTCTCTTCGACCGGCAGATCGGGTCCGTCGCCTTTTTCTTCTTCCTCTGGCAGATCCCTCATTTCTGGCTGCTGCTTCTGATCCATCCTGGGGATTACGAACGGGCCGGGTTTCCCTCGCTGGCCTCTCTTTTTTCCCATCGGCAACTTGTTCGCATTGTCTCCATCTGGATGCTTGCCGCCGCCGTCTCCTGTCTGGTGCTGCCCATCTTCGGTGCCATCCGATCTCCATGGCTCCACGGGGCCCTTGTAGCTGCTGCGGGCTGGCTTGTCTGGAATGTGATCCTGCTGCTCTTCAAATCGGCCACCTCTGTTGCTCCTTCGGCCTCCTTTCGGGCCATCAACCTCTTTGCAGCCTGGGTCGGCGCGCTGGTGGTTCTCGACAGGCTTCTGGGGCCTTTGGGCTAACCCGTTTGACCATCACCGTTCATCTTTTCACTTCCCAATCCGCGCTGAATCGTGCCCCGGAGGGGGCCGGACTCTGCACAAGATTTGGGCAGCTGCACCCTTTTTGTGCGATTGACGAGCTGCCTCGCCCCGATGTGCGTCAGCTTCCATTTCATGAGATAACCGAAATAAAACAATGAGATAGCGTCATTGCGGTTCCATCGAAAAGGCCGTTTTTCCTGTTGGCACCGGGTTTGCTCTCACCCCGTGAGGAGAGTCGTGTTTCTACAACCACAGGGGGAGAGACTGTCATGGGTTTCATTCGATTTGCTGCAATAGTTGTATTGCCGAGTTTGTTTCTCGGGTCTGTTCCGGCTTGGGCAACTGAGAGCCCGGCCGAGATCAACGGTGCCGACACGGCGTGGGTCTTGGTCTCGACGGCGCTGGTCCTGTTGATGATTCCGGGGCTGGCCCTTTTCTATGGTGGCATGGTCCGCAAGAAAAATGTGCTGTCCTCCATGATGCACAGCTTCGTGGCCATGGCCGTCATCGGGGTGCAATGGGTCGTGATCGGTTACACCCTGGCCTTCGGCCCCGACGTGGGCCACTTCGTGGGGAACCTGAAGTATATGTTTCTCAACGGCATCGGGCCTGAGTCGGTCTCCGGCACCATCCCGACGTATGTCTTCATTATGTTCCAGGGGATGTTTGCCATCATCACGCCGGCCCTGATCAGCGGTGCCATCGCGGAGCGGATGAAGTTTTCCACCTATGTGGTCTTCATCGTGCTCTGGGCCACCCTTGTCTACGATCCCATCGCCCACTGGGTCTGGGGAGAAGGGGGATGGCTGCTCAATCTCGGTGCCCTCGATTTCGCAGGAGGCACGGTGGTGCACATCTCTTCCGGCGTCTCAGCCCTCGCTGCCATCGCGCTGCTGGGCAAACGGAAAGGGTTTCTGCAGGAACCGATCCTGCCGCACAACCTGACTCTCACGCTGCTCGGTGCAGGTCTGCTCTGGTTCGGATGGTTCGGTTTCAACGCGGGCAGTGCGCTCGCGTCCGACGGGAATGCCGCCCTGGCGTTTACCAATACCCAGGTCTCGGCTGCGGCGGGCTGTTTATCGTGGCTCCTCGGCGAGTGGCGGTTCCAGAAACACCCCAGCGCCCTGGGCGCCGCTTCGGGCATTGTGGCCGGTCTCGTGGCGATCACGCCGGCCGCGGGTTTCGTGACCCCTGTCTGGGCCTTGGTGATAGGCTTCGCTGCCGGTGTGGTCTGCTACTCGGCGGTGGTGCTGAAATCGCGTATCGGATACGATGACTCCTTGGATGCTTTCGGTATCCACGGCGTCGGCGGTGCCTTCGGCGCGTTGGCTACAGGACTCTTTGCCACTGTCAACGGCGCCGGCCTCATCGCCGGGGAGCCGAAACAGTTCATGGTGCAGATCATCGCTACGGTAGCGACCATTGTCTACGCATTCGGGATGACCTATGGATTGGTCTGGATCCTGGACAAGGTGATGGGGCTTCGTGTGGCCGACGATGAGGAACTCCATGGACTCGATCAGGCCCACCACGGTGAAAAGGGCTACAACCTGTAGGTTCGGAAGAACAAGAACGACTGTTAGGCAGGCTGGCGCAGGATTCAGCATAGCGCCGGTTCCGAGAAAGCAAACTTTCAGAAAGAGGTGAAGTCATGAAGAAGGTAGAGTGCATTGTCCAGCCGGGCAAGCTCGACCCCGTGCGGGAAGGGCTGACAAAGATCGGAGTCTCCGGGCTGACCGTGACGGAGGTCAAGGGCTATGGGCGCCAGAAGGGGCATACCGAGCTCTACCGCGGGGCCGAGTACACCATCGATTTCGTGCCGAAAATCAAGCTCGACGTCGTGGTACCAGAGGAGCTGGTAAACCAGGTGATTGAAGTGGTTATGGAGAACGCCCGCACCGGTCGTATCGGCGACGGCAAGATCTTCGTGACGCCGGTGGAGGAGACGGTGAGGATTCGGACGGGGGAGAGGGGCAAAGATGCGGTCTGAATTCGAAACGGCCCTTTTCCGCAATCTCGGCGTTCGGCTGCGGGATGGTTTGTGCGGCGTACGGAGCAAGTACGCCTCCGCACCATTCCTCGCCGGCCTTGATCTTGCGAAATTCGAGTGATTTATCAGTTTCTATAGATCGCATCACAGATAAATTCCCATCAAGAGCAACAGAACAGAGCACACCGGCGCTCGATGCGGTCGACGTGCCAGGGATACTCTCAATGCGCTGCAACAACGAGGCGAAGAAAAGACGGGGCGATCGGAAGTTTTGTAAACCCATAATGAACCACATCCTGTGTGAGCGCTATTTCTAAAGGAGGAATGAACCATGTACCCACGAGCTTTGATATCAGCAGCAGCCATCGTGCTGGCCGGGGTGTACCCCGCTCTGGCTGAAGAGGCGGTCCCGACGGTGGCATCCAATGCCGAGGCCATTGCGGCGGTGCAGTCCCATGCCGATTACATGTGGACCCTGATTGCGGCCTTTTTGGTCTTTCTGATGCAGGCGGGCTTCGCCATGGTGGAGGCGGGTTTTACCCGGGCGCGAAGCGCCGTGAACATCATGATGAAGAACCTCATGGACTTTTCCATGGGGACGCTGGGGTACTGGGCCATCGGTTTCGGATTGATGTTCGGGGTCTCCAAGTTCGGTCTTTTCGGCACGAGCGGGTTCTTTCTATCCGATTTCGCCGGTGAGGGCGATCCCTGGACGCTGGCCTTCTGGATGTTCCAGGTCGTCTTCGCCGCCACCGCCGCGACCATCGTGTCGGGGGCCATGGCGGAGCGAACCAGGTTCGTTGCGTACCTGGCCTACAGTGTGATGATCTCTGCGGTCATCTATCCTATCTTCGGCAGCTGGGCTTGGGGCAGCCTCTACAAGGGCTCGGGCTGGCTGGAAGGGCTCGGTTTCATCGACTTCGCCGGCTCCACCGTGGTGCACTCCGTCGGCGGCTGGGCGGCGCTGGCCGGGGCCATGGTGCTGGGACCGCGCATCGGCAAGTATTCCAAGGAGGGCAAGGCCCTGGCCATGCCCGGTCATAACATTCCCTTCGCGGCGATCGGGGTCTTTTTGCTCTGGTTCGGGTGGTTCGGCTTCAACGCGGGCAGCACCACTGCGGCGGGTACCGACATTGCGGGCATTGCGGTGAACACCAATCTGGCCGCCGCCGCGGGTGCCGTGGGCGCCATGATCTGTGCTTGGGCCCTGTTTGGCAAGCCCGAGGCGAGTATGAGCCTCAACGGGGCCCTGGCCGGGCTCGTGGGGATTACCGCAGGGTGTGCCAACGTCTCCACCACCTCGTCCGTGATCATCGGCTTCATTGCCGGGATCCTGGTGGTCTTTTCGGTGCTCTTCATCGACAAGGTGCTGAAGGTGGACGACCCCGTGGGCGCGGTCTCCGTGCACGGGGTTTGCGGCGCCTGGGGCACGCTGGCCGCGGGGTTGTTCGACACCGCGGGGCTCTCGGGCAAGGTCATCGGTGTCCAGTTGCTCGGCATCGGGGCTGCGTTCCTGTGGGTCTTCCCCACGGCGTACCTTCTCTTTAAAGTGATCCACGCTACCATCGGCCTTCGGGTCTCGGCCGAGGAGGAGCAGGACGGGCTCGATGTGGGCGAGCATGGTCTGGAGGCCTATCCGAACTTCAGCCTGCCACCCCTTCGGGTGAACATGGATGCTTGAGTGAATCAATCTAAACGGCGGGGGAGGGGACCCTCCCCCGCGGGACAAACCGGGCTTTTGCGCCCTGTGTGAAGGAGGAAGAAATGAGACGGACACTGTTGCTGGTTTTGATGAGTTTTCTCTTCGCTCTCTCTGCGCTGCCTGCGGGGGCAGGAGAGATTACAGCTGATGTGAACGCCGATGTTTCCATTTTGAGCCACTATGTCTGGCGGGGCCAGAACTACGGCGAGGGGGGCGTGATTCAGCCCAATTTCTCTATCGGTTTTGGCTACGGCCTCTCGCTCGGTGTCTGGGCGAACTACAATATCGACGACAACCGATATCGCAACAAGAGCCACCAAGTGAACGAGGTCGACTACACGGTGGATTACTCCCGGGACCTCGGTCCCGTAGGGATCTCCCTCGGCTGGATCTACTACGATTTTCCCCGGACCGGCGGGCTGGACACCCAGGAGCTCTATGTCGGGGCATCGCTGAGTGTACCGCTGTCGCCGTCGATTACGGTTTACCGGGACATTCACGAGGTGGACGGCACCTACATCAGTGCCGCCATTGGGCATGATTTTGCACTGAACGATCAGGCGACGCTGTCGCTGGGTGCGGCCGTCGGTTGGGGCAGCGAGTCTTACCACAAGGGGTATTTCGGCGTGAAGGACGATTCGCTGAGCGATTACAATATCAATGCCGCCCTTTCGTTTGCACTGACAGACAAGGTCACCGTGACACCCATGATCGCGTATTCGGCCCTGGCCGACAATGCCCTGGAGAAGGCGGCGAGGGCCGGTTTCTTCGATGAGGACTCGATTCTCTGGGGTGGCGTGAACGTGAGCTATTCATTCTAAGGCGCTTCCCCGAAAGGAAACGGGGAACACCTTCGAAGCTTGTGCATTCGTTCCAAAGGGGCACCGCCTTTTACTGTAGAATGGACCGCCTCTGAGGCGAATCTCCCCCCGGTGGACCCCCGCTTTGTCGGGGGTCCACCACCCCCTGCAAGGACCTTCCTGCGTACCTGGACCGCAGATGGGCAGCCCCCGCCGGTTGCCTTGAGCATCGCATGCAATTGGTTAAAGATGGGCGAAACGGTTGGACTCAGAAAAGACCCGGGGTGGGTATGTTTGACTGCCGGGATAAAGGAAATCTTCTTCTCTTTCTGGTGCGGGACTCTCCGAAGACGGGGAGCTGCTTTCTCCAGGCGCGTGTCCGATGACTGGCCGGCAGCCGGGCATGGGGATATCCCGCTGCAGCGCGCCCGTTGTGATGAAAAGAGGGCCAGGGGCCGGCGCGCTGCATCGACCGGCGCCTGATCCTTCCTGTGTAATTTCTGGGCGATTAGCCGCCATTGAGGTATTTCTTCACCACCTCCAGCAGGGTATGCGACTGAATCGGTTTGGCGATATAGTCGTTTGCGCCGAGAGCGAGCCCGCGTTTCTTGTCTTCTTCGGCGCCTTCGGTGGTGATGATGATGATCGGGATTTCTCCTTTCTTGTCGTCATTGCGAATAAGGCTGACGAGCTTGAGCCCGTCCATCACCGGCATGTTGATATCGGTGAGCACGAGATCGAATTCGGTCGTGGAAAGCTTTTTCCACCCGTCTACACCGTCGCTGGCTTCGACCAGATTACAGTCGGAGATTCTCTTCAAAGAAAACTTGATCAACTGCCGCATGGTCGGGGAATCCTCCACGATCAAAATATTGTGTTTGGCCATGCCCTTATCTCCTCTATATCATGCGATTCTTCAATCCATCACTGCACGCGCCGCTCTTGCGGCACAGCCCTATCTGTGTGTGTGTTGGGAGGGTGCTTCGCTGAGCAGATTCAGAAATCCCTGGATGGTCGACAGCTTCCGCTCGGATCTTGAGTAAAGATCGGCGCTGTAGATGGCTGTCGCCGCGTGCCCCGCCAGGAGGTTAAAGAGCTCAAAATCGATACCCTTGAAGCACTCCTTCTGGGTCAGCAAATTATAGATGACGAGTAGTCCAATCACGGTGTCGTTGATGGTGAGGGGGACACAGGCGATGGGCTCCTGCAGGTCCACCTCTTGGTGAAGCTCCAGGTTGTCCGCAAAAAAGGGCTCACCCGTTCGGGCGACCTGTCCGATGAGACCGCTGCCGATGGGAATGCGCTCGATCTGGCCCGATTCGATCCCTTCGGCCGCCACGGTGGTCATGGCCTCCTGTTTTTCGTCGAGCAGCATGATGCAGAAGGTCTCTGCGCCCACCAGATTGATGACAATCTCCAGAATCACTCGCAGAACCTCTTGATAATCGAGCGTAGAGTGGAGCTGGTGGCTCGCAATGTAAAGGTTGGCCAGGTTGTTGTTCTCTTCCTGAACCTCCACATAGCGGTCGGCGAAGTCTTGATTTTCTTTCTCAATTTCCTCGTGCCGCTTCAGAAGTCTCTCTTTGTCCTTTTCCAGCAGGGTGATGCGGTTTTCAAGAAAGGCGACTCGTTCGCCGCCGCTCGGCCCGTCGCTTCCGGAGCTCGCCGCCTCCTCCAGCTGTAGCACCTTGTAGCGAAGCTTTTCATTTTCGCGCATGAGTTCTTTGGTAAACTCGGCGCCCTTGTAGAAAATTTGGAGGAATTCCTCCCCCTTGTCCAGATCCCCCCCGCCTGCCGGTTTTCTCTCTTCCATTCGATGACTCCTCATCGCTGTGATTGAATATGGATACAAGCGGGCGGAGGCTGTGCCTGTTGTACCGCCTCGCTTTCGGTAATACCTCGAGTGTCAGCTCTCCCCGGGCACGCAGAGAGACCAGATTCTCCGCGCAATCTGGTTCAGGGGATAGACGTGGTCTACGGCGCCCGCCTTGACGGCCTCCCCCGGCATGCCGAACACAATGGCCGTCTCTTCAGACTCGGCAATGGTGGTGCCGTGGGCTGCCTTGATCGCGCCCATGCCGATACGTCCATCGTCTCCCATGCCGGTCAGCAGCACTCCCAGAACCCGTTGCCCGAACAGCTCCGCTGCCGATTGCATCATGGCATTGACGGACGGCGTAAACCGGTCTTGCGGCGAGGCCGGGGCCAGGGCTACGACAATCCCGGCGGGAGTTCGCCTCAGGATCATGTTGGCGTCTCCCGGCGCCACCAGGATGCCACCCGTCTGGAGTGGATCGCCGTCTTCTGCTTCTTTGACTGCCAGGCGGCACGAGTCGTTCAGACGCTGTGCGAAATATCGAGTGAACTTGGGCGGCATGTGTTGCACCACGGTGACGGCCGCAGGGAAATCCTCTGGAAGTTGGCTGAGAATGGTCTGCAGCGCCGGTGGGCCGCCGGTGGACGCACCGATGGCCACTAGGTCGATGGGCCCCTTCCGGGCCGGCGAAACCGGGCAGGCCGGGGCCGGGACTTCCGAGGGTCGCCAAGTGAGTCGTCGTTTGACATTGTCGATCCTGAGGTTTCTCAAGGTCTGCACTTTCTCGAGCAAAGCCTCCCGGATGACGTTCAACTCCGGTGTGATCCGACGGGTTGGTTTGACGATGAAATCGACGGCCCCCAATTCTAGGCCCTTCAGCACATTCTCTTCGCTTCCTTCAGAGCTCACGATGATGGTGGAGGTTGGCTGCTCCTGCATGAGCCAGCGCAGGAAGGTGTAGCCGTTCATCTGCGGCATCTCCAGATCCAGGGTGATCAGATCGGGCTTGAGACGCAGGGTCATGGGGATGGCGTCCTGGCCGTTGAATGCCGTTCCCACCACATGCACACCGGGGATCGCGCTGAGCGTGTCCGAGATGAGCCGCCTCAGATAGGCCGAGTCATCGACCACCAGGGCGCGGATGGTATCGGTTGTGCTGCGGATGTTCACGGGTTTACTCGATCTCCATTGCGTCGGATCATGGGTGTCAGGCTTTCTGATACACCATGTCGTGTTTGAAATGTTTCAGGCGGAAGGCCGTCGAGAGGTTCATGAGCGACTCGGAGTGGCCGAGCAGCAGATAGCCGCCTGTTTTCAACCGATTCTCGAATTCGGTGATGACCTTTTTTTTGCCTTCCTTGTCAAAATAGATGATCACATTGCGACAGAATACAATGTCCACCTCTCCCAGAAGTGCGATCCGGCTGCTGTCAAACAGGTTGAGGTACCCGAAATGCACGAGGCGCCGAACGGGATCAATGATGCGCCACTTTCCATCAACGGGGGTAAAGTATTTATCCCGGTGCAGCGGATCGGTGCACCGAAACGACGAGGGACCGTATTCACCTTTACGTGCGATCTTGAGCACCCGGTGACTGATATCACTGCCGAAGATCTCCACCTCCCAGCCGGCGAAGAGGCCTGAGTCGAGGACCAGCATGGCCACTGTGTGAGGTTCCTCTCCCGTCGAGCAGCCTGCACTCCAGATTCTCAGAGACCGCTCTCCCGCCCGGCCTTTGGCCTCGGCGATCTCCGGGAGTATCTCCTCTGCAAAGGCCTTCAGCTGCGGCACCTCCCGGAAAAAGTAAGTTTCGTTGATGGTGAGAATGTCGATAACGGCGTTGAGCTCTTCAGCGCGGTTCTTGTCGTACATGAGATAATAATAATACTCCTGGAAATCGCGCAGCTGATGCAGTGCGACACGGTTTGCCAGGCGTCTCTCCAACAGATATTTGTTGCCGTCGTCGAAGAAGAGCCCGCAGTGCCGGTAGATGAATTCTTTCAGCAGGCGATAGGTGGTATCGCTCAATGAAAGCTCGTGGGTGATCATTTATCCTCTCGAAAGTCTTACGACGGCCTGACGGGCGGTCTTCTGAATCAGCGGGTCTGGGTCATGGTGGACGATCTCTTTGAGATAGGGCACTGCCCGCTCGTCGCCCAGGAGTCCCAGAGCTTCTACGGCGGCATTGCGCTCACTCCAGTCGGCCGACTCCAGCAGATAGAGCAGGGAACCGAAGGCGGCGCGGTTGCCGTTCCTGCCGAGAGCGAGCATGCTGGCCCGTCGGACTTCCCTGTCTGCGCTCTCCAAGGCTTTGAGCAGGACCGGAAAGACTCGGGGATCCTTGTTGTCTGCCAGTGCGTCCAGGATGGCTATCTGAACGGGTGGCATCTCTGCGTCCAGGCGGGGAATCAGCACGCCCACCGTTTCCGCATCGCCGATTTCGCCTAAACCCTGTACTGCCGCACAGCGGACCCAGATGTCCTCGTCTTTGAGCAACGAAATCAAGATCGGCTTGGCGGCGGTGGCGTTGAAGTGCTGCAGCGCCGTGGCGGCGGAGAGACGCACGTCGGTGATTTCGTCGGAAAGGGTAAAGACCAAACCTTCCAACGCACGGTCTCCTCCGATGCGGCCGAGCGCAACAACGGCCGCTTTCCGGACTTCGGGGCATTCGTCATTGACGGCAAAGACAAGTCGCTCGACGGCGTCTTTGGTGTGCAGCGCTCCGAGCACCAGCGCGGCATTCCTCCGGTACGAGGGACTGCTGTGCCCCAGCAGTTCCATCAATGTTGCGCTTGCGCTTTGATCCCCGATTCTCTGCAGCGCTTGGACAGCCGCAGCCTGTACGTCCGGATAGGGATCATTCAGAAGGGGGAGCAAGGCGGGCGCAGCCTGAGAGCAATTTAGGTTGGCCAGGGCGAGCGCAGCCGACTGTCGAACGTGTCCGTTGTCATCCTGCAACAGCTCCACCAGCTGCCTGGACGTGGTATCGTCACCGACCTTACCGATCACCGCAGCTGCGGCTTTGCGGATCAGCTCATCGGGATGGTCCAAGGCGTCCATCAGGTGTGGTGCCGTTGCGGGCCCAATTTGCATCAAAGCGGACACGGCCTGCTCGTGGATATCGATGTCCCCGAGAATGTCGAGGATGTAGGGCACGCATCGCGCGCTCTTTAGATGGCCGAGCAGTTGCAGTGCGGTCTGCCGGAGGGGCAAAGCGTCCTCCTGGAGCGCTGCGATGAGTCCGTCCAGCGTCTCCTCGCTGGTCTCTTTCTGAAAAAGGCTGTTCGAATCGACGCCGCCCTCCGAGCGCTTGAGAATGCGACCGGCAGCAAGCACGGCGGCGTTGCGGATGGTGCGCTTCTTGTGTTGGATCAGGGGGACGACGCTTTCGAGCACACCGCCGTCCGCAAGCCGCCCCAGCGCATCCAGAACGGCGCGGGTGAGAGATTCGTTGTGCAAATGTTGCAACAGCGGGGGCACGGCCTGCGGGTCGCCCAGATTGCCGAGGGCATCGACGGCGGCGAACTTTAACCAGAAATCATCTCCCGACAGCACTTCCAGCAGGGGCTCAACGGCCCGTGGCTGTCCAATTTTTCCGAGGTTCTCCGCCGCCGCGGTCCGAACGTTGGCGTCGGCATCTGCGAGGGCTCCGATCAGTGCCGCCACGGCACTCGCGCTGCGGATGTCGCCGAGGATGTCGATGGCAAACTTGCGGACATCGGGGTCGGCATCGGTGACGACGCGGCAGAGCGGCGGCACGGCCGGGGCACCCATGCGCGTCAGGGCTTCCACGGACGCGTTGCGCATGCCTGCATTCTCGTGCGAGCGCAGCGCCAGAACCAGGTGGGCAATTACTTCGTGTTTGTCGTCCATCTCCAGCAGTGCGTCAATGGCCGTCTTCCGGACGCGCCAGACGGCATCTCCCAGCAGTTGGGTCAGTGGTGCAATGCCGCGACTGTCTTTCAGGCTCCCCGCGCGCTCGGCGGCCTTTCGGCGGATTTCCACGTCGCTGTGTTGAAAGTCCTGAACCAGTTGTTGCAGATGTTCTGTCACCATCGGCCTCCTTCGCGTCCCGGCGTAGCCGAAACGGGCAGACACGTCACGCGCGTGCCTTCGTCTTCTCTTTGAACGCCTCGATTTCTTTTTGCAGCACTTGCTGAAGTGTTTTGGCGTCAACGTCGGCGAACCGTCTTTTCATCATGTCGGTGGCTTCGGCGATCTCTTCCGAGAGAACTTCCTCCAGGTTTCCGTTGCGGACGCCGGCGGAAACACGGTCCCGGTTGTACAACGCAATGTCCGACAGAATCGTCCGGGCCAGGCGTGCTGTGCGGACTTGAAGCTCCTCGGGCAGCGCGTCCGATCCGACAGATAAGCCCCGCCGGTCCTCCTTTGCTCCCGTCTGCCCGGCGCGTGCGGTCTTGAAGAGCGCCGGTTGGAGCGATTGGAGTATCGGCAGCAGGCGGTCCGCAACCCGGTGGCTCTCCAGGTAGGCGTCGGCTCCGTAGAGCGATTCGGGCAACCGTGTATAGCGGTGCTCATTATGGACGGTCGCACAGAGGATTATTCGAAGCTCCTGTGTTTGTGCATCCTGCTTCAGCGTCTCACAAAGGTCAAAACCGAAGCGTGCAGGCAACCCCACGTCGACGAGCACAAGCGAAGGCTTATGCCGTCGAATCTGCTGGAGTGCATCCTCACCGTCCGCCGCCGTCAACACCTTGAAGGGCTGATCTCGCAGAAGCTCTTTCACCAAAGAGCGGAATGTCTCCTTTCCGTGGGCGACGAGAATGCTCGGGCGCGGGGGCGCGTGGTCCGGTACGGTGAAGACGTGTTGACAGCGCGAGCAGCGCAGGCGCCTTCCCGCTGCCGGCATCCGTTCCGGTGGAATCCGGTACTGAGTCTTGCAGCGATCGCATTGAATGGTCATGAGCCCCCCGCGTGCGTCATGGGCATCACCATATCCCCCCGGACCGCAGGGTGCACCAGATCTTCGATGGCGGAATAGTCGTGCTCCGTCGCCGCGATGAAGCCGTTATAATCGTATTCGATACTCTTGATGATATTTCGCTGTTCTCCGTCCTCGGCATCCAGGGCGAGCAAGGCCTGCGTCAGACGTCTTTTTAAATCGGGCGCCATGGCGGCCCGAACACAGAAATTGAACTCGGGGATATTGGCTGAAGTCGCCACGATCCTGAGGCCCTTGGAGAGGAACCGCAGGGCCACGGGCTCCAGGAGACCGCCTGCATCCACATCTCCGTTGATGATCGCCCAGGCCACCGAGTCATGGTGTTGCAGAAATGTGTGCTCGCCGAGCTCCTGCAGTTCAATTTCTTCCCGGGCTATCATGGCCTTCGGCACCAGGTGCCCGGAAGTGGAGTGAACATCGCCGAACCCGAAGCGCTTGCCCCGGAGATCGGTCAGGACCTGAATGGGGCTGCCCTCGCGGGTGGCAATGACGGCGCGATAGTAGGGGGAGTCATTCCGAACGGCCTTGACGATGACCTCGGTGCCGTGGCGCCTTCTGGATTCGATGAACGTCGCGGGGCCAAGAAAGGCCATGTCCGCAGTGCCGCGGCCTAGAGCGTCCACCGCACTTTCGAAGTCTGGCGACACGCGCACCTGCACCCGTTTTCTCAGCACTTCTTCGAGGTACCCCGCCAGCGGGGCAAAGCGGGGCTGCATCTTGTTTCCCGATTCCAGGGGCAGCACCGCGAGCGTGAGGGTTTCGGTATCCGTTGCAGCAGCATGGTACACCTGATTCTGGAGATCCTTGCTATAGCCCGAGAGGGTGACGATGGCAGTGCGCATGTCGTCGGCCATATTCATCTTTTCCTCGGTGACGATGCGGATTCTTTCGATGGCGCGGGCGATCAGTTCGTTGCCGCTGCGGTGCTCTCCAACGGCCTTGTTGATCTCCCGAATCTTGAGGAAAATGTTTTCGATTTCCTGCGATACCCGCTGGCTGCCCTTCGATTCCTGCGCCATGGAACGCTTGAGCTCCTCTGCGAATTCGCTGAGCCGTGCGATCATCTCCAGAATTACGGCGCCCCCTTTGTCGTGCTCCGCGGCCGATGCGGCTATCTGCTGAACCCGCTCGTTGATGTTCTGAATCTCACCGGTGACCCGGTCAATGGCGTGAATCTGCTCGATGGTTGTCTTTTCGATCCGCTCAGTCATTTCACTGGCCTGTCTGGAGCTGCTGAGAATGGCCTCTAGGGCGTTTTTCGTTTTCAGCGAGCGGTCCATCCCTTCCTGCACCTGTTGGACACCCTGATGAATTGAGCGAGACACGGCCCGGGTTTCGGCCTGCGTATTTTCGATCACCTGTTCGATCTGGCTGATGGACGCGCTGGTCTTCTCAGCCAGCGCCTTGATTTCGTTGGCCACCACAGTAAAGGCCCGGCCATGGGTGCCGGCCTGGGAGGCGATGATGGACGCGTTCAAGGCCAGCAGATTGGTCTTTTCTGCAATTTCGTCAATGACGTTGAGAATTTCGCCGATTTCATCGGAGCGTTTGTCGAGCAATTTGACCAGGCGATCTGTATCGTCCACAGTCTCCCGTATGCGTTGCATTCCCTCCAGCGTCCGTTCCACGGCCCGGACGCCTGTCTCCGATGTTACCTGAGTGCTCTGCCGGGCCAGAGCGGTCGACTCCTTCGCATGCTGTCCCACCGATTTGACGGACGCGTTGATTTCCGAGACCGTCGCTGAGGTGGACGCAACGGAGTGGCTCAACGAACTGAGGCTTTCTCGTATCTGTCCGATAGACAAAACCATGTCGTTGATGGAGGCGTTGGAGTGTTGGATCAGCGCGTGAAGCTCTCCGCTTCCTTCAGAGATGCGATGCATGCTCTGGTCCATCTCCTGAATGGATTTGGAGGAGGCCTCGGTGGATCGCGACAGCTCCTGCACGCTCGAAACAACGCCCTGAAGGGTTGTTGTCATCTGAATACTGGAGGCCGACGTTTCATCGGCTGCAACGGCCTGGGCCCGAGCGCCTTCGTGGATTTCCCGGTGGCAATTTTCGATTACCCGGGTCGCTTGTTCGCAGTTTTCGACGGACGCCCCGATTTGGGCGATGACTTCTTCGTGAATCTCCACACAGTTGTTCAACAGATGGGCAATTTTCGCAAAGGGATACACCGCGCCGGCCCATCCGCCGAGGGGGAGCGAGAGTCGGCCGTTGTTGGCGAGCCGGTTGTGTGTCAGCGCCAGGAGGGTCTCCCTTAATCGCAGAAGATGCCTGCGTATGGCGCCGGCGAAGAGGTTTTCCAGCAGCAGCACCAGAAGAAGGGCGGCGAGCGTGAGAAAGAAAACCAGCATGGCGGAGGGCAGACCCGAGCGGGAGAAACCGTTCAGCGTCTCCTGCCGCAGCTGCTCCAGAGATTGCGACGCATCCCGAAGATCGTCCAGCAGGGTCTCAATCACCTGAAGTATTTCGTAGGCGGCTGGGTCCGTGCGCGCTCCCTGCGCACCCCTCAGGCGTTGGAGCCGGTCCAGGTGCTCGCGCATCGCGGCTGAATGTTCGGCCGTAAGCCAGCTCTGCCCCTGTTGCGTCACGTCGCCGAGCCATGCCAGGGTATCGCCGTGCAGCTGGTCCGGCTCGGGACCCGCCGCCGCGCCCGCACGGAGGCTTTCGGCGAGCCCTTCGGCATGGACTGTCCACTGTTGGTGCAGCGCTGCGGCCTCCGGCGCAAGGGTGCTCAAACGGTCCAGCTGCTGCAGCTGTCGCTCCGAGGCCAAGCCCGCCAACATGAGCTGTCCGCCCAGCCAGGCGATCAGCAGAGAAAGAATTAGAAAAGGGGCCGACGCCCTCAGGCGCTCGTATCGTTGGGGCATGGCGCTTCTTCCTCCCAGACTCATACCTGGAACTTGTCCATATCCGATTGGAGATGCGCCACTGCATTGCTCAGTTGCCGAATGGCCGCAGTCATCTCCTCAATCTGCCGAGTGTTTCCCTCAGACACCTGCTCAATAGTCCGCACGCTCAACAGAACCTGTTGAGACTGCTCGGACTGTCCCGCCGTCGCCTTTGAGATTTGCTGGGTTTGTGTATTGATCTCTTCGATGGACCTGCTGATCTGGCCGCTGCCCCGGGACTGTTCGTGCATGGCCCGGCTCACCTGAACGGTCATCTCCCGAAACCGTTCGGTGCTGATCATAATCTGTTCGGAGCCCGCCCGTTGCTGGTCCGTGCCATCGGCCATGCGGCGCAGGGCCTGGGTGATTTCACCGATGGCGTTTTGGACGCCCTGGGTGCCTTTGGATTGCTCCACCGTGGCTCGGGCAATGTCTTCGATCATATTCCGGGAGCGACCGACCGTCTCGGTGATCTCCTTCAAAGCCTCTGCGGCCTGTTGGGACAACTTGAGCCCCTGCGTGATTGTGGCGGCGCTGACCTGCATCGATTTGCTTGCCGCGGCCGATTCGTCCTGCACATTTTGGACTACGTGGTAGATTTCGCGGCTGGCCGACACAGAGCGCTCTGCGAGCGTCTTGATTTCATCGGCCACCACGGCAAACCCCTTGCCGTGCTCGCCGGCCTGGGCAGCGATGATCGCAGCGTTCAGTGCCAACAGGTTTGTCTGGTCCGCCACCTCGTCGATCACCTTGAGGATCTTGCCGATGGATGCCGATTGCTTTCCGAGGCGGTCCATGACGCAGGCTGTTTCGTTGAAGGTGGTCTGGATTTTCTCCATGCCGCGATGCATCTCCACCACCGCAGCGTTTCCACCTTGCGCCTTGGCGGCGGCCTCCCTGGAGTTGTCCGAGGACGCGTTGGCATTGTTGCTGATGGCTTCGATGGATCGGCTGATCTGTTCCACGGAGGCTGCTGTCTGCTCCGCACTGGCCGAGAGGGCATTGATATGGTTCGAAATCTCATCGATGGATCGCACCATCTGCATGATGGACGACGCGCTGTGCTCGACGGCCGCCGAAGAATCCTCCGTACCCTGTGCCACCTCGTCAATGGAAGCACTCATCTCGAGAACCGATGAGGACGCCTCTCCCATGTTGAGGGCGAGGTTGCTCATCCCGGCCAGTGTACTGCTGGCCGATTGATCGACCTGGTCCATGCGCCGCACGATCTCTGAAATGGAGGCTTCCTGCTGCAGCAGACCACTGGCTACGGTGTCGGTGCTCGCTGTGATCTTTTGCGCAACGGCCGAAACGGTTTTCACCGTTTCCTTGACCTGGGAGACCATGCCCTGCAGATTGGTCATGAAACTGTTCATCCAGCGGGCGACTTCCTGTATTTCGTCCTCGGAGTATACTTCGACGCGCTGGGTAAGGTCCCCGCCCCCTTCGGCGATGTCCTGCAGCACATGGACCATCCGGGACAGGGGCCGAAAGCTCCTCTCGAGAGTAAAAAAGATCCATGCCGCCGCCATTGCGAAGCCGGCAGCTGCGATGCCGATGGAGCGGAGCAATGTTCCGATCATAGTGGCGCGGAAGGCCGTCACATTGGAGCTGACCGCAACCACGCCAATGCTTCTGCCCCGAAAATCTCGAAAGGGAAAGAGCGTGGTGGCCAACGTGCGGTTACCGTCCTCATGAGTGATGCGTTGATCCGTCTCCAAGCCCGGGGCAAAATCGACCTGTTTTCTTATGCGGTTCAGCAGGCGTTCATCGGTGGCTGCAGCGGCGTACCACGTGCTATCGGTTTGTGTCCCCTTTGCCGCTTTGCCGGTGCGCAACAGGATGGCCGCATCGGGGCCGAGGGTTTGCTTCATCTCTTCCAGAACCGGCTGAAGGTCCCCGGCGACTTCAACGAGGCCCAGGAAAGAGCCCTCGCGAAAGAGCGGCTGCACGACGAAGAGGTGCGCGCCCTTCCCGTCCGCCTCCAGACCGATACGGGCTTCTTTGTTCTGCAAGGCCTCCTCTACGAGCCGCCGAGACTCGGTGACTCGATCTCCGTGGTGTGTCGGATCGTGGGCCCGGAAGAAGGCCACGCCGGGCTCCACATAAAAGCTCATTTGGGTGAAGTTTTCCCGGGAACGTATCAGGTCGTAGCCCGGCACGGCACCGATTTCCAGACCCTCGCGATCTCGCACTGCGAAGGCGTCGGGAATCTCCTCCAGACGGAGCACAAGGGTCAGCTGATTGTCGAGGCGCTGGAAGTGCTTTTTCAGCAGCGCCTCAAAGAGTGTTCTGTCGTATGCAATGGCATTGGCATCGATTTCTGACAGAAGCCGCCGCTGCCCGTACTCCGCAGAGACGGCCATGAAACCGGACATCATCAAAAGGGCCGCCAAGGCCGCCAGGGTGACCCTGGATTTCAGGTTTCGCCTCCAGATGCTCCGCCGGATTTTCGGCCGTGCTGCATCCATGTCTTCATCCTTCTCAAGCGGTAGTGTCTCATCCGCGGGGCAGGGCACCTCTCGGGTGGTCTTACTCAAGGGTGGCGACGACCTTCACTTGGTCGCTGCTCAACTCGCTGCGGTGAAGGTACCCGATGGCTGCTGGGTCTTTTCCCACTCTGGCCTGCATGAGCACCTCAGAACTGACCGTTCGGGGCGGGTTCTTGGCCGTATTGGTGATCTTCTGGTTGGCCCACTCCATGGCCACCATGTCCGGTTCTTTCTGAAGCACCTCCCGAGAGAACCGCTGGCGTGCCTCATCCTTGACCCGCAAGTCATAGAGGGTGATCTTTTTGCCGTCATCCCACTGGAGGAGGTCATTCTCGTAAAATTTCCGGACGGTGTTCAGGTCCAGGGAGGTCACGGGATTGGCTGTGTTGACAATCACCACCACGGGATCGGCCGCCGCGACCGGGTGAGCCCAAAAAGCACTCAGGCCCATAAGAAGCAGACAGAGGGCGAACCAAGGGAGCGCCTTACTGCTCTGCGTGAAATCTCTATATTGCGTGTTCATGGTATCGTCTCCATGTATTCGCATACAGGGTTTCAGACCCTGGAGCCGAAATTAATCTCCAAGATAGACCGCCACCGAGAGCAAAGTCTTGGTGAATTCTTCCAGGGTACGATCCTGGGGATCGTGGAAGTGGTGCTCCGCTTTCACGACAACGTCCGGAGTAAAGTGGTAGTTCAGCACGATGGTGTTGATCGTTTTGCGGTCGTTGTCGGCTTTTGTGTTTTTGTCGTACCAGTCGTAGCGGTAGCCTAGGGTCCATTTCCTGTAGTCATACTGGAGCTGCGCGTAATAGCCGATCTCCTGGAAGAAGCTTCCCACGGCGGGTTCGATGAACTCCTTGGCGTATTCACCCTGGAACTTGAGCCCGCCCCACTGGATCACTAGATCGGCCCCCGCGGCGCGTACGTCGTCTTCGTTGTTCTTCTCTTCCAGATAGTATGAGAACCCCGCCTCCAAGCGCGACAGATAGGGCAGCTTGAATTTCAAACGAGTGCCAACGGCCTTGTTTTCGTTGCCGTCGCCGTGTCCCGTGTTGCCCTGTCCGTTAGAGACATAGAGAATGTAGTCCGTGACCACGTCGGCCATATTCGCACTGCCGAGCAGTTGGAGACCGTCTTGGAGTTGCGGAAAGATTTTGCGAATGTGCTGCGGACGGTCCTGGGTGAGCACGAAGGGCGGGTAATGGTCCACATTCCAGATGCCGCCGGGGGTGAGAAAGCGGCCGAGCCGGAAGTTGAGGTACCGGTTCAAATAGTATTCCAACGTAAAGACCTCAACGAAAACTTTGCCCTCAGTGTCTTTAATGGCGGAGCCGTCATCGGTGCCCGAGATTTTCGGCGCGTCCTCATATTCAATCTCAGAAAAAAACCGCCACTGTTCGGATATCTGCTTCTTGAAGAAGAGGGAGAGGTGGTGCACGCGGAAGCGATTGTTCTCTCCCTTCTTGTCGGTCATGATGTACTCGCCGTCCGCGTAGCCGCCGACGGTGACCATTTCCTGCAGCCGGTGCATGAAATCCTCATCCTCCGCTTCCAGCACGGCGAGACGCTCTTCGAGCGCCTTGCTTTTCCTCTCGGCCTCCAATGCCTCGAGACGCTCCTGGAGCGCCTTGATTTCTTTTTTCACATCGTCGAGTTCATCGGCCGTCGCCGCCTGGGGGCACAAGAGAGCGCAGAGCAGGGCCACGGCGCAGAACAGATGTCGTTTCATCACAGAGACCTCCAGAAATATCTTTACTGAATCAGACAGGGGGGTGGTGTTGCTTCGTTGACTGCTTGCTGCGTGTTACCAGACTGCTGTCACTTCGTCCTCCTTTCTTGAAGGGTGGTGACTTTCGCGTCAGAATAATGACCCATCCCTGCTGTCATCTCTCTTCGGGGCTCGCTGGTTCAGCAACCCTTTTCCAACTTCCCGCCGCGCCTTCGACCCGGGTGATGGCGTCGATGTCCATGACGATCAACATCCGATCGGCGTCACGGGCCACTCCCGAGACATACTCGGCCTGGGGACCCCGTATCACGGCGGGTGGGGGCTCCAGGCTGCCCAGCGCAACGCGGGCGGCGCCAATGATCGCGTCCACCAGTATGCCAACCTGTTCGTCGTTGCGATTGAGTACGATAATGCGTGCGCGATTACTCCGCTCAGTCTGCGGCAGACCGATCTTTTTCTTGGGATCGAAGATGGGGGTGATGTTTCCCCGCAGGGACACCACGCCGGCGATGTATCCGGGTGCCCTCGGAATGGGGGTCATCTCAAGCAAGGTCGTGATCTCCCGGATACGCATGATGTCCACAGCGTACTCCTCGTCGCCCAGCTGAAACCCCATGAGATCGAGATACCGCTCCGTCGCCTTCTCTGTACCGGCGGTTTCCGGCGCGACTTGGGCCGGCTCCTCGTCCAGGAGAGGTCCCATCTGTTCCAGAAAGGCATCGATGATGTTCTGCTCAACCATTTTCAATCCTCATGGTCTGGAACGCGGGCGCCCTCGAGGCAGTGCGGGGACAGTACCACCCGATTCTTGCCGGTCTGCTTCGCGCGATAGAGTGCCTGGTCCGCTTCCTTGATGATGGTGTCGACCGTGTCGGCCACCCCCTCTTTGTAGCTGGCAATGCCGCAGCTCACGGTGACTGTAACGAGCTGCCCGCCGATGTCGAAGGGGGTGTTGGCCAGATTCGCCCGGATCTTCTCCGCCAGGTTTTCCACGCCGCTCGGTTTTGCCTGCGGCAGCAGGATGGCGAATTCCTCACCGCCGTACCGGGCGAAGATATCTGTCCGTCGCAGGATAGTATTGACACGATTGCAGAAACTGACGAGGACCTGATCGCCGGCCTGGTGGCCGTAGGTGTCGTTGACGCTCTTGAAGTCATCCAGATCCATGAGCAGGAAAGCCAGGGGAGATGCATAGCGTGCGGCCCGGGAGATCTCATAGGTCATGGTGTTCATCAGATGCCGCCGATTGAAGATCTCCGTCAGCCCATCGGTGTTGGACAGCGCCGTCAGTTGTTTGTTCGCTTCTCTCAGTTCGTCCTGCACCAGTTTCAGTTTCAGATGCACCCGCACCCGGGCCAGCAGCTCTATCTCATTGAAAGGTTTGGTCAGATAATCGCTGGCCCCCTGCTCCAGTCCTTTGTTCTTGCTCTCCTGATCCCCCTGGGAGGTGAGCAGCAGTACGGGGATGTGCGCCAGCTCCGGGTGGCCCTTCACCATGCTGAGGAACTTGAAGCCGTCGATGTCCGGCATGACCACGTCGCACACAACGAGATCGACTTTCTGGGTGACGAGCTGTTTGTACCCCTCCAGCGCAGAACCTGCCTCGAGAAACTGACCCACCAATCCCGTCTCCTGTGCAAGGACGCGCTGAATCTGGCGGCGCACGGTCTCGGTGTCGTCCACGATCAATATGGTTGCATCATTTTGCGTCTGCGTCATGCAGTCTGCACTCCCTGTGTGGCTTCCTCTATCAACGCACTCACGTCGAGGACCAGTCGGGCCCGCTTATCGGCCGTCTCTGTCGCCCCTGCGATGCCACGGATCTTCTTCAGCGTGGTGCCGATGGATTTGATGACGATCTCCTGCTTGTCCAGAAACTCATCTACAATGATACCGATCTTTTTCTCGGCAAGGCCTGCCACCACGATGTGAGCCTTGTTCTTCGGGTTTTCACTCGGGGGCAACCGGAAGATCTCCTGCAAGCGCAGCAGGGAAAGGGTGCGACCCCGGAGCCGGATGACCTCCTTTTGTTCCACCGTCCTCACTGCATCACCGGGGACGATGAGGTTCTCCGAAACGGCGTTCAGCGGAATGGCGAACGTCTGTTTCGAACAGCGGACGATGAGCGCGGGCATGATGGCCAGCGTTATCGGCAGGGTAATGAAGAAACGGGTGCCCCGTCCCAGCTCGGTTTGAATATCGATGACGCCACCCAGCGCGCTGATATTCTGCTTCACCACGTCCATGCCGACGCCACGCCCGGAAACTTCGGTGATTTCGTCGGCCGTGGAGAACCCCGGCAGACAGAGGAGCTTCAGCAGGTAATCTTCATCGAGGTTGTCCTGTTCTTCCAAAAGTCCCTTCGCGATTGCCTTGGCATAAACTTGCTCTGCATCGATACCGGCGCCGTCATCGGAGACTTCCACCACCACGTGGTTGCCCTTCTGGTACGCATCGAGACGGATGGTTCCTTCCACCGGTTTGCCGAGGCGTTCGCGTTCCTCCGGCGGCTCGATCCCATGGTCGATGGCATTTCGGATGATGTGCATCAACGGGTCCGCCATGTCCTCGATCACCAGTTTGTCCAGTTCGGTATCTTCCCCGGAAGTGCTGAAATTGATCTTCTTGCCGGAGGCGTTGGAGAGTTTGCGTACAATGCGCGCCATCCGGTTGAAGATCTGCCCGATGGGGATCATTCGAACATCCAGAATGCCCTCCTGCAGTTCTTGAAGTTTCCGATCCACGGCATCGGTGATACGAAGCAGGTCGTTGGCGGGGCCGGCCAGGGTGCTCTCTTTCTTCATCTCCCAGGCGAGGCCGTAGAGCATGTTCTTCTTTTGAATCAGGTCGCCCACGGAGTTCATGAGGGCGTCGAGCTTCGTGATGTCGACGCGTACCGTTTTGGTCAGGCCTTTTAGCTCACCCGTGAAACTCTGTTCTGTACCGGCCGGTCTCCCTTGCGCCCCTTGCTCAGCGGGACGGCTGGGGCGAGAAGCGGCCTGGACCGGCTTGACCTCTGTGCTGTACTGAATCTCCCGGAGGACAGCCGTATCCAAAGTGATCACTTCTCGGAGCTCTGTCTCGCCGTGGGGGGTGCCGATGATCAGGTTGAAGCGGATGGTCGACTCGGGAGTGTCCGAGGCGCTGGGGAGCGTGGTGATGACCTCGCCGAGGGTGCCGAGAGTCTTGGTCAACTCTTGAAGATCATCGTCAAAGGTGGTGAGATCGAGCGTGACCTGGACCTCGTAGAGCCGGGCGCCCTGGCGGATGTTCTCCATCAGGCGGTGTTCTTCGTATTCGGTCAGAACTTCGAGCACGGAGGCCGCAAGCTCTACGCCGCCCAGGGGGGATCCGTCCGAGGGTTTTTCCGAATCCTCACCAGAGAGAATCGCGTCGATGTGCGACAGGCTGGGGCCGGTTTCCACGTCGTCGTCGCCGGCCTGACCGATCTTGGCAATCAGACTGTTCAGGGTTTCGAGGCTTTCAAAGAGGCAGTCCATGACGGCGCCGGTCAGGGCGAGCTTCCCGAGGCGCAGGTTGTCGAGCAGGTTCTCGAGGGTGTGACTCAGCTCGGAGACGCGGAAAAATCCGAGCATCCCTGAAAGACCTTTCAGGGAATGGGCGCCCCGGAAGATCGTGTTGATCACTTCCGGGTTGACGGCGCCGCTCTTCATCCCCGATTCGAGATCGATGAGCGACTGGCCGATGCCCTCCAGGATGTCTTCGGCTTCGGCGAGGAACTCGGTGACGGCTTTGTCCTGATTGCGTTGGGTCATCGCTAAACCCGCGTTTCGTCTAACAGTTGCAGTACGGCCGCCTTCAATGCCTCTGCGGCGAACGGCTTGGTGATGTAGGTGTTGGCACCCAGGGCAATGCCTTTTGCACGGTCTTCCGCGCTCTTCTCCGTGGTGACGATCATCAGCGGTGTCTCCCTGTAGCGGGGGTGACTGCGCACGAAGTTCACCAGCTCAAGCCCGTTGATGTCGGGCATGTTGATATCGGTGATGATCAGATCGAAACGGCGGCCCGGGAGAATTTTCAGCGCTTCGAACCCGCTGCCCGCTTCGATCACCTCATAATCCCCCAGACTTTCCAGGGTGGAGGCGATGAGGGATCGCATTGTGGAAGAGTCTTCAACGATCAAAATGGAAATTGCCACCGGTGCACCTCTCTCGGGCTGGCGCCTGCGTTCACTGTCCGCCCATGGCTTGCAGCCGTCGTTCCAAATGTGAGCGGTCCAGCACCATCCCTGCCTGGATGATAAATATCTCGAGGGCTTCGGTATCGGTCGGGGCTGCCGCCTTTGCGCCGCCGTCGCCATAGACGAGAGCCACGGCCTGGTCGCTGCTGATTAATGGGATCACCACCGATTCCTCGGGAGTGTCTCCCCCCAGGTGCTGCAGCAGATACCGATCCCACAGCCGGGTCGCCGTCAGCCGGCCCTGGACGCGGCGCTTGGCGCGCAACGCGTCGGCCATCAGGGAGTCTTCTGCGGCCGGGAGGCGCATCGTGCGGATCCGCTCGTTGATCTTGTGGTCCCCGCCTTCGAGGCCGAATTGCCCGAAGCCTCGGATTTCGTCTTTTCGCACGACGAACAGCACGGCGCGGCGGAAGAAGTCACTGGCATAGCGCAGCACAAGCAGCAGCACCTCGGAAAGGGTGCCGGGTCCGTTGAGCTCGGCCACCATCGCTTTGAGACTGGAGAGATCCCGCTGCGGCGGTCGGCTCCCCTCGGGTTCGACATCTTCCCCCACTTCCAGTATCAACTGCTCGATGAAATCGAGTTCTACCGGTCTCTCCATCGGAGCCACAGCCCCCGCGGTCAACGGGGACCGATCGATGGGGTGCGGCTCGGTTGATCCCGCGCCGGTTGCCACGGACGCGGCGACTTCAGAGAGGGGGATGGGCCGCTCCGGCAAGACGCAGGCGAAACCGAGGTCGCTCGGATCGGAAGCGTCGCCGCAGGCCGCCTCGTGCTTCTTTTCGTCGAGGAGCCGCAGCCCTTCCATGATCAGATGCTGTGTGTCGACACCTTGACTCAGAACCAATTCAGTCTCCCCCGTCGGCAGCAGTGCCGCGGGCGAAGGAATCAATTGAAAGTCAAAATGTCCCTGATTCCAGGAAAGCACTTCGAGAACAGTCTCCTGAATGTAGTCCAGCAGAATGGCTTCCATCTTCTCCTTGGGCACCAATTCTTGCTGTACCAGGATGGTTCCGAAAGGCTCTCCTACCTCCTGCTGGTAGGCGAGCGCTCTGGCTTCATCCTCATCGGAAATCAGCCCCTTCTGCTTTAGCCGATGACCGAGACTCACCCGGTTCTGGGAGGAGGATGCTTTGATAACATTGCCATTCATAAAGGTGATGGAGGCCTCGCTATCGCCGGAGCTGATCTTCAGGATTCCCGTCCGGTGACTCAGACTGACAATTTGCAGGATGTCCGTCAGCGGTAGATCCGCCAAGTTTCCAACGAGACTCACGGATTAGGCAATCCAACTCTCTTCGGGCATCGAGTTGGCTCAGACAGGATGTCCGATATCAGACGAAGGCCTTCGGCGACCATTCCCCTGGGTGCCGAAGGAGTGCTTATGGGTTGCGGCGCCGCCGGGTTCGGGGGAAAACCCCCGTGTCCGAGACGACGTAAGTGTTTACAAATATGCAGGCCTGAGCTATAATCCGGCAGCCTTGTAAGCGGCCGGCTCTTTCTGCTTTCGAATCAGGCGTTTACGCTGATATCATGGGGTCTGATCCCCTTTGGTGGCATTTCGCGCCGGGGAGCTCCTTGCGCCATCGTTCTTAATCTTGAATGTCAGATAACAACGTACGGATAGGGCGTAAGTATCAATGTTGTTAACATTTTATTACACAGCATTCGATTTCGTAAAGTCAATTTTTCTGTCAGATTTTTCTGACACTTTTGGTTGCCACCGCCGCACCAATCAGGGAATCGTTCAATGAAACATCTGGTGCTCGGAACCGCGGGGCATGTGGATCACGGAAAGACCGCCCTGGTCAAAGCGCTCACCGGGGTTGATACCGATCGGCTCCGCGAGGAAAAGCAGCGGGGCATTACCATTGTGCTCGGTTTTGCCGAGCTGACCCTACCCGACGGCACTCAGATGGGTATCGTCGATGTTCCCGGTCATGAACGGTTCATCAACAACATGCTGGCGGGCATCGGGGGGATCGATCTGGTCATGCTGGTCATTGCTGCCGACGAGGGAGTGATGCCCCAGACGCGGGAGCATTTTGACATCTGTCGTCTTCTGAGTATTCCGCTAGGCCTGACGGTCATCACCAAGTGCGACCTGGTCGACGAGGAGTGGCTCCAACTGGTCACCCAGGATGCCGAGGCCCTGGTTGCCGGGACCTTTCTCGAGGGGGGCGGGATCTTTCCCGTCTCCGCAAAGACGGGCCAGGGAATCCCGGCGCTCCTCGAGGGGCTCACAGGGCTGAGCAAGCAGGTGCCCGAGCGAAGCAGCGAGGGGATCCTCCGCCTGCCGGTGGACCGGATCTTCACCATGAAGGGATTTGGCACGGTGGTCACGGGGACACTGGTCTCCGGCAGCGTTCGGAACGGAGACACGGTGGAGATCCTCCCTCCGGGGCACAAGGCCCGGGTCCGGGGGGTTCAGGTTCACGCGAAGAGTGTGGAGGTTGCGGAGGCAGGCCAGCGCACGGCGTTGAACCTGCAGGGAATCGAACGGGAGAAGATCGAGCGGGGCCACACGGTGACCGTACCAGGTCTGTTGACCCCCAGCTTCATGATGGACGCTAGGATTTCCCTCCTGCCGGAAGTAGACAAAGCACTGAAGCAGAGGGCAATGGTGCGGTTTCATGTGGGCGCCACCCGGGGCATTGCCACCGTGGTGCTGCTCGATCGCGAAACACTGCATCCCGGCGAGCAAGCCTACGTACAGATCCGCGTCCGGGAACGGGTGGTGGCCATGGGGGGCGATCGTTTCATCCTCCGCTCCATGTCGGAGAACAAAACCATCGGCGGAGGCCAGATCCTGGACCCCCTGCCGGTCAAGCACAAGCGCTTCGATTCTCGGGTGATCCCTTCGCTGCAGTTCCTGGAGAAAGGAGAGCCTGAAGAGAAGGCGGGTGTATTTCTCTACCATTCGGGCTTCAAGGGAATGGACCTCGCGGCCTTTCGCTGTCGGCTGCCGCTGGCGCAGGGGACTTCGAAGCGGATCCTGCAGAAGCTTCGCGACAACGGTACGGCCTTTACCGTCAGCTCCGACACACTCCATCTGCTGCACCGTGACTTCTACGGAGAGATCCGGGAGCGGATGGTGCGGGTGCTCAAGGAGTTTCACCAGAAAAAACCGCTGGAGCCGGGGCTACCGAAGGCGGAGCTTTTCTCCCGACTCTCCGGGCTGATCGATGAAAAACTCTTTCAGGCTGTCCTGAACCGGCTCGGCCGCGAAGCTGTGCTCTGTGTCGAGGAAAAACTCGTCCGTCGTTCGGAGCACCGTGTTCGTCTCAAGGGAGAGGAGGAGGCCGCCGTCGAGAAGATTCGCGCCCTTTACCGAAAGGCAGGGATGAAACCGCCGTACGCGAGATCTTTGCCCGAGGAGCTGGGGTTGGACGAGCGCCTGGTGAGTGATCTTATGCGTTACCTCACTGACAGCAATGAGCTGGTCCGCATTCAAGGGGACCTCTTCATGGACGCGGTCGCCCTGAAGGAAGGCAGGGAGAAAGTGAGGCGATTCCTCGAGGAGCAGGGTGAGATGAGCGTGCCCGATACCCGGGAGATCCTCAACATCACCCGCAAGTTCCTCATCCCGCTGCTTGAGTACTTCGATGCCACGGGCCTCACGGCCCGGAAGGGCGACAAGCGGGTGCTGCGATAGCATGAGACGGTGAGCCGTCTTGTGCAGGGTGTTCTGTTGACAGAGGGGGTAGACGGAGATTCCTGCCCGAGCAAAGAAGCGAGAACAAGTGGACCTCCACGCGCTCCGTCTACAGGCGGAAGGGTTTCTCAAGAGCGAGGAGCACAAGCGCGCGATGGTGCTGCTCAAGAGGGAGGCGACCCGTCCCAAGGCCGAGCCCGGCATTCGGTCTCTCTTCGGGCTGGCCAGCGCGCGGGCCGATCGAAGTTTCTACGGTTTTTACCGGGGGCTCAAGTGGTGCAGCGAGGCTCAGAAGGAATCGCCCGACGACCCCTACCTGCTGGTAAATCTCGGCAAGGTCTATCTCTACCACGGCCTTCGTGAAAAGGCGCTGGATCATCTGAACCGGGCCATGGAGCTGGCGCCCCAGGAGCCTTTTGTGCAGGAGGCCCGGCACATCCTCGGTTTCCGGCAGCGGCCCAAGATCCCCTTCCTCGCCCGCAGCAACCCCATCAACATTTTCCTCGGCACTCTGTCCGTGTCCATCAAGAAGCTCTTCCTGCGCAGCGCAAAAGACTAACCCCGTCTTACCGCAGAGGGCGCAGAGAACGGCCAAGTCTGGTTAAAGGCAAAAGTCAAAAACATTTCACCGCAGAGCACGCAGAGGACGCGGAGAAAGGCCAGGTCCGGTTAAAGTCGAAACCAATCTTACCGCGGAGTGCGCAGAGAAAGACCGCTTTGCGTCAAAGAGCGAAAGGCTTTCATCACAGGCACAAAGGCTACAAAGGAAAGCATGTCGCGTGAAAGGTAAAAACCTTCAGCCTTCAGTCTTCGACCTACGACCCATAACAACCTATTTTCCATTTGCTATTTTTCATTTTTCAATCAGTTGGGCGGTCGCGGAGGAAGAGCAAAGGCCTTCCCCATTTTCTATTGACTATTTCCTGATTTCCTCTCCCCTGGGGGAGAGGCCAAAGGTGAGGGGGTGTTTAGATTGTAGTTTCCGTCATCCGCCATCTGTTACGCCGTCCTCCGGGGTCACAGTCTTCAGCCTAAACCCCTGATTTGTATTTATTGCTCAGTGGAGTAGACCTGAAACCCGGTGATCCTGCGGACGGCGTCGGCGTATTCGGGGCTGATGTTGATCAACCGAATCTGGCTGCTGTACCGTTTGATCTTGCGTCCCTTGAAGAGGAGAATCTTGAGGGCCTTCGGGGTGACGGCACGGACTTCCTGGAAGTTGATGACCACCGTCTGGGCGCCGTGGTTGATGGCCTGGCGGCTCTTCTTCCAGAGCTTGCGTGCGGAGACCTTGTCGAGTACGCCCTGCAAATCGAACTGGAAGACCGGTTCCGAGCCGACCTTGCGGATCTTGATCTTCAAAAAATCGACGATCATCTGGGATCGCTCGACGGCACCCCGGGTGCTCAGATCGAGCGCGGCGCCGATCTTTTCCCGGGAGGGGATGATCTCGGGGATCTTGTTGAAGAGCCGGGCGTACTTGGGCATGGCCCCTTCGGGAGTTCTCTGGACGATCCGGCGGTAGCCGTAGTTCAGGCCCATGCGGGAGAAAAACCGCGGCTGGGGCCGCAGGATCCGCTGCGCGATGGCGCGAACCTTGTACGTTTCTTGAAAGGCCCAGAAGTAGCCCTTCTGCAGGGTCTCGGGCGACATGAGCTTCGGATAGAAGACGACGGTGCCCGAGTTGTACTTGGACCAGTCGTAGTCGAAGATCCGCCCCTCCTCCTTCATCCGGAAGAAGAGCTTCGTTCCCGGCAGTGGGGTCAGGACGTGGTAGGTCGGCAGCGCGATGTGGTTCTTCTTCACAAAGCGCACCGTCCGCTCAAAGACCCCCTCGTCGTCGGTGTCAAATCCGAAGATGAAGGCGGCGTTGATCATCATCCCATGGTCGTGGATCTTGCGGATCGACTCCTCGTAGTCCGACACCTTGTTGAACGATTTGTTGGCCGCCTTCAGTGTCTTTTCGGAGAGCGATTCGATGCCGACAAACATGGAGACGCACCCGCTCTTTTCCGCGAGGGTCAGCAGTTCCGGATCCTTGGCCATGGTGAGAGAGCCCTGGCTGCCCCACTTGATCTCGAGCGGGATGAGGGCCCGGAAAAGCTCCTTGGCATATTTGGGGTTTCCCACCATATTGTCGTCGACGAAGGCGACGAACTGCGCGCCGAAGCGCTCCTTCAGAGTGCGGACCTCGGCCACCACATCCGCCACCGGCCGGAAGCGGTAGGTGTTTCCGAAGAACTCGGTCACCGAGCAGAAATCGCAGTTGAACGGACAGCCCCGGGTGGTCTGCAGGGAGTTGGCCGTCATATAGCGGTCCCGCTTCAGAAGATCGAGACGGGGCATGGGGATCCGGTTGATGTCCGCCGGCCGGTCCGCTTTGTAGATCCCACGCAAGATGCCGTTCTCCGCATCCTCCAGCACCTGGGACCAGATATTTTCCGCCTCGCCCACGACGACGGCGTCGGCATGCTGAATCGCTTCATCGGGCATGAGGGAGGCGTGGATCCCGCCCAAAACCACCGGCACCCCCTTGGCGCGATAGGCGTCGGCAATCTCGTACGCCCGGGGGATGTAGGTGCTCATCGCACCGATGCCGACGAGATCGACCGGTTCGTCCATGTCGAGGCGCTCCACTGTTTCGTCCGTGATGGTGACCTCATGCTCGGGCGGGGTGAGCGCAGCAATGAGCGGCAGGCTGAGCCGCGGGAACCAGAGCGTCCGGACCTCCTTGTGGGTGTGCTGCATGTGCGATTCTTTCAGGGCCGGGTCGATCAGTTTGATACGCATGACTGGGAACTCCTGGGAAACATAAAATCAGCCAGAATCTACAAGAAGGCCGGAAAAGTGTCAAGCGACCTCAGGGCTTTCGCTTGTAGGTGCCGCTCTTGCCGCCGCTCTTTTCGATGAGTCGGATGTCCGAAATGACCATCCCCCGGTCGACGGCCTTGGCCATGTCATAGATGGTCAACGCCGCCGCCGACACGGCGGTGAGAGCCTCCATCTCCACGCCGGTCTTGCCCGTCACCTGGACCCGGGCCTCGATCTCGATCCGGGCCTGGCTTTCGTCCGGGGTAAAATCGATCTCCACGGAGTTGATCGGCAGCGGATGACAGAGCGGGATCAGCTGGGACGTCCTCTTGGCGGCCATGATGCCGGCGATCCGGGCCACGC
>CAMYMF010000004.1 GCA_947259355.1 uncultured Nitrospirota bacterium | reverse complement strand
GGAGCAGCGCGGGCATGCCCGTCTCGATTCTCAAGTCCTTCGAGGCCCCGGAGCCGGTCATTCTGGAGGACACTGACCTGCTTCGCGAGCGGATCAACACAACGGTCACGGGGCTTCTCAACCTTCTCGGCATCGACGCAGACCCCATTCAGAGCCGGGAGCACATTCTGCTCTCCACCATTCTTGATGTCAGCTGGCGGCAGGGGCAGGGTCTCGACCTGGCCCGCTTCATCCAGGCCATTCAGGCGCCGCCGGTCTCCCGGGTGGGGGTGTTCGATCTCGACTCGTTCTTTCCGGCAAAAGACCGCTTCGCCCTGGCCATGCAGCTGAACAACCTCCTGGCCGCCCCCGGTTTCCAGGCCTGGCTCGAGGGGCAGGCACTCGATATCGACCGGATGCTCTACACGGAAGAAGGAAAACCCCGGGTGGCCATTTTCTCCATCGCGCACCTCAACGATACGGAGCGGATGTTCTTCGTCTCCCTCCTCCTGACACAGGTGCTCGGCTGGATGCGGAGCCAGTCGGGGACGACCAGCCTGCGCTCCCTGTTTTATATGGATGAGATCTTCGGCTACATACCGCCCGTGGCCAATCCGCCCTCCAAGGCGCCCCTACTGACGCTTTTGAAACAGGCCCGGGCTTTCGGGCTGGGCGTCGTGCTAGCGACCCAGAACCCTGTCGATCTAGACTACAAGGGGCTTTCCAACACAGGGACCTGGTTTATCGGCAGGCTGCAGACCGACCGGGATAAGCAGCGGGTATTGGATGGCCTGGAAGGGGCGGGCAGCAGTGGGGGGGGCAAGTTCGACCGGCAGAAGATGGAGCAGACGCTCGCCGGGCTGGGGAGCCGGGTCTTTCTCATGAACAATGTGCATGAAGACGCCCCGGTTATCTTTGAGACCCGCTGGGTCATGTCCTATCTGCGCGGGCCCCTGACAAGGGATCAGATCAAAACCCTCATGGACCCCATCAAGGCCACCGCTCCGAAGAAGGCGGCGATGAAAACCCCCAAAGCAGGGGCGGCCTCCAAAGCGCGTGCGCGCTCGGCACCCCCACCGGCCCCGCGCCCAATGCTGCCGCCGGACATACCGCAATTCTTCATCCCCGTGCGGGGAGCTCAGCCCGAGGGCGCCACCCTATTCTATGAGCCCATGCTGCTCGGCATTGCTCAGGTCTATTACGCCAATGCCAAGGCCGGCATTGCGACTGAGCAGGGTTTCTCCCTTCTGGCCGAGCTGTCGGATCGGGTCTCGAAGCCCCGCTGGGATGAGGCCGAAGACGCTGGCATCGGCGCCGAGGAGGTGGAGAAGACACCCGAGCCGGACGCCCTGTTCGGGGACGTCCCGAAAGCCGCTAGCAACAAGCGCAATTACGCCGGTTGGAGTCGCGGCCTTCAGGACTGGCTCTATCGGAAGCAATCACTGCAGCTTTTGAAGAGCCCGTCGCTCAAGACCCTATCCCATCTTGGCGAGTCGGAGCGGGATTTTCGAATCCGGCTCCAGCAGGCCGCGCATGAACGGCGGGATCAGCTGGTCGAGCGTATCCGGAAGAAATACGCCTCCAAAGTGGCTTCGGTCGAGGAGCGGATCCGCAAGGCCGAGCAGGCGGTGGAGCGGGAACGGGAGCAGGCGAAACAGCAGAAACTGCAGACGGTCATCTCGGTAGGGGCAACCCTGTTCGGGGCAATTCTGGGGCGAAAAAGAGTGAGCCGCACCGGTATGGGACGTGCCACGACGGCCGCGCGGGGCGCGGGAAGGATCCTGAAAGAAAAGCAGGATATCGAGCGGGCTGAGGAAAACGTAGAAGCCCTGAGCGAGAAGTTGGCCGAGCTTCATGCTCTGCTGGCAGAGGAGACGGAGGAGGCAAAGAGCGCGGCGGATCCGCTGGCGGAGGAACTGGAGCCCGTCGAGATCCGGCCGAAGAAGAAGGACATCTCGGTGAGCCTGCTGGCCCTGGCCTGGACCCCCTACTGGCTGGACGATCGGGGCCGTATGTCCCGGGCGGGTTAGCCCGGATATTGCATGAGCGATCGTCGGGCGAATTTAATGACCCATCCCAGGGGTGAGTTGCAAAATGTGATCGAGGCGATAGAATAGAGACGCCATTATTACAATTCAATCCGCGTGGAACAGGAGGGGAATGTCATGGAGCTGATTCAGCAACTGGTGGAGAAACTGGGCATTAATGAGGATCAGGCGAAGGGTGGGGCCGGCGTCATATTCAACATGGCGAAAGAGAAGCTCGGCGAAGCCGATTTCGGGGAGGTGGCCAACGCCGTACCCGGCATCGACGAGATGATGTCGGCCGCCCCGGAAAGTGGATTTCTAGCGAAGGCCGTGGGGAGCGTGACGTCCATGTTCGGTGAGAAAGGCGGGAGTTTGGGCGGCATGGCCGGTGTGGCCAGCGGGTTCTCAAAACTCGATCTTAAATCAGACATGATCGGGAAGTTTGCACCGGAGATCCTATCCTTTGTTCAGTCCAAAGGGGGGGACTCGGTGAGACAGATCCTGGCGAATGTCCTGAAGTAAACAGATTCGCCAAAGTCCGGGCTTTTTTCGTCCAAACCAGAGGAGGTCATTCTTGGGGGGTTTAGATTTATCTTTTCACGGAGGGGTCGGGACCGTCACCGGCTCCTGTCACTTGCTGCGCACCGGCGGTCTCAACATTCTTGTCGATTGCGGTCTCTTTCAGGGAGGCCGGAAAGTAGAAGCCCTTAATTACGAGGACTTCGGGTTCGACCCGGCGTCCATTGACTATCTCCTGCTCACCCATGGTCACCTCGATCACTGCGGACGGATCCCCGCGCTCGTCAAGAAGGGGTTCCGCGGCAAGATCATCACTACCTCCGCCACCTACGACATCGCGAAGATCATCTTTATGGATTCCGCCCGAATCCAGGAAGAAGACTATGAGCATTGGAAGCGGATTGGGCGGCGAAAAGGAATCACGCCGCGGGAGCCCCTCTACACCACCCTGGATGCCCTAGATGCCCTGCGGTATTTCGGCGAATTTGCCAAGTATAACCAGCCAGTGGCACTGAATGATCAGGTCCGTGCGACTTTCAGGGATTCGGGTCACATCCTCGGCTCCGCCTTCATCGAGATCGAAGCAAAGGGGACGGGCAAGATCATCTTCTCCGGCGATCTCGGCAACCGCAACAAACCGATCATCAAGGACCCGGCCCTGCCCGGCGGCGCAGATGTGATTGTCGTGGAGGGGACCTACGCCAACCGGAACCACAAGAGTCTGGACGACACGGTGGAGGAACTCCTGTCGGCTATCGTCGAAACCTTCAAGCGGGGCGGCAATGTCCTCATCCCCTCCTTTGCCGTGGAGCGGGCACAGGATCTGCTCTTTTTCATACGGGAGTTTTACGATCAGGGGCGGCTTCCACCTTGCCGGGCCTTTCTTGACACGCCCATGGGAATCAAGGTCACCGACGTCATGCGGCGGCACCCCGAGTGCTTCGACGCCGAGACCATGCAGATCTTTAACGATAAGGACGATCCGTTTTATTTCCCCGGATTGGAATTCACCAAGACTGCGGAGGAGTCCCGGCAGGTCAACCATATTCGCAGCGGCGCGATCATCATTGCAGGCTCCGGCATGTGCACCGGGGGCCGCATCAAACATCACCTGAAGCACAACATCTGGCGACGGGAAGCGTCCATTGTCTTTTCGGGGTATCAGGCGGAAGGCACGCTGGGGCGGCTGATTGTCGATGGGCGGACGCGGGTGCGCATCTTTGGTGAGGCCTACCGGGTCAATGCGAAGGTCTACACCATCGGGGGGTTCTCCGCCCACGCGGACCGAGCGATCCTGGATGAGTGGCTTCGGGCCAACGGCAAACTGGAGCATCTCTTTCTGGTCCACGGAGAGCCGAAAAACCTGAGGCGTTTCAGCAAAGATCTCGCGCGCGACGGGGTGGCGAAGAAGGTTTACGTCCCCGCCCTGCACGACAGATTCTCTCTTTGAGACCAGCCGAGGATCGCATGCTTGATGGTGATGGGAGGCGCCCGATAGGCTAAGCCCATCGGGATGCGCGCGATCAGAAGCCCGAAGGAGAAGCAAAAAAAAGCTCCACGGCGAGCCGTGGAGCTGATGGTTCGGACTGGGTCGTAGTTTATAACTTAACGACATTCGCGGCTTGGGGACCCTTCGGCCCTTCGACCACCTCAAACTGCACTTTGTCTCCGTCATTCAGGGACTTGAATCCTTCCCCTTGAATGGCGGAGAAGTGGACGAAGACGTCCGGCCCCTCCTGCTGCTCGATAAAGCCAAAACCCTTGCCGTCGTTGAACCATTTCACCGTGCCCTCTGCCATGTCGAACTCCTTCCCTGCTACTCGGTGGAACCCATCCCGCTCACAGTTTCTCAGAACCACCAACCAAGAAACCGTAAAACCCTCGGCGCCTGCACAGTATCGAGCGGTTTCTTCTGTGAGAGCCGCGTCGATCCCGCACCTGCTGACCTCCTTAGGGCCCTTATATCACACAAATTGCTAAAAATAAATTATTTTTTTCGAGGTGTTGGGCGGACGCGCTTCTGCTAGAAAGAGTTAAGCTGCTCCTCGAAGCGGCGCGCCGTCACATCGTGTTCTTCTGTAAGGGATTCAAGTTCACTGAAGAGCGCGTCGATCCGGTCCCGGGAGTGATGAATCGATTTGGCGTGGCGTTCGATCAAGGGGGCGTCGCCCCTTTGTGAGGCTTGCAGGAGGGCGTTGGTCTCCTCTTCCACGCAGCGCTCCAGGGTCATGATCTCTTTCTCCACGGCGGCTATGCGCTTGAGAAGAAGACCCAGGGTGCGGGAGCGCTCGGCGATCACCGCCGCCCGCCTACGCCGCAGTGCCTTCCGGCTGACCGACCCGCTTCGGTCCTGGGGCTTGTTGTTTCCGGGGACCTCCGGGCGCTCGTGGCTCCATCCGACCCTGTCGAGAAAGTCCGAGTAACTTCCTTCAAATACGCGCACGACGCCTGCATCGAATATGATCAGTCGAGTGGCGACGGCATGGAGGATCTGCTCAACATGGGTAACGATGATGAGCGCGCCGTCGAAGGCCTGCAGGGCGTCGATGAGCGCCTCCGTCGATTCCAGGTCGAGATGGTTCGAGGGCTCGTCCAACAGCAGTAGATTGCATGGGGTCACAAGAAGCTTTCCGAGCAAAACCCGACTCTTCTCGCCCCCTGAGAGGACCTGGATCTTTTTCAATGCCTTGTCTCCGTCGAACATCATGGCGCCGCAGATGCCGCGAACCGCTGTGCGATTTCCGTCTGGATGCACCGAGAGGATCTCTTCCTCTACAGTATGATCGAGAGGAAGGCGACCGACCGCCGACTGGCCGAAGTAGGCCGGTTGCAGGTGGGGATGATGTTCGATCCGGCCGGCGACGGGTGTGAGCTCCCCGGCGAGCAGCTTGAGCAGGGTGCTCTTCCCTTTGCCGTTCTGGCCGACAACCGCGATCCGGTCCTTCGGCCGCACGGAGAAACCCAGCCTATCGATGAGCAGCGGGGCATCGTGGCCATAGGAGAAAGAGAGCGCCTCGGTGCCCAGAAGGGTCTTGCCGTGAAAGGGGCAGGCCCGGAAGGCAAAATCGAGGTTTTCGATCTGGTTCAGCCTCTCCAGGCGGCCCTGCCTTTCGAGCAATTTAACTCTGGACTGCACGGCCCGGGCCTTGGTGGCCTTCGCTCGGAAACGATTGATGAATTGCTCCGTCTCTTTACGCTTCTTCTCTTCGTTGACACGGGTCCGTTCGTGGATCTCTTCTTCCTGGGCCAATTGGTTGTAGAGCTTGGCCGTCGGTCCGGCGATCTTTCTGCAGCGGGAGCGATGAATACCCAGGGTGTGGGTGGTGACGGCGTCCATGAAGGTTCGATCATGGGTGATGAGCATCAACTCGCGGGGCCAGTCTAGCAGGAACCGTGTCAGCCACCGGATGGAGACGATGTCGAGGTAGTTTGTCGGTTCGTCGAGCAGCAGCAGGTGGGGCTCGGAGACGAGCACTTTGGCCAGGTTCAGGCGGACCTGATACCCCCCGGAGAGCGCAAAGGGGTGACGGTCGAAATCGGACTCGGAAAAACCGAGCCCCTGCAGCACAGCCTTCACCTTGTAGGTATCATCCCGCCCGTCCTCCGAGCGCCGTAGCGTGAGGCAGCCTTCCCCGAGTAAGGTTTCTTCCGAGAACTCAAGTTGCTGCGAGAGATGTCCTATGGTGTAGTCCCGGGGAATACGGATCTGTCCCGCATCGGGCTGCACCTCGCCCAGGATCATCCGAAAAAGCGTCGTCTTCCCGTGACCGTTGCGGCCGACCAGGCCGATCCGTTCGCCCGGACCGATGGTAAAGCTGACGTGATCCAGCAGCAGCTGAGCGCCGTAGGACTTGGTTAGATTTTGCACTTGCAGCATCGGTTTCTCTCTGGGAGCGGAAAGCTGACGATTAGGAGAGAGGCATGTTCCGAGGGTTCCGCGTCGGCTCAGACGCCCCATCCCTTGGTTGTGGCCCGTCTCATCTCTTAGCGCGTTCTTCTGTTACCCCTTGTCGCGCTCAAAGATGCTCGGATTCGACACCGCTCGTATAGCCTACGGATATTTGCGCCAATTCCCTCTCCCCCCAAGTCAGCGGCCAACAACGGCGAGAGGCCTTTTGGCGTACGTTACCTGGATCCGCAATCCCTGGACCCCTCGAACCGCTCTATTTCATCGACGTACCGCTGCTTCTCCTCCTCGCTCAGGAAGGACGCCTCAAAGGAATTTCTCGCCAGGGCACGGATGTCATCCTCTGTAAGGTGAAGTGTCTTGCGGATGGCCCGCAAATTCTCGGCCACATAGCCTCCGAAATAGGCGGGATCGTCGGAGTTGACCGTGACGCAAAGGCCCGCATCCAACAGCCGCTTCAGATTGTGCTCGGCCAGCGTCTTGAAGACGCGAAGCTTCACATTGGAGAGGGGGCAAACCGTCAGGGGTACCCGTTCCGCCCGGAGGCGGTCCACCAGTTCCGGGTCTTCCAGGCAGCGCACGCCGTGGTCGATGCGGGAGACATGGAGCAGGTCCAGGGCCTGGCGGATGTACTCTGGCGGCCCCTCTTCACCGGCATGGGCCACACTCAGGAAGCCCTTTTTCAGGGCAGCCTCGAAGACGGCGGCAAATTTTTCAGGCGGGTGTCCCACCTCCGCGGAATCAAGGCCGACGGCCACGATCCACTCTCGGTAGGGGAGGGCCTGCTGGAGGGTCTGCAGGGCGGAGTCCACGCTGAGGTCGCGCAGAAAGCACATGATCAGTTTCGACGAGATGCCCGATTCCTCTGCGGCGGCCGCCTGCGCTGCATGGATTCCCGAGACCACCGCCGCAAAGGGAACCCCGCGGTCGGTGTGGGTCTGGGGGTCGAAGAAAATCTCCGCGTGGCGAACGCCGTCGCTGTGGGCCCGCTTCAGGTAGGCCGCCGTCAGATCGAAGAAGTCCGCTTCCTCCATCAGCACGCGAGCCCCTTCATAATAGAGATCCAGAAACGACTGCAAATCGCTAAACGCATAAGCCGCGCGTGCCTCTTCTACGGACCGATAGGGGAGCCGTACTCCGTTGCGCTCGGCCAGCGCGAACATCATCTCTGGCTCCAGGGAGCCTTCAATATGGATGTGAAGTTCCGCCTTCGGAAGGCTTCGAATCATGTTGTCCATGGGCCGCCTACGGGTTCCCAGTTACGATTCCCCGAACTTTTCCAATGGGTTACGCATATCCATTATACATCAGCCGAGCATGACGGACAAACCCCGGGGGAACGGATTGCTTATGGGCAGCATCGGGCAGAAGCATGGGCGACCAGGAGAGGTACCGCTCTCAGAGGATATGCAAATCTTCGACCCAAACGACTTCGCACGCGCCGGCGCCACTGTCCTTGCGCGTCAGGGAACTGACCCAGTACCACCCGTCCGGGGCTTCGGCCTTTACGAGATAGCCTTTGATACGCAGGACCTGCCCCCGTCGTACCTTCTTGAGGCGCTTCGCGATCTGCGGCGTGGCCGGAATGATGTGCATGTTGGCACTGCTGCGGACAATGGTTTCTTCAGGGATCGGCATTTCGTCGCACCACCAGAAGAAAAAGCGTCCCGACTGGCTGATGGATAGCTCGTTTAGAACCCTTTCGTCGGACATGGCGCCCCAGCCGAGGGCCAGATCCACCGGGGACAGTTGGGCCTCCCGGTCCCACCGGTAGCGCTTGCTGCCCAGCACCCGGGCCTTCGCTTCAAATTGGGCCAGCGGTGTGATCTGGTACTCTTTGTGGGAAAACCCCTGTATGTCATGAATCTCTATCTGCTGTGGGGGGTGGGGGGCCACCGGTCCCGGCCCATGCGTCACCGGCCGGTGCGTCCACCAGAAGACAATGCCCAAGACCGCCAGCGCTGCAGCGAAGAGACGCTTGCCCATCGTGTTAACCCTCCCGCGATTATCTAATCATGATAACCGGCGGGCTGCGATACGGTCAACATAGTAGAGAGGGGGGAGGAAAACCTGCGATCTGTTTTTCCGCACGACACGCCGAGGTTTGCCGAAACGATTCTTCCTACCCGATCTCATCGAGCGTCTTCCTGGCCAGGTCACGTTCCGGAAATTCGCCCTCGAGCGACAGGGCCTTTTGGATGGCTTGCCGGGCTTTGTCTTTCTCGCCGCTTGCCCGGTAGGCCAGGCCGAGATGGTAATAGATGGTGGGGTTCATGTCGTATTTCGCGAGACTCTCTTCGAAGAGGCGGATGGCCTTTGGGTAGATCTCTTTCTTGTAGTAGATGTAGCCGAGGGTATCCATGACGAAGGGGTTTTCCGGGGCGCCAACCATGGCCCTTTGGGCGAGGTCCATCGCCCGGTCCACATCTTTGTCCGTATAGATGTAGGCCAAATTGTTGAGCGCCAGGGGGTTCTTTCCGTCGATCTTGAGAATTTCCTCGTAAATCTTGGCGGCTTCGTCGAGTTGCTTCCCCTGTTCGTACAAACTTGCTAGGCTGAAATAGGCCTCCAGACTCTTCGGGCTCTTCGCGATGGCCGTCTGGAAATGGTGCACCGCTTCTTTCCGATTGCCAGAATTCTGCGCAAGCTGACCGAGCAACAGGTAAGAGGAAGCCAGCTGCGGATTGATTTCCACGGCGCTCTGAAGGTTCTTTTCAGCCTCGGCGAAGTCTTTCTTCTGCACGTAGATCCGGGCCAGCTGCTCCCGGAAGAATGCGTTCTTGGGCGAGACTTCGATTTGGCCGCGAACTCTTGCGATCGCACTGTCCACATCCTTGCGGGCCAGATGGAGCCCGATGATCTGCCCCAGGGCCCCCACATGATCGGGCGCGAGGCTCAGCGCTTTCTCGTAATCTTGCAATGCTTTTTCGGGCGTCCTCTCTGCCTGGAAGACGAGGCCGCGATAGAAGTAACCGGCGGGTTCATCAGGCTTCAGGGCAATCATCCGTCCTGCGGCCTGCCTGACACCGGCTACGTCTTGCCGATTCCGGGCCGTCTCGGCGATCAGCCCATGAGCTTCATAGTAGTCGGGTGCCTGTGCGACAATCTGTTGCAGCTCCGCCTGCGCTTCGTCGAACTTCCTCTCCTGCATGGCCAACCGGACCAGCTCCATCCGTGCGAGAAGCAACTTGGGATTGCGCTCGACAGCCTTTCGCAGCGTTTCTTCACCGAGCAGGGGCTCATTGTTTCCGAGATGCGCCATGCCGAGACGGTAGTATATCTCGGCATTGTTGGGCCGATCTTTCAAAACAGTGCGAAACTCCTCCACGGCTGTCTGATAATCCTTGGCCTCCAAGCTGAGAACCGCCTTGAGGTAATGGGCTTCGGTGTCTCTCGGGTTGTCTGCCAATATCTTTTCAACCTGGTTGCGGGCGGTTTCAAAATCCTTTTCCTCCAGGTAGGTCGCAGCAAGCTTTCGCCTGGCCTCCAGGGCGTCCGGATTGATCTCCAGGCACTTCCGGTAGTTCTCCTTTGCCTTGCCATACTCCTTCATGCTGGCATAAAAGTCTCCCAGCTGAAGCCGGCGCTGCATATCCTTCGGTTTCGCGTCAGCGGACGCGACCAACAAGGCCTCCGCATCCCCCTTGCGATCCTGGCTCAGGTAGAGGCGCGCAAGGTTGAGGTTGAATTCAAACTGCTCGGGAAAGAGAGTCATTCCCTTTTTGAGGGTTGCTTCAGACAGGGCCTCCTTCTTCTGGGCCAGGTAGAGGCTGGCCAAACCGATGAGGAGGTTCGAGTTTTCAGGGGCTTTGGCCACGGCCTCCTGCAGCATAGCCTCGGCTTTCGCGGGTTCATTGTTTCGCTGGTAGAACTGGGCCGAGGCGACATAGGCCCCGGTGTGTGTCGGGTCTTTGCGGAGAGCTTCTTCAAGAACCTGTCTGGCTGCGTCCTTCTCGCCGTTGAGTTCGTACGCGTTGGCGAGGAAGAGGTGGGCATTGATGTCGGCCTCATCCAGGCTGACAACCTCCCTGCCTTCCGCGATGGCCTTGTCGAATTCCTTTTTGGCGATGAAGTACTGCGCCTTGATACGATGGGCGTCCTTGTTTTCGGGCTCTTTGGCCAAAACGAGGTTCGCCTTCACGAGTGCCTCATCGTATTGTCGGGCCATCAGAAGGATTTGCCCAAGGTGGAGCTGGGCATCGATCAAGTCGGGGTTGAGCTCCGCAGCTTTATTGAATGCGCCGTAGGCCTTTTCCAAATCCTGTTGCTTGAGCAGGGCCTTGCCCAACTCGAAATACCCCTCGGCAAATTCGGGATCGATCTGCAGGGCGTTCTTGAACTCGATTTCCGCTTCCTTGTATTTCTGCTGGGCCACGTAGTGCTTGCCGCGCTCGAAGTATTTCTGGCGGCGGCTTTCGACGCTGCCGCAACCCGCAAGGCTTGCGATCAGAACGAAGCAGCCCAGCCAGAGGAAGAGACTTTTGATCGGATGGCGCGTCATCTGCTGCATCCCCCAAAGGAATGTAGATCCAGAAACAGAGTTTTCAAACCTAGCACAAAGCCCGATTGCGCTCAAGGGCTTTCTGGGGACAACAGCGAAGAGACACAGGTGTCCGAAGCTTTCTTGAAGAGCCTGCGCGAACCGGTGCCGCATCGCCTAGTCTGGGACATAATCAAACTACGGAGCCGGGGCTACCATAAGTGTGCAAATACGCGTCGCCAAATCTCAAATAGGCACAAGGAGCAATGGCAGAGTGAACTTCCTGAGGGACCTTTGCGTCGCGGTGAGAGAGGCTATAGAATCCTGGTACTTTCCGCAAGAAGCCTTTCGCTGCCCCTTTGGCGCTCTCTGCAGAAAAAAAAAGAAAAAAAGCTCGTGACTTTTGGAGCTTTTGTGTTACTGTATCGGGGAACCAAATCTCACAGGCGAAAGGAGGTGAATCTAAAAAAGACCCTGTTCTTGCGTCAGCGGACCGCCCGATACCTTCCACCTGCATGCCTGACGCCTTTTCCTGCTTGATCTTCTAGAACGCCTCTGATCCCAAATCAATTTTCCTGCTCTGTAAAAAGAGGACCGAACTCATCATTCTTTTTGACCCGTTTCAGGCGCGTCTTGTGCACTGAAACCTCTGCGGGAGGACTCTGTCATGAAGCAGTATCTGCAGCATGCCATCTTGGTTTCCATGGTCGGCGTTTTTTTTGCCTCTAGCCTGCCGGCCCACGCGAGTCTGGTGATCAATGAAATCATGTACAATCCGGGCGCAGTAGGGGATTCTTACGGCGAGTGGATGGAGGTCTACAACCCCGATGGAGCGCTCGACCTTTTGAACTACACCTTGGCCGATGGGGCCGGGTCGTTCACCATCTCCTCGCCTCTGGTGATCCCAGCGGGCGGGTATCTGGTCTTCGGGCGCAATGCCGACATGGCGGTCAACGGCGGTGTGGCGGTTGATCTGGCCTACGGCACCTCTCTTTACTTCGGAAACACCGGCGAGTCCCTGAGCATTCTTGCGCCGGACGGGTCGTTGTTGGACACCGTCGACTATGGGGCCGCCAGCTTTCCGACGGCCGTGGGGGCGTCGCTGTGCTTTAAGGGCTCCGGCGACAATGCCGACGGCGCCAACTGGCTCGCCGCCAGTGATCTTGGCATCACGTACGGCGCCGGAGATTTTGGCAGCCCCGGTGCGCCCAATCTATCGACTGCGGCCGTGCCGGAGCCGGGCTCTCTGTTCTTAATCGGATCGGGACTGGTCGGTTTACTCCGTCTTAATCGCAGGAATTAAGCAGGGGTAGAAGTACCTCGGCAGGGGCGTCCTCCGGGCGGGATCCATTCCGGAGGGCGCCTCGTTTCATGCCGGCCACTGCGCTTGGTCTCTGTTTTCGCTGCGACCGGCGTTCAGAAAAAACGCTTGTACAGATGCGAGCTGGGTGCCCTGCGAAAAGACCGGTGTTGGTGTCTGCCTTTCGGGGGATAGCTCAGTAACGGGCGGGCTTACGCTTTTTCTTTCTTCTTAAGTTCTTTCACCAACTGGTTGATGGCGGCCTTATTGGAGGCATCGAGATCCTTGAATTGAATTCCCATGCCCGGTTTCGTCGGCCGCGGGGGACCCTCCTTTGGTGTCGGATCAACTGGTTGGGGTACGCCGGCGCGCTCGGCCGTGTTGACCCAGACGACCTCCCCGCTGGTTTCGACGGGGGTGTCGAGATTGGGGAGATAGAACTTCAGTGTGACCGTGGTGCCCACTGCCAGGGGCTTGTTCGACTCTACAAAAAGCCCGCCCTCATTGATATTGCTGGCGAAATCCCAAAAGAAGTCATCGACGGTGGCATAGTCGATCCGGATGGAAACGGGGGAGCGGGGGTAGTCTCGTTTCTCTTGCATCACACTCGGGTCCGCCTGTCTGCGGTGATTGCGGTTAGGGACACCAATGGTGCCATTCGTCAAAGAAAAAAATATCACAAAAATTCTGTTGTCACAAGGAATTTGTCCGCTCAGATACTTCTGTCCCGACTCAGTTGATTGGTCTCCCAGGAAAGCCGCGCCACTGCTTCGCGGTGCAGCAGCCTGGCTACAAAGCCCGACTTAGGGCTAAAACGTCACTAATTTATCACAAAAAATTTGTCGGAATTGAGCCTCCGATGATATAATTTCAGGTAACAAAGGAGCTTTTCGCCTTGTCATCCCCCACCACCACCGAGCAGGCTTACGTCGCTGAGATAGAGGCGGTTCTGCGCGAAATCACAGCCTGTCTCAAGATCATGACCCTCTATCCGGACAGTCACCCAGCAGTGGGGCCTGCGGCCCAGCGGTCATTTTCTGCGCTCAGCAGTACACTTGCGGCCCAGGGGCCCCTCCATCTGGGCGTTTCGGAAGAGGAAATTGTCTTCTACGGTGAGGATGACACCGAGTACCGAAGCCGCGGAGATCTGGCCAAGCGATTGCACGGTCTGGAAATACTGACTCTGCAGTTCGAACCGGGACTGACCCTGGAGGAAACGGCCGGCTTCATTCGGCTCCTCTCCAAGCCGCCCAAGCGGGCCGAAGCCGAAATCCCCTTTGACCGTTACCTGACGGAAGCCCAAATCAGCCACGTGACACTGCGGCTCGTCGACTACCGAAAGATCCTCCGTCATGACGGTGGGACCGATTCCGATGCGCAGGCAGGCGACTTCTGGAATGCACTCATCCAGAAGGCAAGAAAGGGCAGCAAGGATGCCATCCGCCAGCTTGCGGACTCCTTGAAAGACATGGCACAGTTCAGAGCTGTGCACGCGGAGCTTCAAAGCAATCTGAAGGCGATGGCCGGTGGGATGGCCACAGCAGACCACGCAAAAATATTCTCGGAACTTCACCAAACCATCTACGAAAGCCTCTCCGAGGAAGAGCAGGAAAAATTTGCAAGCAACCTCGCCGTCATTACGCTCACGGCGGAGGAAGATGATGCGCAGACCCTGGAGGCACTGAGCCAATCTTTTCTGGAACATCCCGACCGAATGCTGCTTCAGATTCTGACCAGCGCCGTCGTGAAGCACGGCAAGGTGGACAACCGACTTGCCGCCATATTTCAGGAACTGCTGCAGAATACAACACGGGCAGAATCGCTGGCCAAGAGCGCCCAGTATTATTCTCAGGCCAAGGGTTTCCAGGCCGTTTCGCCCGAGGTCTGGAATCAGGTGCGTGAACTAATCTTGTCCGGTTGCGAAGCACAATTCATGTCGGACGATTATCACGAGGTTCTGGATGACCTGAGCCGATACAATCTGACCGATCTCGGAAAGACCCTGGACCAATCGTACCTCGAGCAGGCTCGAGCGGCCATGGACCCGGCTGCTGTGGGCCAGGCGCGCAAGGACCTGCTACCGGACCTGGTGGTCCTCGAGGACCGAACGGACGACTATGAGTCCCGGCTCAAAGAGTTGGCTGAGACCTTCATGGACCATGCCCGCAAGCGCGAGCTGTCGGCCATTTACGACAAACTCAAGCGGATCTTCTTGGCGGGAATTCCCATTTCCGCCGAGAAGCAGAACAGCATCGACAGCATCCTCTTTAGTACCGGTGAGGATTCCTGGGCCGGTTATCTCCTGGGGGTGAGTGCAAGCATGCCACCGAAGGAGCTGGCGCTGTTGAAGGAGATTGTCGCGTTCAACAAGCGAGGCCTCGCGGACCGCTTGATTAGCGATCTTTCCGAGGAGCCGACGCTCTCCGGCCGCAGGCGGCTCTCGTCTCTGTTGGTTCGCCTCGGCAAAGACGCTGTGCTGTCGCTGGTGAACGCCCTGAAGGATCCGCGTTGGTATGTTGTTCGGAACGCGGCGATGATTCTCGGAAAAATCGGGGACCCTTCCTGCGCGGACTCCCTCATGTCGGTTCTCGGGCACCATCATCTCCAGGTGAAGCGGGAAGTGCTCAACAGCCTGTCCGTGCTCGGTGACGATTCCTGCGTCATGGCTGTTCGGCTCGTCCTGCTGAACCGAACGGGCCAGGTGGAACCGGAGGTGCAACTCGCCGCTGCGCGGGCTCTGCGGCGCATCAACACCGCCAAGGCACGAAAAGTACTCCATGACGGATTGAAGGACAAGAACAAGATCGTGCAGCGAGTCTGCCGGCAGGTCATGAAAGGCGAACGATGAAGGTAACGGAAAACAAATCATCCCCGGATACAGGCACAGCCGCTGAGGCAGGTGGACCCCAAACTGTAATCGCCGGTTCCCAGGCGGAGCTTCTGGGGAAGATGATCTTCGCACTCTATCGGGGCTACAATCTCTACCCAGCGAAACATCCCAAAATCCGGGGGGCCGCGGAACGGCTCATGGATCACCTTCGGCCCTTTTTCAAAGAGGCCGATCGGGTAACCGTCGGCTTCATCGGGCAGGACCTGATCGTGATGGCCAAACGGATGTACCGCCTCGAGGGTTCCGTGCCGGGATTGAACCAGGTCTTCCACGACCGTGGCATTGAGAAATTGGTCTTCTCCTTCGGCATTGTGCTGGAAGAGATGGAGCATTTCTTTCTCGTTCTCTCCCGGGTCAAAGATGCCGGCACGGCCGGCGAACTCGAGACCGAGCTGGCGCGAGGCACGTGGCGGCACATCTCCACGGGACGGTTCAGCGCGGAGGCGACTCTGGAGGACCTCGGCGGCAGCGACGCGACGTTGAATGCCGAGGAGGCGCGGACGGTCCGGGATTATCTGGAGGCATCCCGGGAGCTCATTGCACGGATTCAGGATGACAAACTCGTTGACTACAACCTGGCCACGGAAATTGTTGAAACCATTCTCAATGGACTGATCTTGGATAGCAACGCCATTCCCATTATGGCCCAGATCAAGTCGCATGACCCATATACCTTTACCCATATCCTGAATGTCTCGACCCTCTGTATGGCCATGGGCCGTGTACTGGGGCTCCAAAAGAAGCAGCTTCGGGAGTTTGGTCTGGCGGCCCTGCTGCATGATGCTGGCAAGGCACTGGTGCCCGTGGAGATCCTGCAGAAAAAAGGGCGGCTCACCGACGAGGAGTTTGAAATCATGCGATTGCACCCTGTGCACGGGGCGAATATGCTCATGCAGCTGACGGGGATTCCTGACCTAGTGCCGCTGGTAGCCATTGAGCACCATATTCACTGTGACGGCAGCGGCTACCCCCTGCTCTACAAGAATCGCATTACCCATCTGTGCTCCCGCATTGCAACCATCGCGGATATCTTCGATGCCCTTCGCACCATTCGCGCCTATCGTGGAGAGATGTCAAAACAGGAGACGCTGGAGAAGATGTCCGGGATGCCGGTGGATCCCTTCCTCTTCAATATCTTTGCCCGGATTTCCAATCTCTATGCACCGGGGGAATATGTTCTGCTCGACACAAGCGAGATCGGCGTCGTCCACGAGATCAACCCGGAAAACGCCTTTCGGCCGACGGTGAAACTTCTTTTCGACACAACGGGAATGAAGTTGTCCGACAAGCGGATCGTGAATCTGACGACCTTTGACAGTCAGAACAACCGTTTTCTCCGATCCATCTCTTCCGTCATCTCCCAGGAGGAGATGGCGAAGCTTTGGTAATCCTCCAGCATTCTCCTCAGGCAGGCCATCCCTTGAGCCGTACCCCTTGCCGTGGTATAGTCCTTTTCTGATGAAGATCGGCATTTTTTCCGACAGTCACGATCATGTGGCGAATGTCCGCCGAGCGGTAAAGCGGTTGGTGGATGAGGGGGTGGTGCATCTACTCCATGCCGGAGACTATGTCTCGCCCTTTCTCCTGAAGGAGGTCCTTGAGTGTCCTGGAGAGTTCGTCGGCATCTTTGGCAACAACGACGGGGACAAGGTGCTGCTCTCCAGAGTGTCCGGCGGGCGGATTCACCCCGGGCCCTATGAGCTCCGCTTGGCCGATCGCCGCATACTCCTCCTCCATGAACCGTACGCGCTGGAGGCCATGGTGGCCGGCGGTCTCCACGATCTTGTCATTTTCGGACACACCCACCAAGCGGTTGTCGAACGGAAAGGACGCACCCTCATCGTCAATCCGGGCGAACTTGGCGGTTGGCTCTACGGCCGGGCGACCTTTGCCATTTACGACAGCCTGATGGGGGAAGCAGAAATCATCGATCTCGGAGAATGAGCCTCGCCATCTTTTTGCTTGCTTTCAGTTCATGAGACGGGGCAGCCACAGGGAAAGGCCCGGCAGATAGGTGATGAGCAGCAAGACGAGTGCTTCCGCTGCGATCAGAGGCAGGGCCGCCCGGGCGACGCGTCCAACGGAACAGCCGGCAATGCCCGAGGCCACAATGAGGTTCACACCTACGGGTGGGGTGATCTGGCCGATGGCGAGGTTCACCGTGAGGATAATGCCGAAGTGAACGGGATCGACGCCGATCCGTTCGATGACGGGAAGAAAGATGGGGACCAGCAGGTAGAACATAGAAATCGCGTCGATGAACATCCCCAGCGCAATCACCACCACGTTGATGATCAGCAGCAGGAAAAAGCGGTTCTCACTGAGGCTGAGCAGGCCTTCGGCCACTCCCTGCGCGATGCCTTCGGTGGTCACCACCCAGGAAAAGACCGAGGCGCAGACGACAATCAGCATAACCGAGGCCGAAACGATGGCCGATTCCGAAAAAATCGTGTACAGATCGCCGAGCCGCAGCTCCCGGTGAACGAAGATCCCGATGATGAGTGCGTACACGATGGCCACGGCCGCGGCTTCGGTGGGGGTGAAGATGCCCCCATAGATGCCGCCGAGAATGATGACCGGGGCGAGAAGGCCCCAGAGCGCATCCCGGAAGGCACGGCCCACGGCAGGAGGTGCGGCCGATGCGGGGGCTTTGGTGCCGGCCCTGGCCGCCGTCCCATAGGTGACCGCCATGAGAGCGCCCCCGACAAGAATCCCAGGAAGTACACCTGCCATGAAGAGCTTGGCGACGGAGGCTTCGGCCACGACGCCGTAGACGATCAGGGCAATGGACGGCGGGATGATGATACCGATACCACCGCCGGCGGCCATAAGCGCCGCAGCAAATCCCCGATCGTATCCTGAGCGACGCATGGCCGGTATCAGCAGCGTCCCCAGGGCTGCCACATCGGCCGGGCCCGAGCCGGAGATCCCGGCAAAGAAGATCGAAGCGATCACGGCGGTGATGCCCAGCCCCCCCGGAATACGCCCCATGAGGGTATCGGCCAGGCGAATGAGCCTCAGGGCGATTCCCGTTCTCGCCAGGATGTTGCCTGCCAGGATGAAGAAGGGGATGGCCAGCAGCGTCCAGGAGTTAGTGGCGCTGTACATCAGCTCGGGAATGACCTGCAGAGAGACGAGATCGAAGGCTGCGATGGCGATCAGGGCGGAAAGCCCGAGAGCCACCGCCACCGGGAGGTTCAGAGCCAGCAGAAGAGCGAGCGTTCCCCAGAGGGTGACGGCCCCCGGTAGGTTCAATGATCTCTCCGGAGGACGGGGCCGATCAGACGCCGGACGAAGAGCACAGCCCCCACCGGGACCGCCAAAGCAAAGCACCAGGCCGGAATTCCCAGAGCTGTTGTCTCTCCCTTGGTGTAAGAGAGCAGACACATGCGCGCCCCGTAGGCGGCAACGACCATAAAGAAGAAGCCGGTGCCGACCAGTCGGGCGGCGGCGGACGCACGTGCCCAGAGGGGACGGTTCTTCGAGACGAGGTCGATACCAAAATGGGTCCCGCTCCGTTCGGCGGCGGACGCGCCGATGAAGGTGAGCCAGACGAAGAGGTTTGGAACGAGCTCACTCACGTGAGCCAGAGGAGCGTGAAAGATGAAGCGGGCAGCGATTTCAACGACCGTGATGGCCGCCATTGCGCCGAGCAGTAGCACCGTCAGTACGCCCTCGAGATCGGCGGGACCTCTGCCGGCAGTCGCAGGGGTGGAAGTCATGGCGCCGCAGGAGGGGCGGGCTCGCACGGCTCGGGGACGACGGCACCGACCCAGCGCATCAGATGGGAGACGGTCTCTTCCGTGAATGCGCTGATCTTGCCGTCTACCGGGTCGGTGACGTTGAAGACGCCCACCATCCGATCCTCGTCCAGTACCGGCACTGAGAGGAAGACAGGGCTGCGATATCGGGAGACCACGTGGTCATGGGGGGCAAATGGGGGCATTTGAGCGGCCTCCCCGGTGCTGCGGCACGGTTTGCGCTCCCGAGCGACATAGGAAGATACGGCATTCTCCAGCAGGGGCCGGCGCATGCCAACAATGCGTCTGTTCGTGGCGGCGCGTACGATGAGATCCTGTTCTTCCGGGCGGAATATCATGAGGGAGAGCGTCTCGGCCCGGAGATAGTCCTGGATGAGCTTCAACAAGTACTCATATTTCTGCTCAGGGCTCAGCGGGGAGCGACAAAAGAGCTTGGTGGCCTGAAAGGCGAAATCGGCTTCCCGGCGGGCGGCCTCCAGGGCCTGATCGCTGCTGCGAATCTCACTGCGCCGCGAGATCAGTTCCCGCACGGTCTCGACCAGTTCCTCGTTCTGGTACGGTTTGATGATCAGGCGATGGGCTTCGACGCGGTTGACGGCGGAGAGGATTGTGTTCATTTCAGCGTAGGCCGTCAGGACGATCCGGATCTTTTCGGGGTAGCGCTTCTTGACCGTTGACAGGAGTTCGATTCCCGTGATGCCTGGCATCCGTTCATCGGAGATCACCACGTCGACCTCCCGGTCCTCCAGGATCCGAAGCGCCTCCTCGCCATTGCTGGCGGTCAGTGTCTGAAACCCTTCCCGGGAAAAAACAGCCTCCAGCGCGTTCAGAATGATCTCTTCATCGTCGACAAACAGGATTGTATCGGTCACGGTGGCCCTCCTTTGCCTGAAAACGCTCCTGACCTACAATCGAACCGTGCTGCAACCGCTCTGGGATTGTGCCGGAGGCACGGGGACGCCTTACCAGCAACGTCCATGTTGAAACCGATCATTGAACGGCGGGGCTGCCGCCTCCAATCACCCGCCCAGCGTCGCCTGCATTATAGCGATAGCAACGGCAAAAGGCAATTTTTTTTTTCTACTTTTTGATAGTATTTTCCTCTACAACGGCTCGGCGGCATCGATTCACAAGCTGGGCACCGATCCGCCCGGCGTACTCCTCATACAAAGGCGCCACGCGCGCCTTGAAGCGTGCCAGCTCCTCCATCGACAAAGCGATGACATCCATGCCCTGCTTGGCCAGCACACCCGCCAGCGTCCGGTCTTCCTCTTCCACAACACGTCGCTGCTCCTGCATGGCTTCCGCGGCCGCGGCCGTGAGCAAAGCCCGATCTTCCGGAGAGAAACGCTCCCAGCGGGCCTGGTTGATGGCCAGAATCAGTGGATCGTAGGAGTAGTTCCAGAGCGTCAGGTAGCGCTGAACCTCATAGAGCCGACTCGAGTAGATGATGGACAACGGATTCTCCTGGGCATCGATGACCCCCTGCTGCAGGGAGGTGAAAACTTCGCCGAAGTTCATGGTGAGCGCATCGGCCCCCAGGAGCTGAAAGGTCCTGAAATACATGCGCGAGCCCGCCACGCGGCACTTAATCCTTTCGAGATCTTCCGGTGTACGAATGGGGCGCACTTTATTGGTAATCTGACGAAAACCGTTCACCCCGTATGCGAGCCCCACGATCCCTTTGCTCCGCAGAACCGTGAGCACCTCGTCGCCGACATCGCCGTCGAGCACGCGATGGGCTGTGGCATGGTCCGGGAAGAGCCAGGGGAGGCCGAAGACATCGAAGCGGGGGTCGAGGTAGAGGGCGAGAATAATCGTCGAGACGAGAGCCATGTCGATGGAGCCTGACCCGAGCATTTTCAGCTCTCCCTGCTGGCTGTGGTTGGCGATCTGCCCGGCGGGATAGACTTTCACGCGAATCCGTCCGCCGCTCTTTTGCGCCGCCAGTTCGGCAAATCGATCAGCGCCTTTCTGCCAGGAAGAGGTCGGTGCGGTAATGTGACTCAACCGCAGGGTGATCTCCTGAGACGAACGGCACCCCCCCATCGAAAGCACCGCCATGAAAATCACAATCGCCACTGCCTGTCGCATCACAAACACCGCAGGCAGAAAACATTCGGTCTCAGGCGGCAACCGCTGATCCCGTCCGGGGCAAGAAGCGGCCTCAGAAGACGAGCATCTTTCATGGATTTTTCCCCTTTCTCTCGGCCCTTCGCTGGAGTTCTTCAAAGACGCGCTCCGGCGATATTTCCAGGTGGCCCAACAGGATCCAGAGGTGAAAGATCAGATCGGCCGCTTCATGCACCACTTCCGGCGCGTGGCCGGACTTGACGGCCAAGACCAGCTCCAGCGCCTCCTCGCCGAGCTTTCTCAGGATGGCGTCCTCACCCTGCCGAAAGAGGGCTGCAGTGTAGGAGTCTTCAGGGAGCGTCCGCTTGCGCGCCCGGATCACGTCGTAGAGCTGCTGCAGAATGGTGGGCTCTGTCATGAAAGTCTGACGCAAATGCCGCGGCTGGCCAAGTACTCCTTGACCTGATGCACCGTGTATTCACGGTAGTGAAATATAGAAGCGGCCAGCACCGCGTCGGCCTTTCCCTGCTGGATGCCGTCGTAGAGGTGCTCCAGGCTCCCGACGCCCCCGGAGGCAATGAGGGGCACTTCGGTGATCTCGGAGATGGCTCGGTTGAGGGCATTGTCGTAGCCGTCGCGGGTGCCGTCGCGGTCCATGCTGGTGACCAGGAATTCGCCCGCACCGAGTGCTTCCATGCGACGGGCCCATTGGAGCGCGTCGATGCCGGTCGGTCGCCGGCCGCCGTGTGTGTAGATCTCCCAGCGCGGCGGCGCCTGGGAAACCTGCTTGGCGTCGATGGCCACCACGATGCACTGGCTGCCAAATCGCTTCGACGCTTCCCGGATGAATTCGGGGCGGCGCACCGCTGCCGTATTGATGGAGACCTTGTCGGCGCCGGCATTGAGCAAGTTTCGAATGTGCTCCAGCGCGGAGATACCGCCGCCCACAGTCAGGGGGATGAAGACCTCTTCCGCTGTGTGTCGGACCACGTCGAGAATGATCCCGCGCTTCTCATGGGAGGCCGTAATGTCGAGGAAGGTCAGCTCGTCGGCCCCCTGGGCGTCATAGAGGCGGGCCACTTCCACCGGATCGCCTGCGTCCCGAAGCCCCACAAACTGCACCCCCTTGACCACGCGGCCTTCTTTGACATCGAGGCAGGGGATGATACGCTTGGCCAGCATGCTCTCAGCGCTCCTTGCGGGTCAAGGCGATGGCTTCCCGAAGATCCAGAGTACCGGCATAGATAGCTCGCCCCGTGATAACTCCCGTGACGCCAAAGTGCTCGATCTCGAGCAAGGCCTTCACGTCGTCCAGGGAAGAGACGCCGCCCGATGCGATGACCGGAACGGACACCGCTTCCGCCAGCACGCGGGTACTCTCGATGTTGGGGCCGGTCTGCATGCCGTCGCGCTGAATGTCGGTGAAGATGATGGCACAGACGCCGGCTTCGGCCATCCTGCCAGCCACATCCACAGCCCGGTGCTCTGTCGTTTCAGTCCAGCCCTTCACCGCCACAAAACCATCCCGGGCGTCGATGCCGGCGACCACCCGCCCCGGGAATTTCCGACAAGCCTCGCGCAGAAAGGTCGGATCCTCGGCTGCCTTGGTCCCCAGCACAACCCGAGAGGCTCCGGCGTTCAAATACGCGGCGATGGTTTCCAGGGTCCGGATGCCGCCGCCCACTTCTACGGGAATTGTGAGCTCCCCTACGATCCGATCGATGAGCCCCAAGTTCCTGGGGACCCCCTCTACGGCGCCGTCGAGGTCGACCACGTGAAGCAGCGCCGCGCCGAGCTGCTGCCAGTGCAGGGCCATCTTTGGAGGGTTGTCGGAGTAAACCGTTTCACGTTCCAGGTCTCCCTGAATCAAACGGACACAGCGCCCATTTTTCAGATCGATGGCTGGAATGACAATCATGTTCGACTCTTTCTCAACTGATGTACCGCGGCCGCGATACGGTCGATGATTTGCGGGATTTCTTCTTCACGGTTGCTCCGCCCCAGGGAGAGGCGCAGCGTTCCAGCGGCCAGCTCTGCGGGGACGCCCATGGCCGACAGTACATGGGAGGGGTGGGCGCTTTCCGTCGTGCAGGCCGCCGAGGCGGACACACAGATGCCCACTTCGTCCAGGAGGGCGAGCAGGTCGGAACTGAGGACTCCTTCGACGGAGAAATTGAGGGTCCCGGGAAGGCGTTCCGTCGGGTGGCCGTTGAGTCGGATGCCGTCCACGGCGCGGGTCAGCCCCTCCCAGAGGGCATCCCGGAGGCGGCGCAGCGCATCCGCTTCCGTCGCCATCCGCTGGGCCGCGACGTCGAGGGCTTCCGCCAAGCCGGCAATCCCCGGTAGGTTTTCGGTGCCCGAGCGCAGCCCCTGCTCCTGGCCGCCGCCCACGAGCAGCGGGCTGATGGGGGTGCCCCGGCGGATATAAAGAAAGCCGACCCCCTTGGGTCCGTAGATCTTGTGGGAGGAGCAGGTCAGGAGATCGACATGGAGCTGATCGACTTGCACCGGCAGTTTCCCGACACTCTGGGCCGCATCGGTATGAAACAAGATACCCCGCGCACGGAGTAGGGCCCCTATTTCGCCAACGGGCTGAATGGTGCCGACCTCGTTGTTGGCATGCATGATCGATGCGAGGACAGTTTCGTCCCGAAGCGCTTTTTGTACCTCGTCGGGATCGACCCGTCCGTGCGGGTCGACGGGGATGTCGGTGATGTCAACGCCCTCCCGGCGAAGCACGGTGCAGCTCTCCAGGATGGCGTGATGTTCCACTGCGGAAATCACGACGTGGGGTCTCTCGGCCTCGCAGGCCCGAACCGCCCCTAAAATCGCCAGATTGTCCGATTCCGTGCCCCCACCGGTCACGACGATCTCCCCGGGAGTGGCGCCGATAAAGCCGGCGATAAACTCGTGGGCAAGACGTAGTGCTTCGCGCGCCCGGCGTCCGGGCGCATGTCCGCTCGAGGGGTTCGCCCAGAAATGGGCCGCCGTCTCGGCCATGACCTCCATAACGGCGGGATCGACGGGCGTGGTTGCATTGTGGTCCAAGTAGATGCTCTGCAAGGTGGTTCTCTCCGCTTTTTCCGATCCAGCACTATAGCACAGGCTTTCCAGGCGGGGAAAGACAAAATCCGGCGGGTGCAGCTTTGACACCCCCACCGAAGTAGTGCGTTGCCTTTCACCACTGGTCGGCTTTTTTCATTGACACAGAAGCCGCCGTATTGATATTTTTTTATTTTGTCCGTACTTACGAACGTTACCCCTGTTTTTTGGTTGTTTCGGGCGTGTTACCGGAGAGCCGCCATGGAGTATAAAGAGACATTGAATCTGCCGTCGACTTCCTTTCCCATGAAAGCGAATTTGACGCAACGGGAGCCGGAGCTACTTCAAAGATGGGAGAAAGAGGCTCTGTGGGAGCAGATCCTGCGGAAGAACCGAGAGGGCGTGATCTATACCCTCCATGACGGTCCTCCCTACGCCAACGGACACATCCACATGGGGCACGCGCTGAACAAAATTCTCAAGGACATCATCGTCAAGTACAAAAACATGAAGGGTTGTTTCGCCAAGTATCTTCCGGGCTGGGACTGCCATGGGCTGCCGATTGAGCTGCAGGTTGACAAGAAGCTTGGCGCGAAGAAGCACGATCTCTCCCTGACCGAATTCCGAAGGCAGTGCCGGGATTACGCCGCCCGTTTCGTGGAGATCCAGCGAGAGGAGTTCAAGCGGCTCGGCGTGTTCGGGGAGTGGCAGGCGCCTTACCTGACCATGGACCATGCCTACGAAGGCGCGATCATCCGGGAGTTCGGGCGTTTTGTCGAAAGAGGGGGTATCTACAAAGGGAAGAAACCGATTCACTGGTGCGCCTCCTGCCGGACAGCTCTGGCGGAAGCGGAAGTGGAGTATGCGGATGAGGCGTCGCCCTCCATTTACGTCCGATTTCCCCTGGAGGCGGCCGTTGCCGAGCGGGTCCCGGCGTTGGTGGACAAAGAGGTCTCCATGGTGATCTGGACGACCACGCCCTGGACGCTGCCCGCCAACCTCGCGGTTGCGGTGCATCCCGAGTACCGCTACGCGGCAGTGGAGACGGAGGGTGCCGTCCTGATTCTTGCCGAAGATCGGGTGGCCCCTTGTCTGGACGCTTTCGGGCGGACGTCGCACCAGATCCTCGCCACCTTCGCCGGAAAGTTGCTGGAGGGCCTCAAGGCGCGACACCCCTTTGAGGCCAGAGATTCGCTGATTATTCTCGGCGAACATGTGACGCTGGAGCAGGGAACGGGCTGTGTGCATACGGCTCCCGGGCACGGCGAGGACGACTACGTCATCGGTCTGACCTACGACCTGCCGGTCTTTACGCCCGTCGACGACCGGGGCTGCTTCACCGAGGAGGCGGGCCGGTTTGCCGGACAATTCGTTTTCAAAGCGAACGGTGCCATCAACCGGCTGCTCGACGATACGGGGTACCTGTTGGCCGAGGAAACGGTCCGCCATGCGTATCCGCACTGCTGGCGGTGCAAAAAGCCGATCATCTTTCGCGCGACGGCCCAGTGGTTTATTTCCATGGAGTCCAATGAACTGCGTGCCCGGACCCTGGAGGCCATTGCGCAGCGCGTACAGTGGATCCCCGAATGGGGGCGCAACCGGATCTTTGCCATGGTGGAAAACCGCCCCGACTGGTGTATCTCCCGGCAGCGAAGCTGGGGGGTACCCATCGCGATTGTGCGGTGCCGTGACTGCGGAGAATACCTCATGGATGCAAAAGCCGTTTTTCACGCGGCGGACCTGGTAGCCTCCGCGGGTGCGGATATCTGGTTTGAACGCGACGCTGCGGCGCTGCTCCCGGAGGGGACGGTCTGCGGCAAGTGCGGGGAAGGCCGTTTTGCCAAGGAAGAGGATATTCTCGATGTCTGGTTTGACTCGGGCGTGAGCCATACGGCCGTGATTCGGCAGGCCGAGGGGCTGTCCTATCCGGCGGACCTGTATCTGGAGGGGAGCGACCAGCATCGGGGTTGGTTCCACAGTGCCCTGTTGACAGCGCTCGGCACCGGCAAGGAAGCGCCCTACCGGGCAGTGCTGACACACGGTTTCGTCGTCGACGGTGCTGGAAAAAAGATGTCCAAATCAATCGGCAACGTCATCGCGCCAGAGCAGGTGATCAAACAGCACGGTGCGGAAATTCTTCGCCTCTGGGTCTCGGCGGAGGACTATCGGGACGACATCAAGATCTCCAATGAAATCCTCAAACGAACGGTGGAGGCCTACCGGAAGATTCGCAACACGGCCCGGTTCATCCTTGGCAATCTGGCCGACTTCGATCCCGTGTCGGACGGGGTGGCGCGCGAGGAGATGACAGAGCTCGACCGATGGGCCCTGCACAAACTGCAGCAGCTCGTCGAGAAAGTCGATGGCGCCTATGAGCGATTCTCCTTTCACACCATCTACCATGCGCTCTATCACTTCTGTACCGTGGAGCTGAGTGCGCGCTATCTCGATATTCTCAAGGACCGGCTGTACATCTTAGTGCCCGAAGCACCCGCGCGGCGCTCCGCCCAGACCGTACTCTTTGAAATGGTGACAGTCGTCACGCGGCTCATGGCGCCCATTTTGAGCTTCACGGCGGAGGAAATCTGGCTGGCTATTCCCAAGGGGACCTCGGCCTCGTCGGTCCATCTGGCGGCCTTTCCCGAGCCCAATCGGGGGGACCGAGACGATGCCCTGGCGGCCCGGTGGGACGGGATCTTTCAGGTACGTGGGGAGGTGACCCGGGTGCTGGAAGCGGCGCGGCGGGAGAAGGTGATCGGACTCTCTCTGGATGCTTCGGTGGCACTCTACTTGTCGGAGGCCTGGCTCGAAAGACTTCGGCCTTATGCCGCACTGCTCGCAGAGATTCTCATTGTCTCCCGTGTGACGCTGCGCCCCCTGGCGGAGGCCCCCGACGGGGCGCCTGCCGCCGAAGAGCTCGAGGGGGTTCGCATCGCCGTGCAGCCTGCCCGAGGTCGCAAGTGTGAACGCTGCTGGACTTACCGGGAGAACGTCGGTGCGGACCCGGGACATCCCGAGATCTGTGGGCGCTGTGCCGGGATTGTGCGCCAGCTGGAGTTGTCTTCTTAAGATCGGGAAGATCTGATGAGGTCGAATTGTTCATCGGACGCTTTGTCATCATCACCACCCTGACGGTATTGCTGGATCAGGTGACCAAATACCTGGTCTTGAAGGAGATGCGTGTCGGCCAGTCGATACCTGTCCTCGACGGTTTCTTCAACCTCACCTTCGTGATGAATCCCGGCGCGGCTTTCGGAATACTCTCAACCTTGTCCGAAAGTTTCCGGATCCCCTTCTTTCTGGGGGTCTCTCTGATCGCCATCATCCTGGTGCTGCTCTTTTACTTTCAGCGTGCCCGCGACAACGTGCTGCTCCAGGTGGGACTTACCCTCGTGCTCGGCGGGGCCGTGGGGAATATGATTGACCGGGTTCGATTCGGGGAAGTGGTGGACTTTATCGATATCTACTACCGACAGTATCATTGGCCCGCCTTTAACATCGCCGACTCGGCCATCAGCATTGGCGTGGGGCTGCTGATTCTCGATGCGGTCCTGTCGGCCCGGCGGGAAGGGAGCGTGCAGAACTGATGCATCCCGAACTGATCAAACTTGGACCTTTCACACTGCACACCTACGGCGTTTTTGTGGCCGCGGCGTTCTTCGTCGCCATCCTCTGGAGTTTGCGACGTGCCAAACAGGAGGGGATTGATCCCGAGCGGATGCTCGATCTCGCTTTCTATGTGACGCTATCGGCGATCATCGGCGCCCGAATCCTCTTCATCATAGTGGAATATCGCTACTTCCTGGAGCATCCCCTGCGCATCTTCAAGATTTGGGAGGGGGGACTGGTGTTCTACGGGGGGCTGATTCTCGCGGTCGTGACGGCCATTGCGTATCTGCGCAAGCATGCCATGCCGGTGCTGAAGGTGGGGGACATCATCGCCCCCGCCCTGGCCCTCGCGCAAGTGGTGGGGCGCTTCGGCTGTCTCTCGGCCGGCTGCTGCTACGGCAAGGAGACGAGCGTTCCCTGGGGAATTGTCTTCACCGACCCCGGTTCCCTGGTGTCGCCGGAGAAACTTGGTCTCACCCTCCACCCCACCCAGCTCTACTCGTCGTTCGGGAACTTTCTGCTTTTTCTCGTGCTCTACGGGGTCGGGCGCAGACAACGTTTCGACGGGCAGGTCATGCTCCTCTACGGCATCCTCTATCCGCTGCTGCGCGCTGCCATTGAAATCTTTCGCGGCGATCCCCGGGGCGCGTTGTTGGGTGGCATGCTCTCCACATCCCAGGCCATCAGTGTGGCCGTTTGCGTTTTGTCTGTTTATTATTATCTGCGGGTCCGATCCGCGTCGGTACGATCCGCGTAGGGGGTTCTCACACGGCGGTGAGCCAGGTGGGATGATGCGGGTTCTTGCCGTGGACGGCATCGAAGTAGCTCGCCTGGATCCTGCGGGTAACGGGACCCGGCTCCCCGGTGCCGATGACGCGGCCGTCGATCTCCCGGATAGGGGTGACCTCCGCGGCCGTGCCCACGAAGAAAGCTTCCTCCGACACGTAGAGCTCATCCCGGGTAAAGCGCTCTTCCCGAATCTCCAGACCGGCCTCGCGGGCCAGGGTCATGACCGAGTCTCGAGTGATCCCTTCCAGAATGGAGGTCAGCGGCGTTGTCTTGAGCGCCCCGCTGCGCACGATGAAGATGTTTTCACCGGGGCCTTCCGAAACGTAGCCCTCGCTGTCGAGCAACAGGGCTTCATTGTAGCCGTGAAGAACGGCTTCACGTTTGGCGAGCTGCGAGTTGATGTAGGCGCCGCAGGCTTTGGCTTTCGTCATGATGGTATTGACGTGGGAGCGGGTGAAGGACGAGACCATGACCCGGATGCCTTTTCGCAGACCCTCCTCACCAAGATAGGTCCCCCAAGGCCAGGCGGCGATGGCGAGATGGATGGGATTGTCCTTGACGTAAAGGCCCATGTCGCCGTAACCGATGAAAGCGATGGGGCGGATGTAACACTCCTTCAGTGTGTTGACCCGGATGGTCTCAACAATGGCCGCCGCGGTCTCTTCACGGGAAAAGGGAATCGTCATCTGCATGATATGGGCTGAGGCAAAGAGCCGGTCCACATGTTCCGCCAGACGAAACACCGCAGAGCCGCCGTCGATCTGATAGCAGCGAATGCCCTCAAAGACCCCCAGGCCATAATGTAGGGTATGGGTCAGGACATGCACCTGCGCCTCTTGCCACGGGACAAAATCGCCGTCCATCCAAATGGTCGATGCCGCTTCAATCATGCGTCTGTCCTTTTCAGCCCGTCTGCTTGGTGTCGGGGAGAAAATATAATAACGTCCGGACGGTGTCAATCCTTTTCAACGTTGAATGTCTCTGGGGATCCGATGGGCGAAGCCTCACGCTGAGGGTCCCAGCAGCCGGAGAAAGATTTGCCGGGTCCTTTCCGTCATCGCCTGGTAGTCGTCCAAAAGCTGCTGGCCCGGGGGGCGATCGGCATCTGCGGGGTAACCCATGCGCAACGCGAGGGCACGGTTTTTGTCCGCATCGGAAAAGAGGGACGTGATGGGACGGTCCTGGACGATACGGGCGCGGCTTTCGAGGCGCCGCAGGAACAGGTAAGCTTCCTCCAGCGCGGCTCGATCGGCTTCGGATAGAAGACCCTTCTGCTCGGCCAGGGCCAGGGTCTCCAGGGGGCTGCACCATCGCAGTGCCGGGGTGTCATGCCCCCGTTGAAGCTGCAGATATTGCACGATGAATTCGATATCTACCAGGCCACCGGCACCGGTCTTGAAGTAGAGCTGCCCGTCGGCCCGCTGGGACTTCTCCCGTTCAATGCGCATGCGCATCTCGAAGACCTGTTCGCGCAGGTCGGGCGGCGGCGCAGCGCCGAAGAGGGTCTCTTCCAGTAACGCCAGCAGGGCCCGGCCTGTTTCCCGGTGGCCGGCACAGAACCGGCAGCGGGTCATGGCTTGGCGCTCCCAGGGCTGAAGGTTGCGTTCAAAGTAGCTCCGATAGCTGTCCAGAGACGGGACCAGCGGGCCCGACTCGCCCAGGGGTCGCAGTCTCAGATCCACCCGGTAGGCGAGTCCCTCTGCGGTGAGCGCGGTCAGAACGGCCACGACGCGCCCCGCGAGCCGGGCGAAGAAGTCTCGGTTCGAGATGGAGGTCGCGCCGCTGGTTTCGCCGTCGCCGGCGTAGACAAAGAGCAGGTCCAGATCGGATCCGTAGCTGAGCTCCTCCGAACCGAGCTTTCCCGCCCCGAGTATTGCGATTCCCGGAGATGTTCCGCTGATGGCGGGGGACCCGAATTCGGCTTGCAGCTCCGCCAGTGCCAGCACATAGGCGGCTTCCAGACAGACTTCAGCGAGGCGGCTCAACGCCAGGGATGTCTCCCGGAGCTCCGCGTTTGTGAGAATGTCCCGAAAGCCTATTTTCATTTCCTCTCTGTGTTTGAATCGACGGATTGTGTCGAGCCGAGAGCTCGCCGTTGTCTTCTGCTCGAGTCTTGCAGTGAGGTTGTGCAGCAGCCGGCTGCGCTCAGGTGTCGGCTCCGTCAAAGCCTCCCCGAAGAGAACGTCGATATAGTCGGGGTGACGAATCAGCAGATGGGAGAGATAGCTGCTCGTGCTGAAGAGCGAGACCACCCGCTGCATGGCTTCGGGGTTGGCGCCGAGCATGGCGTAGAAAGGCTCTCGGGCACCATAGCCTGAAACAAAACGTTCCAGATTGTTCAGGGCCATGTCTGGATCGGGCGAGGTGCCAAGGGCCTCCAGCAGGGTGGGACCGATCGTCAGAAAGAGTGCGCGTGACCGTGAGGAGCTGTGGGCGTAAGGGGGCCCCTCGCGCAGCAGCTGGAGGTTCTTGTGCGCCAGGCGGGCATCGCAGAATCCGAGCGCCGTCAACTGCTGGTAACTTTCGGCCTCCTCCAGCGTGCCTCGCACCACGGCCGCCACGGGGGAGTCGTTGCCGGAGAGGGGCTCGGCCTTTTCGTGCAGCAGATTGTCGAAGCGCTCTTGCACCTTGTGCCGATGGCGGTCCAGCTCTTCCAGAAAAACGGTGCGTGTTGGAAAACCGCACCGCCGGGCCAGCCCATCGAGTTTGGCTGGTTCCGTGGGAAGGGTCTGGAGCTGCAGCTGGTTTTCGATCTGCAGCTTGTGCTCCACGTCGCGCAGAAAGGTGTAGGCCGCGAAGAGCGCGGAGAAATCGTCGTAGGTGATCAACTCCTTGTCGCACAGTCTGTGCAGGGCCCGCAGGGTGTTCTTCTGGCGGATCCACGTGAGTCGCCCGCCGTAGAGCAGCTGAAGGGTCTGAACAAAGAACTCGATTTCCCGGATACCCCCCTCGCCCAGCTTGACGTTGAAGCCGCGGCCTGGTTTGGTCACGAGTTGACGCACGATGCGCCGTTTCATTTCACGTAGCTCGTCGATGGCGGTGTAATCGAAATACTTGCGATAGACAAAGGGGGTGAGCAGTTTTTCGAACTCGCGGCCCAGAGCCATGTCACCGGCCACAGGTCGGTGTTTGAGATGGGCGGCGCGCTCCCAGGTCTGGCCAAAGGACTCGTAATATAGCTCGTAGCTTCGCAGCGAAGAAGCCACAGGTCCCTGCGCCCCTTCGGGTCGCAGTCGCAGGTCAACGCGAAAGACGAAGCCGTCTTCTGTCGAGGCATGCATCAGATCGGTAATCATTTCCGAAAGCCGCACGAAGTAGACATGATTGTCGACGCGGCCCCGCACCTGCCCCGTAGCATCGGTCACACCGGTGGTCTCCCCCCAGTCTGATTCATAGAGGTAGAGCAGATCAACATCGGAGCTGAAATTGAGCTCCTCCCCGCCCAGTTTTCCCATGCCGAGAACCGTAAAGGGGCATTCCTGTGTGGCACCGCTGTCGTCCGTCATCATGGGCGTGCCGTAGCGCAACTTGAGGAAGCGGTCTGCCACCCCATAACTGGCCTCCAGGGTGGCTTCCGCCAGGATACTCAGAGCATCGATGGTTTCGGTGAGATCGGCAAAGCCCGTCAGGTCCCGGGCTCCGATCCTGAGCATCTCCCGTTTCTTGACGTTGCGAAGGATTGGGTAAGCCGCTGCAATATCCTGGATCCCCCGGCAAGCGGCAAGGAGTTCGCGAACCAATGATTCCCGGTCCGGAGGGGCTTTCCAAATCTGCTCCTGCATCAACCAGCACAGCAAGTGGGGGTTCTGAATGAGGATGCCGCTGAGGTAAGGGCTGGCGCCGAAGAGGATGCTCAGGTGCCGCAGTGATGTCTGATTCTCGACGAGGAGAGAAAAGACCTCTTCGGGCGAGTCGATGTTCTGCAGGAAGCGTTCCAGCTGGTTGAGGGCCTGCCCCGGGTCAGCCGTCTCTTTCACATTCTTGAGAACGCTCGCCAGGAAGTTCTCGGGATCCACCGAAGAGGGCAGCGCCGAGACGATGGCCCGCAGGTTTTTCGCCACAGTGCGGGTGCCTTGCAGACCATGCTCGCCCAGCAGGGTCTTGGCTGCCTCCGAGAGAGGCTCCTGGTTGAAAAGAGAGACCAAGGGGGACATGGTTTTTTAGCGTCCATGCGGTCGTGGGGGTGCACCGCTGTTTCGGATTGGCCGTGCCGATGCGACCGCTCAAAACATATCCCATCATCCAGAGGATTGTCAAAAGCGCAGGAGAGCCAAGGAGTGCCGAGACCGAGCTAGCCGCTCGTTTTGAATCGCTCGCTGATTTGAGTAATCTCTTTGACGTTGTCGCGGAGGGTTTCCAGGTGCGACACGCATTCTTGCCCGGCGGCATCAGGGTTGTTTCTGAGCTTGCTCAGGATTCTCTCCGAGAGGATCTCCGTTTCGCGACAGGGTCCTTTGATCTGCTCCAGGCATTGATTAACCGACCCGATCATGTGGTTGGCTTCTTCCACGAAGTCCTTGATCCGAATATCGTCGCCTTGGCGCACAGAGAGACGTACGGTGAGGTCGCCCCCGGAGATCGCCTGCATGTTCTCCTTGAGCCGGCCGAAGGGTCCGATAAATTTGGTGGACAGAGACCAGGCAAAGAAGATGATCAGGAGAAAATAGCCGACGAAAAGCATGAGAAAAAGTACGGAGGAGTCGACGTAGCCGCTGATGGTTTTGGAAAGTAACAGCAGGAGAAACCCGCCGAGCAGGACCGTAAGCAGCAGGGTCAGGGTCTGGAAAAACAGGTCCCGTTCGACAAAGAAACGTTGTTTTGTCGGACCGGCTTTTTCCATAATACCTCAGAAATCGGTGTGTTAGTCGTACTGCCAGTATAGCCCAATCTCAAAAAAAGTGTCAAGGTGTATCCCTTGTCATCGCGGGCCGTCCGTGCTATGATTGGCCAAAAAAAAATACCATAGAAACAAGGATTTATATGTTGTTTGCGGGTATTGACGTCGGCTCCAGAACGACCAAGGCAGTGCTGCTCGATGGCCAGAGCAAGGTGCTGGCACAGGCTGTCTCCGACACCGGCGTCGCGGGGTCCCGGGCTGCCGACGCAGCGCTCGGCGCGTGCCTGGCACAGGCGCGGATCAGCCGGGAGGATTTGCGCCGTGTCGTGGCAACCGGTTACGGGCGCAAGAGCGTGGCGGTGGCCGACGCCCGACTCACCGAGATCAGCTGCCATGCCCGGGGGGCTCACCACGTGTTGCCGGGTGTTCGCACAGTTATCGATATCGGTGGGCAGGACAGCAAGGTGATTCTGCTCGACCGATCGGGCCGCATGGTGGACTTCGCCATGAACGATCGCTGTGCCGCCGGAACCGGCCGCTTCCTGGAGGTGATGGCGAAGGTGTTGGAAATGGGTCTCGACGCAATGGGGAGCGTGCCCGAGGCGGTGGCGGCGCAATGCGCACCGATCAACAGCCTCTGTACCGTCTTTGCCGAGTCGGAGGTCATCTCGCTGCTTGCCGAAGGACGGCCCGTGGCGGATATTGTTCGCGGGGTGCACGCTTCTATTGCGGAGAGGACGATGGCATTGCTCAGCCGGGTGGGTTTCGAGCCGCCGCTGTTCATGAGCGGCGGGGTGGCCCTGAATCGAGGCGTTGTGGCAGCCCTGCAGCAGCGCCTTCAGGGGCCGGTAAATGTGCCTGCCGACCCGCAGCTCATCGGGGCCCTGGGGGCGGCCTGTCTGGCTCGCGACGAGGCAACGGCGCGCACGTAGGCGCAACGCCAACAATGCAACGGCCTTCGTGGGGTCCGTCTTGTGCGTAGGCAGTGAACAGGGGGGATTAAGCGTCGAGGGAACATCAGGCGCGGGTGATCTTTTCCCGCTCTTCTTCGTCGGTCTTGCACTCGATGCACATGGTGGTCACCGGTCGCGCCTCGAGCCGCTTCAGGCCGATCTCCTCTTCGCAGACTTCGCAGATCCCGAACGTTCCCTTGTCAATGCGCTCCAGGGCCTGGTCAATCTTGGTCAGCAGTTTCTTCTCCCGGCCCTTCAGGCGGAGCAGAAAATTGCTGTCCATTTCCACGGAGGCCTGATCGGCGAGTTCGGGTAGATTCTCGTTGTGGGCGCCCAGCTTTCTGTTGATCGCAGCGTTGGTCCCATCCAGAATCGTTTTCTTCTTTTCGAGCAAGTGCTGCCGGATTTTCTCGAAGCTTTTCGCTTTCTTGCTCTTGGCTGTCTTGGACGTTTTCCGGGATCGCGTCGCCATCGTCTCCTCAACTGCTATGCACATCCATTGGCGGTATGAAATTCCTAAATCCTATCAAAGCTCCATTTTCATGTCAAGACGGAAATGCTTCCCAACGGGGCCGACGCCGATCCCTGCTGGCTGAACGTTCATGCCAGTCTTACTGAATGACGCGCCGCTTCATCAGATTAATGGAAACGCAGTAAAAGAAGAGCGCCGGCCCCAGCAGGAGCGCGAGGCCCACCGGAACGATCCAGGAGGGTTGCCCATAGATGAGGGCTCGGGAGATCTCCACTGCATAGGTCAGCGGCAGGAACTTCGAAACGACAGAAACCCAGTCGGGCAGCCGGTTGAGGGGGAAAAAGACCCCCGAAAAGAAGAACATGGGTGTGAGAAACAGGGTGATGTAGTAGTTGAACGCCTCAAAAGTTTTGACGAAGGAGGTGGCTGCCATAGACAGGGAGGCAAAGAGAAAGCTGACCAGCACGATCAGCAAGGGGATCCCTGCGGCCCAGACGGAATCGATGAGGCCAAAGGCGCCCACAACGGCAAACATGATGGTGCCGCTGATCATCCCCTTGGTCGTTCCCCAGAGGATGTCTCCGGAGACCACGTCTTCAATGCTCAGGGGCGTGGCAATGATGGCATCATAGGTTTTCAGATAGATCATCCGCAGGAAAGAGCCGTAGGTACATTCAAAGGACGCGGCAAACATGGATGAGGAGATGACCAGACCGGGAGCAATGAACTCCAGATAAGTCATCCCCTCTATCTGATTCAGGAACCGCCCCAGGCCGTAGCCCATGGCGACGAGGTAGAGGATGGGATCGCCCAGATTCCCCAGAAGGCTCAGCTTGTAGAATTTCATGTAGGCGTCCCGGTCCCGCTGCCACACGCGCAGGCATCGCCACGAAACCGAAGGTATCCGAAAGATGTCGTTCATGTTCAGTGCTCCACGAGCTCCCGGCCGGTGAGTCTCAGAAAGAGATCTTCCAGGGTAGCCTGGCGGTGGATCATTTCCGAGTGGTTGATCCCTATGAGACGGTCGGTGAGGGTTTTGGCCAGGGTGTGGCCTTCGGGCAAATAGAGATAGAGGGTGTCGCCATAGCGCTCGGTTTCGATGTCCAGATCCGCGATGCTCCGCAGCACCTGGGCGTCCAGCGCCGGCGCGATTCGCAGCTCCAGGACCTCCGCGCCGACCCGTTCCCGGACCAGCTCCTGGGGGGAGCCTGTTGCAATGATGCGGCCCGCATCCATGACGGCCACCCGGTCGCAGAGCTGCGCAGCTTCATCCATATAATGGGTGGTGAGGACCAGGGCGGTGCCGCCGCTCTTCAGGGAGCGGAGCCGCTGCCAGATGAGATGACGGGCCTGGGGGTCTAGGCCGGTGGTTGGTTCGTCCAGCAGAAGGATCTTCGGTCTGTTGATCAGTGCCCGTGCCAGTACGAGACGGCGTTTCATGCCCCCGGAGAGCTGCTCCACCCGGCTCTTCTCTTTGGCCTCCAGCTGCATGAATGCCATCAGTTCGTCCGCGCGCCGCCGGGCCTCCCGTTTGGGCATGTTGAAGTAGCGGGCGTAGACCAAGAGGTTTTCCAGCACGCTCAGGTCGGTGTCAAGATTGTTCTCCTGAGAGACCACACCGATCTGCTCCTTGATCCGCCGGGCTGTTGTACGAATATCAAGGCCCAGGACTTTCAGCTGGCCGTCGGTCATAGGGGAATGGCCGTAGAGCATACGAATGGTGCTTGTTTTGCCGGCGCCGTTGGGGCCGAGAAACCCGAAATACTCCCTTTCGTGGATGGTGAAATCAATGCCGTCTACGGCAATGAGGTCTCCGAACCGCTTGGTCAGGCCCTTGGCGAGAATGATCGGTACCATCTGTTCCCTCAAAGTGTAGCAGGGAACTTAACACACAACCGCGCCGAAATCAAAAGCACCGCTGGCATCTTTTTCTTTTGACATCGATGGGGAAATCCGCTAAGGTATTACCTAACTCTATGTTTTTTTTAGGACTTTATCGCGGACGGGTTGGAGCCCCACGCGGCCGTAACAGAGGCTTTGACCGGGTGTGGGGAGAGCCCGGGGGCACCGGCGCAGGCAACCCCGTGACACACCTCTTCGCCCCCACCGGTTTCGCAATCTGAGTGCTTTCCGTAAAGCCGGACCGAAGCCCCGAACCCTTTGGAGTCAACTTATGCCAAGTTTGATAGGGCGCATGTCAACGATACTCTTGTCGATCCTGACGTTGGCGGCCTGCGCTCCTTTGACGGAGCAGATTGTGACCGAACAAGAAGCGGTACCTCCGTCGGCCGAGACGCAGTGGCTCTCCGGGCCGACCCGGATTGCCTCGCCCCGGGCCTACACCCAGTATCTGCTGGCCAACCAATACCGCTTTCAGGGCCAGTATCAGGAAGCCCTCGCGGCCATGGAGCAGGCGGTGGCCGCTGATCCGCAATCGGTGACGCTGCAGTCCGATCTGGCATCGCTTTATCTGCAGAACGGTCTCCTCAACGAGGCCGCGGCAGCCGCGGAGAGGGCGCTGGCGATGGCGCCCGATTCGGTGGAGCTGATGATGCTCACCGCCGGGGTCTACTCGAGTTTGCAGCGCACCGAGGAAGCCATCGGCCTGTACCGCAAGGTGCTCGCGCAGGATGCCAATCAGCGGGAAGCATACGTCTTCCTGGGGACCCTCTATCTTCAGACAGGACGCCCCGATGAGGCCATCGCTCTGTTCGAAGAGCTGGCAACCAAGCAGCGCTACACGGCAGTGGCGCACTACTATCTCGGCCGTATCCATGCAAACCAGAAGGAGTATGGCAAAGCCGCCCGTTATCTTGAAAGAAGCATTGAAGAGCGGCCTGACTTTATGCCGGCCTATCTCAGTCTCGGCGCCATCCATGAAATCGCGGAGAAACCAGACAAGGCTATCCAGGTCTATCAACGGGCGCTGAAGATCAACCCTCATTTCTCCCAGATTCAGGAACGCCTGGGACTGCTCTATATCAAGGAAGACCAGATGGACAAAGCGCTGGTTCAGCTGAGTCAGCTGGGAGAGCTGGAGCCGAACAATGCCGACGCCCATCTGAAGATTGGCCTCCTCTATCTGCAGCAGGGGATGCTGACCCGGGCGGTGCAGGAATTTCGCATCGTTCTGGCGTTGCAGCCCGAGAATGAAAAGGCCCACTTCTACCTCGGGGCGACCCACGAGCAGCTGGAGGAGTACCACCTTGCCGAGAAGGAGTATCGGATGGTTCTGGAGGCCACGCCGGACGATCTGAGCACGATCTTTCGGCTGGCACAGCTCTACCAGAAGATGGAGGAGCCCCGCAAAGCCATCAGCCTGCTGACCAAGACCGGCGACGAGTTTCCAGACAACCCGGATGTCTTCATGTATTTGGGCTCTTTCTATGCCAGCCTTGAGGAGGATGACGCGGCGCTCAGAGCTTATCAGAAAGCCATTGAGCTCAATGGGGAAGACGACAACCTTCATTTTCAGGTGGGTGTTATCCTGGAGCGCCAGAAGCGCTTTGAGGAGGCGGTGGCGGCCTTTCGTAAGACCATCGAACTCAATCCGGTGCACAGCCACGCACTCAATTATCTCAGCTACATGTTTGCCGATCGGGGAATCAACCTGGAGGAGGCGGAGGCGCTGGTGCGGCGTGCCTTGGAGATCAAGCCGGAGGACGGCTATTATCTCGACAGCTTGGGATGGGTCTATTACAAGGCGAAGCGCTACAACGATGCGCTGAAGTACCTGGAAAAGGCGCGCCGGAATGTGCCGGGGGATCCGGTGATCACAGAGCATTTGGGAGATGCGTACATGAAGCTCGGCAACTCGCAGAAAGCCCAGGAGCTCTGGAACAAAGCGCTGGAGGCCGATCCGGACAATGAAACCCTCCGGAAGAAACTGCAGGGGGAAATCAGCCCGCCCTGATGCCCCGTCCCGGGGTCCCGGCGCCCGGTAGGCTGTGTTGGGGGACATGTTGCCGACATGCTGTGCGCCGCCGTTGTCCATTGAGAGAGGTCCATGGCACGTGTTGCAATGTCGGGCCGGAGCCGCCGACGCATCCTCTGTGCACTGCTCTTCATCCTGCCAGCCTGTGCCACGGTGCCACCCCATCGCCTGTCACCGGATGAAATTCTCCGAAACCGGCAAGTTCTGGCTCGTATCCGCGCCCGAACGGAAAGCATCGAGACACTGAGCGGTCTGGCCCGTGCGCGGCTTGAAACACCCGGACAGAGTCTCGCCGCGAACGAGTTCGTCCGCCTCCGGGTGCCCGAGAGGCTGCGCCTCGAACTGCATGACCCCCTTGGCGGTCTGCAGCTGCTGCTCACCGTGCGCGGGGAGACGGGAGTGTTGGTATTGCCCGGCGAGGGACGCAGGCTTCGCTTCTCCCCGCACCGTCAGGAGCTCAAACGCTACCTTGGTATTTCGCTGACGGCCCAGGATCTGCTCGGGGTTCTCATGGGGCAGCCGCCCCTCGCTTCCTGGCGACCTGAACAGATTCGCACCGAGACGCAGAATGATGAAACGGTGGTGTCCCGCCTCGACAAAGGCCGGGTAGCGGAGCAGCTTACCCTGAGGGCGGACGGCGCAGTCCTGCGGTGGGAGCGCACCGATGGTACCGGCACACCGGTGGAGTCGCTGCTCTTTGAGGATTTCCGTACCGTCGACGGGGTTGTCCTTCCCTTTCGAATCACCCTGCGTCGCGCCGACGGCAGTGAATTCCTGGTGCAATACCGCGCCATTCATCTCAATGACCCCATGGAAGATCATCTCTTTGAGGTGCCGTCTATCCTGTGATCCGTGCGGCACGGACGGGAGTGCTCCGCTGTGAAGCGTATCATCATGCAAGCGCCGGCCAAGATCAACCTCGGGTTGATCGTGCGTGGTAAGCGGCCCGACGGCTACCATGAGATCGAAACGGTCCTGCAGATGGTCTCGCTCTACGACACCCTCGAGATTGCACAGGGTGATGACGGTATCGTGTTGGCCTCGGACACCTCCGCGCTGCCCCTGGGACAAGAGAACCTTGTCTATCGGGCCGCGGAAAGGCTTGCGCTTGAGGCGGGACGAGCGCCGGCGGTGCGGATTCACCTGGCCAAGCAAATTCCCGTGGCCGCGGGACTGGGTGGCGGCAGTAGTGACGCTGCGGCAACCCTGGCGGGACTCAACCGGCTTTGGGGGCTGGACTACCCCGCTGAGCGACTCCGCACCATGGCCGTAGAACTCGGTATGGATGTACCTTTCTTTCTGCTGTCGCCGACGGCTTTTGCGAAGGGACGGGGCGAACAGCTGACCCCGCTGCGCCCACCCAAGCCGCCCCTTTGGGTGGTTCTGGTAAATCCCGGTTTTCGGGTCTCCACGCCCTGGGCCTACGAAAGTCTAAATTTAGGGTTGACAATAAAAAATAAACATATTAGCATGCTGCGGTTCTCTATCACTGCCTTTGAGGATGCTAGATTTCCATTAGAGAACGACCTGGAAGGCGCAACCCTGAAGGCCTTTCCCGTTCTCGGAGAGATCAAGGAATCTCTTCGTGAACTGGGCGCCTTGACCGGGTTGATGTCGGGAAGTGGTCCAACCGTCTTCGGTGTTTTCCCTAACCGGCAGACGGCTGCTTCGGCCCGACAGGTCCTGCAACGGCGCCGGGAACTCGCCACCTATCTGGTGCGTACCCTCGATGCCGTTCCGGTACCGTCGTCCAAGCCGTAGCGTTTCTAATCCAATCTATCAGACTCCCATGAGAAAGGTGGTGATTTGCTGAATGGAGATCACGGAGGTTCGCATCTACCCCGTTGCCGACAAGCAGTTGAGAGCGTATGCCGCGGTAACATTTGACGATTGCTTTGTGGTGCGGGACGTTAAGATCATTGAAGGACGCAAAGGCGTCTTCGTTGCCATGCCCAGTCGCCGGCAGGCGGACGGCAGCTACCGGGATATGGCCCATCCCCTGAACAACCAAACACGCGAGCGGATTCAAGAGACCGTGCTTCATGCCTATGGAGAATTGCTGAAGCAGAGCGACCGGCGAGCGTATAACGCCCATCTGAGTTGAGAGACGGGGCGGGGGGACATTCGCCTGAAGCCGTTAACGGGGAGTTGGGATCGGGGGTCGTCCAACGGCAGGACTCCAGATTTTGGTTCTGGCTATCGGGGTTCGAATCCCTGCCCCCGAGCCAGCTTATCCCGGTAAGGGCTCCGTGGCGGTGTCGGGTCCGTCCAAGGGGGAGTCAGGGGGGCGGCTCCTGAAAGGGTTGCGCACGTGATGAAAATCTTCGGGGGAAATTCCAACCTGCCCCTTACTCGGGAGATATGCGATTGTCTCGGCATCCCCCTCGGCGAAGCCGCGGTGGGGACGTTCAGCGACGGTGAAAGCATGGTCCAGCTGAACGAGAACGTCCGGGGACGGGATGTCTTCGTCGTACAGTCGACCTGCAACCCGGTAAACCACCACCTGATGGAGTTTCTGATCATGATCGACGCGCTGAAGCGTGCTTCGGCGGGCCGCATCACGGCAGTGCTCCCCTACTACGGATACGCGCGCCAGGATCGCAAGGTCCTGCCCCGGGTCCCCATATCTGCCAAACTGGTGGCCGATCTGATTACCGCGGCCGGCGCCAATCGCGTCCTGACCATGGACCTGCACGCCGGCCAGATCCAGGGATTCTTCAATATCCCCGTGGACAATCTCTACGCCGCGCCGATTCTTCTCGAGTATTGCCGGTCCAATGGTTTCTCCGGTGACAAGTGTGTCGTGGTGTCACCCGACGCCGGCGGCGTGCTCCGCGCACGGGCTTTCGCCAAAGGGCTCCATGCCTCTCTGGCAATCATCGACAAGCGGCGGGCCACGCCCAACGAAGCCAAGGTAATGAATCTCATCGGCAGTGTTGAAGGGAAACAAGCCGTGATCCTTGACGACATGGCGGATACTGCCGGGACGCTTACCGAGGCGTCCGCCGCGATCATGGAGCGCGGCGCCAAGAGGGTGATCGCCTGCTGTTCCCATGGCGTGCTTTCCGGGCCAGCCCTGGATCGGATCAACAACGCCAAACTGGAGCGGGTGGTGTCGACGAACAGCATTCCCTTCAGGAATCATGCGCGGTGCAGCAAGATCGAAATCCTGTCCATCGGAGAACTCTTTGCCAAAGCGATCCGCAACATCCATGAGGAGACCAGCATCAGCTCCCTGTTCGAGTAGTGCGGCTGCATCGTCACGAGGAGGTTAAGACCACATGAAAACCCTTGCACTTGAAGTTTTCTCCCGAGAGGGCGCGGGCAAAGGGGTTGCCCGAAAACTCAGACGTGCCGGCATGGTGCCCGCGGTCATCTACGGACCGGGCGGTACGGTTCAGCTGGCGGTGCGACTCCGGGACCTCCAGGGGATACTCAAAGAAGGTGCCAATGCGATTCTCGAAGTGGAGGTGGCCAACACCAAGCGGACCGTACTGCTCAAGGACGTCCAGTACGACCCGATTCGCCAAGTGGCCATCCATGCCGATCTGTTCGAAATTTCCATGGACCAGACGATCCGGGTCATGGTGGAAGTGCGCCACACCGATGCCGAGCCCGTGGGGTTCAAGACAGGCGGCATCCTGACCCACGGCCTGACCGAGATCGAAGTGGAGTGCCTCCCCTCTGATATTCCCGAATTCTTCGAGGCGGACCTGTCGGCGCTTGATGTGGGCGACGCCTATCATGTCTCCGATCTGCCCGCCACGGGTGTGAAGATTCTGACACCCGAGGACCAGCTTCTCTACGCCCTCGTGGCGCCAACGGTGGAAGCGGAACCGGAGGTAGAAGAGGAGGAAGTGGCCGAAGGCGAGGAAGTGCCTGCCGAGGAGGCCGAGGAGAAATCTTCCGAATCGGATGAAAAATCCGAGGCTGGATAGTCTCGGCCGCGAGGCATGACAGAAGGTTTGCTGCGTTCGAGATGGGCCCGTGGTCTAGCGGCAGGTTATCTTCTGGAGCCTCCATGCGGCGCCGCCGGCACCCTGTGGCCTCCCCGGAAGATCAGGATGCCCTATCCCGATACGCACGCAGCGGACCTGCGCTTCACAGGTCGTGTGTGAAAAGACCACCCGGTAGGGGCAGCGCTCGGAAAGGTTCAGGCACATGGGCTGGCGCCTCATCGTCGGGCTAGGAAATCCCGGGAAGAAGTATCAGAACCACCGGCACAACGTTGGCTTTCAGGTCCTGGACGAACTGGGGAAACGAGAACGGATCCGCCTGTGGCGCAGAAACTGCAGCGCCCAGGTTGGCAGAGGGAATCTTGCCGGACATCGTGTGATCCTGGCGAAGCCGCAGACCTTCATGAACCGCAGCGGTGACGCCGTTGCTCCCTTGTTAAAGCGATACGGTTGTTCGCCTGAATCGCTCATCGTCATACACGATGACCTCGATCTGAGCGAGGGTCGCATCAAGCTCAAGCAGGGCGGCGGGCACGGCGGGCATAACGGGCTGCGCTCCATCATCGAGAAATGCGGATCGGCCGATTTTGTCCGTGTGCGCGTCGGCATCGGCCGTCCGGAGGGTGACGAAGACCCGGCGGACTATGTCCTGCGGAGTTTTTCGCGACGGGCTGACGCCCGAGCCTGGGTTGACGCCGCGGCCGATGTGGTGGAATCCATTTTGCGGAACGGACTCTCCGAGACCATGAACCGATATCACTGAGTTCTCCGACCCATGCGTTCGACGAAGAACCCCCGCACTCAGGACTTGGCATTGAAGCAAAGTTTGTCAAGGTTTTTGCCCGATAGGCAAGCCTTTCTCTAAAAAGAAGCAAAGAGGAGGATGAACATGACGAATCCCGTAATCGCACCCCTGATCGGCATTGTCGGCCTCGTGGTGGCCTTCCTGATTTTCAACTCGCTCAAGAAGCAACCGGTGGGAACCTACCGGATGCGGGAAATTGCGGAGCAGATCCACGACGGTGCCCTGGTCTTCTTGTTCCGTATGTACAAGATTCTCGGTATTTTCATCGCGGTAGTCTTTGTGCTGCTGCTCCTGTTCGTAAAACCGAAGATGACAGCCTTGGCGTTTATCTTTGGGGCGCTCTGCTCAATTCTTGCGGGATTCTTCGGCATGAATTCGGCCACCATCGCCAACGTGCGCACGGCGCAGGCCGCCGAGTCGAACAAGCCCGATCACGGGCCCGCACTCGCCACAGCCTTTTCTGGTGGTGCGGTCATGGGACTCTCCGTGGCCAGTCTCGGGCTGCTGGGGGTCGGTATCTGCTACCTTATTTTCAGGGGCAACCCTGAGGCCATCGCCAGTATCAACGGCTTTGCCATGGGCGCCAGTTCCATCGCGCTCTTTGCGCGCGTCGGCGGCGGGATCTACACAAAATCGGCCGATGTGGGAGCCGACCTGGTCGGGAAGGTGGAAGCGGGCATCCCCGAGGACGACCCGAGGAATCCTGGGGTGATCGCCGATAATGTGGGAGACAACGTGGGCGACGTGGCTGGCCTCGGCGCCGACATTTTCGAATCTTACGTGGGATCGATCATTGCCACCATCGCCATTGCCGCCACCGGCAGCGCTACCATTGCCATGATCACGGAGGCCACGAAGTCAAGCTACATGGCGCTGCCCATTATTCTCGCCATGCTCGGGCTGCTCTCGTCTCTCGTGGGGATTTTCTCGATGAAGGTGCTGAAGAGCTGGAGTCCGGCCGCAGCGCTTCGTTATTCAACCTTCATCGCCGCTGGTCTGTTCCTCATTGTGGCGAACATGATGCTCGGCCCCATGGGGGTGAACAAGGGGGTCTTCTGGGCCATCCTGGCTGGTACGGTTGCGGGAATTTCCATCGGATTGGTGACCGAGTACTACACGGCCGCGGGACCGATTCGCCGGATCGCCGATGCCAGTCAGACCGGGGCCGCCACCAACGTGATTACCGGACTCGCGGTGGGACTGGAGAGTACGGCCATTCCGGTGTTGATCATCGCCGCCGCCATTTTTATCGGCAACAAGTTCGCCGGCCTCTACGGCATCGGGATATCGGCTGTCGGCATGCTGGCCACCGTGGGCATTACCATGTCCGTCGATGCGTACGGACCCGTGGCCGACAACGCAGGCGGTATTTCCGAGATGTCCGAACTGGGACCGGAGACCCGAAAGATTACCGATGAACTCGATGCGCTGGGCAATACGACCGCGGCCATCGGGAAAGGGTTTGCCATCGGTTCGGCGGCCCTCACCGCCCTGGCACTCTTTACCGCCTACGCCCAGACCGTCAATTATACCCTGGTGAAAAACGGGCTGAAAGAGATGACCATCGTCGTGACGACGCCCAATGTGGTGATCGGTCTTCTCATCGGCGGGATTCTCCCCTTCTTTGTGGCGGCCCTGACCATGACCTCCGTGGGCAAGGCGGCCATGGCCATGGTCAGTGAGATCCGGCGCCAGTTCAGGGAGATCCCCGGTCTTCTGGAAGGCAAGGAGGGGGTGCGCCCCGATGCCAAGAAGTGTGTCGACATCAGCACCACCGCGGCCCTCAAGGAGATGATCCTTCCGGGACTCACAGCGGTCATCTCGCCGATTCTTGTGGGCTTTGTACTGGGGCCCGAGGCCCTCGGCGGCATGCTGGCGGGCGCAACCCTGGCCGGCGTACTGATGGCCCTCTTTATGGGCAACGGCGGTGGCGCCTGGGACAACGCCAAAAAGCATATTGAAAAGGGCCATCTCGGCGGAAAGGGCTCCGAAGCACACAAGGCGGCCGTGGTGGGCGACACCATTGGGGACCCCTTCAAAGACACGTCCGGTCCAGCCATGAATATTTTGATCAAACTGATGTCGATCGTTTCCCTGGTCATTGCACCGCTGGTGGCGATGGTCGGGCGATAGCGCGAGGGCTATGCCGCCCATGGAGTGCCCGACAGGTCTACGGGGCCCCCCGCACCACGCGCGCGGGGGGCCTTTCCTACGCTTTAGAAAGGCCTTGCCCCGTCGCCGGTTTTTGTGGTATGAATCGGCAGTTTGTGGCCGGCAAGGACCGGCCCAGCAGTTCACCCAACTCCTTGCTCCGGACCGCTTCCGGGGCTTTATACCCACGAGGAGGCACCATGTCCTACTACGAGTCCATCTTTATCCTCCACCCCGATCTCAACTCCGAGCAGTCGGAAAAGATCACGGAAGCCATGGCCGGTGTTGTCGAGAAGAACGGCGGCAAAATACATGTGATCGATAATTGGGGTGTGAAGCGCCTCGCCTATGAAGTGAAGAAGCAGCGCAAGGGCCATTATGTGCTCATGCAGTTTGCGGGGGACGGGGGGGCACTCCAGGAGCTGGAGCGAAGCTATCGGCTCAACGACGGCGTCATCAAGTACATGACATTGAAGATCCGGCAGGATGAGCTGCAGCCCGTCAAACCAAAGGATGCGGCCCCGCCTGCCGCACAGACCGATACAGGAGAATAGCCCATGGCCTACGGAGCAAGAAGACCGCAACGGAAGCGGAAAAAGATTTTCTTTCGCAAGAAGGTTTGCCGCTGCTGTGAGAACAAGATCCAGGTGATCGACTACAAGGACACCAAGCTGCTGCGGAACTTCATCACCGAACGGGGTAAGATCATTCCGCGACGCATTTCCGGAAATTGCGCACGCCACCAGCGGACGCTGAACGTTGCCATCCAACGCGCGCGAAATATTGCACTGCTTCCCTTTGTGGAGAGCTGATTCTGAAAACAGCACAAAACGGCTCTCGGGTTCCTGCCTTGGAAACAAAGACCGTCGCCGAGGCAGCAGCCCGGAAGGAGATCGGGATGGAACGGATCGTGATTCGGGGCGGCACACGCCTTCGGGGGGCGGTGGCTGCGAGCGGGGCCAAGAATGCCGCCCTGCCCATCATGGCCGCATCTCTTCTGGCTGAGGGGCCGTGTCGGCTCAGCAATGTGCCGGAGCTGCGCGACGTCAGGACCATGGCGACGCTGCTGGAGAGCCTCGGGGTGCGTGTGGCGGGCGGAGCAGGTGCGCAGCTGGTGCTCGACGCGAGCGCGGCGACGGGCCATCGTGCGGCCTACGATCTGGTCCGAACCATGCGGGCGTCGGTGCTGGTGCTGGGTCCCCTCCTCGCCCGGTTTGGTGAGGCCCAGGTTTCGCTGCCTGGCGGATGCGCCATCGGTGCGAGGCCGATCAACCTGCACCTCAAGGGACTGGACAAACTCGGCGCAGAAATCACCATCGACGAGGGATATGTCTGTGCCAGGAGTCGCCGACTGCGGGGTGCCCGGATCTATCTCGACCTTCCCAGTGTGACGGGAACCATGAATTTGATGATGGCCGCGTCATTGGCCCGGGGCATTACACTGATTGAGAACGCAGCCTGTGAGCCGGAAGTGGCGGAGCTTGGGGCGGTTCTGAATGACATGGGGGCTTGTATCGAAGGGGCCGGCACCGACCATATCCGGATCGAGGGCGTACAGTGGCTCGGTGCCGTGGACCATTCGGTGATGCCCGACCGCATCGAAACGGGAACTTTTCTGGTGGCCGGGGCCATCACAGGAGGCGATGTGACCGTACGGGGCTGCCGGCCGGCGCACCTGGAAGCGGTCATCGAAAAACTCATTGAAGCGGGGGCAGAGATTCAAATGGACGCAGACGCCGTGCGCATTCTCGGTTCTGACCGAGTGCGTGCTGCAGATGTCAAAACAGGTGGTTACCCGGCCTTTGCCACCGACATGCAGGCACAGTTCATGGCGTTGATGGCCATTGCCGAGGGCACCTCGGTGATGGCGGAAACCATCTTTGAAAACCGCTTCATGCATGTGGCCGAATTGCGGCGAATGGGGGCCGACATTCGGGTGCAGGGAAACAGTGCGGTGGTGCGCGGCGTGAAAAGACTGAGCGGCGCGCCGGTGATGGCCACCGATCTCAGGGCCAGCGCATCGCTGATCCTCGGTGGGCTGGCGGCCGAGGGCCGGACAACGGTGTCGCGCATCTACCATATTGATCGTGGTTATGAGCAGATTGAGAAAAAACTCTCTGCCCTGGGCGCGCAGATCTGGCGGGAAAAGGATCCCGGCGGCGTCTGAGATCGGCACCCGTGAGCCGACGGGGTAACAGGAATCGGCCTCAGGTGCGCAGCGGGAGGAGGGCAAACCCATGGTCCGAATCATTGTGGCGGGAGCCGCAGGACGGATGGGACAACGGATCATCCGCCTCATGCAGGACGACAGTTCTGTGGAACTGGCGGGTGCCCTGGAAGTGTCGGGGCATCGGGCAGCAGGCCAGGATGTGGGGGAGCTGATCGGCATCGGTGGCATCGGCGTTCCCCTGGCAACGGAGCTACGCCCCCTCCTGGAGGGCTGTGACGTGCTCATCGATTTTACTTACCCGGAGGCGACGCTGAGTCATCTCTGCGAGGCCTCGGCGGTAGGGAAGTCGATGGTGATCGGCACGACCGGTTTTTCTGAGGAGGACCTGGCGCTGATCCGGGAGTCGTCCAAGGGGGTGGCCAACCTGCTGGCGCCGAACATGAGTCTGGGCGTCAACCTGCTGCTTCGGATTCTGCCGGAGGTGGCCCGGGCTTTGGGCGACGATTTCGACGTCGAGATCGTCGAGGCCCACCATCATTTCAAGAAGGACGCACCGTCCGGAACCGCCGCAAAATTTGCGGAGGTCATTGCCCGTGCGTTGCAGCGCGACCCAGCCGCGTCGATGGTGCACGGGCGACAGGGGATGGTCGGGGAGCGGCGGACGAAGGAAATCGGGGTCCATGCCGTGCGGGGCGGAGACATCGTGGGGGAGCACACGGTCATGTTTTGTGGCACCGGTGAACGGATTGAGCTGACCCACCGTGCCGCGAGTCGAAATACCTTCGCCCAGGGGGCCCTGAGGGCCGCCAAATGGATCGTGGGACAAAAGCCGTCGCTTTATTCCATGCTCGATCTGCTGGGGCTTTAGCCCGGATATTGCCTGAGTGAGTCTATTGCGAGGGCGGACTTGTCGCGGCGTAGCATTCTGCGAAGACGGATAAGGCGCCACTTGCGGCATTTTACCAGAGGAGGTTTCGTGACTGCACAGCCCTTCGAATTGGCCCGGAGGCTCAAAGGTCTCCCCCCCTATCTCTTTGCAAAGCTCGATGAGCTCAAACGGGCCGAGATGGCCAAAGGGGTCGATGTGATTGCCCTGGGTGTGGGCGATCCCGATGAGCCGACGCCGAAGAATATTCTAGAAGCCATGCATCAGGCCGTGGACCGGCCCGTGAACCATCAATATCCCTCCTATGAGGGGATGCCTCGGTTTCGAGAGGCCGTGGCCCGATGGTACCGCACCCGCTTCGGCGTTACCCTCGATCCGGCCGGCGAGGTCCTCTCCCTGATCGGCTCCAAGGAGGGCATCGGTCATATCCCGCTCGCGTTCGTCAATCCCGGTGAGGTGGTTCTTGTGCCGGATCCAGGATATCCCGTTTATGAAATCAGCACCCTCCTGGCCGGCGGGGAGCCCCATTATATGCCGCTGACCCGAGAGAACGACTTCCTGCCGGATCTGCAGGCCATTTCCCAAGAGGTGCGGGAGCGGTCCCGCCTCATGTTTCTCAATTACCCCAACAACCCGACCGCGGCAACGGCCCCGCGGGAGTTCTTCGAAGCGGCGGTGCGATTCGCTCGGGATAACGGCATCATCGTCTGTCATGATGCGGCCTACACGGAGATGTATTTCGACGGCAAGCGGCCCAGGAGTTTTCTGGAAGTGGACGGTGCCCGGGAGGTGGGTGTCGAGTTCCACTCGCTCTCCAAGACGTACAACATGACCGGATGGCGTGTCGGTTTCGTGGTGGGAGCTGCGCCCGTGGTTCAGGGTCTGGGCAAGATCAAGACCAACGTGGATTCGGGGATTTTTCAGGCGATTCAGGAAGCCGGCATTGAGGCGATGACGGGGGATCAGTCCGCCGTGGCGCGCATGCGTACTCTATATCAGGAGCGTCGGGACACCCTGGTGGCCGGACTGCGGGCCGCAGGATTGCACTGCGATTCGCCGGAGGCAACCTTTTATGTCTGGGTGGATGTTCCGGAAGGATATACCTCCGCTTCCTTCAGTGAATTCTTGCTGACTCGGGCGGGGATTGCGGCCACGCCGGGCAACGGGTTCGGGCAGGCCGGCGAAGGCTATATCCGCTTTGCGTTGACCGTGCCGCGCCAGCGTCTGGCCGAGGCTGCCGAGCGAATTCGCAAGGCCCTGTCCCGTTGAGTCTCACCTGCCGCCGGCCCGAGCAATTACCTGTTGAAAAAGCGGGGTCCTTGGGATATCCTGAAAACAATCGTCGCATCCCGAATCTCCGAACCACTACTAGACCCCCGGCGAAAGGATCGTGTGGTCGCCTTAGAGAACGCACAGGGCATCCCGGAAACGGATGCACAGAATCAGGTGGTCAGTTTTGACCTGGATGGTGAGGCGTTTGCCATTGATATCCTGGAAGTGCAGGAGATTGCGCGGGTGCTGCCCGTTCGCCCGATCCCGGAGGCGCCCATGTTTCTGGATGGGGTCGTCAACCTGCGGGGCAAGGTGGTCCCAGTGATGGACCTTCGCAAGCGGCTCCAGCTGCCAGTGGCGGAGGCGAGCGCCGAGACCCGCATGATTGTCGTCAAGAACGGCGGCCGGCCGGTGGCCCTTTTGGTAGACAGTGTCTCGGAGGTGCTCCGACTGCCTCAGGAGAGTCTTGAGGAGGCGCCGTCCATGGTTTCCTCCATCGATGCGCGCTATGTTCGGCGCGTGGCGAAACAGAACGACCGAATCCTGATTCTGCTCGATGTGGCTCAGCTCTTGGCGCCGGCCATGCCCCACTGACGGAGTGCCCTTCCCCCATCCTCACTCGCTGTGCACGGCAGACAGCAGTCTACACGCGATCGAGAAGGTCCTGGTTGACCTGGACGTCGGCACCCTTGCGGGCCTGCTCCATCCAGGAAAGAAAGAGGGCGTCCCGCTTTTGTGAAATCAACTCTTCCTGGATGGCGACGCGGGCCTCTTCGTAGGTGCTTTCATCCGGGCTTTGCTGATCGCGCAGAAACAGGACATACGCCCGAGGACCGACCAGCACATAGTCGGCCGGCGCGTCCATGGAGAGGGCAAAGGCCTTTTCCGTGAACTCGGGGGTCACGATGGTTTCGCTTCGGGTGAAAGGTTCGGTGGACTCGATGAGCACGGCCCGGGCTAGGGCGGCGGCCTCTCTAAAATCATTCCCGCCGATCAGCGCGCTCACCATCTCCAGCGCAACCTGCTCGACTGCCGCCGCTTCCATCTCCTTTAGCACAGCCTCACGAACGGTGTCGCGAATTTCATCCAAGGTAGGGATGCGTGCCGGCCGCCGGTCTTTTACCGCCAGGACAAAATAGCCCCGCTCCCCGCGCAGCGGGGACGCCACGCCGGCGCCGTTGACCGCAAAGGCTGTCTCTTTGAACTCGGCCGTGAGGTCGGTAGGCACGTCTGGAATGTAGGCATCGGCCCGGGAGAAATAGCCGCTCTCGGACACGGGAAACCCCGCTTCTTCCGCGACGTCGCGCAAGTCAGCTCCCCGTCGAATCTCTGCATAAAGTGCCATGGCTTTTTTGCGGGCCAGCCGCATGGCTGGATCATATTTGAGCTCCGCCAAAATCGCTTCCCGCACCTCATCCAGGGACTTGCTTTTCTCCGCTTCGTGCTCTTCCAGCTTGATGACATGAAAGCCAAAACGTGTCCGAATGATTTCGCTGACTTCACCCGGTTGCAGCGCAAACGCCGCTTGGTCGAAGGCTGGCACCATTTGGCCCCTTTCAAAGAAGCCGAGGTCTCCGCCCCGGGGGGCAGTGGAGGAGTCTTCCGAGTATTCCTGGGCTAAAATGTCGAAGGGTTTTCCCTGCTGCACATCGTCATAAATCTTCTCGATACGCTCGCGAGCGGCTGTTTCGGCAGCCTCATCGGCATCCTGGGCAACCCGGACCAGGATATGCCGGGCCCGGACCTTTTCCGGTTGGACATAGAGCGAATGGTTGCCCTCAAAATACTGCTGAACCGTGGCATCGGTGATCTCGATCTCATGGAAGAAATCCTCCGCGCGCAGTTGGACAAACACAGCATCCACTTGCTCCGGCGTTCGGAAGTTCTCCTTGGCAGCTTCATAGTGGGTCTGCAGCGCCTCCTCTGCAGGTGCCTCGTGCAGGGGGTGCTCATCAGGGGTGATTACAGCATAATCGACGGCCACCTTCGCATTGCGGCGCATGAAGGCCTCGCGGACCTCCGTGTCGGAGACTTTTGCCGAGTCCTGAATCAGCTGTTGGAGCTTCTGAATGCGGAGAAAGGCGCGTTGCTGCTCTTCGAAGGCGGCGGGCGTGAGTCGGCTCAGAGCAAGCACCTGTCGGTAGGCCTCGGTGCTGAAACCGCCGTCTTGTTGGAACGAGGGTATTTTCTGGATCGCCGCCGCCAGTTCCGCATCGGGGACGTCGAGGCCCATTTTCTGGGCGTGTGCGGTGAAGATGCGTCGGTTGATCAGGTTGTCCAGAGCCTGCTGTTTCAGGTTGAGAGTCTGCAGGAGTTCCGCCGGAAGGTCCCGGTACTGGGTTTGCATTTGCATGAGTTCGCGCCGATACTCTTCCACGGAAATGGTGGCTTCACCGACCCGCGCGATCCAGCTCTTGCCGTCCTGGCTGAACCGGCCGCTGCCGATTCCCCAGCCGACAAAGATTGTGCCGACAAAGGCAGCAATGATCAACCAGAGGATGTACGCTTTTACTTTGTGGCGCATGGTGTAGAGCATTTCATTCATCTCCCTGGGGGACCTCTCTGGGATCTCCCCGGTTATTCAAAAGGGGCCGCGAGGGGCGGCACCGTTTGGAAGCAGCGAGAGCTGCAAGCCTAAAACGTCATTTTATTATACGGGCGAACGATTTACAATCCCCTTTTTCCGGACGTTTGCGCGAGCGTGGGGAGTCGCGCCGGACATGCTGCGCCTCCGTTTTAGCTGCCGACACGGCGGAACAGGAATCGCACCTCAGGGAAGGGCCAACTTTTTTGCTTGTGTTGGCAGCGTTTTTTCATTATATTAGAAACAGTTAGCTCTTTTATCTCTTGTGCTGAATGAATGGATTCCACGCTTCCACGGCGGCGGACAGTGTTGTGGGCTGTGGGGACGTCCGTTTCAAGGAGTTGGCAGCATGATTTTTGACACCGTCCTGAGCTGGATTTCCAGCGATCTGGCTATCGACTTGGGAACGGCCAATACCCTCGTCTATGTGAAGGGAAAAGGAATCGTTCTCAATGAGCCGTCGGTAGTGGCCATTCAGACGGATACGGGCAAAGTGCTCAAGGTCGGCAAAGAAGCCAAGATTATGGTGGGCCGAACACCGGGCAATATTGTTGCTATTCGTCCCATGAAGGACGGGGTCATTGCGGACTTCCAGTATACGGAGTCCATGCTGCGTTACTTCATCCAGAAAGTGCACAACCGCAAGGGGCTGATCCGTCCGAGAATCATTATCAGCGTCCCCTCGGGTGTGACCCAGGTGGAACGGCGCGCCGTTCGGGACTCCGCGCAGTCTGCCGGTGCCCGAGAGGTATACCTCATCGAAGAGCCGATGGCTGCGGCCATCGGTGCCGGACTTCCCATTACGGAAGCCAACGGCAACATGGTTATTGACATCGGCGGCGGGACCACAGATATCGCCATCATCTCGCTGTCAGGGATTGTTTACAGCAAGTCGGTGCGCACCGGTGGGAACAAGATGGACGAGGCCATCATTCAAGCGATCAAGAAGAAGTACAACCTGCTGGTGGGTGAGCGCACGGCGGAGGAGATCAAGATAGAAATCGGTTCAGCCTATCCCATGGATGACAACCGGCATATGGAAGTCAAAGGCCGCGACCTGGTGTCCGGCATTCCCAAGACCATTGTCATCAGCGAAGAGGAGATTCGAGACGCTCTGGATGAGCCCATCTCCCAGATTGTGGAAGGGGTTAAAGTGGCTCTGGAGAACACTCCGCCCGAACTCTCTGCAGATATTGTGGACAAGGGGATTGTCATGGCCGGTGGTGGGGCCCTACTGCGGGGGCTCGACATTTTGCTGCGCGAGGAGACCAGCCTCCCCATTACCATTGCAGACGATCCGCTGTCCACGATCGTGCTGGGGACGGGGCTGGCCTTGAATGAGATCGAGTTGTTGAAGCAGATTTGCATCCGGTAACAGTCGACGGGAACCGACAATGCAGCGTATTTTCGCCAAATTTCGTCAGATTATTATCCTCTTTGTTATCCTGTTTCTCTCTTTGCTTCTGATGCAAACACAGGCGGAGACGGGAAAGGGGGTCCAGAATATCGCCGGCGCGACCTTTGAAGTCACAGCCTGGATGGAATCGTGCCTCGCGTCCATTTCGTCGGGTCTCATGCAGTTTTATAGACAATATGTTCGCCTCATCGATGTGGGCAAGGAAAACAGGCTCCTTCGAAAGCGAGAAGCCTATCTTGAGAACCGGCTGAACGCTCTCCGTGAAATCGAACTTGAAAACGAGAGACTCCGGGAGTTGCTGGCCTTTCAGGAATCCGTGCCCTATGACATGGCACCTGTCCGTGTGGTGGGCAAGGACTTCAACAGCTGGTCCCGGACGCTGATCATCAACCAGGGAACTCGCTCGGGGATCGAGCGAGGCATGGCCGTGGTGCGGCCCGAGGGAATTGTGGGTCGTATCCTGTCGGTTTCTCCAAGCTATGCGCAGGTGCTGTTGATCATCGACAGCAACAGTGACGTGCCGGCGATTTTTCAGAGGACCCGTGCAGAAGGTATCGTGGAAGGCAAGATCACGAGCCAGTGTCAGGTCAAATACCTGAACCGTCTGGCCGATGTCCAACGGGAGGACCTGGTCATCACCTCCGGGTTGGGGGGCATCTACCCGAAGGGACTGATCGTCGGCACGGTGCAATCCGTGGAGAAGAAGCCCTATGGCCTGTTCCAGGAGGTGACCATTGCACCGGCCGTGGATTTTTCACGGATGGAAGAGGTCTTCATCATCAAGAGCCGCGGTCTCGCCGGTGAAGACCAGCAGCTGAGACAACCGGACGTATGAAGCCGCTACTGACGCTTCTAGTCATTACACTGACTGTTCCCCTCCAGACGCACATCATCAGCCTTGTCCCCCGTCCCGTGCCCCTGGATTTGGTGCTGATTGTGACGTATTACTACGGCTATTTTCACGGGAAGAGCAAAGGCATGGCCATCGGAGCGTATCTGGGCATTCTCACAGATATTCTGTCGGGTGAACTGCTCGGATCACAGATGTTTCTCAAAACGCTGGTCGGATATCTGGCGGCTCTGTGCGGCGTGGGGGTTCTCTCCAGAGATCTTCCTGTGCATTTCCTGCTACTGGTGCTGTTCTCTTTGACCAATGGCCTGGTTAATCTCTTCCTCGTAAACCTCTTCGGTGGCAGCATCCCCGTGGGGGAGGCCCTGTCGGTCATGATATTTCCATCGATCTTCTGGAACGCGATCGTCGGTACCATCTTCATCCTGCTGGTGCGGCGGGGATCCTTGCACACGCCCGTGTTCTCCAGCGATTTGGATGTGGACTGACTAAGAGGATCGCAGCAGAGAGAGGCGCCCGTGTTATATAACGGCAATACCCTGGAGCCGACGCTCCATCAGCGTCGGCTTCGCATCCTGTCCGTTTTTCTCGCGGCATTTTTCTGTCTTCTGGTCTCCCGGGTCTGGTATCTGCAGATCCTGCGCGGAAACTTTTTCAAGGAGAAGTCTGAAAAGCAGCGCATCCGGGTCCTACGGGTTCTGTCGCCTCGCGGTGAGTTCGTCGACCGGGAAGAGCGAACGCTGGTGGACACCAAGCCGGGGTTCAACGTGACGCTGACGCTGGAGGATGTTCAGGATCTGGGTCAGTCCCTTGCGCGGCTGTCCGAACTTGTCAGCGTCTCCGAGGTCGAGTTGCACCAGAAGGTCGCGGCGGCCAGCACTGCGGGCATCCGGCGTTTCCAGATGATCCGCCTGCTGTCCAATGTGGACTGGCCGACAGTGGCGCTACTGGAGGCCCACCAGATGGACCTGCGGGGGATCTCTGTTTCACCCGAGCCTCTTCGGAACTATCGCTTTGATGGCCTGTTTGCCCATGCCTTCGGCTATATGGGGGAAATCAATGGTGCCGAACTGTCGCAAGAGGCTTTCACGGATTACCGGATGGGGGATGTCATCGGCAAGACCGGCCTCGAGAAAGGGCTGGAGCGCTATCTGAAGGGGGTCGATGGATCCCGACGGGTAGAAGTCAATTCCCTGGGCCGGATCATTCAGGAGATGGCCGAGGCCTCCCCGGTGCCGGGCAGTCGCATCGTGCTGACCGTGGACTACGATATACAGCAGGCCTTGGAGGAGGCCTTCAGTGACGCTTCGGGTGCAGGCGTGGTGCTGAACCCCAACACCGGCGATATCCTGGCGATGGTAAGCCGCCCGTCCTACGACCCCAATGTTTTCTCCGGCGGCATCCCGAAGGAGACATGGAAAGAGTTGACGGCAGATGAGAAGCACCCGCTCACCAACAAAGCCATCTCGGGGCAGTACGCACCGGGTTCCGTCTTCAAGATCGTCATGGCGGTTGCCGGTCTTGAAGAGCGGGAGATTACGCCTCAGGAATCGGTCTACTGCCGAGGTTACACGAAGTTCGGCGGCCGGCGCTTTCGCTGCTGGAAACGACGGGGCCACGGAAAAGTTGACTTGCACCGAGCGCTCGTGCAGTCCTGTGATGTCTATTTCTATGAACTCGGGCAGCGCCTCGGCATTGACAAGATTGCTGAGTGTGCCGAGAATCTGGGGCTCAACCGACCCACGGGCATCGATCTGGAGGGGGAAAAACCCGGCCTCATTCCGAACCGGGCCTGGAAAAAGAAGACGCGCAAAGAGCCCTGGTATCCCGGAGAAAACCTGAACGCCGCCATCGGTCAGGGCTATATCCTGGTGACGCCCATACAACTGGCCAATCTGGTGGCGGCCATCGCCAATGGCGGCACCGTCTACCGGCCCCAACTCGTCAAGCGCGTAGAGAACTACCGCGGCGAGGTGCTCAAGGAAATTGCCCCCGAGGTGCGCTACGATGCGCCCCTGTCTGCCAAGACGCTCCACCTCGTGATCCAGGCGCTGGAGGGAGTGGTTTCCGAAAAGCGTGGCACCGGCGGCCGGGCGCGGCTGAAAAACATTCGGGTGGCCGGGAAGACCGGCACAGCTCAGGTGGTGCGTATGAAACAGGACGAGGAAGAGATCGAAGATATCCCTGAAAAGCACCGGGACCACGCCCTCTTTACGGCCTTTGCGCCGGTGGACGATCCGGAAATTGCGGTGGCCATCATCGTGGAGCATGGCGGCCATGGTGGCTCCGCAGCTGCCCCCATCGCCGGGCAGGTCCTGGAGCGGTATTTCACGAAAACCGGTCGGTTGCCAAAACCCGATGACGGGAAAGACAAAGGGCCCGGCGAGCATGTCGAAGGACCCCAGGCGTTTCTGACGGCCGGACGGGTCAACTGAGGAAAAAACAGACAAAAGGAGCGACCGTTGCTGGACAGAAGATTGATCATCCACTTCGATTTCGGGCTGCTATTGCTGGTGTTGCTCCTCTCGGGTGTCGGTGTAGGAGCCATCTTCAGTGCCACGCATTTCGGAGGCAGCTCGACATCCATGCTGTATGTGAAGCAGCTGTATTGGATCGGCATTGGCGTGGCCGCCTTGCTGGTGGCCATTTCCGTTCACTATCGGACTTTGCAGCGTTATGCTTACGTGATCTACGCTGTCTCTATCGTGCTCCTCGTCATCGTCGCCGTGGCCGGTAAGGTGGGAATGGGAGCCAAGCGTTGGCTGGTCCTCGGGCCCCTGACTCTGCAGCCTTCGGAGATCGTCAAGATCTCGCTGATTCTGGTGCTGTCCCGTTACCTGTCTGATCTGCCCGAGCGGGGTGGTTTCAGATTGGGTAGTTGCGCTGCATTGGGGCTGCTCGTGGGTGTGCCCCTCGTTTTGATTGTACAGCAACCCGACTTGGGTACCTCGGTAATGATTCTGCTCATAGCCCTGACCCTGATATTTGTCTCCGGGGCGCCCCTGCGCCCCCTCCTCTATGCAGGAATCGGGACCCTGGCAGCCACGCCGTTTCTGTGGCGATTTCTCAAGGCCTATCAGAAACAGCGGATTCTAGTATTTCTCAGGCCTGAGACCGATCCGAGCGGATCGGGCTATCATATCATTCAGTCCAAAATTGCCATCGGGTCAGGAGGGGTGCTTGGGAAGGGAATCATGCAGGGGACGCAGAGTCAGCTCCGGTTTCTCCCGGAGCAGCACACCGATTTCATCTTTTCCGTGATTGCGGAAGAGACGGGATTTGCGGGGACGGTCGCGCTCATCTGCCTCTTCGGCTACCTCATATTCAAAGGAATTGACACGGCGCTGAAGACACAAGACGGGTTTGGCACCCTAGTGGTCGCCGGCATCACCTCCATGATCGCCTTTTACGTCTTTGTCAACATCGGGATGACAGCCGGTCTCTTCCCGGTGGTCGGCGTCCCGCTCCCTTTCATCAGCTACGGCGGCTCGTCGCTGATCACGCTCTTTATCGGAGTCGGACTGATTTTGAATGTACGGATGCGCCGCTTCCAGAGCGGTTAGGGCTGCGCCTGGCCTGCGCGACCGACGGTGGCGTCTCAGCTTTTGATCTGCAGTACGCATTTTCTGTGATGTTGGGAAAGAGTGTTCGGCATGGGGGCAAAAAAAAACTGCAGGAAAAAGTGTGGGTGAGCCAGGCCCGCACGATCTCCTGCAGTTCAGTGGTGAAACCACTGATTCAGGGGTATCATTGCGATACCCCTAGGGGGAATGGGGGGTTATGCAACTGACGCGTTTTCTTTCTCCAACTCCTCTTCCAGTCCAAGGAAGACCACCTTGGAACAAATGGGGCATTTATAGTAGATGTCAAAGAAAATGGCGCCGCCCTCGTCTCGGTTCAGGGGGAGGAAGCGCGTGTCGTCTCTGCTCATCTTGGAACCACATTTTCCGCATTTCATTGGCTGGCCTCCTTGTGCATCTGCGTCTCGTTTCCGCTGTCCACTCCAGCGCCGTGCAATCTCGTTGATAGAGTAAAGCAAGAGCAGTGCCAACTTGTCGCCTTTGCCGGCGAGGAAGGCCCATTGATTCCTGTTGTGGAAAACCCAGATGCAATATATCGAATAAATTCAATGTTTTAGGTCAGGACATTCGGACACTTGTGGCCTGTAAACCGTGGAATTTTTCTTGTCGGGAGGGCTGATTCAGGTGGAAATCGTCGTCCGCGGCAGGTTGCAGAGGGCAATTTTCCGGACTATTTTCGTCGATTCGGCCAAAAGTGTCCGGTGATAATTGTCAGTGACAAAAATTATTGGCCTCTGATGCCGGCGATGTTCTCTTAAACAGAGCGGGAGAGGTGGTACGCGAAAAGGGGATTGTGCTTGCTGTAGGCCCGTGTCTATAATGGAGAAAGATCCTTCTCGACAAGAAAGAACCGGATTCATCTCTCAAGGAGTTGAACATGCCGGATGTTGTGATTATCGGGGCGGGACCCGCGGGGATTTTTGCGGCCTTGACGCTTCTGGAAGAGGGCGTTAGCGACATCCTCCTCGTCGATCGAGGTCGGGACATTGAGCAGCGCGAATGCCCTGCGCGCAAGAACCAACAGGGGTGTGTCCACTGCACTCCCTGTGCCCTCCTCACGGGGTGGGGTGGGGCTGGCGCTTTCAGTGACGGCAAGCTGACCCTCACAACGGAAGTGGGCGGGTTCTTGGGTGAGCTGATCCCGACAGTGGAGCTGCAAGAGCTGATTCGATTGGCCGACGCAAAGTATCTTAAGTACGGTGCACCCGAAACCGTTCACGGTGGCTCCAACCGGGCGGTCCGCCGCCTCAAGGCCCTGGCCCGGAAAGCTGAAATGGAGCTCATCGAAATGGAGGTGCGACATCTGGGCACGGAGAACTGCTACCGAGTTCTTCAGCGTATGCGGCAGGATCTCGACGGACGGGTTGAGATTCACACCGAGACCCGGGTGACTCAGATTCAGGCGGAGCGGGGTGTTGTGCAGGGGGTTCACACCGAGGCGGGGGAGTTCATTCCGGCCCGTTACGTCATCTCCGCGCCCGGCAGAATCGGGGCCGACTGGATACGGGATGAGACCCGCCGCCTTGGACTGGAGGCCATCCCCAGTCCTGTCGACATTGGGCTGCGCGTGGAACTGCCGGCCGCCGTGATGGAAGAAATCACCGCTACGACGTACGAATCGAAGCTCATCTATTATTCCAGGACGTTTGATGACAAAGTCCGGACCTTTTGTATGAATCCTTACGGCGAGGTCGTCAGTGAATACGTGGGGGATATCATGACGGTCAACGGGCATTCGTACGCGGAGAAGAAGACCGACAACACCAATTTTGCTCTTCTGGTTTCCACGCTCTTTACCGAACCCTTCGATGATCCCATTGCCTACGGTCGCTATATCAGCCGTCTGGCGAATCTCTTGGGGCGAGGCGTCATCGTACAACGGCTTGGGGACTTGGCCGATGGTCGCCGGTCGACACCGGCCCGGATAGCCCGCTCCTCGGTAAAACCGACTCTGGAGAGTGCCACACCTGGCGACCTGAGCTTTGTGCTCCCCTACCGCTACATCAAAGACATAACCGAAATGCTCGCCGCGCTGGATCAGATTGCTCCGGGGGTCAATTCCCGCCACACCCTTTTGTACGGTGTGGAAGTCAAATTTTACTCCCACCGCATCGAAGTGGATCGAAACATGGAGACCCGCATCGGCAACCTCTTCGCGGTCGGCGACGGAGCCGGCGTCACCCGGGGATTGATTCAGGCATCGGTCAGCGGCATGCTCGCCGGTCGGGCCATCGCCCGGAATACCCGCAAGCCTCGCAAGCGCTCCCCCCGTAAGAGCCCAAAGGTACAGCGTTAACGAGGTGCCTTCATTCCGGCGTTTTTCGGCCGCCACCGCTGCCCGGCATCCTCATCTTTTGGAAAAAAGAGCCGCTGCCACGGAAGCCGCGTGCGCCAGCGCGTCGCGAAAGCAAGCCGTTGCGAAACCGATGCGGGGCGGGTCGTGGAAGCGCTCATCGGACACGACCATCAGGGCGGCAAAGGCAAGTTCATACAACCGGCTCACAGTCGCCAGCGCGGTGAATTCCATGTCTACGGCGACAGCTCCCCTTTGGCGGAACTGTCTCTTCTTCTCGGTACTCTCCCGGTACGGGGCATCGGTGGTCCAAATCCGCCCCTCCTGTGGCTGCCAACCACTCCGATGACAGGCGTGGCGAATCTTTTGGAGCAGATGGGGATCGGGCAGTGGGGTTTCGCGGGCACCATAGAGAGGAGAAGTTCCCTCCTCGCTGATGCCGCCAGTGGGGATCAACCCGTCGCCGAGCCGGAGCGTGGGAACGAGGGAGCCGCAGACTCCCAGCAGGACCACCCGTCTCACCTCCTCCCGCACCAAACGCTCCACCAGAAGGGCCGCGGCCGGCGCCCCCAGTGCGGGTCCCGCCACGGCCGCGCGACCCCCGCTGTTGGGCATAAGGCAGACCCTGAAAAGGTCGAGCCTGCGATCGCTCTCTCTGCAGCGTCCCGCCTGCCGGACGGCCCGGTAGATGGGGTCCGTGGGGGCCAGGATGACGTTTTCCGGGAGCACCCGCAAGGGATGGGCGTGCATGGGAATTTCCTTGTCAAAAAAAATAGGATCTGGGAGAATGCTGCCGGTGAGCATAAGAGAAAGGGTGGAAGATGTCAAACGAGGCGGAGCAAGAGTGCACCGAGACCGTGGCCGCATTGGTACAGATTCCGTTGGCTCGCATTGATCGAGGCCGGGAGCGTTTTGCCTTTGCTTTTCCGCGGGGTCCGGACGCAACACTGATCGATTCAATCAAAGAGATGGGGCTCCTCGTCCCGGTGGCGGTGCAGACGCTTCGTGCCGGGGAGTACCGGATCGTCTGCGGACACCGAAGGATTGCGGCGGCTCAAGCGGCGGGGCTTCGCGAGGTGGCGGCCGGACGGCTCGATGCCAAGCTGCCTGATCAGACCCTCTTTCTGCTGAATCTCCATGAGAACACGGCGCTCCGTCCCGTAAATGACATGGAACGGGCCCTTGCCCTGCACCGTCTGGTCTCAGACTTCGCGGCCGGCGAGAGAGTGGTTTCTGCAGCCATGGCACGGCTTGGCCTGGAGCCCTCCCGTAAGATTCTTGAGCGCTACTTGCGACTGGTCCGGTTGAGCCCCGCCCTGCAGCGCTATGTCGTCTCCCACGGGATTCCCCTTCGGGTGAGCGCGCGCCTCGCCGACCTTTCTCTCGAGGACCAGTCGGTACTCTGTGAACTGCTGCGCACGGTGCCCCTGGGTGGCAATGCCCTGCGGGAAATGCTCGACCTCGCTGAAGAAATTGCGCTGCGCGACGGCATCGAACTGCGCACGGTACTCTTAGAAGGATCGCTGCAGGCGGTCATCGAAGACTCCTGCCGAACCGTCCGCCAGAAACGAGAGGGCATCAAGCAGTGTCTCTGCGAGCGCCGCTACCCCTTGCTGAGGGCGCGGCAGGCGGAAATCCACACCCTGCTGAAAACAGGCGTTGCCACTTCCGAGCTATCCTGCACAGCACCGCCCTATCTGGAGGGCCGAGAGCTCCAGATGACCTTTTCTTTTCAATCGGTGGCGGAGCTTCGGGAGAAGCTGGCCCATCTCGAGGGGGTTGCCCGCCGGGAGGAGTTGGCACGGGCTCTGGCGCTCCTGAGCGTGGAGGACGAAGAGTGAGCACCGGCTTTTCTCCGGAGCGGATCCTGATCGAGGCAGGCGCGGAGGGTTTGCCCATGACCCAGCGGATTCTGGCGCGCCTGCCCGACGTGCCCGTCGAGACGCTGCACGCGGTGGGCCCGTGGGTCCGGCGGATGCGCCGAAAGGCCGACCTGGCCCAGGTGGCGAAGAAATGGCTGGTGATCTCCCAATACCGGGGCGCCTTTCTGAAGAAGTGTCCCGGCACACAGGGGTTTGTCTGCTGCAACTACTGGGTGGTCAACGCGGCCACCGGCTGCCCTCTCGATTGTACGTACTGCATTCTGCAGGGCTATCTGGGAAACAATCCGATGATCCGGGTGTTCGGCAATACGGACGCTCTCTTTTCACAACTGGCGTCGGTTTTTGCTGCCAACCGGAGGCGCAATTTTCGCGTGGGAACGGGGGAGCTGACGGACAGTCTGGCACTCGACGGGTTGACCGATCTCAGCCGGGAGCTTGTTCCGTTTTTTGCCGGGCACCCCAACGCGCAACTGGAACTCAAGACGAAGACGGACCAGGTGGGGAACCTGATGGACCTCACCCATCGCGGCCGAACGGTGATCGGGTGGTCCGTGAATCCGCCCAGCGTCATCGCGTCCGACGAACAGGGGACTGCGCCGTTGGCGGCGCGGCTCTGTGCAGCCCAGCGTTGCTGCTCGGCCGGATATCCCGTCAGTTTTCATTTTGATCCCATCGTCCTGGAGCCGGGCTGGGAGGAGGCCTACCGGGAAGTTGTGCAGCAGATATTTGAGACTGTTCCGGCAAGAGCCATCGCCTGGATCAGTCTCGGGGGCCTTCGCTTCTCCCCGGAGCTGAAGCCGATCATGCGTCGCCGTTTCCCGGAGAGTCGCCTCGTCTGCGGGGAGCTGGTCCCCTGTCCCGATGGTAAGCTGCGTTATCTTCGTACCCTGCGGGTGCCGGCGTACCGGCAGATGCTTGGTTGGATTCGAGAGCTCGGGCCGCAGGTTGCTGTCTATCTCTGTATGGAAAGCCGGGATGTCTGGGAGGCGGTCTATCACCGGCCGGCCTCTAGGATCAGAGAGCTCGCCGGTTTATTTGGATAGCAACCTTCGCCGAACGCCTCACTTCTTGATTTCGATGAAGGCATTGTCCCGCAAGTCGCGGATCCATTCGGCATAGCGCTTGGTGAGCTTCTCCTGGTAGACGGCTTCTCTGATCTTGTCCTCGACCTCCTCAAAACTGGGCGGTGTCGCTTGACGGGCATCATCTACCATCAGCAAGGTCAATCCGTCACCCAGCTCCAGCACGGGGCTCAAATCACCCGGGTTCATCTGTCGCACCACTTCGGCCAGCTCTTCTCGAAGTTCATCGGCAGTGAAATAGCCGAGCTCGCCGCCATCGCGACGCTCCGGTCCCTCGGAGTGCAAGGACGCCAGTGTCCGAAATGACTCACCGCTTAGAATCTGCGTCCGGAACGTCTCCATTTGCTCGCGCAGGAGACGCTTTTGAGCATCCGTGGCTTCGGGAGGCACCGTCTTCAAGATGCGCAGAAGACGTTTTTGGCTAACGATCAGATAGCGTTCTTCGTGTCGGGCATAGTAATCCTGGAGCTCCTCCGGCAGGATAACGATGCGGGACCGGATTTCCGTGTTGATCAGTCGCGTCATGACGATCTGGTCGCGGATGTCCTCTTGATATCCGGACAGGGAAATTCCTTCCGCAGTCAGTTTTTCCTGCAACACGTCCCGCGTGATGCCAGCCTGCGCGCAAATGTCGTCAATGGCTTTCGCCACGGCCTCATCGGAGACGCGAATCCCAAGCTCCTTCGCCCGTTGCAGTTTTATCTTCTTGTCGACGAGCTGATCCAGAAGCTGATCCGGATCGAGGCCGCCCCGTTCTGAGAGACTCCCGGGGTCGTTCCTTCGCATCGAGACCTCCAGGCTCTTCAGTTCGCTCAAGGTAATGACCTCATCGTTCACTTCTGCAACGATACGGTCGAGAACCACCGCCTCGACTGAAACGACGAGCAGCGGCAGAAAACAAAGAATCAAAAGACGCAGCATGACTTCACTCCGGTTTGGACGGGATCGTAATCTCGGCGCGATCCCAGAGCTCCTGTTGGAACTTGGCAAAAGCTTCCTCCCGCCGTTCCGCCAGGAGACGGTTGTAGATGCTGTCCCAAGCCTCCTTGAAAGAGAGCGTCCCCGCCGGGAAGCGCTCCTCGACCATGAAGATATGATAGCCGTAAGGCGTTTTGACGATGGGGCTGATCTCGCCGATCTCCAGTGAGAAGCAGACCAGATCGAACTCCGGTGGCATCTGACCGGGTTCAAACACTCCGATTTGTCCACCGTCGGCCGCATCGGGACTCTGGGAGACCTCCAGTGCCACCAGACCGAAATCCTCCTGCCCTTGTGTAAGACGTTTGCGTGCCTGTGCCGCGTCAGCGAACTTGGCGACCATGATCTGGCGGACCCGCACCCGCTCCTTCACCCGAAACTCCTCGGGGTGTTCGTGGTAATACGTCGTCAACTCCTCCTCCGACACATGAAGGCTCGGGTCGATGGCCTGGCGCACGAGCTTTTCTGTAATGTGGTCCTCAATCATCCGCTGCTCCCACATTTCGTAACTCATGCCCGCGCGCTGTGCGATCTCGGCGAGCTGTTCGCGGCTCATCTCTCCGGTCCGCTCGGTGATAATCTTTCGGGTCTCCTCGGGCGTCACGGTGGCCCCGCGCCTTTCGGCTTCCTGGAGCAGCAGCATGCGGCGAATCATCTGACGCAATACTTCCTGAGCGAAACGCTCCGCATCCTGCCCGACCGTGTCGACGGCGAAGCTCCGGTCCACGCGCCGGACCTCCCCCTCCAACTCCTCCTGGAGGATCTTCACGCCGTTGACGATGGCCGCCACCGCGGGCTCGGGCGGCGGCGGTTCCTTCTCGAGACAGCCCACAAAAAGAGTCGCCGTCAGGGCAGCGACCCAGGTCAGGGCCTTTCGACAGGAGATAAGCTGGGCTGCGCGGCGCCTCGGCATGGTTGATCTAGGTACCATAATCATGCCAGTTCCTGCAAGAAGTTTCTGGTTTGGGACCACGTATCGGCAAAACCCTGGTCGTTTTTTTGCAGCTCGATCTGATACTCACTCAGCGGTCGTATCTGCTCCGGCCGCTCCCGAATCAACTGCACGATCCGCTCGCGGGACACCGGTGTCTTCGGATCGAAGTTGAAGCGCACTTTGGTTGGCCGTTCCACCACCTCGACCACCCGCAGGTTCCGACAAAGCAGTCGCAGCTCGACCACCCGCAAGAGATCTTGCACCGCCTGCGGTGGTCTGCCGAAACGGTCGGTCATTTCATCCGCAATCTTCTGCAGGGCCTCCAGATCGCCCAGTGCCGCCAGACGCCGGTAGAGGTCGAGTCTCAGGCGATCCTCGGGGACGTAGCCCTTCGGTATCCGCGCGGTAACCCGCAGATGAATGGCGGGCTCCAGTGTTTCCAGGGGGGCCTGCCCTTTGAGTTTTCGGGCTACTTCGTCGATGAGCTGCATGTAAAGATCGAAGCCAACGGCGGCGATCATGCCGGACTGCTGCGGCCCCAAGAGGTTGCCGGCGCCCCGGATCTCCAGATCCCGCGCGGCAATCTGAAACCCCGAACCGAGCTCAGTCAGTTCTTGAATGACCTGCAGGCGCATCTGGGCTTCCCGGGTCATGGAGCGATCCCGTCTCGTGAGCAGATAGGCATAGGCACGATGACGGGTCCGCCCGATACGACCTCGCAATTGATAGAGCTGGCCCAGACCGAAGTCTTCCGGCCGATGAATGATCATGGTGTTCGCACTGGGGATGTCGAGTCCCGACTCGATGATGCTGGTGGAGACCAGCAGATCCACCTCCTGGTCCAGAAACCTTTCCATGACCTCCTGCAGGCGGCGCTCATCCATCTGGCCGTGGGCGACGGCCACGCGGGCCTCGGGCACTATCCGTTGCACGTGGCCGGCCACCCGTTCGATATCAACGACCCGGTTGTGTACAAAGAAGATCTGTCCGCCCCGGTCCAGCTCCCGCAGGACCGCTTCCCGCACAATCCCCTCGGAGAAACGGGCCACCCGGGTGTAGATGGAGAGCCTGTCCTCGGGGGGGGTATTGATGATGCTGATGTCGCGGATACCGAGGAGACTCATTTCCAGGGTCCGGGGAATGGGTGTGGCCGTCAAGGTCAGCACATCCACCTCTTTTCGCAACTGTTTGAGCTTCTCCTTGTGGCGTACACCAAAACGCTGCTCTTCGTCGATGACGACAAGCCCCAGGTCGCGAAAAGCCATGTCCGGGGAGAGGAGCCGATGGGTTCCGATGAGGATATCGGCGCCGCCCGCGCGGGCGCGTGCGAGAATCTTGCGCTGCTCCGAGGCCGTTTTGAAACGACTGAGCATTTCCACCTCCACCGGGAAAGCACTCATGCGCCGGACGAAGGAGTCGTAATGCTGCTGGGCCAGCAGCGTGGTGGGGACGAGAATGGCCACCTGCTTGCCGTCCAGCACCACCTTGAATGCCGCCCGCATGGCCACTTCGGTCTTGCCGTAGCCCACATCGCCGCAGACCAGCCGGTCCATGGGCTGGGATTTCTGCAGGTCCGCAAGGACCTCGGAAATGGCTCGCTGCTGGTCGGGCGTTTCCTCGTACTCGAAGGTGTCTTCGAATTCCCGGAAGAGATGGTCCGGTGCAGAGTAGGCCACCCCCTCGGCCAGTTTGCGCTGCGCATAGAGTTCCACCAGCTCCCGGGACATCTCCTCGATCGATTTGCGGACTTTGCCCTTGAGCCGCTCCCAGGCTGTCCCGCCGAGGCGGCTCACCAGAGATGCGCCCCCTTCGCTGCCCGAGTATTTCTGAATGAGATGGATCTTTTCGGGCGGCACATAGAGGAAGTCTCCGCCGGCATACTCAAGCTGGACCAGGTCGCGGGCCAGCCCCTCCACCGAGACCTCCTCCAGCCCCCGGTATCGGCCGATGCCGTGATCCACGTGCACCACGAGATCACCTTCCTTGAGCTCCGAGAGGCTGCTCAGAAAGGGGCCGCGCCGCAGGGGACGGGCGGGACGATGGGTTCGTTTGACGCCGAAGATCTCGTCTTCAGTCACCACGACCGTCTCGAGCAGCGGAAAGCGAAATCCTGTGGAGAGGGTACCCGTGATGAGCCCGACCTGTCCTGCTTCACCGCCGGCGGTGGGGAAATGCTCGAGCCGTGTGCAGGGAATCTCGGCTTCTGCGGCAAGGACCTCGGCGAGGCGCTCGGTCTGGCCGCGTGTCTGCAGCACCACCGCAACGAAAGCTTCTCGACGCAGATGCTGCAGGGTTTCCGCGAAGGCGCTGATGCGCCCCCGTCCGGAGGCCGCCAGTCCGCCGATAGACTGGGTTTGAACGGGGATCTCCCGCCGGCCATCCTCGGGGACCAGGGAGAAGGCAAGAGAGGGGAGCAAGGCCGTCAGCTCCCACAACTCCCGGGGACTCAGATAGAGTGTCTCCGGGGCACAGGGCTGACGGCCCTGGTGAACGGCCAGCTCATGGCGTTCGCCCACTTCCTTCCAGAAGGCTTCCGCCTGCTTGCGTAGTTCTCCCGGCTGGTCCAAAACGACCACCGTATCGCCCGGCAGGTAATCGAAGAGGGTCTCCAGTCGCTCCGTGAAGAGCGGCGCATAAAACTCGGCGCCGTCGGGGAGGCGTTCGGCCTCGGCCAACGCAGCCATGGGGTGGCCGCGGAGTCCGGGCTTTTGGCCGAAACGGGCGCCCGCCTCCTTGGGAAGGATGATTTCTCGCGAGGGGATGGTATTTACCTCGGAGAGGGTGCGAAAGGAGCGCTGATCGTCGGGGGAGAAGAGCCGGATCGATTCGATCTCATCTCCGAAGAACTCCAGCCGAATGGGGTGCTCCTGGTTGGCTGGAAAGATGTCGAGAATGCCGCCCCGCCGGCTGAAGGTGCCGGGGACATCAACCAGATCCATCTGCTGATAGCCCGCGTGGGCGATCTCCTCTGCCAACTGCTCCAGGTTCCGGGTCTCACCCGTGTGCAGATGCAGGCACCCCCCCTTCAGCATGCGCCGCGGCAGGAGCCGCTGCATGACGGCGCGCAGGGTGGTCACCGTCATCAGCCCCTGTCGGTGCAGCCATGTCGCCAGTCCACTTAGCCGCTGCTGCACGATCGCAGGGTGCGGGCTCCTGTCGTCATAGGGAAGTATCTCCCACTGGGGAAAGAGGGAGAGCTCGGCGCCGTCGGCAAGAAGCGGGGAGCCCCGCAGGAAGAACTGGAGGTCCCGGTGAAACCGCTCGGCTTGCGCGGGGGTTGCAGTCACGACGAGAAGTGGATGGGGCCGTCTCTCCTCGAGCAGGGCCAGCAGCAGGGCCCGGGAGGCGCCCCACAGGCCAGTCAGTGTCGCGGGATCCCCCCCGTGGAGGAGCGACTCCTCCCACAACGCGTGGAGATGTTCCATCTGTTTCAAACCGCTCATGGCGGATTCTGCCGATTCATCAAGGCCGTCGCGGCGGGGCCTGTCCGATCCGACGTCCGCAGCCTCTTTCCGACCGGGCAAGCCCGGACATTGCGTGGGTGATCGTCATGAGAGGCCGTAGAGCGCCACAGGCAAGGCGCAGAAGATTTTCTGGCTGAAGACATATTGAAATAAAATATTTCGAAGTGGTCCTGTTCGCAAATATGGTGACGTATCGAGAGGGTGGTAGCGCGGTCTCCTCAAGGCGCGCGACTGAGGCGTACCCCCTGCGGTACGTCGCAGGGAGCGGAACGCAGAGGAGGCCGCGCTACGGCACTCGAATGCCACCGTATTTTCGAATGGGGCCACTAAGTCAGAAAATTTTCTGTAACGCTGCATGTGGCAGACTATCCGGCCTCGTAATAGATTTGCTCAGGCAATATCCGGGCTCATGACTCCAGCATCTTGCGGATGCGCAACCGGAGTGCATGCAGACGGATGAAACCTTCCGCATCCTTCTGGTCATACACCTGGTCGGCTTCAAAGGTGGCAAAGCCGGGATGATAGAGAGAGCGTTCGGCCCGCCGGCCCGTGACCATACAATTTCCCTTGTAGAGTCGGATCCGTGCCGTGCCGGTGACGCCTGTTTGGGCCTCGACCATGGTCTTTTGCAGCAGCGCCATCTCCGGCGAGAACCAGAAGCCGTTGTAGACCAGTTCGGCAAAGCGCGGCATCAGGCTGTCCCGAAGATGCATCACTTCACGATCCATGGTCAACGACTCCACCGCTCGGTGGGCGGCGTGCAGGATAGTGCCGCCGGGCGTTTCGTAGACGCCTCGCGACTTCATCCCCACGAAACGGTTCTCCACGAGGTCCACCCGTCCGACGCCGTTTTCACCCCCCAGCCGATTCAACTCCCCAAGGAGGGCCGCCGCGGAGAGGCTCTTGCCGTTGACCGCCGTGGGGATGCCGTCCCGAAAATCGATCTCCACCTCCGTGGGCCGGTCCGGGGCTTTCTCTGGAGAGACGCTGAGAACAAACATCTCTTCCGGCGGCGCCTGCCAGGGGTCTTCCAGAATTCCCCCCTCGAAACTGATATGGAAGAGATTCCGGTCCGTGCTGTAGGGCCGCGCTTTGGTCACCGGAACGGGGATGCCGTGCCGGGCGGCATAGGCGATCAGCGCCTCCCGGGAGTCCAGATCCCACTCCCGCCACGGGGCGACCACCCGGATGTGCGGATTGAGCGCATAGGCCGCCAGCTCAAAGCGCACCTGGTCGTTGCCTTTGCCAGTGGCCCCGTGGGCCACCGCGTCCGCGCCCTCCCGTTGCGCGATGTCGACAAGATACTTGGCGATCAGCGGGCGGGCCAGGGAGGTACCGAGCAGGTACCCGCCCTCATAGACGGTGTTGGCCATGAGGACAGGAAAGACATAGTCTCGCACGAACTCCTCCCGCAGGTCTTCCACGTACGCCTTGGACGCGCCCGTGCCAACCGCCTTCTCCTCGATGCCGTCGAGTTCCTCGCCCTGACCGAGGTCCGCTGTGAAGGTGATCACTTCGCAGCCATAGGTCTCGATTAGCCAGCGAACGATGATCGAGGTGTCCAGTCCGCCCGAGTAGGCCACCACCACCTTCTGTATGTTTCCTTTCATCCCCTGTCCTCTCCCATGAGAAGCTCCATGATCGCCTTCTGGGTATGGAGACGGTTTTCGGCCTCATCGAATACGATGGAGTGCGGGCCGTCGAGGATCTCCGCGGAGACCTCTTCCCCCCGGTGCGCGGGCAGACAGTGCATAAAGAGATAGTCCGGGTCTGCACGCCGCACGAGCTCTGCATTCACTTGGAAGCGGCTGAAGTCTCGGCGCCGCTTCTCCTGTTCGCCCTCCTGGCCCATGCTCGCCCAGACATCGGTACAGATAATTTGCGCCCCCCGAACGGCCACTGTCGGGTCGTTGGTGATATGCAGGGAAGCCCCCGTCTGCTTCGCCGTCTCGCTCGCGGCGGCCACCACTTCGGCATTGGGCTCATAGCCCTTGGGCGACGCCACCGACAGGGTCATGCCGAGCCGGGCCGCCGCATGGAGCCAAGAGTTGGCCATATTGTTCCCGTCTCCCACATAGGCTACCCGGAGACCTTCCAGCCTCCCGAGCCGCTCCTGAATGGTGAAGAGATCGGCCAGGACCTGGCAGGGGTGGAGCAGGTCGGTCAGACCGTTGATGACGGGGATCTCGGCCATGCGGGCCAACTCCTCCACGTCTGTCTGGCTGAATGTGCGGATCATGATGCCGTCCACGTAACGTGACAGGACATGGGCCGTGTCGGCAATGGTCTCTCCCCGGCCGAGCTGCATATCTCGGGAGCTGAGGAAAAGGGCGTAGCCGCCGAGCTGATAGATCCCCACTTCGAAGGAGACCCGCGTCCGGGTGGATGACTTGGCGAAGATCATGCCGAGGCATTTGCCCTTGAGCGGCTGATAGGAGACGCCGTCTTTGTGCTTCTCCTTGAGCACGGCGGAGTGCTCCAGGATCCGCCCGATATCCTCGCGGCTCAAATCAAGTATGGAAACTAGGTCCTTTTTCATCACCGTTAGTGGATCTCCGGCCTCCATGCCGCCCGTGGGGTTACGGCAGCAACTCGTCCAGTGTGTTCACCAGACGGTCGATCTCTGCGTCCGTTACGATCAGGGGCGGGAGGAATCGCAACACGTTGCCCATGGTGCAGTTGATCAGAAAACCTCGTTCCAGACACTGCGTGACGAGCGGCGCACCGTCCACATTCAGCTCCAGTCCCACCATAAGCCCCCGGATGCGCAGCTCTCGGATCGATGGATGCCGCGCCTTGAGTTCCCGCAGGCGGGCCTCGAAATGGCGCGACCGCGCCTGCACGCCCTCGAGAAAACCGTCAGCCAGAAGGGTCTCCATCACCGCCGTACCGGCGGCACAGGCCAGGGGGTTTCCGCCAAAGGTGGACGCATGGGTCCCCGGGGAGAAGCTCTTCGCGACGGCGTCCGTGGCCAGCATGGCACCGATGGGAACGCCGCCAGCCAGTGACTTGGCCAGCGTCATGATGTCCGGTGCCGTCCGGTAGTGCTCATAGGCAAAGAGTTTCCCGGTGCGTCCCATGCCGCACTGGACTTCGTCGAAAATCAGCAGTGCCCCCTGCTGGTCGCAGAGTTCCCGCAGGGCCGGCAGATAGGCCGCATCCGCGGGGTGCACACCGCCCTCGCCCTGCACTGGCTCCACCAGGACCGCGCACGTGCGGGCGGTCACGGCCTCTTTTGCCGCCGCGAGATCATTGAAGGGCACATAGTGAAAACCGGGGACAATCGGTTCAAAACCCCGGTGTATGTTCTCCTGTCCCGTCGCGCTCATCGCGGCCAGCGTGCGGCCGTGAAAGGACCGCCGCATGGTCACGATTTCGTAACAGTCCGTCTTGCCCCGATCTTTCGCCACCTTGCGGGCCAGCTTGATCGCGGCCTCGTTGGCTTCGGCACCGCTGTTGCAGAAGAAGACCTTGTCCGCGAAGGCGTTTGACACGAGCAGCTCGGCCAGCGCGGCCTGGGCCCCGATGTGGTAGAGGTTGGAGACATGAATCAGTCTGCCCGCCTGTTCCCGAATGGCCCCCACCAGCGCCGGATGCCCATGGCCGAGCCCATTGACTGCCAGTCCCCCAACGAAATCGAGATACTCCCGGCCCGCGGCATCCCAGACCCGACACCCCTCGCCGCGCACCAGCGCCACAGGGTAGCGGGCGTAGGTCTGCATCACGCAGCGCGCCGTCGTGTCCAGAATCTCCTGCTGCGACAATTCGTTCATGCAGCGCTTCCCTCGCCGGTGACGATCTCCGTGCCGACGCCCCCCTTGGTAAAAACCTCCAGGAGCACGGCGTGCTTGATCCGCCCGTCGATGATATGGGTCTTCGCGACGCCGCCCGCCAGGGCCGTGAAGCAGGCCGTCACTTTCGGAAGCATGCCAGCCGTGATCACCCCATCCGCTTTGAGTTCCTCGATGTGCTTTCGCGTCGCAGTGTGGACAAGTTGCCCCTCACCGTCCAGGATCCCCTTGACGTCGGTCAGCAAAATCAGCTTTTCCGCCTGCAAGGCGGCCGCCATGCTGCCGGCCACAAGGTCGGCGTTGATGTTGCACGAGTCGCCGTTCTCCCCTTCCCCCACCGGTGCAATCACCGGAATACATCCCGACTGCTCGATGACGCGGACGATGTCGGGGTTGATTTCGGCCACTTCACCCACTTTGCCGAGGTCGATGATCTCGGGCACGCCCGTTTCCGGCGAGGGCTCCTTGACAATGAGTTTTCGCGCCCGGATCATCCGGCCATCCTTGCCGGTGAGTCCCACCGCCCGGCCGCCGTTGCTGTTAATCAGCGAGACGATCTCCTTGTTCACTTTGCCGCCCAGCACCATTTGAACGATGTCCATGGTTTCATCATCGGTGACCCGCTGGCCTCGGATGAACTTGGGGATCTTGCCCATCTTCTCCATGGTTTTGCCGATTTGAGGCCCGCCGCCGTGCACGATGACCGGATGGATACCCACCGATTCCATGAGGATGATGTCGAGGGCGAAAAAGCGTTTGAGCTCTTCGTCTACCATAGCGCTGCCGCCGTATTTGATGACGATGGTCTTGCCCTCGAACTTTCGGATGTAGGGTAGAGCCTCGATGAGCACGTCAGCTGTTCTAAGAAATCTTTTCATCGTTCCGTCTTCCCGCAGCAGGGGAGTTGTGCTGTGAGGTGCCGTCCGGCGGAATGCGTTGCCTACAGAATATAGCGCGACAGGTCTTCGTCCTGTGCGATCTCCTTGAGTGTCTCCCGGACAAAGGCCCGGTCGATGGTCGTTGCCTTCGGGTCGGCATCGGGGGCATTGAAGGAGATGTCCGAGAGCAGCCGTTCCAGGATGGTATAGAGCCGCCGCGCCCCGATGTTCTCCGAGCGGTCGTTCACTTCGGTGGCAATGACCGCCAGCTCCTCGATGGCGTCCTCCGTAAAGTCCAGCGCGTAGCCCTCGGTCGCCAGCATGGCGGTATACTGGCGGATCAGAGCATTCTTGGGCTCCGTGAGGATCCGGATGAAGTCGTCTTTGCCCAGGGATTGCAGCTCCACCCGAATGGGGAAGCGCCCCTGGAGTTCGGGGATCAGGTCAGACGGCTTGGAGACATGAAATGCGCCGGCCGAAATGAAGAGGATGTGATCTGTCCGGACCATGCCATACTTGGTTGTCACCGTCGAGCCCTCGACAATGGGGAGGATGTCCCGCTGCACCCCTTCCCGGGAGACGGAGGGACCCGTTCCGCCGCTCTCGCGCCCTGCGATCTTGTCGATCTCATCGATGAAGACGATCCCCGATTCCTGCACGCGCCGCAGGGCCTCCTCCTTGACTTTGTCCATGTCGACCAGGCGCTGGGCCTCCTCGTCTTCGAGGATCTTTCGGGCTTCGCCGATGGTGACGCGCCGACGTTTCTTCCGCTTGGGAAAGAAGTTGCCCAGCATGTCCTTGATGTTGAACTCCTCCATCCCCGAGCCGGTGAAAATCTCCACCATGGGCATGCCGCCGGAGTCGGTCTGCTCAATGTCGACCATCCGGGCGTCGAGCTTGCCCTGGCGGAGCCGCGCCCGCAGCTTCTCCCGGGTCCGGTCCTTCTGATCCTCCTCGTCGAGGTTGCCCGTTACTTCGATCTGACCGTCGGCGGTGGTCCCGGTGCGCTGCAGGGGCGGCAGCAGAATGTCGAGGATCTTCTCCTCCGCATGCTCCCCAGCCTGCTCCCGGACCCGTTCGGCCATCTCGGCCTTGACCATGTTGACCGAAAGCTCCGTCAGGTCTCGGATCATCGACTCCACATCCCGCCCCACGTAGCCCACCTCCGTGTATTTGGAGGCCTCCACCTTGATGAAGGGGGCCTGCGCCAGGGCCGCGAGCCGCCGGGAGATCTCGGTCTTGCCGACCCCTGTGGGGCCGATCATGATGATATTTTTCGGCAGCACTTCCTCTCGGAGTTCCTCCGAGAGCTTGAGGCGGCGCCAGCGGTCGCGAATGGCAATGGCGACGGCCCGCTTGGCATCGTCCTGTCCGACGATGTATTTGTCCAATTCAGCGACAATCTGCCGGGGGGTGTATTCCTGCATGGGTGACTTACAACTCCTCCACGGTAATTTCGCGGTTCGTGTAAATACAGATATCGGCCGCGATGGCCATGGCCTCGCTCACGATCTCCGGGGCCGGAAGGCTGGAGTGCCGCAGCAGCGCGCGGGCTGCCGCTTGGGCGAAGGCGCCACCGGAACCGATGGCGGCAATGCCGTCGTCCGGCTCCACGACATCGCCCGTTCCCGAGAGAATAAATGTGTGCCCCTCGTCCACCGCAATCATCATGGCCTCCAGCCGTCGCAGAATGCGGTCGGTACGCCAGTCCTTGGCCAACTCCACCGAAGCCCGGGTCAGATTCCCGTTAAACTGATCCAGTTTGGCTTCGAACTTCTCAAAGAGGGTGAAGGCGTCGGCCGTGGCGCCCGCAAAGCCGACCAGGATTCGGTCCCGGTAGAGACGCCGGATCTTGCGGGCCTTCTGCTTGAGCACGGTATTGCCCACGGTGACCTGCCCGTCGCCGGCCAAGGCCACCTGCCCGTTTCGCCGGACCGATAAGATGGTGGTCCCGTTCACAACGGTCTCCTCTGGCAGCGACGGCTTCATGCCCGAAGCGCCGGGTTCTCTGGATTTATCGAAACCGCCAGTTTCGCAGATTTTGGACAAAAAGTCAATGTGCTTCGCACCAGTTCTTGCCGGTGCCGAGATCGACAAGGAGGGGGACTTTCAGCTGGACGACGCCCTCCATCCCTTGACGGATGATCTTTCGGGTAGCCTCCAGCTCGGAGTCGGGCACTTCGAAGACGAGCTCGTCGTGTATCTGCAGGATCATCCGGGTGCGCATCTTCTTCCTGCGGAAGGTCTCGTGGATCCGGATCATCGCGACTTTGATGATATCGGCCGCGGTCCCCTGGATCGGGGTGTTGATGGCGGTCCGCTCCCCCAGGGCGGCGAGGTTGCGGTTCCGGCTGGCAAGCTCCGGGATTGGCCGGCGGCGGTTCATGAGTGTTGAAACATAGCCGTTCTTTCTGGCCTCCGCCAGCAGCTCCTCCTGGTAAGTCCGAACCCCCGGATACCGCTCAAAGTAGTTCTCGATGTACCGCTCGGCTTCAGAAACGGGCAGGCCCAACTGCCGGGAGAGCCCGTATGGGCCCATGCCGTAGATAATCCCGAAGTTTACCGCTTTGGCGTCGCGACGCATCTCGGGGGTTACCTTTCCCGGCGGCAGGTCGAAAATCTCGACCGCCGTGCGGGTGTGGATGTCCTCGTGGTTTTGAAAGGCCTCGATCAGCGTGGCATCCTCCGAGAGGTGTGCCAGAATGCGCAGTTCCACCTGGGAATAATCCGCGGAGATCAGGAGATGGGCCGGGGCTGCCACGAAGGCTTCCCGGATTTGCCGCCCCAAGGGGGTGCGGATCGGAATGTTCTGCAGATTGGGCTCCGAGCTGCTGAGCCGGCCCGTGGCGGTGACGGTCTGGTTGAAGGAGGTGTGGACCCGTCCCGTTTCCGGATGGATCAGTTTGGGCAGGGCATCCACGTAGGTACTTTTGAGCTTGCTCAGGCTCCGGTACTCCAATATCTCTCGCGGCAGCGCATGCTCTTCGGCCAGTTTCTGCATTACCTCCACGTCGGTGGAGTAGCCCGTTTTGGTTTTCTTGATCGGCTTGATCTTCAGTTTGTCAAAAAGGATGCGGGAGAGCTGCTGGGTGGAGTTGATGTTGAACTCCTCACCGGCCAGGGTGACGATCTTCTGGCGCAGCGCGTCGAGGTCGCCGCCCATCTCCCGGGACATGCGGGCGAGAAGTTTGGCGTCCAGCCGCACCCCTGTGCGTTCCATGTCGACCAGTACCCGCACCAGCGGCATTTCGATTTCATGAAAGAGTTTGGTCAAGTTCTGTTCCGCCAGCAGGGGCTCCAGTTTGCGGTAGAGGGTATAGGTGATTTCAGCATCCTCCGCTGAATAGACGGTGGCCCTCTCCACCGGCACCTCCTCGAAGCCGATGGCCTTTTTGCCGGTCCCCGTTACCTCCTGATAGGTAATCATTTTGTGATGCAGGTAGGTCAGGGCCAGATCGTTCAGATTGTGCGTCGTGCGGGAGGGATTGATCAGATAGGAGGCCACCATGGTATCGAAGTAGACGCCGGCCAGTTCGATGCCCGCGTTGGCCAGAACGATCATGTCGTATTTGATATTCTGACCGATCTTTCGTATTTTTTCGTCAGTCAGGACCGGCTTGAGGGCCTGCAGCAGGTCATCCAGCGGAAGCTGTTTCGGTGCGTCGGGGCCGCGGTGCCCCACGGGGACGTAAATCCCCTCGTCTTCCTGGAGGGAAAGAGAGATGCCGACGATTTGTGCGCGCATCGGATCGAGGGCCGTGGTTTCCAGATCGATGGAGACCGTCTCTCGGGTCAGCACCCGGCTCAGAAAGGAATTCAGCTCCTTCAAGGCGAGAACGGTCCGGTAGTCCTTCTGCGGTCTCTCTGCCTCCCCGGCAAACTCCTTGAGGAGGCTCGTGAACTCCAATTCTCGAAGCAGGGCCATGAGGTTTTCCAGCTTGGGTTCCGTATACCGGTACGCGTCGGGATCGAGCTTGATATCAAGGTCGGTGTCGATGGTGACCAGTTGGCGGCTCAATCGGGCCTGCTCGGAATACTCCTGCAGGGCCTTTCCCGCTTTTCCCTTGATCTTCTCAGCTTGGGCCAATGTCCCTTCGACATCGTGGTACTGCTGAATCAGCTTGACGGCGGTTTTCGATCCCACCCCGGGCACGCCGGGCACGTTGTCCGAACTGTCCCCCATGAGGGCCATCACTTCGATCACCCGGCCCGGTTCCACGCCAAAGCGTTCCCGCACCTCCGGCTCGCCGTAGAGCTCGTCCTTCATGGTGTCGTAGACCTGCACATGGGGACGCACGAGCTGTAGGAAGTCCTTGTCGCCGGTGACGAGCACCACGTCCAGTCCCATGGCCTCGCCCTGGCGCGCCAGGGTGCCGATGATGTCATCGGCCTCAAAACCGGCCCGTTCGATGGCAGGAATGCCGAAGCCGTCAACCATCATCTTGATATAGGGAATCTGGGGCTGCAGATCGTCCGGCATTTCCGGGCGGTTCGCTTTGTAGTCGGGGTAGAGCTTGTGCCGGAAAGAGGGCCCTTTGGCGTCGAAGGCCACCGCCACGTAGTCCGGCTTCTTCTCCTCGATGACCTTCATCAGCATTCGGGTGAAGCCAAAGACCGCATTGGTGGGAAGTCCTTGGGAGTTAGACAGATTTCGGATCGCGTAGAAGGCCCGATAAATATAGGAGCTTCCGTCGATGAGATAGAGCGTCTCGCGGCGGGTCATGGGATATTCGACTCCTGATGGACGGCCTGGGTCCAGCCGAACGCCCGCTCAACATATCCAAAACGGGGGGATAAATCAAGTCGGGGAGAGGGAAGAGCGGTTTTGCGGCAGAGGACGCCGAGGGCGCGGAGGAAAGGCCAAATCGCATTGAGGGCGAAAACCGAAGATCTGTCTTCAACCTTCAGTCTTCACTCTTCTACCTGTGCCCATTTTCCATTTCCTATTTCCCAGTTTCCAATCTGTCTTCAGCCTTCCACCTACCCTATGCCCGGCTTCCTTCTTTCGGAACGGCTCTTGAGAATGAGTACGAGGACTAGGGGAAACAGAAAAAAGAAAACATCGGGAAGCGCTCCGGAATCGCGCGCCAGAGCACAGCCGCCGCCCCCACCGCCGCTTGACGAGGTGACCGGATTTGCCGGGAGGGGAACCCCGACATAGCCGGGATCGACGATTACGCCGTTGGCCGAGCCGTCGGCATCGCCAGCGCCGCCGTCTCGCAGGTTGAATGAGATCTCTCTGCCGCTTGTCTGGCTCGCAATCTTTTGGAATCCGTGGACGGGGTCATATTTCCAGTACTCTGCATTCGCCGGCAGGACGTCTGCCATGATGATCGTGACGAGCACCGTTTCACCCGCGGACAATCCGGTGATCTGGTATTCGACGCCGCCGTAGGGAAACTCCACGTCCGGGTGGCCGCTGCCCGACGCGACGGTGGCGATGAACCGGGTCTGTGCCAAACTTCCGGAGATGTGATTCAGAACGACCGACATATTTCCGTGGGTCGTGGCCATGGTCGCGGTCTTCGCATCCAACCGGTCCGGCGTACCATCCAGATCCGAGTCCACACTGTCCTCATCCAGGTCTGGTGTGCCGTCATTGTCCGAGTCGGTGTCTAACGCGTCGACGACTCCGTCGAAGTCCGTGTCAGCGGGGAACTCAGACGTGCCCCACTCGGCAAGGTCGCCGATACCGTCCGCATCGGAATCGCTCGATGCCAGATCTAGACCGTAGGATGCTTCCAACGGGTCGGAAAGCCGGTCATCATCGGAATCGGTCTCTGTCTCCGTCGGATTGAGTTCATTTGAATAGCCACTTTCATTCCCACTGGTGTCGTAGGCCGTCACGACCATGGAATAGGTGGCGCCAGAGACCAAGCCAACCAGGGTAAGGGTCGGCGCTGCGGGATCGGCAAGCTCGGACAGAGGCACCGTGATGGGTGAGTCCCCCTGAGGCAGGCCCGATCCATTGTAGGGACCCCCAGGGCCGTCGGTGTCGTAGTAGATCTTGTAGCCGGCGAGGTCCGTGCATGGGGTTCCGTCGGCATTCGTCGTGGGGGCACCCCAGTCAATCGTCACCGATGCGCTTGCAGAACTGGCTGCAAGGCAGACTACAAGGGATAGAAAAAGAACGCCTTGGGTGAACCAGTCTATTGATTTCTCCGCCTTCATAACATGACCTCACAAAAAGGACCGCCAAAAGAACTTCCCTCTGGCGGCCCGGCAAACATCGAAGGCGAGCACTGGCAATCATCCATGCGGGATTGCGCACTGCCGAAGCAGCCCGGACCCGTCTGTTCCCGCCTTCTTTAGTCCCGAAGCTCTGCGTCCCACGGTTTCCCATGGTTTGCTCTGAGCAAAGGATTCAATAGATTTTTCAATAGGTTACATCTGGACACCTCTCAACAAAAAACCCATCACGCCAATGAAAGGCACGATGGGTAGAATGGTCTGCGGCTTTGAGAGCCTTCTATCTTTCCCACTTCGGAGGGTTGTGACCGACCTTGTTTCCAAGGTCTCACAACTCTGCGACCCTACCCTCACGAGCAGGGCTGCCTTTATCGGTGGTCTTAGATAAAGGGTAATGCTGATTCGGCCAGGGTGTCAATGTCAATAATTGACAGCACGTTGCTAAGGACACAAGAACTAAATCTTGCCGCAGAGCTCGCAGAGAGCGCGGAGAAAGGCTCTTCTTGCTAAAGGCAAGAAGAGAACCGATCTCACCGCAGGCGCGAAGGATAGGCAATTCTTGTTAAAGGCAAGATCAGAAGCTATTTCACCACGGAGGCTCAGAGGTCCCCATTAGAGGCTGCGCCTCTAACGGGGCAGGCGCGGAGGAAAGGCCAAATAGCGTTGAGGGCAAAAACCTAAGATTTGTCTTCAACCTTCAGTCTTCAGCCTTCTACCTGGGCCCATTTTCCATTTGCCATTTCCCAATCCGGGGTGCCCGAAAAGCCGTTTGACTTCCGCCGGATGTCGGCCTAAGATGACTGGGGAGGTTCAAAGGAGCGTCTATGATTCCGGCCATCGCCTTTGTGGGCCGCTCGGGGAGCGGCAAGACGACCTTTCTCGAGGAGCTGATCCCGGTGCTGACCGGACGGGGCTATCGGGTGGGCGCGGTCAAGCATGCCCATCACCTCGTCGAGATCGACCGTCCGGGCAAGGACAGCTTTCGCCTTCGGGAGGCCGGGGCTTCCGAGGTCGTTCTCAGTACTGACCGGCAGCTGGCCGTCATTCGTCAAATGGCGGCGCGTGTCTCTCTGGAGACGGTTCTCGGTTATTTCAGAGCGGTCGATCTGATTCTGGTGGAAGGGTTCAAGGAGGGGGGGCTGCCGTCCATCGAAATCTATCGAGCCTCGGCAACCACGGAGGAGCCGCTCTTTCTGCAGGGGCCCCGTCCGCTGGCGCTCGTCTCCGATTGCCCTTTTCCGCACGTGGACTTCCCCGTCTTTGCCCTCGATGATGTGGCTGGGGTGGCCGACCTGCTCGAGAGGAAAATGCTTTAGAAAAAGCATCGCCCTTCTTGACGGGGTACGCTCCCTTTGCTATAGTCGTCGAAACCTGCCGTAAAATCACGACAATTTTGCCTATGCTGTTCCGCAAAGGAGTGATTTGCGTGCCGACCCATCGAGGCGGAGACCACCGGCTGGAGTCCATTGGACCCGCCGGACGATTGATTCTGAACCCCAAATCTGAAAGAGGATCCAATGAAATCCATTCTCTTGGCAAATCCGAAGGGCGGCTGCGGTAAGACGACCCTGGCCGTCAATCTGGCCTCTTATTACGCCCGGCGTGGCAAGACGGTGGCGCTGGTCGATCTCGATGAGCAGGGGAGCAGCATGACCTGGCTCGCCCGCCGGCCCGAGCGGCACCCGGCAATTGCCGGCTGGCATGCCATCCACGGGGGCCGGCCGCCTTATAATAACGTCGACGTGGTGGTCCTCGATGGGCCCGCTCGGATCAAGTCGGCCAAGCTCGAGAAGGCCGTTGCCGGTGCGCACGTGATTCTGATCCCGGTCTTGCCGTCCCTCTTCGACTGGGAGGCCGTCAACCGATTCCTCGAAATTGTCAGCGAAATGCCCGCCATCCGGCGGGGAAGCAAGCGGCTCGGCATTGTCGCCAACCGGCTGCGGAGCAATACCGTCAGCAGTCACGATCTGAAGTTGGCGTTGCGGAAGATCGAGCCGCGGGTGGTGGGAAATCTCTCTGAATCGCAGCTCTATGTCCGGGCCGGCAGCCGCGGTCTGGGGATCTTTGACGTCGCCAAGAGCCAGAGCGAGCATCTGCGAAACCAATGGCGTCCGCTCATCCGGTTCGTGAACAAAGCCGGCGGTGCCTGAGCTATCCGGGTATTAATGCTCAGGACTGTGGGTGCTCAGAAATGCCCGGGTATGCCTTCCCAGGGGGGTCTGCGGATCGTCCCGCAGCGTTCGCAGGTCATTGTCTGTGTCGGCGTCGGTCCAGTGAGCAAGCTTTCGTACCTGCCAGGATCGTTTTTTCGCATTGGCCATCATTCGCCTGAACACCGTCCTCTGCCCCATCACCACCCCATCATACAGACCCGTGTCGAGTTTGGACAGCGCCAGCAGGTAATAGCCCCCATCCCGGGTCGGGCCGAAAACCATGTCGTGAGAGGCCAGCCCGTCGAAACCGTGCTGAATGTCGAAAGCTCGGATCTGAGGCGTGTCCGTTCCGATCTGCACGATCTGTTCATATCCTCGCTCGGCAGCCACCCGTAAGGAGTGCGCGCACCGCTGCGCAAAATCGCGGCCCTCTTGGACGACCATTTCGAAGCCGCCGTGACAGAGTTTTCGGAAAAACGACGCACTGCCGGGCGGCGTGATAAAGAGGTAGCGATCGACCCCGTCCACGGCTGAGGCCGCGAGCAGGGTGTCCCGGATGAAGCACTCCGAGAGCGCCGCAGCTTGTTGCGCAGACCATGGAGGGCTCAGCCGTGTCTTGACCTGGCCCGGTGTGGGCTCTTTGGCGAAGATCAGAAGGGCGCGTCGAGACATGGACGGCGAATGGCTCAGGCGGTGGGTTCCGAAGGGCTCTTGGCGGCTTCTTCTTTCTCGGACTTCGGGGGCTGGTCGAGCTTTTCGGCCTGGTCGGGGCTGCTCCCGGACGGAGCGCTTTCCATGCTCTCCGTGGTCTTTGGCAGGGGAGGTGCCTCCCGCGGCGGGGTCGAGGCTTCGTCCTTCTCGAGCTCCATATCCATGGTTTCCTTGATATCGTGGGAGGCCCGCTTGAATTCGGCGAGACCCTTTCCCAGCGAACGGGCCAGCTCAGGCAGTTTCTTGGGGCCGAAAATGATGAGGGCCACCACGAGGATGACCATCAGCTCCGGCATCCCGATTCCAAACATGAATCTTCCTCCCATAGGGACGTTGGGCGCTTTCATACTATGCGCCTCCCCCTTTTTTGTCAAGGGCTAAGGCTGCCTTACGCCCGGGCAGGGTGTCCAAGACCCGGAGTGGGGGGCCGTTCTACATCCAGGACAATCTGTGGTATTTTGGTCAAAGTGCGGTCGGTGTCGTGCGTCGTCTCCTCCGTTCTTTGAACGAGCGGAAGGGAGTTTTCAATGAGACTTTACATACGGATCCTGATGGCCCTCCTGCTGGCGGCGGCGTTGCTTCTCCCGCCGGCGCCGCCCCTTCTCGCCGGAGAGTACCGCGATGTTCGCCCCGGTGATCGGGTGGTGCTGCCCCGGGACTATTTCTTCCGGGAAGCCTACCAGGTTCAGTGGTGGTATTTCACAGGCCATCTGGAGGACGGCTCCGGCCGGGAGTTCGGATACGAGCTGACCTTCTTCGCCGTGGGGGTTCAAACGCGACCCTTTGAGTCAAAATTCGGGCTCCGTCGGATTTACATCTCCCATTTCGCCCTGTCGGACATCGCGGGCAAGCGGTTCCTCTACTCGGACAGAACGGACAGCGGCGCCTTCGGATTTGCCGGTGCCGAGGCGGGCCGATTGCAGGTCTGGGTCGGTGCGGACAGTCTCATCGGTTCGCCGGAAAGGATGCAGCTGCAGGCCGCCCATGACGGCCGTCGGATAAACCTGATCCTCACGCCCTTGAAACGGCCGGTGCGAAACGGGGCGCACGGCTATGCCCGCAAATCGGAGGCGTCCCCCCTGAACGCGTCTCTCTATTTTTCGCTGACCCGTCTGAAGACCGTGGGGGAGATTGCAATAAACGATCAGGTTTTTCCGGTGACCGGGCAGAGCTGGTTCGATCGGGAGATCTCCTCCAGCGAGCTCGACGACCGCCAGGTCGGCTGGGACTGGTTTGCCCTGCAGCTGGACGACGGCCGGGACCTCATGCTCTATCGCCTGCGCAACCGGGACGGCTCCATTGACGCCTATTCGTCCGGGACCCTCGTCGATGCCGACGGGCGCTCCCGTACCTTTACCGCGGACTCTTTTTCCGTGAAGGCCCTGCGCCACTACACCTCCCGCAAGACAGGGGCCCGCTACCCGGCAGCGTGGGAGATCACTGTTTCCTCGGAGAATCTGCGCCTGGTGGTCACGCCGCTCCTGGAGGACCAGGAGTTTCTCGCACCCCATTCGACATGGAACTATTACTGGGAAGGGGCTTGCCGCGTCAGCGGTTCCGCTGCGGGCCGGGCCTATGTCGAGCTGACGGGATACTGAAAGGATGCCGATGATCCGCCTGGAAGACGTTCGAAAATGCTACGGCCGCCAATGTGTCCTGGAGCGCATCCACTGGGACGTGCCGCCGGGGGCCCTGGTGGCGGTCATGGGAAGCTCGGGCTCGGGCAAATCGACCCTGCTCAACCTGGTCGGGGCGATGGATCTTCCCGACGGCGGGCGAATCGTCGTCGACGGGGAGGAGATCTCTGCGTACGGGGATGCCGAGAGGACCCTCTATCGGCGGCGCAAAGTCGGTTTTGTCTTCCAGGCCTTCAATCTGCTGCCCCATATCACGGTCTTTGAGAACATCGAACTGCCGCTGCTGCTCAACGGGATCGGGGATGGCGGCGACCGGGTCCGGAAGCTGATCCGTCTCGTGGGGCTTGCCGAAAAGGAGACGGCCCCTCCCTTTGAGCTCTCCGGGGGTGAGCAACAGCGGGTGGCCATCGCCCGTGCGCTGATTCACGAGCCCGCGATCGTGCTGGCCGACGAACCGACGGGCAACCTCGACCGGCGTACGGGAGAGAGCGTGATGGAGCTGTTTGCCGCCATCGCGCGGGAGCGTGGAAAAACGGTGGTCCTGGTGACGCACGATCCGGCGGTGGCGCGCTTTGCGGAGACCACCTTCGAACTGAAAGACGGGATGCTCCATTCATGACCACGATGAGGCTCTTCGGGCTCCTTATTTTCAAGGCCATGCGGGAAGAGAAGTTTCTCACCCTTTTGTCGATCCTCGGCATTGCCCTGGGCGTCGGTCTCTTCATGGGGGTCCGCCTTGCCACGGACCGAGCCGTGGAAGCTTTTGAAGCGAACCTCCAGGGAATCCATCCCTTTGCAAATTACCAGGTGCTCGACACGGCAGGGATCGATTTTGACGAAGCGGCCTACGGGGCAGTCCGCCGGTTGGAGGACGACACCTATCCGGCGATCCGAACGATCGGGTACCTGCCCGCACAGCACGAAACCATCGACATCAACGGGTTCGATGCCGTCCGAATGGCGTCTGTTCTCCGGCTCTCCGGGCCGCGCAGCGGGGACATGGCATCGTTTTTCCGCGAAGAGAACGCGGTCCTCGTCACGCAAGTCTTTGCCGACCGCCATGGATGGCAGCGGGGCGACACCTTCGCTGCTTATGTTTACAACATGGCGGTTACGCTTAAGATTTCGGGGATCCTGGGCGAGACGGCGCTGCCGCCCCACACGGTCCTGATGCAACTCGGGAACTTCCAGGAGCACTTACGACAGGTCGGAAGACTCAGCCGGCTCGATCTGGTGACCACCGATGCCAAGGCCGAGGCCATTGCGGCAACCTTGCCGTCCCATCTGACGATTGTCGCCCATGAGGCGGTCCTCGGCAACCAGCGGTCCTTTGTCGCGTCGTTCAAGTACAACCTGGAGTTCGTCAGCCTCATCGCCGTACTGGTGGGGGTCTTTCTACTTTACAACACTGTTTCCATTTCGGTCGTGAAACGCCGGCCGCAGATCGGCCTCCTGCGGGCCCTCGGCACTGGCCGGAAGAGCATCATCACCCTCTTCACTGCACAGGGGCTCATTTTGGGGGCCGTGGGATCGCTGCTGGGGATTCTCCTGGGACAGTTCTTCGCTGCCTTCTCCGTGGTCGCCGTGGAAAGAACCATCTCCACCATTGATCGGAGCATCTCCATCTCCGACTATTTCGTCTCGGGGATGGATGTTGCCCGGGCCCTCGCTTTGGGGCTGGTCGTCTCTTTCGGGGCCGCGCTCATTCCGGCGCTGGACTCGGCCCGGGTGGAGCCCGGCGAGAGTCTTCGGGAGGGAACCCTGGAGAAGCGCTATGGTACGCGTCAGCGGCTCCTCTCCTGGCTGGGGCTTTTCTGCATCGTGCTCGGCTGCCTACTGGCGGGCGTGGACTACCGCTACGGCCCCTTCGATTTTCCCTGGCTGGCCTACGGGGGGATCCTCTCCTTCATTCTCGGATGCACCTTCAATGCGCCCGTCTATCTCGGCCTCATGCTCCGTCTGCTTCAGCGACCGGCGGTGAGGCTCTTTAAGGCGCCCGGGCGGATCACCGTCAACGACATCCGGGGAAGCCGGTACCGCTTCTCGGTGGCCCTCATGAGCGTGGCCATCAGTTGTGCGCTGATTGTTGCCCTGCTGACCTCCATTTTTTCTCTCAAGCGCTCGCTGCAGGACTGGATCCACACCTACATGATCGCCGATGTCTATATCAAGCCGGCGTCGTGCACCTCCAACTACTGCTTCTACCCCATCGACCCGGCCGTCATCGAGGCCGTGGCCCGGTTTCCCGAGGTTGACGGGATCGGCCGTTTCCGCGCGCTCCACCTCGATTTTGACGGGCGCAAGGTGATTGCCGGCTTCGGGAACACCTCCCTCTGGGCCAGATTCGGGGACCCCGACTACCTGGACCGGGAGGAGCAGGAACGGCTGAGCCGTCTGGAGGCCAAACCCGAGGTCTCTATCTCCGATTTCCTCCGGGTCAAATATAATCTGGAAATCGGTGATACCCTGACGCTCACAACGCCCCGGGGGCCCGCAGTGTTCAGCATCACCGGCTCGGCCACGAGCTACTCCACCACGTCGGGGTTCCTCTATCTCGATCGGCGATGGCTCTCGGAGCTCTGGGGACTCGACGATGCCACCCAGCTGACCGTCTATCTGAAGGACGGGGTTGATCGGGAGGCCTTCGTGCAGCAATTGCGCCAGAAGCTGTTGCCCCATCACGCCCTGCAGATCATCGACAACAGTGAGCTTCGGGTGCAGATTCTGGAAATCTTCAACCGAAGTTTTGCACTCACCTACGCGATCGAGATCATCGCGATCCTCGTCTCCCTCATCGGGGTGGTCAACACGCTGATGATCTTGGTCTTTGAGAAGAAACGGGAGATCTCGGTGCTCCGCTACCTGGGGGGCAGCTGGGAACAGATCGACGGGATCATCATGCTGGGCGCAGGGATCATCGGCCTGGCGGGCATCGGTCTGGGCACCCTCATGGGGCCGTTCATCAGTGCCGTCATCACCCATGTCATCAACAAGATCTCCTTCGGCTGGGAAGTACGGATGGTAATCCCCCTGGGCCTGCTCGCACTCCTGACGGCCATCCTCTTCGTCGCGACTCTTCTGGCTGGCATGGTCCCGTCTCGGGCCACCCGCAAGCTCGACCCCAAGGCGTTTATCAGCTACGAATAGACAGGTTCGGGAAATTGGAAATGGAAAATGGGAAATGGCAAAAAGCAAAATCAAAAACCATCTCACCACGAAGCTTGCTATATTGTAGAAAGCTCTTCGGCCTCGAAAATAAATAGGCTATACTCTTTCTTGATTTAAGCCAATTTGCAGGTTGGTTGAACCTTAAACC
>CAMYMF010000003.1 GCA_947259355.1 uncultured Nitrospirota bacterium | reverse complement strand
CTCCACCTATACCTACGACGACGCGTCCCGGCTGCTCAACCTTGTCAATCAGATCAATACGGCGCCGGTGTCAAACTTCGGCTATACCTACGACAATGTGGGCAATCGAATCAGCATGGCCGACAAGGACGGTTCCCACAGCTACGGCTATGACAAGATCTATCGGCTCCTGTCCAGTACCCATCCGCAGGTCGAAAACCCGGCGGAGTCGTTCACGTACGATCCGGTGGGAAACCGCCTGAGCGACACCCAGGCTAATGATTGGAGCTATAATGACAACAACCAGTTGACCGGATACGATGGGATTTCGTATACTTATGACAACAACGGCAACATGATCTCCAAGACCGACACCACAGGAATCACTTATTACACCTATGATCCGGAGAACAGGCTAACGAGAATCGATTTTCCGGATACGACCTATGTCGAATACAGCTACGACCCCTTTGGCAGGAGAATCCAGAAAGACGTGAACGGGACGATCACCCAATACCTCTACGATGGAGAAGACATTCTGGCGGAATATGACGCCTCAGGCACCCAAGTTGCCCGCTACACCCACGGCCCCGGCATCGATGAGCCCCTCATCATGCAGCGAGGCGGGCAGAGCTACTACTACCATGCCGATGGGTTGGGCTCCATTACCGAACTCACTGACTCTGCAGGTAATGTGGTAAACAGCTACGTGTAGAATGCGTTTGGGACCATTGTTAATGAGACAGAAGGAGTGGCGAATTCCTACACCTATACCTCAAGGGAAAGAGATAAAGAATCAAATCTCTACTTCTACCGTGCTCGATACTATGATGCGAGCATTGGGCGGTTCTTGCAAACGGATTCCATTGGACTCGCAGGCGGAATTAATCTTTATTCATATGTGGGGAACAATCCCATCATTTGGATTGATCCCTGGGGTTTAATAGAAGTCAAAGGAGTGACTGATGATCCTATCTATGTTCACCCCAATGATCCTGATCCGTTTCCTTCCGACCCGCATGGTCATGTAGGTGGTCCAAACTCAAAGACTAAAGTTGATATTAATACCGGTGAAATATATGAAGGCACCAGGGGGACTGGCAAGAAAATATCCAAAAAGAAACTGAAAAAATTGAAAAAAGTTTTGAAAAAGGCTGGGATACTAGGTACCCTTATTACCATTGGAGATGTTGTGACATCGGACGATTTAGGAGAGGCTATAGAAAAGCTAATAGGTGGAGACGAGCTTGGGGATATGATGATAGACCCGGAAACCGGTGCTCTATATTGACCCATCTAAATTATTAACTCTATCAGTTTGATAGAGCGATTCAGAGAAAAAAAAGAGAAACAAGTTAGGAACGAAGGACAGCAAAAGCAAAGGATTTATATTGAAGAAGAGCGAATTAAATAAACTTATTAAAGAATACAATAATGTAGTTGAGGTGTTAGTCGGAATTGCTGAAAGTTTAGAGACAGATGGTGATTCTTTGACAAAGCTGTCAAAGCTAACAGATGGATGGATTCAGTCTGCTGTGGATATGAATCCGAATACGCCAAGTAAAGTAATTGAAAAGAGTCTGAGACGACATTGTGGTGTCGGTGGTGAAGATGATGAAGCAAGGATTCATATTGTTTATAATCCAAAACTTCGCCTTCAGGTGCTAAAAAAGGTTGCGAAAGAAGATTGTTCTGAAGAAGTGCGAGAAGCAGCACTAACGGCATTAGCAATCAGAACATCAAAGAACTCAAAAGCAAAAGCTGACGAGTTATTGAAGTTATATAAAGCAGTAGATAAAAGTAAGAGTGTGAGTGGAGGAAGGCGACAGAAAACAGCAAAAGAAGCATTGCTTAAACATCCGAAGTTTCCGTTAGATAAGATTAAAAAGAAGAGAAAATAGCTTGAGTCGAATTTACAGTGACACGTGACCTATTTATTTCCCGCCGTCGCCCCGTGCCGCGTTCCAGTTTGTTGCTTTACTGACCGTCGCCCTGCGCACCCACACTCCCATCCGCCAGCAGCCCATAAGCCCATATTATGTAATCAGGGGCAAGAACTGCGCCAGGGCCCGGGGTGAACAAGTGGGCAAAGCCCTGTCACACCCCGTGCGGTTTCTAACATAGTGTTGCTGGTTACGCTTTCCGTCCCTGCGCTTCGCTCCGAGACGCCGCGTGTCACGCTTTGCTTTATCTTTGCCGCCTTCGGCGTCTCTCACATTAAAGTATCTTGTGGTATAGTCCGCTGCCGGATGGAAGTGCGGGCCGCTCCGGGCAACTCGCTTGTGCCGCTGTCAGGCGAGTCCCTTGGGCTCCGCCCCCGACCTCCCGCCCCGAAATAAGGAAGGGCTCCATTAATCAGTTAAAGAAAAAAATAGGTTTGACTCGACTAAAAGACTCTTGTAGTTTCCGATGAAGAAGCAGGTTTCCGAATGTGACGCCGGTAAGAATGGAGGCGAAACCTTAGATCTGAACAAACGGTATATGAATCATCAAGACAATATACAGGTACGGCTTTCACGCCTTATAGCAGCCCTTGATAGATGGCTGCGCAACAATGCTGTCCAGCAATGTCTTGCTGATGACGAAAATTGTGACCAGCAAGTCGTTAAAGCACATTCAGTGCAGTCGGCGTATGTTATGGAACAGCTAATTGACCGTGGCCATGTTTATATGTTTAAGGCAGATTCTAAACACCATATAATTTTAAAGCGTACTGGTCGGAAACAAGCCACTACTTTCACGGGTTTCTGCGCTGATCATGATAATCATCTTTTTCGAGAGATTGACTTCGATCATAACCGTACGTTTGATCCGAAATCCAAGCGACAACGATTGCTCCTTTCAATGCGAGCGGCTGCACGTGAGTATTGGGCAAAGCTTAACTCAGAAAAGCTGTATACCAAGCTTGATGATTTAGTCAGAAGACGAGATGCTGCTGAATTGATGCGCATCCTGGATATCGGAGAGAAAGATGTTAACTTTTTAACTGGAATGCAGAACAATATACCCAAGCTCTCCCTCATGGGGACTAAAGTTTCTCGTGCTCGGATTCGACGCATTTTTCGATCGCTCATGACTCAGCTCAAGAATGAGAAATACCATTTGACGATTACTGTGGACTTTCATTTTCCGGGTGTCTCGAACTGCGCAGTAGCCTCTGGATTCGCGCCAGAGTTTGATTTGACTGGGCGCCAGCTTAACACTCTTGAGTTGCATACAGGCGTATCCGATGTCGTGCTTAACGTTCTGCCAATCGGTGGTCAGACATGGTTTCTCTTTACATTTCACCGCAAGCATTCCCAGCAACTCAGTCCTTTGTTTCGGCAATTTTATGAGCTCAATCAGAATCATCTTGCGATTGCGTTGGGGCAGATGGTGATAATGCATTGTGAGAATGTAGTCTTGGCCCCGCATTTCGTTGAACGACTTGACGACAACGAACGTTTAGAATTGACAAGTCTGTTTGGCCAGACCATGCAAGCGGCCATTCCTTATAATATGGCTCCTCAAGTCCAGCTATTCTTGAAACCAGACACAAAGGAACCTCCATCTTTATAATCGGTTAGGGGCGGGAAAGGGGGACTGGGGGAATCGGGGTCGGTCCTTTTGATTTTTGGGGGGCAGTTTACAGAACTTGTTATGTTACGCTTACCGCTCCTTCGCTAATCTACGGAGCGCCGCGTGCCCCGCTTCACTCTATTTTTGCCGCAGTTAGCGGCTTTAACATTAAGGTATCTTGTGGTTAAGCTCGGTGTCCTGGCCCGCCTCAGCGTCGGATAACGTCGAAAGTTATGCTGCGCATGCTCCGCTTTTCTTTCTTCTTTGCCGCTTTCAGCGGCCATTTCTTTATGTATCTTGGAGTATCGGATGCTGGGGGAAGCCCGGTTTACCGGGCCGGGCCAGGGTACCGGGCGGCTTCCTCCCAAAAAGCAAAAGGGTCAGACGCGGGAACCTCGGGCAGTACGAAGCTGAGATCCTTCACTTGATTGTCTTCACGAATTGTGCGGCTGTGAGGATGGAGATGCCTTGGTATTCTTGGAGGTCTAGAAGGTGTTTGTCTCCGGATACGATGTAGCCCGCTTCAGCCTCCTTGGCGCAGGCCAGAAACTTGTTGTCGCTGGGGTCTTTCTTTATGATGTCTATTTCCAGGGTATCTTCGGTGATCACCGCCGCATGTACTACGATGGTCTCCAGGTAGTCGGTAATCTCTTTCTCTGTGACCTTGAAATGCTTTCGGATAGAAGACTTGTGAAGGGTTCTGTCAATCTCCGCCAGGATGGCGACAGAGACTGCGACCTCGAATCTGTCTTGCTGCCAGAGATCGAGGAGCTTTGCCAGCGTCCCACGGTGGGCGAAGAGGCCACTCACAAGAACATTGGTGTCCAGCACCGCCCTAACCAACGTTAGTGGCTTTCTGACGTCTTACTGATTTGACGGCTTTGTCCACGATCTTTTCAATCTCTTCCTCGGAGTACCCCTTGGACTTCTCCCGGAACTTTTTCAGGATCTTCTTCAGCCGCTCACCGGAACTTGTTTCCTCTGCCGGCCGAATGGCCTTTTCCACTTTTGCTTTGAGAACCACGGCATCAATCACCTTCTTGATCGTTTCTTTGTCAGCGTCGTCCAGGGTTTCCGCTTTTCGGAATCGCTCGTATAAGCCCAGGTCCAAGATTACGAGCTTTCTCTCTTTCGGTACATTATCAAAAATGAGGTAGTCAGAGCTGACGCCAAGAGCCTCAGCTATTTTTCTGAGTGTATCGGCTGTAGGGATGATCTGTTCATTCTCGTATTTGCCAATGAGCTTCTCATGAACCCCGGCCAATCGTCCCAGGTCCTTCTGGTATAGCTTTTTCTCTTTGCGTAGTGCCCTTATTTTTGCACCCAGTCCCATAGTCTACTCCTGTCCTAAAAATAGTAAAATAGCGCGATTCTGTTGGGCCGAGTAACGAAAAGACGAAAAGAAACCTTTCTAGATGCACTATAGACCATATATGTAGATTGTCAAGTAATTTTTGAGGTGTATGCAAGTTTCAAGAATCTGCCTATTCCGACACTGGCTCGCCCGATTATGCCGTACCACGATCCATACCACCTATGACGCCAACCGGCAACTTGCCACCCGGACCGACCCCAACGGCGACACCATCATCTACACCTACGATGCGTTGAACCGCCTGATCCAAAAGCAGATGCCGGGTGACTTGGTCAGTTTCGGCTACGATGTGGTGGGGCGAGCGCCCAAGGAGTGGCAACTCCAAGGACGCTCTAACACCTTCATTGAGCGAGGCAATGAAGATGCTCCAAGCATCCTACCAAACCCGGCACAGCACCCACAATCGAAATGTTCCCTCGGCGCTCCTGCGACCACGATCTTCTTGTGTCCGTACTCAGAAGGAGGTCTGAGATGGGAGCCATCTACAAGAGAGGGAACGTCTACTGGATCAAGTACTACCGGGCAGGAAAACCCTACTATGAGAGCAGCAAGTCCACCAAGGAGAGTGCTGCGAAGAAGCTCCTGAAACTTCGGGAAGGCCATGTGGTCGAGGGGAAGTTCCAGGGGCTCAAGGTCGAACGGATCACTTTTGAAGAGCTGTCCCAGGATTTCGTCAACGACTACAAGGTGAACGCAAAGAAGTCACTGGACCGGGCAAAGAGAAGTGCCCGTAGGCTTGAGGGCTTCTTCGAAGGCATGAAGGCCATCAACATCACCACCGATGCGATTAAAGTCTATATTCTCGCAAGACAGAAACAGGGGGTGAAGAATGCAACCATCAACCGGGAGCTGGCAGCGCTGAAGCGGATGTTCAACCTGGCCGCAAGAGAAACACCGCCGAAGGTACACCAAGTCCCCTATATTCCTCACCTCAAGGAGAACAAGCCGCGGTCAGGCTACTTCGAACATGAGGAATACGTGGCCCTGCGAGACGCTCTCCAGGATTTCTTCAAACCCGTGGTGATCATGGCCTACTACACCGGGATGCGGAAAGGGGAGATCATTTCGCTCAAATGGACACAGATTGATTTCAAGGAAAATAAGATCGTCCTGGAGGCGGGGACGACCAAAAACGACAAAGCCAGGGTTGTCTTTATGGATGGCGAGCTTTATGAATCCATGGTCCTGCAGAAGACACTTCGCGATACGGATTATCCCAAGTCTCCCTGGGTGTTCGTCAACCCCAACACTGGAGACAGGATAAAGGAGTTCAGAGGAACGTGGGATAAAGCCCTAAAAGAGGCAAAGCTGGAAGGGAAGCTGTTTCACGACTTCAGAAGGACGGCGGTGAGAAACATGGTAAGAGCAGGAGTCCCTGAGAGGGTTGCAATGATGATCCCCGGACATTAGACCAGGTCAGTTTTTGAAAGATACAATATCGATAATGATGCTGATCTAAAGAAGGCATCTCAAAATTCAATGACCACCAAGACAGGGCTAATGCAGGTTACGGGTTGGCTGCATAGAGCCTCCCGAAACCTAGCTAGACCGCGGTAGGGTAAATCTCCTTGACTAGGAATCTCAGGTGCTCCACATAGACGTCAAATTCGTGTATATTAGAACTTACAGTATCTCTTACTTCATTGAACCCGCTTCGTTGTTCATCTATAAAAGCATTATCCCATAATGCGGATAATATTGATAAGGGGACCTCCTTCGCCTGGAAGACCTTCTCTATGTCAGACCGACATCTGTGAGCGAAATTATCGTCTGCATCGCTGGTTAATTCATATATATCATAGAAGTCTCTCGCTCTATTCTTACTAAGCCTGTAAGCATACTCAGGATGCTGCTGGCAAATGGCACGTAGTTTTTCAACCACAAGCAGCTCTCGCGTGTAGCCGAATATTCTCACTCCCTTAATTGTTTTAATTCGCCTTTTGCCGCAGTATTCGTGTCCGCTGATCTCGACCATAATCTTTGAGGAACTGACCCCTTCTGGAACCATAGCATTTCTTCTTTTTGTTTCTATTGGCTTCCCACGGTGCTCAAACGCGACAAGCTTGAATTCACACTGCCACCCACCCCACCAGGCCGGAAGACCGGCACGTCGCCTTTCGGGTTTCCTGCCCCACTTGAAATCTATAACGTCAAACCTCGACTTCTGGAACCTCTCTCCAACAGTGGACTTAATGGCTCCGAAGAAAGCTTTTTCATCTTCTATATCGGATGAAATCGAAAAGTCTACGTCTGTAGACAGTCGAGATGTAAGGTTGTCAAACAGTCGCATTGCACTTCCGCCCTTCAGGCGTAGATTGGAGGCAACGATCGGAGCTTGATATATTGCTATTATTGTTTCAGTAATAACTTCCTCAATCTTCATCTACAAGTCCCTCTGGATAGTACAGTTTCCACTTATCATTATAACTCCAAGAGGTTTTGGCGTTATGGTCTATATAAAATATATGCTTTGGTGGGAACTCCTCATAAACAAGAGCTGCATGCTTCGCCATCCCTGCCTTGTCGAGAAGAAAGCCGATAGTTTGAGAGTACGGGTATACAAAATCTAGTTGCTTGTATAGTATAATCAGCTTGGCGACATTCACCCTCCGTTGGGCAGCTTTGTAATGGGCATAAACGCTTGTAATGCCCCCGTTGTATTGAGGAGTTACGACAGCGTCTATTAGTGCCCGTTCCAGGCAGGTAACGCGAGACTTCTTCGGCAACAGACGCGATGTTGCAGCGCGCCTAGTAACCCCGTGCGCTGAATTTCTTTCACGGTCCACCACGACAATGCTATAGCGTCCGATATCGAACACGTAGTTTGTGTGCCGGTGCGGCTTAATGAATGCTCGGCGCAGCTCATTGTCTGTTATATCTCGAACTTTGCGACGCCTGTTGGATATTGTCTCGTGACAGATGTAAATCGCCTTTGGTACCTGATTGGTAAGTGCGTGGTAATAGATAGAAGAGTAATTGCAGAAATAGCCATCGGAAAACATCGCTATGGCTAGCTCATAGGGATCTATTTCATCAAGGGACTTAGAACAGTACAATATACGGCTTCTTTTGTTTCTTGCAGACAGCCTATGTCGCTCGATTATGCCATCTTCTCGTAATGCTCTCATAAACTTGGTAACATCTTTGAACGGGGTACCTACCATAGCGCCCTCGGCATACGCAGGCAATTGGTTGTGGCCCACAGGAGTCTTGAAATAGGTTTTAAACCTCCTTTTAAGTTCTTGTGAGACCATTTGAAGAACCTTTACTCGAGTTAAATCACCCATGGCTATGTGATAAACGTGTATACACGTTTATCACATGCACTTCCTTTTGTCAACCATAAACAAACCAGAAAAACCAGTTGACAAAAAGCAGTAAATATTGTATAACGTGTATACACGTTATACAGTGGGATCTTCTCGTATTGATTAAAGATTTAAACCTGAGGTTGAAAGCTAGTGTTCTTATAGCTACACTGAAGCTACCAACAAGTCAGCAGGATATGAAAGTTACCACCAAAAACACAGCGGCCCAATCCAAGCGCTGATCATGGATGTGGCCGGCGCAGTGGATTTTCAACAAAATGCCCTAAAAGATAAGAAAAAGAAGTGGCTGCATTTCCTGGGGCGTTAGTTGAGAACCCACGAAGACTGGTTGCCTTGTCTCTTTGCCACGGAGAGCAAAGGTCCACTGCGCCGGCATTAGAGCAGACTTTGCAGTGCGATCGACCGAGGCTGTCGGTGCTCAGTGACGTGGCACCCCACATGCTCCTGCCCGGTTGCGGCTATTATCTTTCTAACCACGGCGGTCACGCCCGGCTGATTCAGGATTATTTCGCTCACCCGGGTGTGCGGCTTTCTGCGCGGTATACAAGAACGGGAGCTTTGCCATTTGCGTGCCTCAGGCCATTAAGGGGGAGCTCTCTGGAGATTAGTCAATACGCAAACGGACGCTTGGTTATCAGATTCAGATCTCTTCGATCCGAAGCAGACAACTCAGACACGGCTTCTTAATAGAGCAGTCAATGTCTAAATTGTGCCCCGGTCAAGGTCCCTCAGATCCTCGCTCTCAATTGGGGAGTACTTTACCAAGAACCTTGGTGGATTTCGGAGAGGCGACATCTCCGGAAATGCTCCACGAGTAAGGGTAAACGGATTTCCCTTACACGTGAGTGAAGAAGATGGTTACATTTTAGTTACAATCTGGGATTTTGGGCAAAATGCGACAATCCGGCAAGAGCCATAAGTGGTTGAAAAGACTGGTGCCGGAGGCCGGAATCCCTTCGGCAGGCTCAGGGCAAGCTCACTGCGGTTTCTCTCCGTATCCAGAACCGTGAAAATAAATCGCCCCCGCAAAGGGGGGCTTATTATTTTCATGGTGCCGGAGGCCGGAATCGAACCGGCATGGGGTTGCCCCCGCGGGATTTTGAGTCCCGTGCGTCTACCAATTTCACCACTCCGGCAGGCAGGTTGAAATGTGCTCGTAAGTTACACAGGGGGGTTGGCCGTTGTCAAGGGTTTTGAGCGATTCGGACGGATGTCTCCCGGCGTCTTATGGGGCTTTGGAAATTCAACGTTTCACTTTCTGTCTCGGCGGGCCGCCTCTTCGCCGGTGGGGGCGCCGGCCGGTTTTGGCATGCTTGCTGGCGTCGCGTCGCGGACGTCGTTTGCGGGGCGGGGCCGATTTGATGTCCTGTTCGAAGAGGGACTCCTCGGGCCATACCACGGGAATCTTGGTGCCGATCAGCTCCTGGATCTCTTCCATGGAAAAAACGTACTCCTCGCACGCGAGGCTGATGGCTTTGCCCGAAGCACCGGCCCGGGCAGTGCGCCCGATGCGATGCACGTAATCCTCGGAATCCTGGGGCAGATCATAGTTGATGACGTGGGTGACCCCTTCGATATGGAGCCCCCGGGAGGCGACATCCGTGGCTACCATGATCGGCAGACTCCCCTCCTTGAATTCCTTCAGAATCTTGAGCCGTTTGGGTTGGGGGATGTCGCCCGTGATGGCCCGGGTTCTGTGTCCGTTGGCGGTGAGGTGCCGGGTGATGCGGTCTGCCACCACCTTGGTGTTGACGAAGATCAGGGTGCGCTCGCTCCCTTCATTCTTTAGAAGCCCCAGGAGCAGAGAGAATTTTTCGTCTTTCCCCACGTGGTAGAGTACCTGTTCCACCTTGTCCACGGTGATCTTCTCTTCGGAGACCGAGAGTTTGACGGGCATGTTCATATGTTCATACCCGAGCTCCATGACCCGATGGGAGAGGGTGGCGGAGAAGAGCATCGATTGGCGTTTGTGGTAAGCAGGGAGTCTGCGCAGCAGATAGCGGATGTCCTTGATGAAACCCATATCAAACATCCGGTCCGCCTCATCCACCACCAGTATTTCGGTGCTTTTCAGGTTGTAGGTGCGCTGTTTGTAGTAGTCGATCAGACGTCCCGGGGTGCCGATGAGGATGTCCACTCCCAGCCGCAGTCTTTCCCGTTGCTTCTGATAGTCGACGCCGCCGTAGACGGCGAGCATGGAGTAATCCGTGTGCTGACCGAGCAGTTGTGCCTCCTCGTAGATCTGCACGACCAGTTCCCGTGTGGGTGCGATGATAAACGCTCGGGGGCAGGAGCCCGTATGCTTCCGGCGCTCCTGGGCCAGCAGGCGGGCTAGGATAGTGATCAAGAACGCTGCGGTCTTGCCCGTGCCGGTCTGCGCCTGGGCCGCGATATCTTTGCCCTTGAGCGAGAGCGGAAAGACTTTCTCCTGAATGGGGGTACAGTTCTTGAACCCCGCGGATTCAATGCCTTTTATCACCGGATCAGGGAGATGGAGGGAAGAAAAGGACAAGCTCGAGGTTTGCACGCGACGCGGATCCTCCAGAGTTGCGCAAAAGAACCAGCCGATTTATAGTACGGAGCCATGTGAATGTCAAGATATGTTGGAGTGATGGAGTCTGGGTGACACTTCAATCGGATGCGCATTGCTTTGTCTGCGGCGAAAAAAACCCGCACGGGCTGCATGTGAAATTCGAGGTGGACCGAACGGCCCGCGCGATCCGGGCGAGCCACACCTTCTCGAAGATCTACCAGGGCTACGCCGGACGGGTACACGGTGGCATGCTGACCCTGCTACTCGATGAAGCCATGGTGAAGCTGGCCTATGAGCTGTCGTTGCCCGCGCTCACGGGGGAGATCACCGTGCGGTTCCCTGCGCCGCTGTTCACAGGCGAGCCGATTCTGGTGCACGCGAGCATCACGCGAGCGGACCGGCGGATTGTGGTGGCCGAGGCGCGGGCTGAAAAGAAGGGTGGGGTGGTCGTAGCCGAAGCCCGGGCCAGGCTTTTCCGCCGGAAGGGGGCCTCGTCTTCCGCTCCATGAGGGGAGTGTTCGGCCAAACCGTCGGCCTTTTCAGTTTGACTTTTCTCCCCTGCCCGGGTAGATTTGGAGCCATTCACCCAGACCCTTTCCCTGTGCAACGTCATGAACGTTCCTCCCACGCGTTGGCGTTTTCGCTCTTTGGTTTTTGTCATGATGGTGGCGGGCTGCTCGCCGGTCATCCCCCATGAGTATCTCGCCGGCAGCGACCGGGCGGCCACCTTTCCGGCGGTGCAGGCGAGGGTGCAGCGTTATGCCGGTGCAACCGTCGTGTGGGGGGGCTATGTCCACGGGGTGCGCAACACGCCCGAGGGTGCGTACGTGGAAATCGTCGAGGCGCCGCTCGATTATAGAGACCGGCCGCGCTCGCTCGATGAGGCCCGGGGACGCTTCTTGCTCCTGGTCCCCGGCTTCGCGGAGCCCGCCCGTTACGCAGCTGGGAAGGCCATCACCGTGGTCGGTGAAATTCGCGGTCTGTCGGAGCGCCCGCTGGGCGAGATCATCTATGCCTATCCCGTGGTGTTGCGTCGCTATGATCGCGTGTGGCAGCCTGCTGTGCGGCCCGGCATCCACTTGGGAGTGGGGGTGGGTGCCGTTTTCGGGGATCATTAGACAGGATCGTGCATTCAGATTGCCTGGGAGAACGACATGAAGCTTGGCGTCCTCTCCGATACCCACGGGATTCTCCATCCCGGCGTTCTTGAGCTCTTCGACGGTGTTGAAATGATTCTGCATGCCGGCGATATCGGACGGGACGGCGTGTTGGCGCAGCTCAGACAGATCGCACCGGTCATGGCGGTGCGGGGCAATATGGATTCTGCGGTGCACTTCACCGACGTGCCGGCCTATCGGGTGATCACGGCCGGTGAGCAGCGGATTCTCATTACCCACCGGGTTGGAAACCCCCTGAGGCCTCCTGAAAAGCTGAAAGAGAGGCTCCGGCAGGTCCGGCCCGATGTGGTGGTTTTCGGCCACACCCATCGGCCCTTCAATGAAAGGATCGAGGGGATTCTCTTCTTCAATCCGGGCAGCGCCGGGAAGAGGGGCCACGAGCATCCGTTGAGCGTCGGATTTCTGTCGGTCGAGGGTGACGGCGTTTTCGGGACCATTGCCCCCGTGGAGCAGGGAAACAGGCGTTGACGCCGTGAGAGAGACACAATATGTAGTCTTTCCAACAGACATGACACAATATGTGGATAAGTCTGAGGCCCCTGCAACTCCTCAAAAAGACTAGGAAATTGTTCAGCCAACCGCTCCACATATGGTGTTTGTCCACATGTTCTATACAATATGTGGATAAGCTTCCCTCCGAGAAAAGAACAATGGCGAGATCCAGTGGACGACCAGGCCTGATCCGGATTGGTTTCGCCATGATCCTCGCGTGGGCCGGCTTCTTCTCTCTATCGGAGGCTTCCCATCAGTTTCCCCTTCCTTATATTTCTGCGGAGTTGGACGGACAGATTCTGGCTGCGGAGGCGCTTGTCATGGACCGGCGTTATCAAGAGGCCCGGGCTCTGTTCGACAAGATGGAATCCCTGCAGCCTGCAAGCGTCCTTCCCAGTCTGGGCCGTCTTCTGATTCTCATGACCCACTCCCTCGAGCAGGGCGCACCGAAGGCGGCTCTGGAGGAGGACTTTGCTGCGGAATTCCCGAAAAACACGAAGGCCGTCAAGACCCTCGAGAAGCAGGAGGTGCTCAGCGCGTGGGACCATTTCCTGCTGGGGGGAGCCTACGGGGTCCGAGGGCTCTACGAGATGGAGCGGCACCGCTATCTGGCGGGCTTTTACCATGGCTTCAAGGCGCTCGGCCATTTCAAAGCGGCGCAACGACTCGATCCGCAGATTCACGACGTCTACTTTGCCACCGGCATCTACAAGTATTTTCGGAGTGTGAAGACGCGATACCTCTGGTTTCTGCCCCTCATTGCGGACCAGCGGGAGGAGGGGTTGGGGGAAGTGCGTCTCGCCCTGGCCCGAGGGCACTATTCCGTGCCCGCATCCAAGATCGCCCTGGTGGTGCTGGCGGAGAAAGAAGGGAATTTGGGGGAGGGCGCGCGCCTGGGCGAGCAGTATCTTGCGGAGTACCCCAACTGCCGGTTGATCCGGGATGCACTGGAGAAGATAGAGCGGCGCCGGGCCGCAGTGCCCACGGGCGATACGCTCATCCGGCGGGGCTCTGTCTGGAGTTTGCTCCTTGACTTTGGGGTATCCGTCGATTATAAGAAGACGCAGCTCCACATGAACAACCCCATCCCAACCCACAACCGTCATCGGTCGAGGTAAGCCGTGAACAAAATGACCATCGAGGATGTCGAACTCAAGGGAAAACGGGTCTTCATGCGGGTAGACTTCAATGTGCCCATGGATGATGACGGCAACATATCCGATGATCGGCGCATGCGTGCCACCCTGCCCTCCATCAACTATGCCATTGACCACGGTGCTCGTCTCGTGCTGGCCTCCCATCTGGGGCGGCCCAAAGGAGAGGTCAATCCCAAATATTCCCTCGCGCCGGTGGGCAAGCGTCTGGGCAGGCTCCTGAACCGTGAGGTACGCTTCTGCCCCGACTGCATCGGGGCGCAGACACGGAGCATGGTCGATTCCCTCGGCGATGGCGGCGTTTTGTTGATGGAGAATCTCCGTTTCTACTCGGGAGAAGAGGCCAATGATGAGGCCTTTTCCCGAGAGCTGGCCGAGGGGATCGACGTCTATGTGAACAATGCCTTCGGCACGGCCCACCGGGCCCATGCCTCCACCTTCGGCATCACCCGCTTTGTGCCGGTCTCCGTCGCCGGTTTTCTGATGAAGCGGGAAATCGAGTATTTCGAGAAAGTGACGACCGCGCCGGCCCGTCCCTTTGTGGCGATCCTGGGGGGCTCCAAAGTCTCGGGCAAACTCGGCGTAATCCAGAATCTCATCGACCGGGTAGACAAGATCATCATCGGAGGCGGGATGATGTTTACCTTCCTCAAGGCCATGCGCCATGAGGTCGGCCAGTCTCTGGTGGAAGGGGAGATGATCCAGTTCGCGCTCGATATGCTGAAGCGCGCCCGGGAGAAGGCGGTCCGATTCTACCTCCCCGTCGACGTGGTGGTGGCCGATCGGATCGATGCCGGGGCAAACACTAAGATCGTGACGGTCCAGGAGATCCCCGAAGGGTGGTTTGGCCTCGACATCGGCCCGGCGTCGAGCAAGCTCTTTGAGCTAGCGCTCCAGGGCGCCAAGACCATCGTCTGGAACGGCCCCATGGGGATGTATGAGCTGGATCCGTTCAGCCGGGGCACGACCGCCTTGGCCCATACGGTCGCCGGCTGTTATGCCACGACCATCATCGGGGGGGGCGATACCGCTGATGCGGTGAACCGTGCCGGCGAGGCGGACAACATGACCTTTATCTCCACAGGCGGGGGGGCTTCGCTGAAACTCCTGGAGGGAAAGAATCTGCCGGGGATCGAGGGGCTGACCGACAAGCATGGATGAGCCTGGCGGGCCCGGCATGGGCGTTAGGGGTCGGGCACAGGGGGAGGCGTTCAATGCGAAGAATCTTCATAGCCGGTAACTGGAAGATGTTCAAGACCATGAGCGAGGCCATCGCCCTCGTGGAGGGCCTGAAGGAAACCTGCAGTGATGTACAGGGCGTGGATGTTGCCGTGGCGCCGCCGTTCACAGCACTCTATGTGGTTTTTCAGGCCATTCAGTCGACGCCCATCGCCCTGGCCGCCCAGAATCTTTTTCATGAGACCCAAGGAGCCTACACGGGGGAGATCTCGCCGGGGATGGTCCGGGATGCAGGGTGTGACTTTGTGATCCTGGGACATTCCGAACGGCGGCAGTATTTTGGGGAAACGGACGCCGCGGTGAACAAGAAGGTTCGGGCTGCCCTGATGGTGGAACTTGCCCCGATCCTCTGCGTCGGCGAGTCACTCGATGAGCGCGAGAGCGGGCGGACATTCGAGGTCGTGGACAGGCAAGTTCGGGCGGGGCTTCAGGGCTGTTCCGAGGAGGAGATGGGGCGCGTGGTGATTGCCTATGAGCCGATCTGGGCCATCGGTACCGGTCGAACGGCCACCCCGCAACAGGCCAACGAGGTGCATGCCCATATCCGCAATCTGCTCGACTCGCTCTATCATACCGAAATCGCCGCCAAGACGAGAGTCCTCTACGGGGGAAGCGTCAAACCGTCCAACGCAAGAGATCTGCTGGACCAGCCGGACATTGACGGCGCTCTCGTGGGAGGCGCCAGCCTGGAGGCCGAGTCCTTCGCCGGCATTGTTCGGGCAGGCGTACGGGGATAATGGCCCGTTTTCGAAATAGCCGGCAATTCGAGTATGGCAAAGCGCTCGAATCCTCGTTCCGCTCCCTGAGACGTGTCGTAGAGGTTATGCCTTTGATTTGGGCCCTGTGGCGCTCTCGGTGTTTGACACCTGGCGCCGCCCCATCGGTTGCCCCCCGGGATTTCGTACGCCATCTACTCGGAAAAGTGTCTCCTTCCCGATCCTGCGGATCGAATTTTCCAGAATACCGGGCGTCTAATGGCTAGAAAAGAAGATCCCGCCACGGAAGATCTGGAACTGGTCGAGCGGTCCCGTGCGGGGGACCATGAGGCTTTTTCCCGACTCGTGGCTAAATACGAGAAGCGGATCTATCATTTGGCTTTCGGGATGCTCGGAAACCGGGATGACGCCCTGGATGTCACTCAGGAGGCGTTCATCAAGGCGTACCGAGCGCTCAAGGGATTCCGGGGAGGTGGCGGCTTTCACACATGGTTGTACCGGATCGCGTACAACCAGGCTATTGATCTCATTCGAAAAGAAGGCCGCCGAACCCACGTGGAGTTTGATGAGACCTACGTGACTAACCCTGCAGAAAACCTTCAGCTCTCGACGTCTTCCGAGTTCAACCCGGCCAAAAGTGTGGCACAGAAAGAACTCAACAGAGTCGTTATGGATGCCATTCAACGCCTCCCGGAGCATCATCGGGCAGTCATCGTGCTTCGCGAGGTTGAGGGGCACTCCTACGAGGAGATTGCCCGGATCCTCAAGATCCGCAAGGGGACGGTCATGTCCCGTCTGCATTACGCTCGACAGCAGCTTCAGACAGACCTGAGCCCCTATATAAAGGAAGGAAAAGTTCGTGAAGATCGGTAAATGCACCAGCATGGGACGCTGGCTCAGCGCCTATCTCGATGGTGAGCTCTCGGGTCGGCAATCGGCCCGGGTTGAAGCCCATCTGGCGTCGTGTGCTCACTGCCGGGGCGAGCTGGTGGGCCTTCAAAAGACCCAAGCGCTGATTCGTGAAGGATTCCTGGCGACAGCCGGGGAGCCGGCCCGTGATCTGGAGGCGCTGATTGGCGCTGTTCGAAAGGGGATCGCCGCCGGCGTGGGCGAAGAAACGGGTCTGCCTGCTCGCACGGCTCGCCGTTGGGGGCTGCGGGCCCTCGTGCCTGCGGTGGTGGCCGCGGCGGCGCTGGTGCTGGTTTTCCGTTTTGCCGTTTACAGAACACCGGAGCCTGTGATAGAAACATTAGTGAAGCATGAGTGCATTGTCGATTCCGTCGACGGCGGTGACCGGACGGTCCTGCTGTTCAAAACCCATAATTCGAGAATGACTGTGATCTGGGTCTCTGGGAACGGGGAGCGCCGTTCCCCAGAGGAGGTCTGATGAAAAGCCGCGGACGCCTTCGCGGGCGCTCAATGGTTTCTTGCTTCGCTCTGGTGTGGGGGCTCATCTGTTGCTTGGGCACGGCACCGGCGGGCGCTGCGGAGTACCAGATACAGGTGCGCACCATCCTGGCTTCCAATTCGGATCAAGGTTTTGATCCCCGCCTGTTGGATCTCAAGAAGGACCTCATCGCCCTCAACTACATGTCGTTTCAACTGCTGGACACCACGGGAGTGACCCTCAGCGCCGGCCAGACCGGCAAGGTGAAGCTTCCCGGGGGACGGCTCCTTCTGCTAACCCCAGTGAAAATGGTTGGGAGTAAGATCGACATGAAGATCGTCATCCGCGAAGGCGCCGCCGCCATCCTGACGACGCGCATGCGTATTGAAAATCATGGGACCGTGATTATCGGTGGTCCCCGTCACGAGACCGGATTTCTGACCCTCGCCGTCACGGCGAATTTTTAGTGCTTGTCTCGCCTGGTTCTTTGTGCTAAATAGATGCTTTTGGACAAAGGGGTGTAAGAGGAGCGGCGCCATATGTTCTACGTCTTGCTGGCGGTGATACACGTATTTGTCTGCGTGGTTCTGATCCTGATCGTCCTGCTCCAGGGGGGCAAAGGGGCGGAGATGGGCGCCGCCTTCGGGGGAGCCAGTCAAACCGTTTTCGGCAGTTCCGGGCCGACCGATTTCCTCGGTAAGCTGACGACCTGGTCCGCGGGGATCTTCATGGTGACTTCGCTCTTTCTGGCCTATCTCTCAGGCGGCCAGACAGCCCCCTCAGTTGTCGACAAACTCCCCATTGCCACCGAACAACAGAAACAGGAATTGCCCCTGCCGCCGGAAGGGATGGACAAGGTTCTGCCGCCGGAGAGCCCCGGCGGGCAGACGGCAAGTCCCCCCGCCGTTCCCGGGGAGGCACCCCCAGGGCCTGGACCGGAAAGAGGATCCGGTGCGACCTCGCCTTAGCCCAGAGAATGCATGCCCGACACCCTTCCGAGGTTTCCCGCCTGAGCGTTCGGGGCTGGCTGTAACGGCCTTGCACGTCCACCGGCAGTTCCGGCCACGGCGGCGTTGCGTCTTCTGAAAGGACAACAACCATGACTCCGATTCGGAGACTCTTCCGGTTTGTTTGCTGTCTGTTTGCTTTGATGCTGGTGCTGTCCAGCTCGGCCTGTTCCAAATCGGAAAACGGTTCAACGCCTGCCAAAACGGAGACAACTGGGCTGGAGCCGGTGACAGGCGATGCCATCGTGGTGGCCTCCATCGGTGATGCGAAGCGGCTCAACCCGGTCATCGCCAACGACAGCGCCTCGGGTGACATCAACGGCCAGGTTTTCAACGGACTGATCCGATATGACAAAGACCTACAATTCGAAGGGGAGCTGGCCGAGTCCTGGGAGGTTTCGGAGGACGGTCTCGTCATTACGTTTCATCTGCGCCCCGGTGTGCGCTGGCATGATGGCGAGCCCTTCACGGCCGAGGACGTGCTCTTTACCTACCAGAAACTGATCGATCCCGATGTGGCCACACCCTATGGTGCCGACTACGAACGGGTCGAGATGGCGGAGGTCCTCGATCCGCTCACCTTCCGAGTGACCTACAAGGAGGCCTTTGCGCCGGCCCTGGAAAGCTGGGGCATGGGGGTCATCCCGAAGCACCTCCTGGAGGGCCAGGACATCAATACTGCCGCATTTAACCGCAACCCCATTGGCACGGGACCTTATCGCTTCAAGGAGTGGCTCACGGGGCAGAAAATCGTTCTCAGTGCCAATGCGAACTACTTCAAGGGTCGCCCCAACATCGACGAGTATATCTACCGGATCATCCCCGATCCAGCCACCACTTTTCTGGAGCTCAAATCGGGTGGGGTCGATGTGATGGGGCTCACACCGCTACAGTATCAGCGACAGACGGACACGGCTTTTTTCAAAGAGAATTTCCACAAGTTCCGGTATCCTGCAAACGGCTATACCTATCTCGGGTACAATCTGAAGGACCCCAAGTTCAGAGAAAAGCGTGTGCGCCAGGCATTGGCGCACGCCATCAACAAGGCTGACATCATCAAGGGGGTTCGCCTTGGGCTTGGTTCCCCTGCCACGGGGCCCTATCCGCCGCACTACTGGGCTTACAACGAGGACGTGCCGACGTACGCCTACAACCCCGACAAGGCTCGCGCCATGCTTCAAGAGGCTGGCTGGGAAGACAGCGACCAGGACGGCCTGCTCGATCGGGGTAGGATTCCCTTCCGTTTCACGATCATCACGAATCAGGGTAACGACGAACGTAAGCAGGCCGCGGAGATCATCCAGCAGAACCTGCGGCAGGTGGGCGTCGACGTGAAAATCAAAATCGTGGAATGGCAGGCCTTTATCAACCAGTTTGTGGATAAGCGGAATTTTGAGGCGATCATCCTGGGGTGGTCCATTGGCATTGATCCGGACAACTATATCATGTGGCACTCCTCCCAGACGGCCCCCAACCAGTACAATTTCATCTCCTACAGCAATCCAGAGCTGGACGCGCTGCTCATTCGGGGGCGAAAGACCTTCGACCAGACGGAGCGACAGAAGATCTACCGGCAGGTACACGCCATCCTCGCCGAGGATCAGCCCTACTGTTTTCTGTGGGTTCCCGACGCCCTTCCGCTGGTGGATGCGAGATTTCACGGTATCAAACAGGAAAAAGCGGGAATCTGGTATAATTTTGAAGATTGGTGGGTCCCAAAGAATCTACAGCGATACGTCCCTTAAAGAGCTCAAATTCAACTAAAGATTTGACATGCGTCAGATTATTCTATATCTTATTGCCATCATTCGGATTTTCCTGGAGGCGCGACCATGGGCATTCGGCGGTGGGACCCCTTGAAAGACATCTCCTCGGCTCAGGCGCGTCTGCAGCGTTTTATGGAAGAGCCCACGTTCGCGGCACCCGCGCTGGGTGCGCCGAACCGCGGGTGTTACATGCCGGTGGTGGACATCCTCGAATCGAAGGGTTATGTGGTGGTCCGGGCCGAACTTCCCGGGGTCAACCGAGAAGACATCACCATTGAGATTGAAGGAGACGTGTTGCTTCTCAAAGGAGAGCGCAAATTTGAAAAAGAGGTGGAGCACGAGAATTATCACCGCATGGAGTGTTCCTATGGTAGCTTTCAGCGCGCCTTCACGCTGCCCCAGACCATTCGAAAAGAGGAAGTCACCGCACGGTTCGACCAGGGGGTTCTCGAGATTCGCATGCCCAAAGGCTCTGAAAAACAAGAAATCCCCGTGAGTGGCGAATGAGTCCTTCCTGCTTCGTCCAACGAAGTTTCTACGGTTTCTGATACCATCTAAGCTCATAATTGTTCAAAAGCGGACGATTCAAAGAATTGCTCCGAAATACTCCAGCCTGAAAACAGCCTGTCCGCCTTTTCAAGCCCGCCCCTTTTTTCCTGCGCCGTGTTGACATGGTTCGACTCAATAATTATATTCTTCTTGGACTCAACTTTGTTGAATCGTAAAGAAAGAATCTCGCGCCGAAGAGGGAGGAGAAGCAGATGAGCAAGATTATTGGAATCGATCTCGGGACAACCAATTCCGTGGTGGCCGTCATGCAGGGAGGAGATCCCGAGGTCATCACCAACGAAGAGGGAGGACGCACGACACCTTCGGTCGTTGCGTTCGGAAAAGATGGGGAGATCATGGTCGGGCAGGTGGCCAAGCGCCAGGCCGTGACGAACCCTGAGAACACCGTCTTTTCCATCAAACGTTTCATGGGGCGGCGCTATGATGAGGTCAGCGAAGAGATGACCATCGTCCCCTACAAAGTGATCCAGGCCTCCAACGGAGATGCCAAAGTCGTCGTCAAGGGCAAGGAGTATGCCCCGGCAGAGATTTCTGCCAAGATCCTCCAGAAGCTGAGAAAGGCCGCGGAAGATTATCTGGGAGAAAAAATCGCGGACGCGGTGATCACCGTTCCAGCCTATTTCAATGACAGTCAGCGACAGGCGACCAAAGATGCCGGCCAAATTGCAGGGCTCAACGTCAAGCGGATCATCAATGAGCCGACGGCCGCGGCCCTGGCCTACGGGCTGGACAAGAAGAAGGACCAGACCATTGCCGTCTATGATTTCGGCGGGGGGACCTTTGACATCTCCATCCTCGAAGTGGGCGACAAAGTGGTGGAAGTGAAATCGACCAACGGCGACACACACCTGGGTGGTGACAACCTCGATCAGCGGATCATCGACTGGCTGGTGAGTGAATTCAAGAAAGACCAGGGCATCGATCTGGGCAAGGATCAGATGGCGCTGCAGCGGTTGAAGGAAGCTGCGGAGAAGGCCAAGATTGAGCTCTCCACCGTGCAGGAGACCGAAATCAACCTTCCCTTCGTGACGGCCGACGCCTCAGGTCCCAAACATCTGAGCCTCAAACTCAGCCGGTCTCGGTTCGAACAGTTGGTGGAGGATCTCATCGAGCGGAGCAAGGAACCGTGCCTGAAGGCACTGGCCGATGCCAAGATCAGCGCGGCCGAGGTGGACGAAGTCGTCCTGGTGGGCGGTTCCACGCGGATTCCCAAGGTGCAGCAACTGGTGAAGGAAATCTTTGGGAAGGAGCCGAACAAGGGGGTGAACCCCGATGAAGTGGTGGCGGGGGGCGCGGCCATTCAGGGAGGTGTGCTGGCAGGTGATGTGAAGGACGTGCTCCTCCTCGACGTGACGCCGCTCTCGCTGGGCATTGAAACGCTCGGCGGGGTGTTGACACGCCTCATTGACCGCAATACCACCATTCCGACCAAGAAAAGTGAGATCTTTTCAACGGCCGCAGACAACCAGACCAGCGTGGAGATCCATGTGCTCCAGGGTGAGCGCGAAATGGCCCGGGACAACCGGACCCTCGGACGGTTTCACCTGGTCGGCATTCCGCCGGCGCCCAGAGGTATGCCGCAGATTGAGGTCAGTTTCGACATCGATGCCAACGGCATTGTCAATGTGTCCGCCAAAGACATGGGCACCGGCAAAGAACAGAAGATCACCATCACCTCCTCCAGCGGACTGTCCAAAGACGAGATCGACCGGATGGTCACGGATGCCGAGTCCCACGCGGCGGAAGACAAGAAGCGCCGGGAGAGCATCGAGGTGCACAATCAGCTGGACACCCTGATCTACAATACGGAAAAAACGGTCAACGAAAACAAGGACAAGATCGCGGCCGACGAACTGGAGGAGATCGAGACAGCCCTGGCCGACGGCAAGAAGGCGCTTACCTCCGAGGACACGGCAGCCATGAAAGCGGCGATTGAGAACGTGACCAAAGCGTCGCACAAAATCGCGGAGGTCATTTATCGGCAGCAGACCGCAGAGCAGGCCGCTGGCGAGGCGCCCGGGGGCGCGGAAGAGCCTCAGCAGGAAGCGGAGGTGGTGGACGCGGAGTTCGAAGATGAGAAATAGCCGGAGGAGAGAGTTATGTCGATGAAGAAATGGGACCCCTTCCGAGATCTGATGTCGATTCAGGATCGGGTCAATCAGCTCTTTGACGACACCATGGCCATGAGCAACCGTGGTGCGGAGGAGTTCTGCTCGGGCAACTGGGCGCCGCCGGTGGACATCTACGAGACCGGCTCACACGTCGTTCTGAAAGCGGAGATTCCGGGCATCACCCAGGATGCCATCGACATCAAGATCGAAGACAACCTGCTGATCCTAAAGGGGGAGCGGAAATTCGAGAAGAAGACAGAGGACGAAACCTATTACCGCATCGAGCGCTCCTATGGGACCTTCATGCGGTCCTTCACGCTGCCCAACAGCGTGGACCAGGAGGGTGTCAAAGCCACGTACGAGGCGGGCGTGCTCAAGATTGTCATGCCGAAGAAAGACACCCGGTCTACGACCAGCATCAAGGTCGAAGTTACTTGAAGTCGTTTGATACCGAGGGAGGCCGGCACGCCTTGTGGCCTCCTTTCAGCGGTGTGAGCGATGGGGCAGCGCAGGGAAAACAGGCACGATGATGGCCACGAAAGACTACTATGACACCCTTGGAGTCAAGCGCAATGCCAGCGGCGAGGAGATCAAGAAGGCCTATCGGAAACTGGCGCGCCAATATCACCCCGATGTGAACGTCACAGGCAAGGACGCGGGGGAGAAGTTCAAGGAGATCACCGAAGCCTATGAGGTCCTGAGCGATCCGGACAAGAAGAAGCAGTATGACCTGTTCGGAAAGGCTGGAAGCCACGGCGGCACCCGCGGCGCGCAGGGGGCCAATCCCTTTCAGGGGCGCGGGTTCGAGGGGTTTGATATCCGTTTCGGTGGTACTGGCCCGGGGGGGGGATCGGGTTTCGAGGATCTCTTCGGCGATCTGTTCGGCGGGCGAGCCGCCCGTCCAAGGGGTCCCCGCAAAGGCCAAGACATCCAGTACGCCATGGAAATCGCCTTTGAAGATGCCGTCAAGGGGATCCAGACGCGGGTCAACGTCAATCACGACACCATCAGTGTGAAGATCCCTGCGGGGGTCGACACAGGCTCGAAAGTCCGCATCGCCGGCAAAGGTGAATCGGGCATCGAGGGGGGGCCGCCGGGCGATCTGTACATTGTTACCAAGGTGCGGGCACATCCGTATTTCGAGCGCAAAGGGGACAACATTTTCCTGGAGGTCCCGGTTACCTTTGCTGAGGCTGCGTTGGGGACGAAGATCCGGGTGCCCACGGTGGACGGGATGATTCAGCTAACCATTCCGCCGGGGACACAAAACGGTGCAAAACTCCGGCTCAAGGGTCGGGGCGTTCCCCGTCTGCGCGGTGGCGGTCGGGGAGATCAGTTCGTGGTCATCAAAGTGACCGTGCCGGAGAAGCTGGACGCGAAGTCCAAGGAGCTGCTGAAGAATTTCGAGCGTCTGAATCCGGCAGATCCGAGAGCGAAAATGAGGTGGTAGTATGGCCGAGAGAGACGAGGCATTGTTCACGATCAGTGTGGTGGCGCAACGCTTCGATCTGCATCCTCAGACTCTCCGAGTGTACGAGCGGGAGGGGCTGCTCTCCCCGCGGCGCTCACGCGGCAATACTCGGCTGTACTCCCAGGCGGACATCGAACGGATCCGAGTCATTTTGAGTCTCACCCGGGATCTGGGGGTCAACCTGGCTGGGGTGGACGTGATTCTTCGGCTCAAGGAACAGCTGCGGGAGTTGGCGCGGGAACGCGATGAAATCCTGCGCTTCATCGTGGAGGAGGTCCGGAGTGGGCGGCAAAATAGGCAGGGACTGGTCAAAACCCGCGCCGGCAAGTTGTGGCGGACCAATGGATAGGCCGGGCGCACAACCGGGGCGCGGCCGGTCCTGAGGCCTGCGTCATCAAGGATGGGGAGCACCATGAGATTTGATCGTTTTACATTGAAGGCACAGGAGGCCGTTCAGGAGGCCCGGTCCGTGGCCCAGCGGCACGGACATCAGCAGGTCGATGGAGATCATCTTCTTTCGGCTCTCATCGAGCAGCCCGAGGGGGTGGTACGCCCGATCCTGCAGCGGCTCGAAGTCCCCGTCGACGCTCTCCTGAAGGGAGTGCAAAAGCTCATGGAGGGCAAACCGCAGGTGTCAGGGCCCGCGGCGATGGATCAGATCTATATCACGCCGGAGTTGAACCAGGTATTCGAAGCCGCTCTGCAGGAGGCGGGACGGCTGCGGGATGAGTTTGTCAGTACCGAGCACCTCCTGATGGCCTTGGCTGAGAAGGGCGGCGCCGTGGCACACTTGCTCAAGACGCACAAGGTTACAGGGGACCGGATTCTTGCGGTGCTCAAGGATATTCGGGGCTCACAGCGGGTGACGGACCAGTCGCCGGAGGAGAAGTATCAGGCCCTCACCCGCTACACCCGGGACCTGACCGAGGAGGCACGCCGCGGTAAGCTCGATCCGATCATCGGACGGGACGAAGAGATTCGCCGTGTGATCCAGGTTCTTTCTCGCCGTACCAAGAACAACCCGGTGCTCATTGGCGAGCCTGGCGTGGGCAAGACGGCCCTGGCCGAGGGGCTTGCGCAACGCGTGGTGGCGGGGGACGTCCCGGAGAGCATCAAGAACAAACGGGTACTGGCCCTCGATCTCGGTGCCCTGATTGCAGGCTCCAAGTACCGCGGTGAGTTCGAAGATAGGCTGAAGGCTGTCCTCAAGGAGATTCATGAAGCGGAAGGCAACATTGTGCTCTTCATCGATGAGCTGCACACGCTGGTCGGGGCCGGCGCCGCCGAAGGCGCCATGGATGCCTCCAACATGCTCAAACCGGCCCTCGCCCGGGGGGAGCTGCGGTGTGTGGGTGCAACCACCCTTGACGAGTACCGCAAACACATCGAGAAGGACGCCGCTCTGGAGCGGCGGTTCCAGCCCGTGCTGTTGGGCGAGCCGACGGTGGAGGACACCATTTCCATTCTGCGGGGTCTGAAAGAGCGCTATGAGGTGCACCATGGCGTGCGAATCCAGGACGCGGCCCTGGTGGCGGCCGCGAAGCTCTCACACCGTTATATCACCGACCGGTTTCTGCCCGACAAGGCCATCGATCTGATCGACGAGGCCGCTTCCAAGCTGAAGATGGAGATCGACAGCATGCCGGTGGAGTTGGACGAGGTGGAACGAAAGATCCGTCAGCTTGAAATTGAACGGGAAGGGCTCAAGCGCGAGCGCGATGCCGCGTCGAAGGAACGCACGGGCGGCCTCAAGGAGGAACTGAAGGCCCTGAAGGAGACGTCGTCCGTTCTCAAGGCGCGATGGGAAGGGGAGAAGCAGGCCATTCAGGGCATCCGGGCTCTCAAGGAGAAAATCGAGCAGAGCAAGATCGAGGAGGAAAAGGCCGAGCGAGAGGGGGATCTGCAGCGGGCGTCGGAGCTGCGGTACGGCACACTGGTGGAGCTGAACAAGCAGCTGGCAGCGGCCGAGGCGCGTCTGCAGGAGATTCAGAAGGACGGTGCCATGTTGACCGAAGAGGTGACGGATGAAGATGTGGCCCAGATTGTCGCCAAATGGACGGGGATTCCCGTGGCCCGGATGCTGGAGGGAGAACGGGAGAAGCTGCTGCGGATGGAGGAGGCCCTCAAGCGGCGCGTCATCGGGCAGGACCTGGCGGTGGGGGCCGTGTCCGACGCGGTGCGCAGAGCCCGGGCGGGGCTGTCCGATCCCAAACGGCCCATCGGCTCCTTTATTTTTCTGGGTCCGACGGGAGTTGGGAAAACGGAGCTCACCCGCACGCTGGCGGAATTCCTATTCGATGATGAGGAGGCGATGGTGCGGATTGACATGTCCGAGTACATGGAGCGCCATACCGTGGCCCGATTGATCGGAGCCCCGCCCGGCTATATCGGCTACGAAGAGGGGGGGCAGCTCACCGAGGCCGTGCGCCGCCGTCCCTATGCGGTGGTGCTGCTCGATGAGATCGAAAAGGCCCATCCCGATGTCTTCAATATTCTGCTGCAGATTCTGGAAGACGGGCGCCTGACCGACTCCCATGGGCGCACCGTTGATTTCAAGAACACCGTGATCATCATGACGTCGAACGTGGGGAGTCAGCATATTCGCCAGATCGCGGAGACAATTGATAGCGACGCGTATCAGGAGCGATACGAGCGCATGCGCGGCCAGGTTCTGCAAGATCTCAAGGGCCTCTTCAAACCGGAGTTTCTCAACCGCATCGACGAGATCATCGTGTTTCACGCGCTCGGCAGGGAGCATCTGCTCCAGATTGTGGACCTTTTACTTGACCGTCTCCGTGAGCGGTTGGCAAGCGCAGATCTGGGTATCGAGGTGACGGAGACGCTCAAAGCGGAACTAGCCGAGCTCGGCTACGATCCTCTCTACGGGGCGCGACCCCTGAAACGGGTGATCCAGCAGGTGATCGAGAACCCTCTCTCCCGGGAGATTCTCAACGGGACCTTCCGAGCCGGCGACACCGTGCTCGCGGACTGGCGCAACGACCGGGCCACCTTCAACAGAGTCGATGCAGAGGCGCCCGTGGAGTCTTGACGGGGCCTGGCGAGACAACGGAGGTGATCCGCACATGCTTGTTTATTCCCGCAACTGCAGTGATCGTACCCCGGGCTTTTCTCTCTTCTTCGTCCTCCAGGGTGCACTGCTGATTCTGCTGGGGGTGCTCATCGTCCTTTTTCCTGCATTGCTCGGTGTCATGGTTTCTTCTTTCTTCATCCTCATTGGACTTCTTGTGCTCGGCTTCGGGCTCACCGTGCGTCGGATGGCAGGGGGGGCTTCCGGAGGACCGGGATCCCGATCTTCGTTAACCCAGACGTTTTCTGCCGCCTCAGGGGTTTTCCTCTAGACGCTCTCTCACCGGAGCCCATCCGAAGGGATGGGCTTGGTAACCATTCTCCTTTGAACGGCCCCCCGCGCCGGCTTCATCGGTTGAATGGACACGTTCGCGTAGCGACCGCCCGTTAGCTTAACCGATGGCTTCCGGTGGGCCCGCCTGAGCGGCGGGCCCTTGTGCGTTCTGCCCATGTCAACTCCTTCCCTTCTCATTTCCTGGCCGGTGATTTGGAAAGCGCCGCCTGGTCTCTAGCCCGAATATTGCATGAGTAAGTCTACTAGCCCGAATATTGCATGAGTAAGTCTATTACGAGGCCGGATAAGCCGCCGTATGCGGCGTTGCAGAAGAATTTCCTGACTTCGAAATATTACAATATGTCTTCAGCCAGAAAATCTTCTGCGCCTTGCCTCCGGCGCTTCTTCGGCCTCTCACCACGATCACTCCTGCAATATTCGGGCTAGCCCTGAGAGATCGGTCTACATCACAAAAAGCACGTAATAATACGCTAAAGAGCATAATTATGGATCTTATTTGCTAATTAGTAAATTTTTGCCTAAATTCTTCCTTAAATTGCGCTATAGTTATTCTTTTTTCGTGTCTATTGGATCTGTTCTGTTACTAGTTAGTGAGACAGATAGATTGTTGAGTCAATATTATGATTGGTAGAATCTATTTTTTAGAAAATAACGGGTTGCGTAGAATCATAGGGAAAACATTTTCTCTTACTAGGAAAAACTTTTCTCAAAAGAAGCAGATCTTTTCTTACGCTGAACAAGAATGAATGAGGCAATGGCAAGAATATTCCGGCGGTTAAGAGGCGAAAATTAAGTAATTTCACGCACTTTATTGCTAAAATTCCTTTCTTGCTAAGTTAGGCATTGATATTGCTAGTATTGCCGATCAAAACGATTCTAATAGCCTATTTAAGGCAAAAATATGCCATTAAAAACAAAAATTAACTTAATAAGGCTTCTAACAGCTCGATGCAAGCATCTTTGTGCGACATATCATCGTTCGGCAAAGGAAGATTCTTCAACATTCTGAAATAACAGAAGGAGGGATATGACGTTTTCTGCGTTTGAGCCCATCAGCTCAACCGCAATGAAGTCGAGTCGCTCTTAGAAATAAGCTCAGCAGACCAAGAGCGGATCAGCACCTTCAAACCAAACTAGGAGAGGAAAAGCCGTGGGACACAAATCATATCTTGAGAGAAAAGCGCCTGACAAAGTCGCAAAAGAAATGCCAATCCTCGCCGCTCGGCGGATCGGAGGACTTCTCCTTTTAATCTTCGTGCTGGCCGGTTGCAGCAACCTGGCCCAGTTTGTGCCGCCCGCAGATCACTCGGGGGGGGGCGCAGGTGTGCCTGTTGCGCCGGAATCGGAGACCATCGTCCAGGCCTCTCTGGGCGCGATGGACGTCGCGGCTTCCGGTGCCGACAAAAGCGCCCACATGTCAGCGCACGACGTTCAGCGTGCCGCTGAGCGACGGATCACCATTCAGGCAGACCGTGTCAACATCCGCACAGCTCCGAATACCAATGCGCCTTTCCTCGGGCAATGTGGTAAAGGGGAGACCTTTAAGCTCGTTGCCGAGGTCGGTGAATGGTACCAGATCGTGACAGCGTCCGGTGCCAGCGGTTTCATTTTTAAAGCCCTGGCCGCTGAGGCTGTCGCTGTCAGCCGCGACGATGAAACCTCCGAAGCGGGAGCGACCCCGTATGTAGAGGTGACTGCGACGAGTGTGAATATCCGCAAGTTTCCCACCACCCGTTCTCCCGTTGTCGCTCAGGCGTTACAGGGCGATCTTTTCGAGCTGCTGGCGGAAGGCGACAACTGGTACAAGGTCAAAGCCCTCACGGCTGTCGGTGAGTACATCTACAAACCGCTTGCGAACGTCCTACCGGATGCCGCCGCCCATATCCGCTCTGAGGTATCGGACCGGCACATCGAGATCAGCGAGGATCGCGTCAATATTCGCCGCGGTCCTAATACGGTCTCTACGGTTCTGACGCAGGGTCAGCAGGGCGACATCCTGCCGTTCATGGGCAAGCTCGGCGGCTGGTACAAAGTCAGAATGTTCTCAGGAGAGCCCGGTTTTGTGAGTGCCTCCTTCGCAGAGGAAGTTGTGGACCGCGAGATGCCCGATGCTGCACAGGGCGCCGAGGTTCGGTACGTGGAAGTGCTGGTTCCCCGGGCGAACATTCGGACAGCGCCGAGCGAGACGGCCTCCCTCGTGGGGAAAGCCCAGAAGGGTGACATCTATCGTCTAATCGACAAGAGCGATAACTGGTGCAAAATCAGCACGTTCACCGGCGGTATCGGGTATATTTACCAGCCCCTGGTGAGTGAAATCACTGAAGAGGTGGCAGGCGTTCTTGCGAAGAAGCCGACTCATCCCACCGTCGAGGCGGTGCCCACAGCGGCTGCGGCGAAGCCTGCCGAGACCGTCGAGGCGGCTGCCCCCGCAAGATTCGAGCCGCCCAGACCAGCCAGTGGCTATGTTCTGCAGGCCGGCGACGAACTGGACATCAAGTTCTTCTACAACCCCGATCTCAACGAAAGCCTCAAGATTCGACCGGACGGGAAGATCTCTCTGCAGCTGCTCGACGAAATACAGGCGGCGGGGCTGAGTCCTGCGGAGCTGGACGAGCAACTGACGGAAAGGCTCGCGCGCTTCGTGGACAACCCCAGTGCCTCCGTCATTGTCAAGGATTTCACAAACCAGAAGGTCTATATCGGTGGCGAAGTGCATCGCCCCGGTCTGATTCCGTTGACGGGCAACCTGCATACCATCCAGGCCATCCTACAGTCGGGCGGCATGTTGAATTCGGCCCAGCTGAAGAACGTGGTGATCGTCCGCCACATGGGTGGGTCCAAATCGACGGCCTTCACGGTGGATGTGAGCCGTGTGCTGATGGGAGAACCCGATGTGTTGCTGGCACCTTACGACATCGTTTACGTGCCCAAGACCACCATCGCCAAGGTCAACCAGTTTGTTGAGCAGTATCTCAGCAGGATCATTCCGGACAACGTGATCTTTACATTGCCCTACAATCTGAGAGGCGACACAGTGCGAACGGAGGTAGTTCGATGAAGTTGAGACCGGAGAAAGTTCTAATCACAGGATGTGGCGGGATGCTGGGTGAAGCGGTCTACCCTTACTTTGCCGAGCGCTACGAGGATGTTCTGGCTACCGACAGAGACATCAATGAGGCCTGGCTGGAGAAGCTGGATGTACGGGATGACGAATTGCTGGCAGAGGTTTTCCGGACCTATCGGCCCCAGCGTGTATTGCACCTCGCGGCGGAGACCGATCTGGAATATTGCGAAACCAACCCCGAGACAGCCCAGGAAACCAATGCCCGCGCCACCAAAGTGATCGCGCAGCTATGCGAAAAGTACGGAGCCACCCTGGCTTACATCAGCACGGCCGGCGTTTTTGACGGCCGCAAGGCGGGCTTTTACACGGAGGACGACAACGCCCGACCAATCATGACATACGGTCAGACCAAGTTTGACGGAGAACGCTATGCCATGGAGTACTGCTCGCGGACCTTCGTGGTCCGCGCCGGTTGGATGATGGGCGGCGGCCGACGCAAAGAGAAGAAGTTCATTTTCAAGATTCTGCAGCAGATCCGCAACGGTTCGGAGGAGATTTTCGCCGTGGACGATCGTTGGGGAACGCCCACGTACACGTACGATTTTGCCGCGAACCTCTTTACCCTGCTCGAGACCCAGTGCTTTGGGCTCTACCACATGGTCTGCGAGGGAAAGGGGACACGGTTTGACGTGGCAGCGGAAATCCTCAAGATCTGTAAGCGGCCCGATATCCAATTGACACCGGTGAGTTCGGAATTCTTCAAAACGGAGTACTTTGCACCCCGTCCCTACTCGGAGATGATGCTCAACACCCGTTTGCGAAAACTGGGACTCAGCTACATGCGTCCCTGGAAAGTGGCCCTGAAGGACTATATCGAAACATACTTCTCCGATTACATTGGTGTGCCCCAGGAAAAGCCGGTGGTTGCTGTCAAGCGCGTGCGCGTCCGGCGCTTTCAGCCCCGAGTGGCCGTGGCAGGCGGCGGTGTCTACGGCGGCCCTCTGGTCAACCCCAGGAGCGACGGGCAGCTCTCCCGAAGCGGCCGCCATGGGGACCCGGGCTCCGAGTCTTCAAGGAACAGTCGTTTCCGTTTTTCCCGCAAGAAATCACACTCCGATAGTACGTCGGCCAGAAAAAGGAAGAACCCATGAAGATCCTCTTCATCTATACGGACGTCAGTTCCTCCGTGGGAGTCTCCGCAGGCATCGGCATTCTCTCGGCAGTTCTCAAACGGGAAGGGCATGATACCGAGATGATCCACGTGTCCGAGGAGATCGGCTATCCGCTCGATCTGCAGAGAATCACCGACGACATCCGCAAAGGACAACCCGATCTGATCTGTTTCTCCATCACCACCAACCAGTGGTATTTCGCCCGCCAGATCGGTCGGCACCTGAAAGAGCGGTTTCGCATTCCCATCATCGTGGGCGGACATCACCCCACGGCCGATCCCGAACGGGTGGTGTTGGAACCGTGGATCGACGTCGTCTGCCGCGGCGAGGGCGAACAGGCCCTGCTGTCGGTGGTGCAGCGGCTGGCCTCGGGGGAGTCCTTTCATGGTATTCCCAACATATTGTTCCGAGACCACGGCGAGATTGTGCAGGAGCCCCTGTTGTCCTGGGAGCAGAATCTGGATGATCTGCCGTTCGAGGATCACCGTTTATTCAACTACGGCAAAATTGTGGCCACCCGAGGCGGGTGGGCTGAGGTCATCGTGACCCGGGGCTGCCCCTATCCGTGCACCTACTGCTTCAATCAACCTCTCTTCGAACAGTATCGCGCTGACAGTCAAACGGTCCGGCGCGAGGCCATCCGGAAGAAGGCCATGATACGCCGGCGGTCGGTGGATGGGACCATCCGGCTGCTCAAGGAGCTGAAGCAGACCTATCCCCAGATCAAGGGGTTCACCTTCGTGGACGACATCATGGCCCAGGAAGGGGAGTGGTTCGATCAGTTTGCCCACCGGTATCCCCGAGAAATAGGACTCCCCTATGCTTGTACTTCCCAGCCGCTGATGTTTACCGGCAGGATTGCCGAGCAGCTGCGCGACTCGGGCTGCAAGGTGGTCAAGATGGGCGTCGAGGCCGGCAACGAGCGGATCCGTCGCAAGGTGTTGAAACGCAATATCAGCAATGAGCACTTGATCGAGGTGTTTCAGACGGCCAAGGCGTATGGCCTCAAACCCCAATCCTTCAACATGATCGGTATTCCGGGCGAGACCATCGAGAACATGATGGAAACGATCCGGTTGAACGCAGTTCTCAAGCCCTACATTGTCTGGCTGTCGACGTTCAATCCCTATCCTGGCACCGAACTTTACCGCGAGTGTGTGGCCAAGGGGATGATCGACGAGTCCAAATGGGAGGAGGTTGATTCCTACCGGGGCGGATCGGTCCTCAAGGATGAATACCTGCCCTCTCTGGAGCTGAAGAAGATCAGAGTCCTTTTCCGATGGATGCTCAATGCCAACCTGGGCAACGGGGCTGCGGCAGTCTACCGCAAGGAGATCGATGCGTTCCTCGCGCTTCCCGCGACATACTGGGCCAACGGTGCCATTGAGCGGATGTTCGCAGAGCGGGATGCCGAAGTAGACATGGCGTTGCGTCAGCGTGACGTGAGCCATTATGTCAGCAAGAAGTACATCAACATGCTTTGGGGTAAAGAGTACGGGTATGACCTGACTTAGACGGTCCCGCCCCTGTCGCGAGCCATGATCAACCCAATGAATAGGAGCAACGGCAATGACGAACAAAGACCCTAATGACTTCCTGTTTCACGTTGATTTGAGGAAATACCTGGACATACTCGCCAGACAGAAGGCATTCATCATCGTGTTTTCTCTGGCCGCTATGGTGTCGTCCATTGTCCTCACTTATGCTGTTTCCGAACGGTACGATACGCAGACAACCATCTTCTATCGGCCCCAGGAGTCCAGTCTGCTCCGGCAAAAGAACACGGAGGCCTTTGGCGCACCGGTGCCAAACGCTCCCTTTAAGGTGATCCAGCAGACTCTTCGAGACATTGTAATGAGCGAAGTTATTCTCCGCCCGGTGGTGGAGGAGCTCGGACTCGACGCCGAGACTGAGGTCGAGGAGTCTCTCTGGTATCGCCAATGGATCCACAACGCTCGAGAGGTGGCTCACAATGCATTGTCCAATACGTGGATGCTCCTCAAGTATGGTCGCACCATTGACGAGGATCCGACCGACCGAGCCATCCAGAGACTGCGCGAGAACATCCAATTGCGCGCGACCAAGGACTCCTACGTGTATGTGCTCAAAGTTCGCGACAAAGATGCCGCGCGAGCAGCCAAAACGGTCGATACCCTCGGCAGCGCACTGGTGCACTGGTTGAAAGCACAGGACCAGAACCCGGCCGAGCGGCGGACGGTGCAGTTGGAAACGCAGCTTGTCGAGAAAGAGGGCCAGATTACCCAGCTTCAGGAACAGCGCCAGGAACTGCTGAATGCCTATAACATTGTCTCCGTGAACGAAGAGCGCGAAGAAGGGGTGCGCAACGTCTACTCCCTCGAGGAGGAGAGCGCCCAACTCAACGGGCAGATCGCTGCCAAACGGCGGAAAATAGCGTCCCTTGAGCGGGAGATGCAGAAGAAGAAGAGCGGCTACATTCAGCCTCAGGATTACAAGCGCATGGCATCGGAAAAACTGTTCGAAGAAGTGGAGCTGCAGGGGCTGCTGGCAAGATTGGCGTCGATCCACTCTTCCATGCAGGCCATGAAGGGCAAGCTCCTCGATATGCCGACGCTGCAAAAACAGCTCGATGAGCTCAACCTCAAGATCGAAGCGGCCACCCGGGAGTATCAGCACCTGAAGGACCTGTACCTCGAAGCTTCGGCACAAGCCCTGTCGCCGGAAATTGAGACGCGCGTGCTGCACTCAGCCGTGGTGCCGGCCAGGCCGGTCTATCCGATCAAGATCTATCACGTGGGCTCGACAGCCATACTGTCGCTCATGCTTTCCATGGGTATGGTCTATGTGCTGGCCTACTTCAACATTCGGATCTTCTTTGCGTCACAGGGCCTTGGAGGCCGCCGTGGCACGGACGGAAACTTTGAATTGGAGAACACCCACTATGTTAGATAGCACACTCGTCAGAGAACAAGAAGAGACACTGGCCGAGCCCGGTCAGGTGGATGTCATTCAATCGCACAGGGCGCAGCGACGCGCACTGCCGTCGGTGCTGCGCTATTTCTTCATCGCTTCGGGCGGTATGGCGCTGGCAGCCGCGGTCTTCTACGTGTTAATTCAGGTTGGAGTGTAAACGGTGTCAGCCATGACGGAACAGACCATCATTCTGGGCGCCGGCCTGGCGGGACTCAGTGCCGCATATCATTCGGGGTTTCCCGTTTTTGAGATGCGGCAGCGTCCCGGCGGGGCGTCCGATTCCATCAGCGAGCGGGGCTTTGTCTTTGACATTGGTATCCACGTCCTGCAGAGCAAGGAACACTATTTTCTGAAGCTCCTTGACGCCCTGGGCGTCTCTCTGGTGACCCACCGCCGGAATGGTTGGATTTACAGCAATGGGAGTTACTCCCTCTATCCCTTTCAGGTGAACACCTCCCATCTACCCTGGCATCTGCGGCTGCAGTGTGTGATCGGATTTCTCATGCGCGAGCGGCGGAGTCGACCCGAGAATTATGAGGAGTGGATGGTTCACAACTTCGGCCAGGGCTTCTCGGAGAACTTCCTCATTCCCTATGCCAGAAAATTCTGGCGCGTGGATCCTCGCGAGATGACCCATGAGTGGACCGGACAGCGGGTGCCCCAACCGAGGCTTGTAGACATTCTCAAGGGGATGTTCCGGGATCAGGACACGAACATGGGGACCCACACCTATTTCCGATATCCCACAGCGACGGGTGCTGGATTCGGGGCGATTGCCGCTGCCCTGGCCGCCCAGGTAGACCCCATCGCCTACGGTCACCGGGCGACTTTCATCGACCCCGTGCGGCGCGTGATTCATTTCAACGGGGGCGAGATTCGGCGCACCTATGACCACCTGATTTCCACCCTTGCGCTGCCGGAACTGATTCGCATCATTCCGGACGCGCCGGCCGATGTTCTGCGAGCAGTTCACCGGCTTGCGTTCAATTCCATTGCCATCGTCAACCTGGCCGTGAATCGGCCGGGGATTTCCGACAAACACTGGATCCATTTTCCCGGTGCCGAAACCCCTGTTTTTCGCATGAGTTTTCCCAGCAATTTCTGCCGGGGGTTGAACCCGGAGGGGACCAGTACCCTGCAAGCGGAGATCTCCTACGACCGGAAGGATCGCCCGGACCCCGATGAGCTGCTGCATCGGGTGCGAGCCGACCTAGTTCGCTTTGGAATTCTCCGGGCGGATGACACCATACTGTTCGAGGACGTGCTGTTTCAGGAATACGGTTACGTCATCTATGACCATAACCGGCAGGAAGCGCTGCGGGAAATACAACGCTATCTCAAGCCTCTCAACATTCACACCTGTGGGCGGTATGGCGAGTGGAAATATCTGTGGAGCGACCAGTCTGTCTTGAGTGGGAAACGAGTGGCCCAGCGCGTTGTGCGGGAAAAGAGCCACACCCAGGTGGCCTCGGGAAACCTCGTATAACCACGATGAACCGCCAAGGGAACGGGACCGAATGAAAACCCAAGTCTATACTATCTTCAATGAAAAAGCGATCCCCATTGAATATGTCGTCACCAAGGAACAGTGTGAGGACATCTCGGCCTACGGGAGCCAGCAGCAACGGATCTTCTGCATCCCGGCGGAGGAGGGCTACGGCCAGTCCCTGTCTCACGGAGAGCTGGCCCGTCGGGCCATTTACCGTGTCTTTGAACTGGTGGCCGGTGCTCTTGCCCTCGTCGCGTCGCTGCCCATCATGCTGGTCGTCGCCGCCGTCATCAAGCTCGATTCCCCGGGACCGGCGCTATTTTTCCAACGGCGCACCGGCCGGAGCAGACTGGTGCGGGGTGCGGATCTGGTGGGCAGGGGTTTCCAGATCGTCGATCCGAACTTCTCGCCCGAGAAAAAATACTGGGTCCCTACGACCTTTCAATTCGTCAAGTTCAGAACCATGTATGCCGACGCTCGGGGTCGATTCCCGGAGCTCTACGATTACAACTATTCGGAGGCTGAAATCGAACGAATGGCGTTCAAGGTCGAAGACGATCCCCGGGTGACGCGCGCGGGCAAATGGCTTCGAAAATCGACTCTCGATGAACTGCCCAACTTCTGGAATGTGCTCACCGGCGAAATGCGCCTGGTCGGGCCACGACCCGAAATTCCCGAGATGCTTCCCAACTACCGGCCCCGGCAGATGCGAAAGTTCTCAGTCAAGCCGGGCATCACCGGCTTGCCTCAGATCAATGGTCGGGGCAGGCTCTCATTCCAGCAGACCGTGGGTTACGATCTGGAGTATGTTGATCGCAAGTCCGCACTTCTCGATGTCAAAATCATCTTCATGACCATCTGGAGGGTCCTCACAAAACATGGCGCATTCTGACTGCTTCGCAGGGTTTCTCGGTTCTGCGTCGATACCACGAGTGCCTGTCCTTCGGGATGAGCGCGGCAGCGGGATGGCTCGGCGGAGCGAAAGGCAGGCGAGCAGTCTGGCCGTGAACGACGCCTTTGTTGAAAGACCCGTCGGTGCACGCGTCGGCCTTTCCCGGTGGGGCTGTCCCGACTGGTGCGGGGCGTTCGACAGCCACGTTTCAGGGGAACTATGAGAAAGACTCTTCAAGATCCACATCACGCGACCTCCCTTTGTGCACGGGAGCTCAGCGACGTCGCAAGAGGTGCCGGTGCGACCCTGGCGGGAAGAATCGTCGGCGGCGGGCTTCAGTTCCTCTACACCATTGTCGTCGTGCGGCTCCTGGGCGCTGAATCCTTCGGTCTTTTCATGATTGGACTGACCGTCATCAGCGTGGCGGGGGTGATTGGGCGGTTGGGTCTGGAAAGCGGCGTCGTGCGTTTCATCGCCCTTCATAACGGGAGCAACGACACAGCCCGCATCAAAGGCGTCATCATTCAGAGCCTCCTATTCTCTCTGGGAGCCAGTCTGGTGATCGGAGCGGCCCTCTGCCTGTCAGGGGAGGCCCTGCTCGGCCGGTTCTTCCATCGGCCCGATTTGGGCCATGTTATCCGAGTGCTGTCGCTGTCGCTGCCTTTTGCGGCCCTCATGTTCGTTGCGCTGTCGGCCACCCAGGGCTTTCGCGTGATGCGCTATACGGTGTACGGTCAACATCTTTTTTGGCCAGCCGTCAACACGGCCCTGGTGCTGGCGTTTGCCGCTGCAGGGTGGCATCTGTCCGGGGTCGTTGCCGCCTATGTCATCTCCCTGGGCCTCACCGCCTGTCTGGCGCTCTATTTTCTGGCAAGATCCCTCCCCGCCTTGCAGGATGTCGCCTCCCTTTGGGAAACAGGCAAGCTCTTGAGATTCTCCATGCCCCTGCTTTCAGTGGCGGTCATGAACTTTCTCTTCGTCTGGACCGACACCTTGATGCTCGGCTATTTCAGGACGACCCAGGAAGTGGGGATCTACAATGCCGCCATGAAAACGGCTCTGCTGACGAGCCTTATTCTGGTCTCCTTCAACGCGATTTTCGCTCCCATGATTTCTGACCTCCACCACCGAAAGGAGATCCAGAAGGTGGCATATCTCTTTAAGTGTGTTACCAAGTGGGTCTTTTCGATCAGTCTGGCGGCTTTTCTCGTGATGCTGCTCCTCTGTCAAGACATCATGGCTGCCTTTGGTCAAGAGTTTATTTCCGGTTGGCCGCCTCTGGTGGTCCTGGCGCTTGCCCAGCTTGTGAACGCCGGCGTCGGATCTGTGGGGGTCATCCTGGTCATGTCCGGCAGACAGACACTCATGATGCACAATATGATGGGGGCCACGGCACTCAATCTGTGCCTGAATTATCTGCTCGTACCGTCCCACGGCATCTGGGGGGCCGCAGTGGCCAGCGCTATTTCAATCACCACCCTCAATCTGCTCATGCTGGTCGAAGTCTACTGGCTCATGAAGATCCATCCCTACAACAGGCATTACTACCGGGTCATTTTGTGCGGTTTCGTCACCTATTGCTTTTTCCTGCTACTGGATCATTTTCTGCCGCCACTGGGGGCTGTGGCAAGAATTCTCATTTACACCCCTCTGTTTCTGGCGAGCTTCCTGGGGGTGTACTGTCTGAGCGGGGTCGACCCGGAGGACCGCTACCTTTTCGGCGTGCTGCGGGAGAGGTTCCACCGTGGGCGCATGGCGGATAAGTGCTTTGAATCATGAAGAGTTTTCTTTACGGCAAAGCGATTCTCGTGCGAAAATATACGAAAGAGCACTGCGATTCTTGCATCTTCGTCAAATCATTGATTCTGGGGCAGATTTTGGCGAAAAGGGGGATGGCTGTGCCCAAGTGCCACGTGCAAGCGGGTCTCGGGGGACCGACCGGCGAGGCCGGTTTTCGGAAGGTTTGCCGGAGTCTCCGCAACAATTAAATGGCGAAACAATTCAATACGATGGCTAGAAACAGAGAAGCTGCAGCGAAATCGCCGGCAATCAGTGTCATCACGGCGACATTTAACCGAATAGATATCCTGCGAATGGTCATGGAGCGTCTGGCGGTGCAACAAGCCCCTCCAGGGAACTTCGAACTGCTCGTCGTGGACGATGGCTCTTCGGATGGAACCCAGAAGATGGTGGCGAAGATGGCCCGGACGCTTCCCTACGAGGTTCGCCTCATCGCCCAGGCCCATTCCGGACCGGGCGCGGCGCACAATCGCGGCGCCAAAGAGGCCCGGGCGACGGTCATTCATTTTCTCGCGAACGATATGCTGGCGATTCCCGGCGCGGTGAAGGCCCATTGGGAAATGCACCAGCGGCATCCACAACGCCACGTGGCGGTGGTGGGGGATATCCGGCAGTCCGAGGAACTCCCTCCCACCGCGCTGCACCGCGCCATGGACCCCTTCAAAGACTGGCACCGCAGAGAAAAGAAGAATTTGGGCGAATTTGACTTCTGGGTCAGCAACCTTTCCATGAAGCGTGCTTTCTTTCTCGAGCATGGTCTTTTCTGGGAGCATCCCGAACCGGCTATGGAGGATCTCGAATTGGGCAACCGGCTCTTTCGCCGGGGCATGAAACTGCTGTATTGCCCCGAGGCCTTGGCCTATCATTATCATCCGCAAACCATCGAGTCCGTCATTCAGCGCGCCTATGTGACGGGCAGGAATTTCCATCTCTACGAAGAGCGAGTGCCGCACAATAAATGCCATAAGTTTGCCAAGATCCTTTCACCCAAGCTGGAGGCCCCCGAGTATTTTCGCACACTGCTTCGTGACATGGTACGCCTGAGCCTCTTCAACGGTGTGACCATTCCCTACGTCGTGGTGCCTATCATTCGAAAGGCCGAAACCAACCGGATTCTGGAAGCCTCCATCCCTTTCTTGGAGCCCCGGGTGACGGGCTACTATTTCCGAAAAGGTGTGCGGGACGGCTGGAAAAGGAAGGGAAAGTCCGATGAAACCCGCTGAGCTCAGTGTGGTCATTGCGACCTTCAATCGTTGTGAAACCCTTCGAGAGACGCTCTTGAAGCTGCGCGAACAGTCATTGGACATGGATGCATTCGAAGTCATTGTGGTCGATGACGGCTCCACCGACGGCACCACCGCCATGGTGAAGGCGCTGCAGCCCGATTCACCCTACGGGCTCCGATGTCTGCGGCATGAGAATCGCGGCCCAGGCTACACACAGAACCGAGGCCTTCGCGCCGCCAGGAATGAAGTGGTATTGCTGCTGGCCGATGACATTCACCCCACCGCCCATCTGTTGGAAGAGCATCGGAACGCGCACCTGCGCCAGCCGGAGCCTCACGTGGCCGTGCTGGGAAAAGTGCTGCAGTCCCCGGAGCTGCCCCAAACGATTTTTCAGCGGCACTGGAATCCCTTCCGGTATGACCTCCTGAACGGCAAGCGCGAAGTTGAGAGCATCTGTTTTTTTGCATGCAATATATCCGTGAAGCGCCGCTTTCTTCTGTCCAACGGACTTTTTCTCGAGCAGAAGGGGGCGGCCCATGAAGACATAGAACTCGGTTATCGGCTTGGCCGGAAGGGACTGCGAATCCTGTACCAGGAGTCCGCGCTTGCCTACCACTATCATGCGGAGACCCTGGAGAGAGCCTGCCAGCGGGCCTTTGAGAGGGGATGGAACTTTGATTTATTGAGTGACCATATCCCCAAGTCTTATATTTTCAGACAGTATTCCATTCTCTCCCTTGAAGCGGGCCCAGCGGCATTTCTGGTGATGTTGCCCCGGGAATTGCTGAGAGGTGTTTTCTTTAATCAGTGGAGCGTTGACTATTTCTGGCTGCCCCTCTTGAAGAGAGCCGACAAAAACCGGGTGGCCTCCTGCCTGGCGAACTCCTACACTTATCGGGGGGTCGTGAATTATCACTTGCGCAAGGGATACCGGCAAAAGCACCTCCGTCGGATGGCGCACAGGCATGCATAAATAAGGACGGAAAATGCATATCGGCTATTTCTCAAGCATCATTGGCACGACAGGTGGCCCGGCCATCTTTGACAAACGGGCCATCGAAGCCATCGCCAAGCTCGATCGCTCCAACAATTATACTGTTTATGGGCTGACCGCAGATGCCGTGAGAGACGTGAGAATCGGCAATTCCAACTTCACCAAGCAGACGATCAAGCCGTCCGGTAAATGGCTGGGCATCGCCTTTGGATTGACCCTGGAGCTGCAGCGCAGGCCTGTGGATGTGCTCCACGCGACGTTGGTGCCTCCTCCCGTGGTGCCCGGGAAATTTATTTTGACCATGTCCTGCTGGAGCCAATTCGCACAGCCGGAGGTCTACCCCCCCCTCATTCGATGGCGTCTTCAATTCCTGTTGAATCGAGGTATCCGGCAAGCGTCGGCGTTCTTTTGTTACACGGCATATCTTAAGGAGCGGCTCATCGAGGAGTATTCCATTCCGGAGGAAAGGGTTTTCATCACGCCTGCAGGGCTGGGAGACGAAATGAGGGTCCAGGATCCGTCAGAGGTTCAGGGGTATCTGGAACGCGAAGGGATCACGGGGCCCTACATTCTCTTCATCGGTACGTTGACCCGGCGGAAAAACGTGCACAGGCTTTTGCGGGCCTACCAACTGCTTCGCGAAGAAAGCGGTCTTCCCCACAAATTGGTTCTGGTGGGCGAGAGCGGTTACTATTCACAGGAGATATTCCGGACGATGGACAAGTTGAAACTGGCAAATGATGTGATTCTTGCCGGTCGTCGGCCGCATGAAGCCCTCCCGTATTTCTACAACGGTGCCGATCTGTTTGTCTTTCCGACCATTTCCGAAGGGTTCGGGCTTCCGCCTCTTGAGGCCATGGCCTGCGGTACGCCGGTGGTGGCGTCCCAGGTCACCTCTGTTCCGGAAGTGGTGGGAGATGCTGCCGTCTATTTTGATCCCCGTAAGCCGGTGGACATGGCCGATGCCATCGAGAAGGTCCTGAGCAATGACAGCGTGCGCGCAGAACTAATTGCTCGCGGGCTCAAGCGGGCGCGCCGCTTCACCTGGGAGCGGACGGCACGCGATATGGTTTCAGCCTATGAAGCGGTCTACAAATATTTGATTTAGCGGGTGAGATGAAACGAGAACCCAAGGCCAATAACTGCGAAAGGTATATGTTATGATTCCCTTTACCAGTCTCAGCTCAATGCGAAGCTCGGTCAAGTACATTGGCGTGGTCATGGCCGGCGCCCTTTTTGCCGTGATTCCCATGAAAATCATGAACATGGATTTCCGCTACGGTCTCGCGCTGGCCGGCGGCCTGATGTTCCTGGCGTTTGCGATGATGTTCATACACCGCCTGGTGGATTTCCTGGTTTACGCCCTGGTCCTGCACATTCCCTTCGCCATATTCGGGAAGTGGTTGTTCGTACAGGAGGTGGTGGTGCCGGTCCGGGGGGTGAGCTTGGGGCTGGCAGAGCTCCTGCTGCTTGTGGCTTATGCGGTTTGGTTTGTACAGATCTTTGTCGCGCGCGTGGAGAGTTTGCCGAAACTCAAGGGGATCGACGTTCTTGTGGGATGCCTGCTGGGTGTCAAGCTCCTCTCCCTCTCCCTGGCCCCCAACAAAGTTCTGGGGACCTTTGATGTGATCTATACGGTCAAACACATGCTGATGTACTTCTTCTTGTCCCGGAAAATCGAGCGCCGTCATCTCAAGGGCATCGTTGCGCTTTTTCTCATGGCCATCGTCTTAGAAAGTGCCATTGCCTTTTTTGAGCGGATCACGGGATACGTGAATATCGGCAATATCAAGGGCAATATACATTCCCCGAATTTCGGTGTCCAGTATGCTGTTCCCGGTATAGAAGACGAGTGGCGTGCTGCCGGCACAACGAACGACTCCCATACGCTGGGCCTGTACTACGCCATGCTGCTGCCCGTTCCCATGGCGATGCTCGCCTGTGTCGGCGAAACCCTTCGCGCCCGTCTGCTCTACGGTCTTGTCCTCGTGCTGGGCTTGGTGGGGCTCGTCATAACCTTTTCGCGCTCCGGCTGGCTCGGTTTTGCCGTGGCCGCGTTGGTTGCGTCTGGCGTCATCGCTTTTGTGTGGAAGCAGAAAAGAATTGTGGGGATCATGCTTCTGGTCGTCCTGGGAGCGTCTTGTCTCTACCCGCAGGCGTACAGTCATCTCTATCGCCGTGTTTTCGAGGCGCCCCCGGAAATTATGGCATCGCGATTTGAACTGAATCGCACAGCGCTGCATATCTGGCGGCACAATTTCCTGCTGGGTGCCGGGCCGGGGAATTACATTGATGCGCTGGATCACCCCAAGGTGGCCTCGCAGCATGTCCCGGCTCAGACGGAGCTGCCGGTACACAATATATTCCTCTATACGGCGGCTGAAATCGGGTTGCTGGGCTTCGTCTTCTTCTTTGGTGCCATCGCCGCCGCCATGCGTCAGTGCTGGAAGACACTGAAGGGCCACCCCATACCGCTGCTACGGGCAGTTGCCCTGGCTACGCTGGTCGGGCTGCTGGCCTATCTGGTGGACGGCTTGACGGATCCCATGTTTCGGGAGGCTGTCCCCAATGCGCAGTTCTGGACCTACATGGCACTGGGTGCAGCCTTTCAGCGGATGCGCCATATAACAGGCTCGGAGTATCCTCAGGTCTACAACGCGCAACAGACGTAGCACCACTGGCGCCCCAGGGAGTTTGGGCGGAGCGCCGTGAGGGAGGCGACGCAGTGAATTGCAGAGTGATGATTCTTGGTCTGGATGGCCTGACCCATCGGGTCATTCAGCCATACGTTTCGGCCGGCCACCTGCCGAATTTCCAAGCGATTCTCGAGGGTGGGGCTTCGGGTACACTCAAGGCCACCGTACCAGCCGTCACAGGACCCAGCTGGACCTCCATCGCGACGGGCCGCAATCCCGGCAAGCATGGTGTCTTCGACTTTCGCAGACGCAGAGGGTATCAAACGGAACTGGGAACCCGTAACATGTCGTTGTCAGCCGAACCCATCTGGCGCGCGGCAACGCGACAGGGCCGGCGAGTTATTGTGGCGGATGTACCATTTACCTATCCCCCGGATCCGGTTCATGGGATTATGATCTCCGGCATGATGACGCCCGGAACCCATGCCGACTTCATTTATCCAGCGTCTTTTCGGAAAAAGCTTTTCACGCTGGCGCCCCAATATCAGATTGATGTGGATAGCAGCAAGCATATTCTCTCGGGCAACAAGCAGGGCCTTATTGACGAGCTCTTTGCGATGACATCGGACCGCAGAAAGATCATCAACCACTTTCTCAGAGAAGAGAACTGGGATCTCTACTTTCATGTCCTCGTGGGTACGGATCGTTTGCAGCATGTCTGCTGGGAGGACGTCATGGCAATGGACGCCGTGTGTGTGGACTACTACCGGCTGGTGGACAGCATTCTCGGTGACATTCTTGGCGCCATGGATGAGCGCACAGCGCTCTTTCTCGTCTCTGATCACGGATTCACGGCATCCCGAAAAAGTTTCTATATCAACAACTTTCTCAGGGAGAGTGGTCTGCTCAAACTTCGGACGGCTACATCGGGAAAAGGGCTGCGCCTGCATCGCGCTGTCATCAGGAGCCCACTGCTTTCGGCAGCTGTTGAACGGATCGGTCTGAACAGACTCAAGGCGTTCTTGCCAGGGCCCATCCGACACGCCCTGAAGCAGGCGCTTCCCGGCGCCAGCCTTGCCGAGGACGCCGTTGACTGGGAGCAGACGAAGGCTTTCGCCCTCTATGGGTATGGCATGATTTTTCTGAATCTTTGCGGCCGGGAGCCATCGGGCATTGTTCCACGGCAGGAGGCTGAGAACGTCAGTCGTCAAATCGAAACGGCCCTCATGCAGGTGCGGGATCCCGAATCGCAGGAACCCATTGTCGCTCGCGTCCATCGGGGCAGTGAACTCTACACCCCGACGGAAGGCATTGACACGCCCGACCTGGTGGTCACCATGCGGCCAGGTTACTCCATTCGGGAGGAGCTGGGGGGCGATGTTCTACAGGCACACAAGCTCGGCAACCTGGATATTAGCGGCGATCATGATCCGGACGGTATACTGTGCGCCTTCGGCAAGCCCGTGGGTGGCGATCGTTGCGATGCAAGCGTCTATGACATCGCACCGACCGCTCTGTATCTGATGGGCCTGCCGGTGCCTCGGGAGATGGACGGCACAGTATTGCAGCAGATGCTAAACCCCGAACGAATGGAGGGCCGGCGCATCGCATATGAAGATACCGACGGTGTTCAGCAAATTCAGGATGGCAACCTGACGGACGCCGAAAGGCAAAGACTGACCCGTTATTTACAAGGTCTGGGCTACTTGAAGTGAGGCGCGTCCGACCCTGCGTCTGAGAATAAGATGAACGCAAACAGCGTATCGGTGTTGATCATTAGTTACAACTGCTGGCCACTTCTGGACGCATGCCTGCATTCGCTGTATGCGTCGGACTGGCCCATAAGAGAAATCGTTGTGGTGGACAATGCCTCGCAGGACGGGACGGACGAAAAACTCAGAGCCCATCATCCCGAATTGTTGAGCGTCATCAATGCTGCCAATGTAGGGCACACGCGCGCCGTGAATCAAGGGCTACGCATGCTGAAAGGCGATTACATGCTTCTTCTCGATGCAGACACTGAAATCGCTCCGGGTTGCCTGGCGCAGATGATGTCCTTTCTGGATGCCAACCCCGCCGTCGGTATGGTGGCTCCCAGAACTTATAATTCCGACGGTACCATACAGGAAAGTGCCCGCAGTTTTCCCGCCGCGGTGAACGGGCTGTTCGGACGCCAGAGTCTCCTGACCGCGCTGTTTCCCCGCAACCCGTTTTCGCAGCGCTACTTGGCGCGGCAGAATCTACACAAAACAGACCCCTTTCAGGTTGAACAGATCTCCGCAGCGTGCATGCTCTTCAGAAGGGTCCTGCTGGATCGGGCGGGGGTCTGGGATGAGCGCTACTCGGGCTACTGGGTGGATTCAGACTGGTGCAAGCGAATTCAGAAGGTGGGGGACAAGATATACTGTATCCCAAAGGCCGCGCTCGTGCATCATGAACAGAATAAACGGACCCACAAGAAGAGCCCCCAACGGATCATTGCGTTTCACCGAGGTGCCTGGCGGTTCTATCGCACGCACTATACCGCGGGCCTGCTGGATCCACGAACGCTCTTGGCAGGTCTGATCCTGAGCCTTCGGTGCGCCATTCTGCTTGTGGGCAACGCGTGTAAACGCACCTGCCACGTTCGGGTGGATCCTTTGTCTCAAGCGGCAGCTGATCAGATGAAAGTGATACCATGAAGAAACTGCTACGCACCCTGGGAATTCAAAAACGATCCCGACCCATCATCGTCGTTTCGGGACTGCCGCGATCGGGTACCTCCCTCATGATGAAAATGCTGGAGGCGGGCGGCGTCGCGCTGTTGACCGATCAGATGCGCCGGGCCGACGCAGACAATCCGCAGGGATATTATGAGTTTGAGCGGGTGAAGATGCTGCCGGAAGGCGACCATGCCTGGCTTCCTGACGCAACGGGTAAGGCCGTAAAGATTATCTTTGCCCTTCTTCCTTTCTTGCCGCCCAACTATATGTACAAGATGATATTCATGCGGCGCAGTATGCCTGAAATACTGGCATCACAGCGCAGGATGCTTCTTCGAAACAACCGAAAGCCCGAGGAAATTCCGCACAGTCAGATGCAGATGATTCTTGAAAAGCACATGCATGAGGTCTACACAGCCCTGGAAAACAAAAAGAACATTGCTTTCATGGAAATCAGTTATAATGAACTCATGACCGATGCGATGGTCCCCTTGCGGAGGCTGCAGCCCTTTCTGGGGCGTGAGCTGGCATTGAAGCAAATGGCTGCGGTCATCAATCCGAAGCTCTATCGACAGCGTGCCAAACAGGCTACATAGGACCCTCTGATTAAATCCTTTGGGAGTCCTGAAGCGGGACCTTGCGAATCAAGTGAAGGAGTGCAAAAACCTATGGCGAGCAATTCCGGCACCGCAACACGCGCAGGCTTTGATGGGCTGGTGGAGAAGCTGGTCAAGCTCGCGTCCACGCCCAGCAAGTTGTTCAAACTTGCTTTTCGTATGCTTCCGGGGCTGCCCCTGGGATGGCGCGTTAGATTTGACGCGATTCAAGGCGCTCCTTACGCTTACGGCATCTACAAGGCAGCCCTGCAGGCCAAGGCCCTTGAAATTCCGAACATCACCGCCATGGAATTCGGTGTGGCCGGTGGCAACGGTCTTGTGGCCATGGAGCATATCGCCGATGCGGTGGAGCGGGAATTGGGGGTGGGCGTGCGTACTTATGGTTTTGATATCGTCGAGGGCTTGCCCATGCCCCGGGACTACCGGGACCTGCCTTACGCCTGGAGTCAAGGATCTTACAAGATGGATGAGAAGCGTTTGCGCGAACGGCTCCGGCGGAGCACACTGGTTCTCGGTGATGTGCGCGACACGGTGCCCGAGTTCTTCGACAAGAACGACAGCCCGCCCGTCGGGTTCATTTCATTTGATCTCGATTATTACAGCTCCACCAAGGAAGCGCTGCGGATTCTGGAGCATCCAACGGAGAGATATCTGCCGCGTGTGTTGTGTTATTTTGATGATACTCTCGGGCATGACGATGAGTACCATTTTGATGAAGTGGGCGAACTGCTGGCCATCAAGGAGTTCAACGCCCGGCACGAGCAGGTTAAACTCGGGAAAATCAACGGTCTCCGATACAAGAGATGTATCCCAGACCAGTGGAATGAAGGTTTTTTTGTGTGCCATTTTTTCAATAACCCCCTGTATAACGCGCACGTTTCTCGAATACCAACAGAACTTCCGCTCGTTTAGGGGCCTTCGACCCGGGGCTGACCCACTGAGCGACGGCTGGGAGCTAATGATGCATCACCGGGGTCTTTCTCTTGTCTGTGCGCTTCTGTTCAGCGTGGCCTGCCTGAACGGCCAAGGAAGCGCGCGAGCTGATAAGAACCCATTGCCACCTCCCCTGAAGATTCAGGGTGAAGAGGCTGCGCACGGCGTCTACGATCCGTCCATCGAGTATGAAGCGAACGGTACGGGATGGATGAGCTACTCGTCCGTCAGCATGCCGAAGATCGAAACACACCTGGCCCGCTCGACGGATCACGGCGGGACATGGCGTTTTGTCCAGGCGCTCAACACGTCCGATGATGCCAGTATTGCGCATGCCGGGCAAAGGATTCCCGGTGTCTGGAGGCACGAAGTGTCTGCACTCGTCTATGACCCGCAAGACCCTGGCCGGCAGTGGAAGGTCTTCTGGCACAGATACTTTACAAAAAAGCCGTTTCAGGGAAAAGACAAGATCTATGCCTATGGCTGGATAGCCCACCGTCATGCCGCAGATCCGGGCGGTCCCTGGTCGGAGGAAATTGCCCTGTTCGGTGCCGGCGGAGCGCCGCCCGCACCGTACAAAGCCCAATTCGATCTGAGCAGTCTGCACCGCGACCTGCAAGGCTACCGGATGTTTACGGAGCCGGGCGCGCTGTACAAGGACGGGGTCATCTATCTAAGCCTCGACGGTAGCCGCAGCCCGAGCGGTATGGGGCAGTGGAAGACCCGGAAAACCTTCCTGATCGCTTCGAAGGATCACGGCAAGAGCTGGTTCTATGTGGGGACTTTGCTGAACTACGGGGACAGCCAAGCGCTGGGGGCCCTCGTGCTGATGGGCTCCAGCCTGTTCGAAGCGAAGGGGCGTGTCTTTCTCATGGCGACACCCAGCGGATCACGGGTAGGGAAGAACCGACACGAGAACGGCGCATATATTTTCGAATTCGCCGATATTGCGCAAGCTCGACTGAAGAGAGATCGGCAGCACCGACTCATTCCGCATCAATATATCAACTACACGCCCGAGGGCGGTCGGGGCGGTCAGGGAGACTATGACCGGCAAAACAGAGATGGCGGGATTGTCCTGGGGTTGATCCGAAGACCTCGTCCGGCGGCTATTCTCTCAAAATCAGGAGACAGCAAGGTTTTCAATTTGATCAACACGGGGAAGGGCATCAAGGAATAGGTCTGTGTGGATGAGCGGAAAACGGCAGATGCGTTTCTGACAAGTAGAGCTCTTTCCAGATGACGGCCGGCCGACCCGCGGTCCGGCGTGCCCCTGAACCATGAACCCCAGATACCGCAGGTGACACCATGACTCCAAACACGCTATCGGCTCTCATCGTCACGTACAACGGCTGGCACTACCTGAACACCTGCCTGCGGTCCATCGAGGCTTCGGACCATCCCGTCACTGAAATTGTGGTGGTGGACAATGGGTCGATCGACGGCACAGCTGAGAAACTCCATGCTGCCTATCCCGGGGTGCGCCTGATACACAATGCGGGCAATGCGGGATTCATTCGTGCGGTCAATCAAGGCCTCGCTGCCGTAACTGGAGAGCGGATCCTGCTGCTGGACGTCGACACGGAATTACGCCGAAACGCGATCGGCATCCTGTCCCGCTTTCTCGATACGCATCCTGAAGTGAGTCTGGTCGTGCCCCGCACCTATGACGCGGACGGCCAGGTGCAGGAGACGGCCCGACAGTTTCCGTCAGCGATGAACGGTCTCTTCGGACGCCAGAGCCTGCTCACACGCCTTTTTCCAGGCAACCCCTTTTCCAATCGATATCTGAGCCGGCACTATCTGCAGAGCGCAGCGCCCTTTCCGGTGGAGATGGTCTCGGCGGCATGCATCCTGCTGCGGCGCAGGCTCGTGGACGACGTCGGGGGCCTGGATGAAGGCTTCAGCCGCTATGTTGGATACTGGTCCGATGCGGACTGGTGCAAACGGATTCAAGCGACGGGGGCCTTGGCTTACTGTGTGCCGGAGGCGGTGATCATTCACCATGAGCAAAACAAGCCCCATCGAAAAAAGAATCCCACAAGGATCGTGGAGTTCCATACCGGTGCCCACCGCTTCTACCGCCGCCACTACACCTTCGGCTGGCTCGATCCACGCAGTCTGGCAGCGGCCCTGCTCCTTGGGCTTCGAGCAGCTCTGCTGCTCGGGTTGAATGCCCTGAAGAAGGAAGAGGTGGCCAGCGTCGATCCCCTGTCGCAGCAGAAAGAAGAGAACGTCCAATGAAATACGACTATCTGATTGTGGGCGCCGGATTTGCGGGGTGTGTGCTGGCCGAGAGACTGGCCTCACAGCGTGATCGGCGGGTCCTCATCGTGGAGAAACGGAACCACATCGGGGGCAACGCCTACGATTACTACAATGAGTCCGGGATTCTCGTGCACAAGTACGGTCCCCACTATTTCCGCACGAACAATCAGGTCGTCTGGAATTACCTGTCCGGCTTCACCCCCTGGCACCCTGTGCAGTATCGTATTCTGGCATACGTCGACGGGCAGCTCGTTCCTTTTCCGATCAACCTGGATACGGTCAACACCCTCTTCGGGACCCGTTACGACTCCGCCGGCCTGGCAAGGTATTTCAAGCAGATCCGGAGTCGAAAAAAGCAGATCAAGAATTCGGAAGATGTGATCGTGAGCCAGGTGGGTCGCGATCTCTATGAGAAGTTCTTCAAGAACTACACCAAGAAGCAGTGGGACCTCTGGCCGGGCGAACTCGATCCATCTGTCTGCAAACGGATTCCGGTCCGGACCAATCGGGATCCGCGCTATTTCGGGGACGTCTATCAGGCCATGCCGAAATTCGGTTACAGCTGGCTCTTTCGCCGGATGATCGACCATCCGAACATCCGGCTGCTCCTTCAGACGGATTATCGGGATGTGCTGGAAGATCTGAACTTCAATCACCTCATCTACACCGGTCCGATTGACCGCTTCTTTGACGGCATGTACGGAGAACTCCCCTACCGTTCGCTACAGTTTGAACACGAAACCCGCGACGTAGAATTCGCCCAGTCCGTCTCTCAGGTCAATTACCCCAACGACTATGATTTCACCCGCATTGTGGAAATCAAGCATGTGACGGGGCAGAGACATCCCCAAACGACCCTGGTGCGGGAGTATCCGACCGCGGAGGGTGAGCCCTATTATCCCATTCCGAAAGCGGAAAACGAAGCCCTCTACAGGAAATACCACCGGGAGGCAAAAAAGCTCAAACAGGTCTCTTTCACAGGCCGCCTGGCCCAATACCGCTACCTCAATATGGATCAGGTGGTGGCCGACTCTCTCCAATTGTTTGAAGCACTCTCCCCATAAGCGGCACGGGCGATGGTCATGAGAGGCCCAGATAGTGGACGAAGCCACAGGCAGGTGCCAGAAGGAGAACTGGGCAATGATTAAACCATGGTGACGCCGGAGGATCTTTTGTGACGCACCCTGGGGCAGCCGATCGGACCGGTCCGTCGATTCGTGGGGCCATTCTCGGTTTCGGTGGATGGATGGGTTGCGCCCGCGTTAATTTCCTTACAGGGGATTGTCCGTTGTTTCGGGTACGTTTTGTGCGGCCTCCTGGATGTCCTCCAGGAGTTGCCTGAACTGCGCGAGAGGATCGAAGTCGATCTCAGCGGGTCCATCGCCATCCGGTGGCGACTCGCTGGGGTCGGTCGGGTTGCTCGAATCGGTGTTTTGAATGTTTTCCGTCAGACTGCTTGGGCTGCTTGCCTCCTGCTGCGATGCGGACCTGTTTCCGGGACCCGTTGCTGCGGTGCCGGATGCGCTTCCTGGAGGAACACTGCCGTAGGGGACCATCGCGCCCACGACGGGGTTGCCCGCATGGGCCTGCTGGGAGTCTTCCCGGCGCGTCTCAGGTGTATGAAGTGGCGCCATCTCATGGATCTGTTGGAGCGCGTTTGTGATCGTGTTCTCAATGTCGATTTCCTGGGTTCCCACATCCTCCAGAATTTGCTCCAATCCGGCGTTACTGAAATTACTCTCTTGAAACTCGGTCTCCGCTTCGGCGGTTGTCGCCGGCGCTTCTTCCGCCGGGCCTGCCGTCACCCGGCCCCCTGTCTTCGGGAGGACCACCACTTGCGTGAGAATAGGTTCCTCGCCGGCTTTGCCCGCCCGATAGAAAAAGACGTAGTCCCTTCCCTGCAGCAGTCTCTGCAGGCTCGCTGCGACGGGAAGGTAGTCGAGATGCATGGACACGGCTTCCCGCGAGGGATGATTATCGATGACGCGTACGCCCGTTTTTCTGGCCACCTCCTCAACCACGTCCTCCAGAGGACGTTCGTCAACGGAGATTTTGATCCTGCCGTCACGATAGTCGATGCCCGCGGTCACGGAAGCCTCTGCGGGAGCACTCCCCTGGAACGGAGGCGCCTGCAGCATGAGAAACGCCACAATCATTGCCAAAAGCCGAAACGGTTTTTTCATGGTATCTTTTCGCGCTCCTTGGACTGCCTGGATCAAGGGTTGGAGTCTCTGTGCATTCTCCGATTCAACGACACCCAGATTATACCAGATTATCAAAGATTAGCCAAGTAATTTTTCAATATTTGCCATTTTTCTCTCAATTTTGGCTTTATTTAGCTCTCAGTTATCTTTTTCCTTTATCTTGTCACTCTCTGTAACCAAGACCATCCCTTTGGTTTTTCGAGAAATGGCAGGCGGGGTCAGTACGATCGGAATAGAGGTTGGTGCGGCTTCTTTTCCTTTTTGCGCTTCCGTCTGGGCTCGGTACAACGACAGAGGTTGCAACGGTCGCTGCTGCACCATTGACAGACATCACATTCCGGACAGGGGTGCCGCTTCTTCGGCCTTTTCGCCAACGGATCCATACCACCCACTATACCGACTGTGCGCCCAGGGAACAAGCCGACGGGGTTACCTTACATCAGCGCTCTACGTTGCGCGCCGCCGCGGCCCCCTTTTGTCTTGAAACCGGCGCTCCTTTGTTGTATTTTCCTCTCAGGTGTGAACAACAGACGGCGTTTGTGCGTATGAAGCGATCCTGCAAGACAGAGAGCCTCCTGAAATGCTGCGTCCTCGTGGTTTCCCTGTCGGTGGTTCTTGGGTGTAGTCGGGTCAAAGATCAGATCTATTCGGCCCGTGCAGCCTTTCCGCTGAAGTATTTCTACTACCCATCCTACGAGGCCATCGGGGCCGCCTACACCACGAATCCCGCTCTGGCCATTGAGTTGTTGGAGCGCCGGAGTCGAAAGGATCCCGAAAATCTTGCCTATCGACTGACCCTGGCCGATATGTATAGGGACCGGGGTCGCGTCAACGATGCCATTCGGCTCTGGTTCGAGATTCTGGCCATGAGTGAGACCCACGGCGTGCTGGGTGGTGACGACCTGCAGGTTTATTTCATTCCGATCATCCCCGATCAGGAAGAGGGGATGCGTCCTTACACGCAAAGCATCGACAAGTCTTTTGCCTATTATCAGATCGGTCTTATTTTTGAGCAGAATTCCTTCTGGAAGGAGGCGTCCGAGAGCTTTGCCAAGGCTGCGCAATACGCCCGGGAGCCGAACACCAAGGCCCGCCTACTGAGTCTTGCCGGCGCTACCGTGGGGGCCAAGAAAGGGGCCTATCCACTCGCCGGTCGGCATGACGCATTGCACGAGACGGGGGCGAATGCGGCGCCTCCGGTGGATCCCATGGCCAACCGGCGGCGAGAAAAGCAGTACTACGAAGAAGCACTGGCCCTGCCCCTGTCGGATGAACGGCTGCGACGAGACATCGAGGAACGCTTCGATGAGGTCTCGAGAATTCTTGCAGAGGTTGAGGGCACGACGGTGATGGCGCGGCCTGCCCAGCGGGAAGAAGACGCGTTGGCCATGGCGGTGCCCGCGGAAGTTTCGGCGCCCACGGAAGCCCAGGTGGCAGTGCAGGCTCCGGAGAGCCCACAACGGACGGTACCGCCGGTGGCTGACCTACAGGCCCGGGCACTGAAACACTTTGAGTTGGGTGATCTGGATGGGGCGGTGCCGCTGTGGCAGGAGCGCTTCCACGCTTTTCCTTCGGACACGTATCTCATCGAAGTCGCGCTCAATTGCCGGGCCGACTCCCTGGTGTATACATTTGACAAGCTCGGTAACCCGACAGCTTTCTTTGTGTTGCCGAAAGTCTATCAGGGCAAGCAGTGTTATCGTCTTTTTCTGGGGACCTACCCCGACGAGGAGGCGGCCCGGGGCCAGGTGGATGCGGTGGAAGGTGTCCTGGGAAATATCGAGCCCCGTGTCTGGGCGACGGGGCGTCTACAGCGGATACTCTCCGGTACCTGAGGGTCCTCCATGGGGCCCCGCTCCTCCCTTTAGGCCGCCAATCCGGGATGATGAACGGGATGGTCCCGTTGAGGGACGGCTCCCCCCACGCCCGCAGCCGCGCCGTTTGTGCTGCGCGCGCGCTATTCAACCAGAAGGGGCATATGAATTCCAGTCACCGGGTACGGCGGAAAATGGGGGAAGCCCTGGGCGACTTTGGCATGATCGATCCGCAAGACCGGATCTTGGTGGCCGTTTCCGGGGGTAAAGACAGCCTGAGCCTTCTGGACCTGCTCCGAGCCCACGCCGAAAGAGCTCCGGTGTCCTATGTCCTGGTGCCGGTTCATGTCGATCTCGGCTCCTGCCAGAGCAAGGCGGGGGTGCTGCGCACCTATTTCCAAGACCAGGGGTACGAGTACCGTATCGTGGAGACCCAACTCGGTCAGGATCTTTGCGGTGCCGATGACCTTCCGGAGAGCTGCTGTTTTCATTGTGCCAGGATCCGCCGGAAACTGATCTTTGACACCGCTCGAGAGTTGGGCTGTGTCAAGGTAGCCTTCGGCCATCACTTGGATGACATGATCGAGACCTGTCTGCTCAATATGTTCTTTGCAGGAAATATCAGCACCATGCTGCCCCGCCAACCCCTTTTCGGGGGGCGCCTCGTTCTGATCCGTCCGCTGACCTATTGCCGTGAGCAATGGCTGGAAGCGTATGCCCGGGATCGGACCTTGCCTGTGCGGGCCGCACCATGTGAGGAAGGGGGTCCGCGGTCTCGAAGACGGCGCATCAAGGAACTGCTGGCCCAGCTGGAGCGCGAGAACCCCGGGCTCAAAGACAGCCTGTTCCGCTCACTCATGAACGTCCGTACCGATTACCTGCCGCAGCTTCCCGGCGCCGGCTGCGGCCATGTGTCTGTTTCGGGAGTCGAGCATGTCGAGTAACATTCGGGGCAACCTGGAGGTCATGTCCTTGCCGGACGTGCTGCAGTGGATAGGTTTGGCGCAGAAGACGGGCTCGTTGACTTTCGAGCGCGGGCGAGACAAGAAGGTCATCTTCTTCAGCAAAGGGGTGATTATCGGCGCCAACTCCAACAACCCCAAGGATAAGATTGGAGAGCTGCTCGTCCGGATGGACAAGCTGACCGCTGAAATCGTTGAGGAGGGGCTCCAGCAGCAGCGTGAGAGCGGGGAGCTCATCGGAGACATCTTTCTGGCTCGGGGTTATCTGACCACGCAGGAATTCATCACCGCGCTGGAGCGTCAGGCCACAGAAATTATTTACGATCTCTTTGCCTGGCGGGACGGACGATTTATCTTTCTGGAGAAACTGCCGCGTTTGCGCACCATCCCCATTGCCATCAAGGTGGACTTCATCCTGATGGAGGGATTGCGGCGAGTCGATGAGTGGCAACGGATTCGAGAGATCTTTCCCACGCTGAACACCATCCTCTCCTGGGATGCGCAGGCGCCTTCCGGGCACGGGACAGACGACGAGAAAATCGTCCTGCGCCTCATCAATGGCCGCAACAGCATTTTGGACATTTGCGATCAGTCTCCGCTCAACGATTTCGACACGTGCAATTTGCTTTTCCAACTCCACCAGGATGGGCGCGTGCACGCCGTCGGCGAGCGCGGGCCCCACGAGATTACCGAAGAAGATGATCTTAGAAGGCTCCTCAGTCGGGGCAAGGCCTTCTATCAGAATGCGAGATTTGGCGACGCCATCCCCTTTTTCGACCGGGTCCTGAAGATTCAGCCGGAGCACAAAGAAGCCGCGCGGTTCATGACACGCTCCGTTGCAGCCATCCAGAAGGAGCTGCTCGACTGTCTGGGCTCACCCAATGCGCTGCTGGAAATAGACCCAGGGTTCCGGTTCGATAAAGCCCAGGAGTTGACTGCGGCCGAAGGATTTGTGCTGTCCCGGATTGACGGCAAGAGCACCGCGAAGGAGATCACCTATGTCAGCGGACTGCCCCAGACGGAAGCCTGCCTCACCCTGAACCGCCTTTTCAAACGGGGCATCATTAGAGCCGGCCGAGAAAAGACCTCGAAGCTGCGCCATCGCGAGGTCTCGGTTCACCGGGAGGTCCTCGATCCGGAAACAAGGCGGCTGGTGCTGGACGTGTCGGACACTTTCCTCTCGGAGGTGGTGCTCGATCTGATCAAGCAGCGTCAGACGGGTGTGCTGCAGCTGCTCCATCCCCCCATGGACCTTCGGGTCTACGTCAAGGAAGGGGCCCTCGTTTATGCCACGTCGAACATGCAGAGCGATCGCACCGGCAGCATCATGCGCCGGCGGGACAAGCTCACGGAGGAGCAGTATGACGCAGTGCGGGTACTTGCGGAGACGGAGGGCATCCAACAGGGCAATGCCATGGTCAAGCTGGGGTATGTGACGCCCAATGATCTCATCTGGCTGACCAAAGCGAAGGTGGAGGATATCATCATCAGCCTCTTTGGGTGGCGGCAGGGAAAAATCTTTTTCTACGAGACCGATCTTGCGGGTTTTGACATTATCCGGCTCAACCTCTCGCCCGGTCGGTTGATCCTCGAGGGCACGTGGCGATATTTTGAGGAAGCGGAGATTCTGGCAGCCATCGGTTCATGGGATGTGCTCTTTGAAGCCGTGAATCAGCCGCCCTTGCCCCGCAGCGAACTCGATCTCACCGAACCCGAGCGGCGCATCCTTGGTTGCGTGAACGGGCGCCACAGTATAGACGAGATCGCCGCATTGACCAGCCTCGATCGGCTCGAGGTGCTGAAGGTTCTCTTCGGGTTCCTGAGTCTCGGCGTCATCCTCATCACGGGACAGGTGGAGCCCTCGCGGGCTGCTACCACAGTGCAATCCACTGAGGAACTGGAAAAGAGACTGGCCGAAGCCCGCCGGGGCAACTATTACGATGTCCTGGAATTGGACCCGAAGGCCAGTGAGCGTGAGATCAAGCGGCAGTTCTACAAGTTCTCCAAACGCTACCATCCGGACAAAAGTTACCAGGACAGCGATCCGTCCGTGGTGGACCTAAAGCTAAAGCTATTTCTGTTGGGCAAGGACGCTTACGAAACGCTGTCCCGTGCCGAAAGCCGCATGGCTTACGACGACTTCCTGCGGCAGCGGGGGGCCGTGAGTACGGCAGATGATTATCAGGCCTATATCAAACCGGATGTCGAAGTGGGGCACATCCTTCAGGCGGAGGAGTTTTTCGATCGCGGCCGGAAGCTGCTCTTCTCGGGGCGGGCCGGAGACGCCCTAGCATTTTTCGAAAAGGCTCTCGAACGGGTGCCCGACGACCCGGATTACAGTGCCTACACCGGGCTCGCCGTTGCCCGTATGAAAAAGGATCATCGGCAGGCGGTGCACCTCATCGAGACGGCCATTGCATCCGATGGAACCAATGCCGACTACTTTGCGTTCCTGGGAGAGGCCCACCTGCGCTACGGCTTCAAAGCGGAAGCGCTGGAGGCTTTCGCCGACGCGCTCCAGATCAACCCCCGCCACATCCAGGCCCGGCGCGAACACGCCAGGCTTCGACGCACTTAGAAGAGAGCCTCCCCGTGCGCGGGGCTTCGCCTTTTTTCCCGAGTGGACAGTGGTGCGTAATACCGCGTGCCCTTGTCCATCCGGGTGATCTTATGAACCAGGTCGTCCAGGTCTTCACTGCTGCGGACAAAATCTATTTCAGAAGTCTTGATGACCAGCAGCGGTGTATCGCGGTAGTGGAAGAAGAAGTACTCGTAGGCTTCGTTCACATCTTCCACGTAATTGCGTGAAATGTTCTTTTCGTACGGACGGCCGCGACCCAGGATGCGCTGCATGAGCACTTCAGAGCTGGCCTGCAGGTAAATGACAAGGTCGGGCGTCACGATCCGTTCGTTTAGGATGGCATAGACCTGCTCATAGAGCTCCAGCTCGGGATCACTGAGATTCATGTAGGCAAAGATCCTGTCCTTCTGAAAGATGTAGTCCGACACGGTGTTGAGGCTGAAGAGGTCCATCTGCTTGAGTTGAACCAGCTGGTTGTAACGGCTCATCAGAAAGAACATCTGCGTCTGGAAGGCATATTGCCTGCGGTCGGTATAGAAGTGAGCCAGAAAGGGGTTTTCCTGAACCTTTTCCAGGACCTTCAGGGCGCCCATCCTTTCGGAGAGCAGGTTCACCAGACTGCTCTTGCCGACGCCGATGGGGCCTTCTACGGCGATGTAACGGTTTTCTCTGCTCATGCGCTCTCCTGGAGCCGGGAGACTGCCTGGGTGTCTCCCAGCGCGGCGAGCAGTTCCCGAAGGGGTTTGTCCAGCCCCGGATGGATGCCCATGGGGATTAACTCGACCAGGGGCTCCAGCGCAAAGCGGCGCTCCGCGAGCCTCGGGTGCGGTATGATCAAGCCCGGCTCGTCTATGATGCGGTCTTCCAAGAGAAGAATGTCGCAATCGATATTGCGTGGCCCCCATCGAAAGGGCGTGCGCCGCCCCATGCGCCGTTCAATGGCCTGAAGCTCGGCCAGCAAGGCCCGCGGTTCAAGCGATGTCTGCAGGGCTGCGGCGGCATTGACGAACCACGCCTGCTCTTCATAGCCCACCGGCGCACTCCGGTAAAGGGACGATAGGCGGAGTTGGTCAACGCCGTTGATTTTGCGCAGCAGATCCGCGGCCATCCGGATATTGCCGACGGGGTCCCCCACGTTGCTCCCCAGACCGACGTGGACGCAACTCATGGGCGGCTCCTTTCGATCTCGACACTGACGCGATGCACCGCCAGAGGGATGGGGGGCGCTGGTTTGCTGAGCCGGATCCGTACACGCTCGGGCGAAAACTCCTTGAGGAGGACGGCGGCCAAGCGTTCGGCCAAGGCTTCAATCAGGTGAAACGGCTCGCCCCGGCCAATCTCGTCGATCCGCCTGGCGACGGCCCCGTAGTCTATGGTGTCCTCGATGCGATCGGAGGCACCCACGGCCCTGCAATCAAGAATTAGCTCCACATCGACGCAATAACGCTGTCCGAGTCTTCGCTCCTCCGGCAGGTCGCCATGGTAACCGTAAAACTCCAGTCCTTCGATTGTAATTCGGTCCTGTGTCATTCCAGCAGCGGTTCCCATCTTACAGGGTAGTGATATAGTGCAGCAGTGTCCGCACGCCCACGCCCGTTGCCCCACCGGGGTTGTAACCCCAGTGCTGTTCGTTGAAGGCCGGTCCTGCGATGTCGAGATGGACCCAGGGGATCTCATCGACGAATTGCTCCAGGAACATGCCTGCCGTGATGGCGCCGCCCCAGCGGTTTCCGATGTTCTTCAGATCGGCCACTTTGCTTTTCAGGTGCGGCTTCATATTGTCGTCAAAAGGCAAGGGCCACATGCGCTCTCCCGTTTCGTCGGCGGCCTGCAGAACGGCATCGATCAGCGCCTTGTCGTTTCCCATGACCCCCGCAGTATACTCCCCGAGAGCCACGACACAGGCGCCCGTCAAGGTCGCCAGATCGATGATGCGCTGCGGTTTCAGCTTGACGGCATAGGAGAGTGCGTCGGCCAGCGTCAACCGGCCCTCGGCATCCGTATTGAGGACCTCGATGGTTCTTCCATTCATGGCGCGAACGATATCATCCGGTCGCTGCGCTCGGCCGCCCGGCATGTTTTCAGCGGCAGCAATGATCCCGTGGACGGCCACGTTTGGTTTCAGACGGGGCAGCGCGTGCATCACGCCCAGGACAGCACAAGCGCCGGACTTGTCTATCTTCATGGTCCGCATGGCTTCGGCCGGCTTGAGGGAGAGCCCGCCGCTGTCGAAGGTGATTCCCTTGCCGACCACGGCGATGCTCTTGCCGCTGGAGCCGCGCCGGGGCCGGTAGGTGAGGTGGATGAAACGAGGCGGGTTCACGCTTCCCTGGGCGACGCCCAGAAAGGCACCCATGCCGCGTTTGGCAATCTCTCTTTCTGTCAGGACCCGACAGGTGAGCCCGCCCCGGCGGGCCAGCTTTCGCGCTTCCGCAGCCAGCACCATTGGTGTGATCACATTGCCCGGTTCGTTCACGAGATCCCGGGCATAGTTGGTGGCTTCCGCGACAATGGTTGCGATTCGAATACCCTTCGGAGATGGGGCTTTGTCGGCAAAGAGCGAAACCGTGCGGGGGACCTCCTTCCGATCTTTCTTCTTTTTGTATTTCTTGAAGACATAGCCCCCCAGGAGAATGCCTTCGGTGGCACTGCGCACCAGCGCCTCATGGGGGGCGTTATCGGTCGTTTTGTCAAAGAGCGCGGCATGGACGTGGGTGGCGTGGACGCTTCTTGCCGTGGAGACGATCCTGGAGAAGATACGGCGGTGCCAGTCTCGGGTGAATTCCTTTTGTTTGCCGAGACCGATGAGGCAGACCCTGCTGGCGGGAAGGCGACCCAGGGGGTGTAGCATGAGGATTCTGCCCCGTCCCCCTTTGAATTCCTGCGCTTTGATCAGCCCCTGAAGCGCTCCCTGTAGCGCGCTATTGACGGCGGCCGCCGTGCCCTGAAGCCTCTTCTGACCTTCGAACATGCCGACGACAAGAAGATCGGTTCTGGCTCGAACAAAATCACCCCGGAACAGATCAATTTTCATGTGCCCTCCATCTGGTCAAAGATTCCGGTAAAGAATGCAACGAATCCAGATCTTGCGGAAGAACTCGTTGCCACCCCAGAGCGAATCCGCCGGCAACCCACAGAGATCGCTGCAGAAAGTGGAATGGTAAAATCAGACCGTGTCGGAAGATCCACCTTCGCGCCGCATGCCGGCCATTGGCATTGACAAAGCCCGTTTGAGATTCGTGCATGCAGCACCGGGGTAAAATACATCCCCCCTCCGGAAAAGTCAATTTCCTTCCGCACCCACCCCCCACGGGCCAGGGAGTATTCGCTTGCCTTGCGTGTCCGGCTTGTCTATAATGACGCCCTTGGGAGCTCTGCTCACACCGGCAGCCAATGGTTTTGCGGGCCAAGAATGAACACGGGGGAGATGATCCATGGCAGTATTGCCGATCCTGCACTATCCCGATGATCGGCTGCGAAGAGCATCCAAGCCGGTGGGCACCATCACGGACGAGACCCAGGCCCTCATTGACGATATGATCGAGACGATGTACGCGGCACCGGGGGTTGGATTGGCTGCGCCGCAGGTGGGTGTCTCGCAGCAGATCATGGTGGTCGATATCTCGGTGGGTAAAGATCCAGAGGCCCTTTATGTGATGATCAACCCGCGGATTGTCAAGAAGGAGGGCGAGATAAAGGAGGAGGAAGGCTGCCTGAGTGTCCCCGAATTCAGCGAAGGCGTGCCGCGCGCGGCGTCCCTGGAGGTGCGCTATCTAACACGGGAGGGACGGGAGCAGACACTGGTTGCAGATGGGCTCCTGGCCAAGGCCATTCAGCACGAAGTGGATCACCTGAACGGGCGGCTCTTCCTGGACCGGCTCTCTCCGTTGAAACGAGACATGATCAAGCGGAAGATACGAAAGGCCATCCGGCAGGGGAGCTACGAGTAAGCCCTGCCCGTCGCTCAACCCCTTCCTCGATGGCGCGCCTCGTTCACACGGTCTCTCAAGGGGTAGGATGGAAAGAGCCCGTCGCGTCATCTATATGGGGACCCCCCGTTTCGCCCTCCGTCCGCTGGCAGCTTTGGCGGAAAGGGAGGACGTGGTGCTGGTGGTGACACAGCCCGATCGGCCAGCCGGTCGGGGTCGGGCGTTGCAGCAGTCCCCCGTGAAGGAAGCGGCGCGGGCCCGCAACATTCCTTGTCTGCAGCCGGAGCGGGTCCGTGAAGCGCAGGTCATGGAGGCGCTGGAGGCCCTTCGGTGCGACCTGATCGTGGTTGCAGCGTTCGGGCAGATCCTACCGGAGGCGATGCTGCAAATCCCGAAGGCCGGGTGCATCAACATTCATGCCTCCCTGCTTCCCAAATATCGAGGGGCCTCGCCCATTCCCATGGCCATTGCACAGGGCGAGAAGGAGACGGGGATCACGACCATCATGATGGATGCCGGAATGGACACGGGCGACATCCTGTTGCAGCGGCGCCTCGACATTGAAGACACCGACACGGCGTTCACTTTGTCGGAGCGTCTCTCAGTACTGGGGGCTGAGACCATCCTCGAAACGTTGGCTTTGCTCAAGAGGGGGCGCCTCACGGGGGTGCCCCAGGTTGAGTCGGAAGCCACATACACACCCCTGCTCCGCAAATCCCACGGAGAGATTGATTGGAACCGTACCCCCGAGCAGATTCGCAACCACGTGCGCGCCATGGATCCCTGGCCGGGTGCCTTCACCCATGTGGGAGGAGAAATGCTTAAGATCTGGCGGGTCATCCCCCATGGTAAAGGGGGCCGGCCCGGGCAGGTGCTGGAGGCGGGTGTGCGATTGTTGGTGGGTGCCCGTGAGGGCTCGGTGATTGTGGCGGAGCTGCAGGTCGCCGGCAGAACACGCCTGCGCGCGGATGCGTTCCTGAGAGGCCGGCATTCCATCACGGAGGGCATGACCCTTGGCCGTTCATGAAGGCCGACCGAAAAAGAGACTCTTCATCGGACTCATGACCGCTGCGGTGGCAGCCTTGCTCGGTCTGGGGGGGCTGCTGTGGGTGGTCATCCTCGGGGTAGGTCCCGGTCAGGCCATCACGTCCCTGGTCATGTCGGTCCTGATTCTCTTTCTGGGCTTGCTTGTGCTGGCGGCCGCGGGTGTTGTCCTGCTGGTGCTGACGCTGTTCAAGGGACGGGAAATCATCTTCCTGCACCGGATGCGGGGATTCATCGTGAAAGTTATCTACCCGCTGACCCTCTTTCTGGGGGTGCTTTTCCGGATTCCAAAGGAGCGGATACAGGAGTCCTTCGTGGAGGTTAACAATCAGCTCGTGCGGGCGCGGCGCTTTCACGTCAAACATGACCGGTTGCTGCTGTTGATGCCCCACTGCATTCAGAACAGCCAGTGCCGTCTGCGGGTCACCGGGGACATCCGGAATTGTGAGCGCTGCGGACTCTGCCGGATCTCCGACCTCATCGAGCTGGGTGAGCACTATGGGGTAGATATATTCGTCGCGACGGGCGGCACCCTGGCCCGCCGGCTCATCGAGGAGAAGAAGCCCCAGGCGGTGGTGGCCGTAGCCTGTAAGCGGGACCTGACCAGCGGGATCGTCGATGCCTATCCACTGCCCGTCCTGGGTGTGCTCAATGAACGGCCCTACGGTCCCTGTGTCAACACCGAGTTCGACCTGCAGCAGGTGACAGAGGCGATCCGGCATTTTGTGGCCCCCGACGCTCCGGCGGAAGAGCAGAGCGGGGTGCTTGTCTCTCGCGAGAGTTGACCTTTCAAAGAAATTGATTATAGTTAATTAGTTAAATATTTTTTTAAGCATACGTAGGGAGAAGCAACGATGAACATTTTTCGCACCACTCTGCTGATGGCCTTTCTGACGGTCCTGCTGGTTCTGGCAGGTAACGCCCTGGCCGGTCCCAGCGGCATGAAGATCGCTTTTGCCATTGCTCTGGTGATGAACCTCGGGTCCTACTGGTTTTCAGACAAGATCGTCCTCAAGATGTACCGGGCGCAGGAGGTCACCCGCGCCGAGGCGCCCGAGCTGTACAATATGGTGGAAACTCTCGCCCGTCAGGCCGGACTTCCGATGCCGAAGACCTATCTCATTCAAAATCCGGCGCCCAATGCTTTTGCCACCGGTCGCAACCCGAAACATGCCGCGGTGGCAGTGACCACGGGCATCATGCAACTGCTCGACCGAAACGAGCTCATGGGGGTCATCGGCCATGAGCTGTCTCACATCAAACATCGGGACATCCTCATTGGCACCATCGCTGCCACCATCGCCGGTGCCATTACCATGATGGCCAACATGGCCAAGTGGGCCATGATCTTCGGCGGAAGCCGGGATGACAACCGGGGCGGCGGCCTGGCGGCCATCGCCATGATGATCATCGCCCCCATCGCGGCCATGCTGATTCAGATGGCCATTTCGCGGTCCAGGGAATACGCTGCCGATCGGGGTGGGGCTGCGATTTCGGGCAATCCCCGTTATCTGTCCAGTGCGCTCCGAAAACTCACGACCGGTATCCAGCGGGTGCCCATGGATGCCTCCCCTGCGACCGCGCACATGTTCATCGTGAGCCCCCTGAGGGGTGGGGGGATCATGTCCCTCTTCTCCACGCATCCCCCCATGGAAGAGCGAATCCAGAGGCTTGAGGCGATGCGTGGCTGACAGAGCCCGTGCACTGGCCCTGCAGGTCCTGGCGGAGGTTGAGGCCCGGGCGTGTTTCGTCGATGGGCCGCTGGCTCACCGTGCGGCTCTGGCGCCGAATGAACGTGCCCGCATCCTGAACCTCGTCAAAGGGACCCTCCGCTGGCGGGGCCGGATCGACTATCTGCTCAGCGCGCTCTCGGCAAGACCACTGCGTTCCGTTTCAGGCCCCATTCTCAACATTCTGCGTCTTGGTGCCTATGAGATTCTCTTCTGCCCGGAGGTGCCGGAGTGGGCCGCCGTGAACGAAGCCGTTGAGCTTGCCCGTTCACACGGACACGCGGGGCACGTCCGGTTTGTGAACGGGGTGCTCCGCAACCTCGCCCGTCGGCGCGAAGCGCTCCCCCAACCCGATGCGTCGGATACCGTCGCCCACCTCTCCGTGGTGCAGGCATTCCCCGAGTGGCTCGTAACCCGCTGGTGTCGCCGCTTTGGCGAAGCGGAAGCGGCCGAACTGATGCGCGTGTGCAATCAGCCGCCGGTCTTGACCCTTCGGGTCAACACCCTAAAGGTTTCACCGGCGCACTGCCTCGAGGCGCTGCGGGGCGCAGTGAGCTGTGTGCGTGCACACCCATGGATTCCGGAGGCGTTGATCGTGGAGGGCGCAGGCTCGGTGAGCGATCTGCCGGGATACGCCGCGGGATGGCACTATGTGCAGGACCCCGGAGCCATGCTTGTGTCCTATTTGCTGGATGTGCAGCCGGGGGAGCGGGTTCTGGATGCCTGTGCAGCCCCCGGCGGCAAGAGCACGCACCTCGCCCAACTGATGGGCGATCGGGGGGAGATCATCGCCCTGGAGTCCGATGTGGCTCGAATAGAAAGAATTCGGGAAAATACCCGGCGCCTCGGAATCCGCAGCATCCTCGCGCAGCACGGTGATGCCATCAGCACCGCCTTCGCGAAGCCCTTCGATCGGGTTCTCGTCGATGCGCCCTGCTCGGGTCTTGGAACCCTGCGACGGCATCCCGAAGGCAAGTGGCAGAAGGAGGAGGGCGATCTCCTGCGCCATCAGCAGCGCCAGCTGGCAATGCTGACGAACATCGGTGGCGCAGTCAAGAAAGGAGGGACCCTCGTTTATGCCACCTGTTCAACGGAGCCCGAGGAGAATGAAGACGTCGTCGAGAGGTTCCTGCAGGCGCAACCGGCTTTCGCCGTCGAGTTTGCGCCGACCGGTCTCCTGCCTGAAATGCGTAAAATGATAGACCGCCGGGGGTTCTTCCATGCCTATCCACACCGGCACGACAGCGACGGCTTCTTCGGGGTCCGGCTGATCAAGGGTTGAGCATCAAACGTCCGAATGGTTGTTGAGGGGCAGATCATTGTGAAAGGCGTCAGAGAAGGCCATGACTTCGTCGATTTCAATGACCAGGCGCCAGCGGATCTGCGGCAAGCCCCGGAGCTCCGCCTCCCGCCCGGCCAGATAGCCGTTGAGGATGGCGTTTTCTTCCGTCTCCACCACCGCCCCCTGAACATGGTAGCCCATGGAGGTCTTGCGATCAATGGCGGCCACCACGATCTTGGGATTCTTTCGGACATTCTGGATGGTGGTGGGACAGAACCATTCCTCAAAGACCAGGTGCCCGCTGACGGACAGCGTCGGTCCGTGGGCAACGGCCAGATGCGGATAACCCGCATCGTCGGTCGAGGCAATATAGACCTGATTCTGCGAGACTAGAAACTCGCAGGCTGTCCGGATCATGCGGTTCATGGTGATTCCTCTAAAAGCGCACCGCCATCTCCCGGGCTTTCGCGATGGCCTCGTCTCGTTTCACCTTCCCCGTGTCGGGGCCTTCCTGAAGCGTCGGCTCTACCACCACCGAGTGGATATCGCTCATCCCCATGAAGCCCAGGATCGTCTCCAGATACGGTTTCTGAAAATCATACCCCGCCGCATCCGTGCCGGCGGGATAGGCCCCGCCCCGAGCATAGGCCACAAAGACAGATCTGTCCGTGACGAGTCCTTTGTAACCCTCTTCCGGCGTATAAGAAAACGTATAGGTCGGCTGGACCAGGATATCAAGGTATTGTTTGAGCCGGTAAGGGATTCCGAAATTCCACATCGGTACGGCAAAAACATACTTTTCGGCGGCGGTGAATTCGGCTATGAGGGCCTCGACGGCACGCCAGGACTTCCGCTCTGCCTCCGTCAGCTTCTCACCGTGGAGAATCCTGTATTTGGCATTGAGTGCTTCACCGTCGAACGGGGGCAGATCCTTCTTGAAGATATCAACCGTCAGAATTTCCGCGCCCCGGTGCTTCTCGCGATAGGCCTCTACGAAACTGTCGGCCACCTTTCGGGAATAGGACCGGTCTGCTCGGGGTGACGCTTGGATATAGAGGAGTTTGCTCATGGCCGTCCCTCCAGATTCATAACGCTTTCCGGCTTCTGCCCGATTCGCCGGGCGGCCGGTTGGTTTTTGGATTCCATCCATCGTCGTACACTTCCACAATCTTATCTTGTGGTGAAACCCTGTCAAGTGAGGGCTGTGCCGTTTCGATCAGTCTGTCCGCCTGGAGGACCGGTGGCGTTCCTTGCTTTCTGCAAGGCCTTCTGATATCATGGGTCTACCACCGAGCAAAAGGGTTAACTTTCATCGATTTTGCTCTATTTCTTGAATTGGGGCCGCACACGGGCGTGGGTCTGTCAATACCATGAAAGAATTTAAGATTTTTTCACTCATGCTCATTCCGATGCCGTCGCAGTATGTGGTCTATCTGGAGGAGGTCGATGGTACTCGGTTGATTCCGATTTGGATCGGTGTCAATGAAGGCAATGCCATCGTCTACAAATTGCAGGACGAAAAGCTTCCAAGGCCCATGACCCACGATCTGCTGGCGAACATCGTGCAAACCGTCGACATGCGTGTGGAGAAGGTGACGGTTTCCGATCTCAAGGACAATACCTACTATGCCGTCATCGACATGTGGAACGGCAAGCAGAAATATGAAATAGATTCCCGACCGAGCGACGCCATTGCCCTGGCCGTTCGGACTGAGTCGCCCATCTACGTGAGTCAGGCCGTGCTGGACAAGTGCCCGGTGATTCGAAAACCCATTTCCGACGACGAGGTGGAGGACTTCAAGAAAGAGATACAAGAGCTTCGTCCGGAAGATTTTTTCAAGGACTCCGAGGGGTCCTCCTGAGGTTGGCTACCCCTCACCCCCGGTCGCTCCCCGAAACCTTCTTTGCGGGGACTCCTTCATGAGACTGACAGTGGATGAGAAGAGGTCGCTGCTTCGTCTCGCCCGGACCGTTCTTGAAGCCCGCCTGAATGAGGGCCGGGAGCTGCGGGATCCACCGCCCAGTCTGAAACTCACCGACCGGCTGAGAGAGCCGGCAGGCGCCTTTGTGACCCTGGAGAAGGGCCGGGAGCTGCGGGGCTGCATTGGATATATCGAAGCGATTCGCCCCCTCTACCAGTCCGTGATGGAAAATGCCCTCTCCGCTTGCTGCCGTGACTACCGCTTCACGCCCCTGCACGCGTCCGAGTTGGATGAGATCGAGATCGAAATATCGGTGCTCACCCCCAAGCGCGAAATAGCATCGTACGATGAGTTCATCCCGGGCACCCACGGCATCATTCTCGAGAAAAACGGTCGCCGCGCTGTCTTTCTCCCCCAGGTCGCGGCTGAGCATGGATGGGGCCGAGAAGAAACGCTTCGCCACCTGGCCTTTAAAGCGGGTCTGCCCCGGGATGCCTGGAAAGAGGGGTCGCGACTCTGGGTCTTTCAGGCGGAGCTCATCACTGAGGGTGAAACGGCCTAAACCGTTTGCTACCCCTCGGCATGCATCGGGCGCACAGCACTTCCGGATTTTGTCTTGACAAGAGAGAGGGCCTTTCAGTAAGATCGCGCTCACTTCTTTTCGTTCCGTGCCGAAGTGGTGGAATTGGTAGACGCGCTGGTTTCAGGGACCAGTGGGAGCAATCCCGTGGGGGTTCGACTCCCCCCTTCGGCACCAGTCTTCGTTCGAAACAGAGTTGAGAACGGAGACTGCCGCGGCGTTCCGTCTTCGCCCTTGGCTACGCCGTGACAGGAGCCCGAGGGGAGACGCGAAGACGGGCGTAACATTCCATCAAGGAGGCGCCATGCCCTATGTCAATCTCAAGCTGATCGGGAAGCTCTCCAAGGAGCAGAAAGCGCAGATCGTGGCCGAGTTCTCCGATACGCTCGAACGGATCGCCGGCAAAGCCAGCGAGCACACCTACATCGTCATCGAAGAAGTGGCACGTGACAACTGGGCCAAGGGTGGCAAACTCTTCTCCGACCAATAATGGCTGCCGGGCCTGTTTCCTGAACCTCCTTATGTTCTCCCTGAAACGACTGGGATGATCTTTTCCCTGCACGCTCCGTGCAGGGATTTTTTTGGCCTGCCCGGCTGTGGTGCGTCTTTTCACGGGCTGTCCTGTTGCGTGCTATAATAAGAGCGCAGACGAAAACAGAGGAGTCATCCAATGCAGCGGGATCTCGACAGGTTGAGATCGGAGCGTTTTGATCTGCTGATCATCGGCGGCGGCATCAACGGGTGCGGCATTCTGCGGGATGCTGCCCTGCGGGGTTTTCGGGCCGCACTGGTGGAGAAGGGGGACTTTGCTTCGGGCACCAGCAGCAAATCCTCCAAGCTGATCCACGGTGGTCTCCGTTATCTGGAGCAGATGCAATTCGGGCTGGTCCATGAGGCGTGCCGCGAGCGCTGGACCCTGCTCAAGATTGCCCCCCATCTGGTCCGCCCCCTTCCCTTTGTCATTCCCATCTACCGGGGCGATGCCCGCGGCCGGGCGACGGTCCATGCCGGCATGATTCTCTACGATCTGATGGCGCTCTTTCGCAATACCAAGCGCCACCGCATGCTGTCCAGCTCAGAGGTCCACGAGCTGGAGCCCCATCTGGAACGAGCCGGCCTCACGGGAGGCGCGCTCTATTATGACTGCCGGATGGATGATGTGCGCCTCTGCCTGGAAAACGTCTTCTCTGCGGGGCAAGCCGGGGCGGTGGCGGCCAATTATGCCGAAGCTGTTTCGTTTATCAAGCGGGACGGTCGGGTTGTCGGCGCGGTCATTCGGGACCGGCTCACGGGAGAATGCATGGACGTGCTGGCCCGGAAGGTCATCAACGCAACCGGTCCCTGGACGGACGGCATCATGGACATGGACACGCCCGGCGCACCCCAGAGACTCCGTCCGACCAAAGGGGTGCATGTGGTCGTGCCGCCCTTGACAGGGCAGCACGCGCTCCTGATCTCGGCGCGACGGGATGGACGGGTCTACTTTGTCATCCCGCACCAGGGATACTCCCTGATTGGCACGACGGACACCTTTTATGACGGTGATCCCGATGCGGTCGATGTGCAGCCGGAGGACATCCGCTATTTGCTGGAGGAGACGGCCCGGGTTCTGCCGCAAAGCGGCGTGAGTGCGGCGCAGGTCGTGGCGAGTTTTGCCGGTCTGAGGCCCCTGCTCGCGGGGTCCGGTCAGGCGTCGAGACTCTCCCGGGAGCACGCCATCTATGAGAGTCCATCGGGTCTTCTCACCGTAGCCGGCGGGAAATACACGACCTATCGCCAAATTGCCGAGGAGGTCGTCGACCGGATCGCCAAGGGACCGGAGCTGTCGTCCAGGGTTGCCTCCACGACGGCCACGGCTCCCCTTTTCGGAGGCGGGCTTGGAGATCGCGAGGTCTTTGAAGCCGAGGCATCGGAGCGGGCGGCTGTTGATTTCGCGTTGGAGGCGGATATCCTGCGCAACCTGCTCGAGAGCTACGGCACCTGTTACAGTGACGTGCTCGCCCTGCTGCACGATGACGACGCCGGGCGCGAGCGGATTGTTGCCGGACGTCCGGAGATCGTGGCGCAGATCCGCTATGGCGTTGAACAGGAAATGGTTCAGACATTGAGCGATTTTCTGAGACGCAGAACGCATCTCGCCCTCTCGGAGGGGGGCGGTCTCGAAACGGCCCGCCGGGTGGCGGCGGTGCTGGGTCGGTATCTGAACTGGGATGACAAGCAGACCGATCAGCAGATTCGAGACTATCTTGCGGAAATGAACCTTCCCGCCCGTGCAGAGGCGCCCTTCAGATAGCAGGCGGGATTAGTGCCGCTCCAGCAGCCGCTCCGTGACCTTTCTGTCCGAAGCCGCGAGGGGATAGTCCTTGAGCCGGGATGGATAAACCCATTTCCAGTCGTCCCTGCCGGCGTGGCTCTTGCTTGCCCGCAGCGGGGCGGACTCAAAGAGATGGAGGGTGATCTTGAAGTGGGTATAGGCATGGCGCACGGTGCCGGTCTTCTCCCCCGACTTTATGGCCAGGCCGAACTCGGCGCGCAGCCCCCGGCAAAGCGCGTCGGTCAGGCTTTCCTTCGGCCGTGGGCGGTAATTGGGATAGCCCCAGAGTCCGCCGAGAAGTCCCTTCTCGGGGCGTCGCCGGATCAACACGCGTCCCCGGTGGCGAACAATCCCCAAGGCATATTCATAGTGGGGCGTCGGTTCTTTACGGGCACGAACCGGAATTCGATGCTGCAGACCCCGCCGAAAAGCCTGGCAGTCCGTGTGTAGGGGACAGACGCGACAGCGGGGATCGGCGGGAGTGCAGATGGTTGCCCCCAGGTCCATAACAGCCTGCGTGTAGGTATGCACTTCGGTCCCGGGCGTCAGAGCCTCTGAGAGGCTCCAGAGCCTCTTGAGGACGGCCGGCTTGGCGGGATCCCGGCGCACGGCGAAAAGTCGGCAGAGCACCCGCTTGACGTTGCCGTCCAGAATGGGTGCGGGCCGATCATAGGCGAGGCTGACAATGGCACCGGCCGTGGAGCGCCCGATCCCCGGGATCTGCAGCAGCTCTTTTCGGCTCTCCGGCAGCCGGCCGTTCCATCGGGAGACCACGAGGCGCGTGCCCCGGTGCAGATTTCGGGCCCGGGCATAATAGCCCAGTCCCGCCCAGATCATCAGGACCTTCTGCAGGGGCGCCCGGGCCAGCGACCGGACGGTGGGGAATGCGGCCAGGAAGCGCTCGTAGTAAGGGATGACCGTTTGAACCTGGGTCTGCTGCAGCATGATTTCCGAGACCCAGATACGGTAAGGGTCCCGGGTCTCGCGCCAGGGCAGCGCCCGACCGTGCGTGCGGTACCAGCGGACCAGCCGCTGCTGCATCTGTTCAATCTCGCGGCGTTTCAATCGGCTCATGGGACTTTCCCCGGCGAATAGGATTCTCCCGTGTTTATACAGGGTTTTTCTGCCGACCACAAGGCCCTGATCCCGGGCACCCCTCCGGGACCGCTCAATGCCCCCACCATTGATTTTGGCGGTCGAGGCTGCTATATAATGGCTGACGGCGATAAGAGAAAGAAGCCGTGCCGGGGTGCCCCTTCGTGAACCATTCGAGCCGATGGGTTGTCTAATGGATGATGGAACCCGAACCGACCGCGAACTGGTCGATGCCGTGCAGAAGGGAAACTCCGCGGCCTTTGAGGGGCTCGTGGTAAGGCATCAGAAGCGGGTTTTCAACCTTCTCTTTCGCTGGCTTGGAAGCTACGAAGAGGCCGCGGATGCGACACAGGAGGTCTTTGTGTCGGCCTTCAGAGCAATCAAGAAGTTTCGTGGGGATGCCGCTTTCGCAACATGGCTCTATCAGATCGGGATCAACCATGCCAGGACTCGGAGGAAGCGGACGGCCCGTGCGGCGCAACAGACGGTACCCCTTGATCCGCCGAACCCCGATGGGAACAACCCCGGCCCGGCGGCCTTTGTCCCCCATCCCGGCCCGAATCCGGCGGAGGTTGCGGAACAGCGGGAGATTCAGGAGCTGGTGCAGCGGGAACTGCACGGGCTGGGGCCCGACGAAGCGCTTCTGATTCTCCTTCGAGATTTCCAGGACCTCGACTACGAGGAGATCGCCCGGATTCTCGACGTGCCGCGGGGGACCGTCAAGTCCCGGCTCCATCGGGCCAGGCAGGCGCTGAAGGTGCGGCTGGCCCCCTACTTCGATCCCCAGGAGGCGAAGTCGTGAACTGTGAGCAGGTGCTAAGCAGACTGTCCGATTATCTGGACCGGGCTCTGGACGCCGGGGATATCGCGGCGCTGGAGGCCCATCTGGAGGCATGCGGCGCGTGTCGTTCGGAGTCGGAGGCGCTGGTCCGCACGATTCGGGGTGTGGGTGAGCTGGCCGAGGTCGAGCCGCCCGCAAATCTTGTCCCGAATGTGATGGCACAGATTCACAAGACAGCGGAAAAACCGACCTTCTGGCGCAGTCTCTTCTTTCCACTCCATGTGAAAGTGCCCGTCCAGGCCATGGCGATCCTCATCGTCAGCGGACTGGCCGTTTACCTCTATATGACGGCGGAGCGCTCTCAGATGGAATTCGGCCACGAGAAGGCTGCACCCACTGCACCGGTGACGTCGATGACGGAGAAAGAAGAGGAACCTGCGGTGGCAGCGGGCGACAGGCGGTTCGCCCAGGCGCCGCCCGGTCCATCGGCGCGGAAGACGGAGGAGACAGGGGCGGAGGACGCGAGGCCCGGCAAGGCGCTGGAGATGGCCGACGAGTATCCCGAAGACGTCGAGATTGCCCGGGCGAGAGAGTATGCCGCGACCCCGAAGCAGCCCGCTGTCGGCACTGTTGTTGCGAAGGCCCCAGAACGGCCGGCCGTTTCGCCGAAAGCCGAAGGGGAGACGGCGCGCCCTGCAGAGGCCCCCGAGCGTGATCTGCCGGGCCGTACCCTGGAGGCGCTGATGGAGGCCGGCCGCAGCCATACCGCAGGAGCTCGCCCAGGCGCGGTTTTGCCGGAAGTCACCCTCCGGCGGGAGCTGGAGCTTCTCTTTGCCCCCAGCCAGGGAACCGCGCGGGACACGTCCACCCGGGAGAGCCTCGCCCGTCTCGTGGAGCAGTTGGGCGGTCGGCTCACCGCGACAGATCCGACGCAACCGGACGCAGTCCTTTCGCAACAGGCCGTGCCGCATGTCTTCTGGGTCAGCCTTCCCGAGGCACGATATGACCGATTCCGCAGGGAGCTCTCTTCCCAGGGCATCCTCACCCCTGTGTCGGCACCCGCCCCCGCGCCCACCGAGTCCGAATCCACCGCCGGCTCCCCCTGGGTCCGGATCAAACTGACCATTGAGACCCCTCAATAGGGCGTCCATCGCGCTCCTCCCTTGTTTTTCTTGGAACCGATCGGGGTGGGCTCTGTCTAACAGTGACAGACAACGATCACCCGGCATGGCCGGTGCGGGAGGAACTCATCATGGAAAAGACGGCGCCCATATCTGCGATACCAACCGAGTGGCTTCTTCTGAAACGTCTGCGGGCACTGAGTCTGGCCCTCTGCCTTGCGTTCTTAAGCATGGCGGGGCAGGCATCCGCAATACAAAGCCACCCGATGCTCGAAGATATCACCCAGGGGGCCCTGCGGATCCTGCATGGAGATCGGGTGGTCGAGTCACCCCTGAGACACACCGACGTGAAGGCCCATCTGTCCGGGTTTATCGCCCGGGTCAACGTGCGCCAAACTTTCGAAAACCCGTACGACGAACCCATCGAAGCCATCTATGTTTTCCCGTTGCCGCACAAGGCGGCCGTAGACCGGCTGCGCATGCAGGTGGGCGACCGACAGATTGTGGGGGTGATCAAGCGCAGAGAGGAGGCGCGCCTGGCTTACGAACAGGCCGTTGCCAAGGGCAAGACGGCCGGCCTTCTTGAGCAGGAGCGCCCCAACATCTTTACGCAGTCCGTGGGGAATATCCCGCCCCGGGAAACCGTGACCATTGCCTTTTCTTATGTGGATGTCCTGCCTTACGATCTGGGAACCTATGAATTCCATTTCCCCCTTGTGGTAGGCCCCCGCTACCTGCCGGGGAGTCCGATTTCGTCAACACCATACCTCCTGCCCGAGCTGGCCGGGTCGGTGGGCGAAATCGACACTCCCCCGGCAGGCCCCGCCCCCACCGGCACGGGCTGGTCGCCCGACACCGACCGGGTTCCAGACGCCTCCCGGATCACGCCGCCTGTGCTCAAGCCAGGTCAGCGCACCGGGCATGAGATCGATCTCGTGCTGGATCTGGACGCCGGTTTGCCGATCCGGGACCTGCAGGTGGTCAATCATGACGCCGACGTGCGCTATGTGGGAACGGGGCAGGCCCGCATCGCCCTCTCAAAGGCCGATGCCATCCCGAACAAGGATTTCGTGCTCCGCTACCGGGTGGCTGGGCAGAAGCCCCAGATGGCCGTGCTGGCCCACGCGCCCCGCGACGGGGACGGCTGCTTTATGCTGATGATTCAACCGGCCCTGGAGGAGGAGCCGATCAAAACGCCGCCCCGTGAAGTGGTCTTCCTCATCGATGTTTCGGGCTCCATGCGGGGCCGACCCACGGAAAAGGTGAAAGAGACTCTCCGGGCCTTCTTCGACCTTGCCCGACCGAACGACACGTTTCAGATCGTCACCTTTGCCAGCCGGGCAGAGTCGCTCTTTCCGGCGCCCGTTGCCGCAACGGCCGCCAACATCACCCGCGCTTTGAGCTTCACCGCCACCCTGCGTGGTGGAGGCGGCACAGAGATGCTGCAGGGCATCCGGAGGGTGCTGGATGCGCCAATCGATCCCGAGCGAGTGCGCATCGTGGTGATGCTGACCGACGGCTATATCGGAAACGAGTCGGAAATCATCGAGGCCGTCGGTCGAAAATCAGGGGACCAGATACGGGTCTGGACCGTGGGGATCGGTTCGTCACCGAATCGGTTCCTGCTCGACGGCGTGGCCGCGCAGGGTGGCGGCATGAGTGCCGTCATAGAACTCGGGTCGGATCCGACAGAGCTGGTCGCCCGGATGGTGGAGCGGATGCAGCGCGCCCAGTTGGCTCAGATCGATATCGACTGGGGCGGCCTTTCCGTCGATGAGACATACCCGAAGCGAATACCCGAACTCTGGGCCGGCCGTCCGGTCATTCTGTTCGGGCGCTATCGGGACGGCGGCAGGGGAACCATCGCGATCCATGGAACGGCGGAGGGGCAACCGCTCTCCTTTTCCCTGGATGTCGCACTGCCCCGCGCCGCCCCGGATCATGACGTCCTTCTGAAAGTCTGGGCCCGGCAAAAGATAGAAGATCTCTCGGCGGCGATGGCCTATCAGCACGCCGATCCGGATCGGGTAGAGCAGATCACTCGCCTGGCTCTTAAGCACTCCCTCATGAGTCCGTACACCAGCTTCGTTGCGGTGGATGAGACCATTGCGACCGGCATGGCGGCCGATCCCCATGGACCGCCACAGATGGTGGTCCCCGTGCCCCTGCCCGAGGGTGTCGAATATGAAGGGATCTTCGGCCAGGCCCGAGAGAGGGGTGCGCGCCACCGTCTCTTCGGCGCCGTCCCTCAGGCGGAGTCACCGGATCCTGCGATCCGAGATTTCCTGCGGGGCCTCCTGAACGATCAATGGACCCGCCAAAGTGGAACACCGCTTCCAAAGCGCTCCCTGCAGATGTTACAAGCGCCTCGCGCGCCGGAGAGCACCTTACCGGGTGCCAGCGAAGAGTCCGTGGGGGAGATGAAAGCCGCCGGGAGAACGGGTCTTTCCCGGGAACAGATGGGTCGAAGAAACCACCGGTCGCAAGAGTCCGGTCCTGGGAAGCCCCACGCAGCAGCGCAAGAAGCGCTTCGCGATGCGACCCGCCGTCGGAGTGACGGCGATCTGGAAGGAGCGCTGCAACGGGCCCGAGAGGCCCACGCCCTGGAGACGGTCTACCTCCTAACGAACCCCGGTCATGACGATGGCACGCGGGCCGCTGCGGAGCGTCTGCTGAGGCTGCTGCCTCAGGCCATCGTTGACAAGCGCAAACAGGAGGAGCCGGCGCTCTTCGAGACGCTCGATTTTGTGATTCGCAACGAGCGCTTGGAACAAGCCCTGACCCGCATCGTCCATGCGGCCGGCTTGCGCTTGAAGATCATTCCCGGAAGTCTTGCAGGTGCGGCCACCCGGTCGGGCGAAAGGACGTTACATGTTCGCTACATCGATCTGCGGGGCAAGACGGTCGCGCAGGCCCTGGACCGGATCCTGGGTGCCCGTCATCTCCGGTGGGAAATCGATGAAGGGGGGGCGGTGGTCATCTCCCAAAGAGCTTCTTGAATCAGGGAGGAAAAGGGACAAGACAGCCCGCACTATTCAGGCTAGGCACCCGCACGGAGGAGGCGGTCCAGTTCCCCCTTCCGCTCCAGGGCATAGAGATCATCGCAGCCGCCGATGGGGGTTCCGTTGATCAGAATCTGAGGAACAGTCATCCTTCCGGTCAGGCGGATCATCTTCTGTTTCAGGGCGGGGTCGTCCGAGATGTCGATTTCCTGGAAGGGTACGCCCTTTTTCTGCAGAAGTTTCTTCGCTTGTACGCAATAAGCGCAGATCGGCGCTGAATAGAGGACCACTGGATGATACATAGAAAAAAATATATTCTATTCATAACGTTAAGTCAACAAGGATTCCCCTTCCCCAGACGGGTTTGACCGTTTTCGACTCCGTGGGGTGGCGCTGAATGTTGGGGTGTTTTTTTTGGGCTTGATTTTAAAACAGCAGATATTATAATTTTCTAATAAGAGAAGGAGTTTTCTGCCATGCCGATTTATGAGTACAAATGCAACGACTGCGGGATTGAATTCGAAGCCAACCAGAGGATGGATGAGGACCCTCTCACCACCTGTGAGCAGTGCTCCGGTTCCGTCAACCGGCTGATCTCTTTTACATCGTTTTCACTGAAGGGCAGCGGCTGGTACTCGGACGGTTACGCGCCAGGGGGCGCGACCGAAAAGAAGAACGGGACGAAGAGCGCTGAGTCCGACGGCGCCAAGAAGGAGTCGTCCGACACCTCCAGCAATCCGACCAGCAAGACCCTCGGGAAAGGCAAGTAGGGGCAGGCCTCGGAGGCGGCTGTCTCGCCGCCCCCTCATGTTGTGCGTCTCTGTCCGATAATCTCCTGGGTGTTCAACCCATAGCGTTTCAGATTCTTCTCAATCTTCTTGACGTACTTGTCGGGGAGCGCTTTGTCGCTCTTGAGGCAGCTCACCACGTATTGGGGACCATAGTTGTAGGCGGTCAACGCGTCGCTGATGTTGCCGAAGCGTTTCTTGAGTTTGGCGAGATAGGTCAAACCGAGGGTGATATTCATCACCGGATCGAAGAGACTCTCCTCTCCCTGCCAGGGGATCCCCAGGTCACCCGCGACCTCTTCCGCCGTAAGTATTTTCAGCTGCATGAGACCGTAGGCGCCGGCCCAGGAGATGACGTTCTTCCTAAAGGAGCTCTCAGTGGCGATGACAGACACGGTCAGGTAAGGGTCGATTCCCATTTCCCGGCTCTTGTGGTAGATCACTTCGAAGAGCTGTGAGCGTTCCCGCAGGGGCACGCTTCTGAAATTCTGAAAGACCAGCGTGCGAACGTGTTCTCTCTTCTTAAGTTCGTCCAGTGTGGCGAGATCGGGATCGGGCAGTGCCGCCTCGGAGATGGCGATGAGTCGTCTTCCCAGATGTTCCTGCAGTACGGAGGAGAGGAGGGTGGGTGTTTGTACCAAGTTCTGGTAAACGAAATAGTTTGCCAGAAACAGTACCATGGTGAAGAAAATACCGGTCAGCCAGATTCGCCTTGCGTGCAACGCCAAAACGCGCCTCTCCCACCTGAACTTAGAGATACCCGAATATAGCAAAAAAGTATTCATTGTTCAAGGAAATAGGCGTTTTTTTCGATAAGGCTGTAAAATTATACAATTTCGCCCAACAGTTAAGGTAATACTCTAATATTTTGACCGTATTTATGCCATAACTCATTGAAAAAAAACGGAAACCCTAGGGCTCCCGCCTTTTCTTGCACGCAAATTCTGGCGTTCTCCTTAGAACGGGATGTCGTCTTCGATGGGGGGGGCTTCATTCGCCGGTCCAGAGGTGACTGCTCTATTGTCGCCGCCCTGGCCTCCGAGCATGATCATGTTCTCCGCCTTGATCTCGGTGGTGTAGCGCTTGTTGCCGTCACGGTCTTCCCAGGATCGGGTGGTCAGTTTTCCTTCAATGTACACCTGCCGCCCCTTGGCAAGATATTCTCCGCAGATCTCCCCCAGTTTTCCCCAGGCCACGATGTTGTGCCATTCGGTTCGCTCGTTCTTCTGCCCGTCCTTGCCGACCCAGGTTTCATTGGTGGCGACGGAGAAATTGGCCACCGCCGAGCCGTTGGCCGTGTAGCGGACCTCCGGGTTCTTCCCGAGGTTTCCGATCAATTGCACGCGGTTCAAGCTTCGCATACCGACCCCCCTTATCTGTAAGGATATCGAATTCAGAACCGTTTCCGGGAATCGGACAGCCGAATTCGTGGGTCCTTTTATAGCAAGAAACGAAGCGGGAAAGCAAGGCCTTTCCGAACAAGTGCCGGAGGGATAGGTCCCCCATCAACCGGTCTGAAGGGCGACGAGGTTTTTGCCGTCCATCTGGTGCTTTTCGTAGTACTTGCGCTCCAGTTCCTCCAGGGTGAAGCGATCGAGACCACTGTTGTCGAAGAAGTCGCGGCGGAGGTTGGCGTTTTCTTCCTGCACTATCTGGGGCAGCAGGCGGTCGGTATAGTAGATCTCTTTGTTGATGTTGAGGATGGTCTGGTTCAAGAGGCGATCCAGCAGCGGGGTGTCGATCGCCAGGTCCGCGGAGAGCTCCGAGATAAGTTGCCTGCGCATGGCCTCGCGCTGCTCCTTGGACTGAATACGGGTGTAGACCTCTCGGATGCGCGATTTGACGCGATCATAAATCCTCAGATAGAGCTGCTCCTGATGCCGGATATCGGAGATGGTCTGAAGCACGTCCGCCACCGACTGATCCCCTCGCTCAATGGCCCGGAGGCCTTCGTCCAGGGCGCGGATCTTGTTCCGTCCGAAATGAGTGAGGTACTTGTTGCGCAGTACGGGAACGATGAAGAGTGCATAGAAGAGATCTGGGTCGATGCCGTCGAACACCTTCTTGTGTCCGATGAGGCTTCTGAGTTTGTCCCCGCTCAGCTCCGCGTCTTCATTGAACGCGAGGTGGTTGATGATCATATAGGTCGCGTCATATCGGTCAAAATGGGTGACGATGTATCCGAAGTTCTCCAGGGGTCCGTCGTTGCCCTCCCGTTCCGAGAGCTCATCGCAGATGCGTACCGTGTCCATCAGAATACCGTCAAAGATCGGGTCCTGTCGTTCAGTAGCTTGCTGCTTGGCCCAGAGGAGCTTGGCCAGATCCTCCTGTGTGATGAGCTTGTCCGGTTTCCATTCTTGCAGAAAGATCCCTTCAAAGATTTCGCGGCACTCTTGAATAAAGGTCGGCTCATGGACCTCGGCGACGGCTCTGTTCTTGAGCAGCAGCTCATCGAGGATGTTGGGGAGAATGATGGGGATGTCATTGCGCACGCACAGTGTTCGGAGTCGGATCAACCGCGCCCGCTGGGTGTGGCTGATTTCCTGGTCCCGCTCCCCCTCGATGAGAACGTCCTTGTATTCATCGATGATGCGTTTGTTGTCCGGGTGCTTGTAAATGACATCGATCTTCATTCGCTCCTGGTCGAAATGGTTGATCCGGTAGTGCGTGGCCAAAGCCTGCAACCTTTCGCCGTCTCGCTCATTCACCGAGCGGTCCCGATGGTAGACTTCACGAAACAAGCGGTAAAAAGCGTCGTGCTGCTTGTGTACCAGGCGGATCAAGAATAGCATGCATCCGGGGTGCGCCAATTCGGCGAGGAGTTCGTGCACGAGCTCAAGATCGTCGCCACGCCCGACATGGGGCGAGCGTTTGAGTCGCTTGCCGATTTGGCGCAGAATGAACGCCTGCTGTTCGGTGAACTCGCCCCCTGGTTCCATGTAGACAAAGAAGAAATAGTTCGTGACGGCGTGCCCCTCGAAGAAGATGCTGCTATACGCTTCCGTTCCCTGAGTCTGGGGGACGAATTCGATCCCCCTTCCGTTTTCCGAGGCCACGCCGCCATACATGATGAGGCGGTTCAGGACCTCTGAGCGCATGAGATCCTCGATGGGCTGATCCCCGCCGAACATATATTCGCAGAAGCTCCCGCCGTTTCCCTTGTGGGTCACACCCTCGGCGGAGAGAATCAGTTCGTTGCCCATAGAGAAAAAGCGCACCCGCGGGTTTCCGCCGGCGTCCTTTCCTTCCTCGAAGAAGTATCGGTGGCTGATATCGTGACCCGCGATGGTCGCGAAATATTCAACCTGTTCCGAAAGCAAACCGTGAAGGCGGAAATCTTGAATCATGGGACCCTGTCTGACGCGAAAACCGGGAAAAACCTGATTGTTTACGGGAAGTTGTGCATAGGTAAATTGTAACGAAGGATCCTTTTTCTGTAAAGAAAGAATTTCTCCTCGGTGCCGACTCCCAAGTCTGATCCGCCGGGCGTTCTGTGATGAATGCTTTTGGACACACGGGCCGTCAATGCAGAACGGAGGGATTTATGGTGGCGAGGTACTCGACGAGGCGCATGGCCAGCGCTTTGGACTGGATCCGAAGGGATGCCTCATGGTTGTATTGGAGGGCACTTTCCGTCAGGTTGTGGCTTCCCAGGAGAACGATTTCTCGGTCAATAATGACCATCTTGGTGTGCAGGGTTCTGCGGGGATCGTCGAAGAGGACGAGCACGCCGGCTTCGCTCAGGTCTGCAGCCGTCTTCCCGTTCTCCTCGTTGAGGCCCCGTTGGGCCGATTTTTCCAAGAGGACCACCACCCGAAGCCCCCGTCGGGCCGCCCGCTTCAGGGCGGCTCCGATCCGGCGGGTCCGGCCCTTCTTGGAGGGGGATGTTTTAAACAGAAAGACGGAAAGAATGATCTCCTCTTGTGCTGCTGCAATCTCTTCGCGCAGAACCCGGAAGTAGGCCTCGTTGAGCAGCGGGTCGATCGACTCGGCGGAGTCCGCCGGACGCTGGGAGCATCCGAGCAGAGAGCAGATCACAGCGATCGACAGAAGTGTTTTTTGCATGACCGATCTCCTGTGATCACGTTTTCGATGCGGTGCGGGCGGCCATCGGCTTGATCTTGACCTTGAGAATCCGGTGCCGGACCACTTTGTGCGCCGCAAAGAGGAACTGCCCGAATGAGATGACTTCCGACTCCTTCGGGATTTTGCCGAAAATCTCAAGCAGGAACCCGGCGACGGTTTCGTACTCGCCCTTGGGGAGTTTGATCCGGGTGCTCTCATAGACTTCATCGAGCGTGAGGCTGCCGTCGAGGATCATCGACCCGTCGGCCAGACGCTCGACCTTCTCCGCCTCCAAATCATACTCGTCCTGAATCTCTCCGGTGATCTCCTCCAGGAGGTCCTCCATGGTCACCAGCCCAGCCACGCTGCCGTATTCGTCGGCCACCATGCTGATCTGTCGTTTATCCCTGCGAAACTCACCAAGGAGCAGGTCGACCCGCTTGGTCTCGGGGACATAGGTGACGCTACGCAGCACCCGGGTGAGCTCAAAGGCTTTCGGGCGGGCCCAATAGGCAATGAGGTCTTTGACGAAGAGAAAACCGACGATGTTGTCGATCTCATCCTGATAAACGGGATAGCGGGAATGACCGGTGGTCTCTATTCTCTTCAAGATCTCCTCCGCGGGATCCTGCACCTCGATGGCGATGATATCGGGCCGCGGCACCATGACCTCCTTGACCATGGTCTGACTGATGTCAAAGATGCCGTGCAGCATTTCGCGTTTTTCCTTCTCCAGGACCCCCTCTTCCTCCCCATAGGTGATAATGGAGCGGATCTCCTCGGTGGAGATGGCCGCTTTTTCCGGTTTGATCCGGAGGAAGACTCGCAGGAAGAGGTTCGAGATCAGTGTGGTCACCGTGACGAAGGGATGCAGCAGGATGGAGAACCCGTAGATGGGACGGGCGACCCAGAAAGAGACCCGCTCGGCATGATAGGCCGAATAGGTCTTGGGGGTGATCTCCGCGAAGATGAGCAGCAGAAACGTCATCACCAGCGTCGCGACGAGCATGGCGACTTCTTCGCCCAAGTGTGGCTCCAGCCACTCGATGGCCAGCACCCCGGTCAACACCGACGCGGCCACATTGACCAGGTTGTTTCCCACCAGGATGGTCGCGAGAAGACGGTCGGTCTCGCGGAGCAGACGATCGACGAGAATGGCCCCCTTGTGTCCCTTGCGAACCAGGTGCTTGAGCCGCATCTTCCTAAAGGAGATGAGCGCCGTCTCCGAGCCGGAAAAGAATGCGGAGAAAAGCAGGAGCACCAGAATCAAAATCACAGAGGTCTCGGAGTGGCTGACGTTCATCGCGCATTCTCTTCGGTCCGATCAGTGAAGTACCGGCCATGCGTAGGTGAGTCCGAGGCTCGCCACATCCCGGTCGGTCCGGAAGTCTCTGAAGGCGTTCTCAAACTCCCTCTTCTCTTCGGTATGATACCAGGAGAGCAGGCCTGTGAGGTTCCGGGTGACGGCATAGCGGAGCCCAGCGCCCGTGCGGAGCGTGTCGATATCTTCGTCGTCGCCGATGTCCGATTCCAGTTTGTTGATGTTGAAGCTAGCATTGAGGAACCCGTTGAGACGGGGTGAGAAGCGGTGATTGTATCGGGCCCGGTAAGTCTGCGTTTCGGAAGTCCCGCCGTCGGCGGATCGGATCCTCTCGTCTTGGCTGAAGTTAAAAGTGAGCCTACCTCTCTGGAAGGACTTGGTGATGTCCATGTTGTAAACGAGCCCCGTGTCGTCCTCGCTATCGTCGACGGTGCCGATGGCAGCGTTGGGCAGGGTGATTGTTCGGCTGAGCTGGTCCGCCGGGCTGACCGCTACAGAGGCCGGCACGCCCCCGACCGTGTAAGAGAGCGTGTCGCCGGCAACCAGGCTGTGGGGAATGATCGTATTGCCCGCGGACGGAACCAGAAAAAGGCGCTGCACTTTCTCATCGGTGCTGCGCCAGCCCACGTAGGCGGTAAACTCCAGAGTGGCGGAGACACGCCGCGTCCAGCCGATCCAGGCGCCATAGTAGTCGGTTTCGTCGAATTCGTCCTCGAAGCCAAGTCCCACCAGCCGGCCAGACGGGGTTGTCCCGAGAAGACTGAACGTTGCGTTTTCGGGCAGCTGGCTGTCGCTTCGATCAAAGTCTGCGTTGCGCCCGGTGAGGGAGACGAACATCGTATTCCTGGGGCTCAGCGCGTAATTGTACGTGAGGGTGCCGCCGTTGGCCGTCGAATCGTAGCGATCCTCCCGGGAGTGGTCGAAAATATTGTTGACTGCGTTCAGTGAGACGGAGCTTCGCTGCGTGAGCTGATACTGGATGGTGCCGTTCACACGGTTGGCCCGCCTGCGGTCCCGCTCTTCCAGAATGCCGGTTTCGCCTTCAGTCGATTCGGATCTGAAAACACGGTCGATATCCTCCGTTTGAGAGAAGTAGTCTGACAGGGAGACACTGAGCCGTGGTGAGAGGGCATGGGTCGCGCCGAGACTGAGGACATGATTGCTGTTGTCAAGGTCGGTTTCCGAGCTGTACATGAACTGGGTGAAATCGTAGAAGAAATCGATACTGGTCGTCGGGGACTCGGCGCTGTAGGGAAGTCGCAGACCGGCCTGGTAGTTGAAGTCATCCACTTCGTTGTCCCTGTCGTTGAAGATGTTGCTGTCGTACTCGGTGGACAGTTTTACGGTCGGTGTGAAGGTGCGTTTCCAATCAGCTTCGCTCGGGATGACGGTCACGGCCTGTAGCAGCATACAGATCGTAAAACAGATCGAGAACTTTTTCATGACTCCTCCTCTTGAGTTGGGTCCCATGACCAGCGGCAGGCCATGGGCTGCCATGTATCCACATCAATTCCCGTTCACAGACGCGCCGCGCACGGCCGCCCGTCTCCGCCTGCTTTCTTTTGCAGCCAGCGCGCCGCCGGTGCCTGTGCAAGCAGGCGGCCGGCCGCCGAATTGTAGAAACGGTTCATGAAGGCCCAGGGGTTGCCCCGGGTGGTTCTCCAGATAATCAGCCGGTGTGCCAAAGAGCCGAAGCGCTGCAGCAAATACCGGTTGATCAGCGAGGTGGCCAGCTGGCGCCCGAAAACCTGTCGCCACAGCAGATCGTAGGAGCAGCCTTCGATGATGCTGCGGGCCGCGAGATACCCCGACATGAGGGCGTAGCGAATCCCGAATCCGAAGAGAAAATCCTGGAACCCGGCGGCTTCGCCAACGTAGAGCCGTCCGCGATGCACCGCTGAGCAAACGGGATAGAAGTTGCCGTAGCCGGTAAACTGCCGTGGATTTTCCATGGGAAAGGGCCGCCGGGCCTGGAAGTATTGGGTGGTGCGCTCGAGATGAGCTGCGGCGCGTTTGAAGTGCCGATAGTAGACACTGGCCAGGGTGCCGCATCCGTCCTGAACAAGCAGGTACGCGTAGCCATCCGGTGCGAGTTCATTGTCGAGCACGGTCGTGATGGTGTCGGGAAGATCTGTGCGGAAAACCACGCCGCTGGCCATGACGTTCGGTTTTCCGGGGCCGGCAGCAATGATATGCCCGTCCTCGATGGCCCGGTGGCATCCAAATTTCAATGTCACGCCCGCTTCGAGGGCCTGGGTTTTCAGCGATCTGTCCAGGGACCCCTCCATGGAGCCCCGGCGGGTCAGATAGAAAAGCGGTCGCGGCGAGCGCACCGTGCCGCCGTAGCCGCCCTGCATAAGGAGCTCCCCGCCCCAGTGGGGTCGGCAGAAAAAGTCGGGGGCAATCGACAGGGTCTTCAAGGCATCGGCGAAATCGACCGGCGTGGACCAGTTTTCGATCCCCTGAAAGTCTCCGTGAAAGCGTTTTCCCACCTCTGCGTGTCGCTCATAGACGGTCACCCCGTAGCCCGCGCGCGCCAGATTGATGGCCGCACACAAACCCGAAGGGCCGGCACCGACGATGCGTATCCTTTGGGTGGTATCTGCCACGGGTTCCAGGCGGTCCTTCAGCCGCGATATTTGTTGGTGATCGGCAAGCGCCGGCCGGTGCCGAAGGCCCGGGGCGTGATCCGGATACCGGGAGCCGCCTGCTGGCGCTTGTATTCATTGCCGTCAATCATTCCGATGACCTGTCGAATGGTCGCCCGGTCGTAGCCCAGGGCGGCAATCTCGTCGGCTGAAGCATCCCGCTCCACATAGGCATGCAGGATCCCGTCGAGAATCTCATACTCCGGCAGAGAGTCCGAGTCTTTCTGGCCCGGCGAGAGCTCCGCGGAAGGGGCCTTCGTAAGAATGCGCTCCGGAATCACGGGTCGGCGCCCGAGGTCATTGCGGTAGGCGGCCAGTTTGTAGACCTGGGTCTTGGGCACATCGGACAAGACCGACAGGCCGCCAGCCATGTCTCCATACAGGGTTGCGTAGCCCACCCCCACCTCTGACTTGTTTCCGGTGCTGAGCACGAGATACCCGAACTTGTTCGAAAGGGCCATCAGAATGATCCCCCGCAGGCGCGCCTGGATGTTCTCCTCGGTGGTGTCCCGCGGGCGGCCCTTGAAGAGGGGTTTCAGCGTCTTCAGCAGCGCATCAAAACTCTCCCGGATGGGAACGGTTTTCAGGACGATGCCAAGATTCTTGGCCAAGGCTTTGGCATCCTCTGCGCTCTCGCGCGAGGAGATGGCACTGGGCATGAAGACACCGAGCACATTGCCGGCGCCGAGGGCATCCGTCGCGAGCACCGCGGTCAGCGCCGAGTCGATCCCTCCCGAAATGCCGATGAGTGCCTTCTTGAAGCCGTTCTTTGCCGCATAGTCTGTCAACCCGAGAATCAGGGCCCGATAGATCTCCTCGCAGGGGTCGGGCGGCGCTGCCAGGAGTTTGCGAGGCAGCTCAGGTTTTAGGGCATCGGCCGTTCGCCCGGTGGGCCGGGCTGTGGCGCCGCGGGAGGTGATCACCGGCAGCAGCGTGCCGTGCTTTCGGGCCTCAAAGACGCTGCGCCTATTGCGTGGGCTCTTGAGCCGTTCGTGACGCACCTCCTCCAGATTTAGGTCAGCCATCACCAGCTCTTCCTCAAAGGCCCGACCCCGGGCGATGGTCTCCCCCTGGGGGTTCAACAGGAGGCTCCGTCCGTCAAAGATCAAATCATCCTGGCCGCCGACAAGGTTGTTGAACAGCAGGAAGACCAGATTGTCATTGGCGCGGGTGGAGATCATCTGCTGCCGGTTCGGTGCCTTGCCGGCATGGAAGGGGGAGGCCGAAATGTTGATGACCACTTCGGCGCCGCTCTTGGCCATGTCCATGGTCGGGCCGCCGGGAAACCAGATGTCCTCGCAGATGTTCACGCCCAGCAGCGCACAGTCCAGTGCGAAGAGACGACTTTCGATGCCGGCCTGGAAGTAGCGGTTTTCATCAAAGACATCGTAGTTGGGCAGATAGATCTTGTGCTGGGTTCCGAGCCAGACGCCGTCGTGCAGCACGGCGGCGGCGTTGTAGAGATCGTCCTGGTAGTCGACGAACCCAAGCACAACGCAGAGCCCCCGAGTCTCCGGCACGATCTTCTCAACAGCATCGAGATTCTTCTGAATGAAGGAGGGCTTTAGCAAAAGGTCCTTTGGTGGATAGCCGGTCAAGGCGAGCTCCGGGAAGGTCAGCAGCTGCACACCGGTCTTTCGGGCTTTGCGGATCCAGCGCACGATCTTCTTGCGGTTGCCGTCCAGGTCGCCCACAACCGGATTGATTTGCGCCATGGCTGCGCGCAGCAGTCTCACGAAAGCACCTCGGGTTGGAAGTAAGGCCGTCGGACCGGTCCGATCAAATCATAGGCAATGAACCGCAAAAATACAAGACAAAAGCGAGTTGTCATGGGATTCTGTTTTATACTACACTACCAGACGCGATGGCAGGCTCCCAGTCTTTGTTCTCTTGGTGGAAAGGCGCATAGAGATGACCTCGAAGCTGCACACACCCCAGACGGTCATTCTGGTGGGAAACCCTAACGTGGGAAAGAGTGTCATTTTTGGCCTCTTAACAGGCAAGTATGTGACGGTGTCCAATTATCCCGGCACATCGGTGGAGGTTGTGGAAGGGATCATCGCGGCGCCCGCCGGCGGCGGTACCCTGAAGATCATCGACAGCCCCGGTGTGAACAGCCTGATCCCCAAATCGGAAGATGAAGAGGTCACTCGGCGCATCCTCTTGAGTACGGCGGAGGGCGGTATTCTGCAGATCGCCGACGCGAAAAACCTCAAGCGGGCGCTGCTGATTAACTCCCAACTCTCCGATATGGGGTTTCCCATCACCCTGGTTTTGAACATGTATGATGAGGCGGAAGAACGGGGCATTCGAATCGACACGGAACGTCTCGAGCAGATGTTGGGCATGGCGGTGATTCCTGCGGTGGCCACAGAGCGCCGGGGGCTTCGGCAGATCCGCCGATCCCTGGGACAGTTCCGCCATCGTGAAGAGACGGTCCGCTTTCATCCGGTCATCGAGGCGGGGGTGGCACAACTGGACGGGCTCCTTCCCGAGGGCCATCTGTCCAAACGCTTCCTTGCGCTCGCCCTGCTGGCAGGAGACCGCAAGCTGTTGGGAATGTTGCAGGCGATTCAGGCGGATCTGCCGGTGGCACGGATTGAGGAGATCATTGCGGCGACGGCGGAAGCCTACCCCAAGCCGCTGGGGTACGGGATTCTGAAAAAGCGCCAGGTGTGGGTAGACCGAATCTTTCAGGCTTGTGTCCGCGCCGCAAAGCCTGTCCGCTCCAGCCGGCGGGAGCAACTCGGCAACTGGGCCATGCATCCGTGGTACGGGATACCCATTCTGCTCATGTTGCTCTATATCATGTACCTCTTCGTCGGGCGTTTCGGTGCGGGAGTCTGTGTAGACTATCTCGAATCGGTTGTCTTTGGCGAATGGATCACCCCCCTCATCTCTCGCGTTCTGGCTGTTGCGCTCCCCTTCCGCCTCGTGCAGGACGCTCTGGTCGGGGAGTACGGCATACTCTCCGTCGGTCTGACCTACTCCGTGGCCATCGTGCTGCCGGTGGTCAGTTTCTTCTTCATCTTTTTCGGTCTGCTGGAGGATTCGGGATATCTGCCCAGGCTCACCGTCATGAGCAACAAGATCTTCAAGAAGATCGGGCTCAACGGGCGCGCCGTGCTCCCCATGGTGCTCGGTCTGGGCTGTGACACCATGGCCACCCTGACGACGCGCATCCTCGATACCAAGAAGGAACGAATCATCGCCACGCTGCTTCTTGCGCTGGGCGTGCCGTGCTCTGCACAACTTGGGGTCATCATGGGACTGCTCGGTGGGATTTCCCTCTCGGCGCTGATCGTGGTGGCGGTGACGGTACTGTTGCAGCTGCTCATTGTGGGGTATCTTGCAGCCAAGGTCCTGCCTGGCCGAAGTTCCGATTTCCTCATTGAGATTCCGCCGCTCAGAATCCCGCAATTCTCAAATATTCTGGTCAAGACGTATCACCGGGTAAAATGGTTTCTCAAAGAGGCGGTGCCACTGTTTATGCTGGGCACCTTCATCCTGTTTGTCCTGAGCCGTCTGCACCTGCTGAGCGGGATCGAACGTGCCATCGCACCGATTTTGCAGGGGGTTCTCGGTCTTCCGGACCGTACCGCGGAAGCCTTTATTCTCGGTTTTTTGCGACGGGACTACGGCTCCGCAGGCCTCTTCCGCCTGGCCGAGAAAGGTGAGCTCGACCTCGTTCAATTGACGGTGAGCACGACGGTGATGGTGCTCTTTGTACCGTGTTTGGCCAATTACTTTGTGATGATCAAAGAGCACGGGAAGAAGAAAGCCCTCTACATGGTGAGCTTTATTCTGGTCTATGCTGTGGTGGTAGGGGGTGTTCTGAACATGATCCTGCGGGAGATGCCGCTCTTTTCGGGAGTATTCCGATGAATCGAATGGAACGGGAAGAAGCGATGGAGTTGGTCGGGACCCTCGAGGAAAAAGGGAAGCTGACGTTGGAGAATCTGCAGGCGAGCCGTCTGGCCCACCCACTCAGTACCGAGCAGATCGACGCTCTTGCGGCGGAGAAGCTCATTGTCGTTTCGGCCGACGGGCGGGTCCAACCCACCCCGGCGGGTCACACGCTGGCCCAGCGGGTGATCCGGCGCCACCGCCTTGCAGAGCGTCTCATTGCCGATGTGCTCACCCTGAAAAGTGACGAGGCTTCGGAGCGCTCCGCGTGCGATCTGGAGCACGCCCTGAGTGATGAGCTGACCGACAGCATTTGCACCCTGCTGGGGCATCCAAGGGAGTGCCCTCATGGCAAACCCATTCCGCCCGGTCCCTGCTGTTCGGAGCGGCGCACCCGGCTGGAAAGCCTGATTCGGACCCTCGATACCCTCCAGCCGGGCGACAAGGGGGCGGTGGCCTACATCTCCACCGGAGACCATGCCCGACTCGATCAGCTGAGCTCCCTGGGACTCTTTCCTGGGGCGGTGGTGACGGTCCATCAACAGCAGCCTGCGCTGGTGATATTGTTCGAGGAGACGACGCTGGCTCTGGACCGGGATATCGCCCGGGAGATACATGTCTGGAAGCAGTAGCGACCGCTCTGAATAGGGCACGGGGGATTGTCCTCGGAGGCCAAAGACGCGCCCCCGGTGAACGTTTTATTTGAGAGCGACTCAGAGCCGGCCCGATCCGATTTCCATATCGGCGAACTCATCGAATTGCGAAAGATAGTCTTTGAGTTTACGGATTACCCGGTTTTCCAGCTGCCGGATCCGTTCCCGACTGATCCCAAAGCTCTCACCGATCTCCTGAAGGGTTTCGGGTTTTTCCGCCAGGAGTCGGCGTTCAAGGATCGCGCGCTCTTTCTCTTCCAGTGTGGCGGCGAAGGCCTCGAGTTTCTCCTGAAATAGGGCCATCAACTCTGCATCGGCGAGCCGCTCATCGACCGGGCGTTCTCCTGAGGCGAACAGCTGCAACAGCGGTGTCTCCGAATCCTCCCGCACAGGTGCATCGAGGGAGAGGTCCTCATCGCCGAGAATCTGCTGCATCTCGATGACATCGGATTCGCGCACATCAAACCGCTCGGCCAGAAGTTTGGGACTGGGGCTGTCCCCGAGGGCGCGAAGCTTCTCATATTCCTGGTTGAGTTTATAGAAAAGTTTCTTCTGGGCTGCCGTTGTTCCCACCTTGTAAATGCGGTAGTTGTTCATGATGAACTTGAGAATGTAGGCCCGTATCCACCAGGCGGCATAGGTGCTGAGTTTGACACCCCGGTAGGGGTCGAATTTCTTGATGGCCTGCATGAGGCCGATATTGCCTTCCTGAATCAGGTCAAGGGCGTTCTGGTACCAGCGAACGAAATCGAAAGCGATCTTCACCACCAACCTGAGATTGCCAAGCACCAGCCGTTGGGCTGCTTCCACATCCTGCGTTTCGTAGTAACGAACGGCGAGTTGGTGCTCTTCCTCCGGCGACAGCAGCGCATGCTGCCTGATTTCGGCGAGGTAGCGCTGCAGGGGATCACTCTTGACAAGCGATGCCGACGGTGTGGGTATCTCGCTTTCCTGAATGCTGTCCTGTTTTTTTGCTGTCATAACCTTCGGGGTGTTGCGTGTCGTGGCGTCGCTTCCCCCTCACGAGGGGCCTGGGGAGCGCTGCCTAGCGGCGTCGATCGGGCGGTTTTCGTGCCAGATCCTTCGCCAGGATGCGCCGCAGCACGGTTTCTAGGGACTCCGGCAGGGGCCTTGATAGACAGGCGTCGATTTCCTGCCGGACGAGGGGACTCGGCTCTGGAGCGCACGGGGCGGGCGAAGCCGTCCGCTGGGCTTCGTCCGGCACGGGCAGCATGCCCAGCCGGAAACGGATCTCGCTGATTTCATCGGAGCCGAGCCGGCGATGGATGTTCTCGAGGATCTGCTCCTTGAGAAAGTTGAGGTGGTGCAGCCAGGTGGGCTGATCGACCGTCACAAAGAGGCACGTGCCCGAGAGAAACTCGGGGTGTGTGTGCGCGGCCACTTGATCCCCCACAACCTGGTCCCAGGCAGACCAGATCGCGTGACGTTTCATGATGCGGTCGACACCCAACTCACGCAGGACCCGTTTGAGCGTGCTGCCCGCTGAGACAGGGGAGCGGTTCTTGCTTCCAGGACGCATCCGGTTGTCCGATGAATTCGTTGATCGCGGAGCAACCCCATGCCTGCTCCGTCGCCCATATTCTCGTCTTCGCACTCTGCAGTGTCAAGCGGAAAAGCCTCGGCAGCAAGTTTTGTGTTGCACCTCTGACACGGAGATGGTATATTTCTTCATGTCCCAGCCATCGCTAACCCATTTGAAAAACAGGCGTTTTTCGTCTGTGAAATCAGGGAGCGCCCTATGCCGGAACTCAGAAAGGATCCCATCATTGGTCGGTGGGTGATTATCTCGACGCATCGCGGCAAGCGTCCCACCGATTTCGGAGAGACCCTTCACAAGGGCAACGGCGGCTTCTGTCCTTTTTGCGCCGGCAATGAAAAAGTCACGCCTCCCGAGATACTGGCCTTCCGCAAAAACGATTCCGCGCCCAACACCGAGGGGTGGAGCCTGCGGGTGGTGGCGAACAAGTTTCCTGCCCTGCAGATCGAGGGTGATCTGCACAAACGGGCCGATGGCATCTACGACAAGATGAACGGCATCGGCGCCCACGAAGTCATCATCGAAACACCCCATCACGAAAAGACGCTGAGCAGCCTTCCCGAGGAGAAGGTGGAGGATATGCTTTGGGCTTATCGCGAGCGGATGGTTGATCTCAAGCGGGATGCCCGTTTCAAGTACATCCTGATCTTCAAGAACGAAGGCCTTTCTGCCGGGGCTTCCCTCGAGCATTCCCATTCCCAGCTCATTGCGCTGCCCATCGTTCCCAAGCGCGTGGCGGAAGAAATGAAGGGCTCCCGGGTGCACTATCAGCACAAGGAGCGGTGCGTCTATTGCGACATCGTGCATCAGGAGATGGAGACGCGTACGCGGGTGGTGTCCGAGAACGAGCACTATATTGCCATTGAGCCCTTCACGCCGCGATTTCCATTTGAAACCTGGGTGCTGCCCAAGAGACACGCCTCTTCCTATGAAATGATGACCCGTTCCCAGGTTGCGCCGTTGGCATGGATTCTCCAGGACACTCTCAAGCGCATCGATAAGACCCTTAACGTACCGCCTTACAATTACATTTTACACACGTCCCCCATTGGAGAGGAGGTCAATGATTACTACCATTGGCACATCGAGATCATGCCCAAACTGACCCGCGTGGCGGGGTTCGAATGGGGCTCGGGGTTTTACATCAATCCAACCCCTCCAGAGGAGGCCGCGGAATTTCTACGGGAAGCCCGCGTCTGACTCAGAGGGCTGTCCCACCGACCGGCGTGGAAGCCCGGGCGGTGAGCCGGCGCGGAAGCGATCATGAAAATCCTCTTTGCAGCCTCCGAGGTCTTCCCCTTCGCCAAGACAGGCGGGCTCGCCGATGTGGCGGGAAGCCTTCCCGTCGTGCTGCATGAACTGGGACACGACGTCCGGGTGGTGATGCCGAAATACCGCTGCGTGGCGCCTGCTGGGCCCGATCTGGTCGACACGGGTGCAAGAATTCCCGTGCGGATCGGTGATGCCATTGCCGTGGGTGCCCTCTTTGAAGGGAGACTGGCCGGGCGCGTGCCCGTCTATTTCGTGCGTTACGATCCTTATTTTGATCGGGACGGGCTCTATGGGACAGCCGAAGGAGATTATCCCGATAATGCCTCGCGATTCATCTTTTTTTCGAGAGCCATTCTCGATACGATGCAAGGCCTCGATTTCTGGCCCGACGTGCTTCACCTGAACGATTGGCAGTGTGCGCTCGCGGCGCTTTACCTCAAGACCTACACGGGGGTGGGGCGATATGAGCAGGTGGCATCCCTCTTGACAATTCATAATCTCGGCTATCAGGGGCTCTTCTGGCACTACGATATGCCGCTCACCGGGCTGGGATGGGAGTATTTCACGCCCGAGGGGATCGAGTTTTACGGCAAGATCAATTTTTTGAAAGCGGGCCTGATTTCTGCGGATCTTCTCAGCACGGTCAGCCGCAAATATGCACGGGAGATTCAAACCGAGCCCTTCGGCTTCGGTCTGGACGGTGTCCTGCGGAAAAGGGCACACGACCTCTTCGGTGTCCTCAATGGTGTGGACTACGCACAGTGGAACCCGGCAGACGATCCGCACCTGCCTGAGCGATATGGTCCAGAAGACCTTGCCGGCAAAGCGGCATGTAAACGCGAACTGCTCAAGCGCTTCGGCCTGGCGCAGCGGATGGGGCGCCCCCTCATCGGGTGTGTGTCTCGCCTCACGGCGCAGAAGGGTTTTGACCTCATCGCTGCCGTCGGGCCCGCCTTGGCCCAAATGAATGTTGGGTTGGTGGTTCTGGGGGACGGCGACGAGAAGATCCGCAACGAGCTAACGACTCTGGCCCATCGGTATCCCCGGCATGTGGGCATCCGGATTGCGTACGACGACAGTCTGGCGCATCTCATCGAGGCGGGCGCCGACTTTTTTCTGATGCCATCCCGTTACGAACCGTGCGGTCTCAATCAGATGTATAGCCTCAGGTACGGGACCATCCCCATCGTCCGGGGAACAGGGGGGCTCGATGACACTATTGTGAGTTTCAACCGCCACACGGGGACGGGCAACGGTTTTAAGTTTTTCACCTATTCGCCCCAGCGGCTCCTGCGTGCCGTGCGCCGTGCGCTTTCTATCTATGACGATCGGCCGCGGTTCACGCGCCTGGTTCACAACGCCATGTCCTGCGACTTCTCCTGGATGCGCTCCGCACAAGAATATGAAAAGCTCTATGACCGGCTGCTCAGGCGGGGCGCGAAGCGCAAGCAGACCCGGTGAAAACTCGGTGAGCAACACGTTGGAAGCTATGGAAAAAAGCAAGATAGAGTTTGTCATCCTTCGGGACATCCTGAAGATCAGCAATTCCACCCTGGACCTGCATGAACGCCTCAACCAGGTGGTTCAGGAAATCGTTGCCAAGATGACGGTGGATGCCTGCGCGATTTATCTCATGCGCAAGGGCCGCGAGTGTTTGAGCCTGAAAGCCGCGTCCGGTTTGAACACTGCGGGCATCGCCGGTATTTGTCTCGATCTGGGGGAAGGCATTACGGGGTGGGTGGCCCAGCAGAAAACCCCGGCGGCCGTGCAGGATATCTTCAGCGATGCCAGAATGAAGTATATCCCCGGCACGGGCGAGGAGCAGTATCGCTCCATGATTTCCGCCCCCATCCTCTACTTGGGCAAATGCCTCGGTGTTCTCAACGTCTGGACCCGCGCCGAGCGGGAGTTCACAGAAGATGAGGTCCATCTGCTGTGCTCCATCGCGGACGGCATCAGCGGGAGTGTCCGGAATGCCCAGCTCTATCTCGATGCCACCAAACGGTACCGTGAGCTGAGTTCCCTGTATGATTTCAGCAACATGCTCAATGCCACCTTTGAATTCGAAGAGCTCATTGGGATGATCACTCGCCGCAGCACCGAATTGATCGGGGCCAGCGGCGCCATCCTCCGTCTTCTGGACGAAAAGGATGAGCTGCTCAAAGTGAAGTCCATGTATGGACTCTGCATGGATCCAGAGACTATTTCACGCACCCACATCCGTCTGGGAGAGGGGGTGGCGGGCCGCGTGGCGTCGGAGGCCAAGGCGGCCATGCGCAACGCGCTCGACAAGCAGGCGGGTGAGGCGCTGCCCTCGGAAAAGGTCTGCTCGTCGCTGCTCTGTGTGCCGCTGATCGTGAAGGAGCGGGTCATTGGAACGCTGACCCTTCATGACAAAACAGATGCCAACGGGTCGATGCTTTCCTTTGACCGCGGCGATATGGATCTGCTCCAGGCCCTGGCCAACCAGGGCGCTCTCGTGGTGGAAAACGCTCGCAATTTCGAGCGGGCCGAGCGCCTCTTCCGGGAAAACGAGCGGCGAGCAAACGATTTTGAAATCCTCTACGAGATCAGCACGGCCATGAACACCACCATGAACCTGGACCAACTCCTCAAGATCATCCTCAAGGCGGTGACCTTTGGGGGAGGATTAAACTTCAATCGGGCCATTCTTCTCCTGGTGAACGAAAAGACCAACACGCTTCAGGGGATGCTCGGTGTTGGACCGGACAGCGGGGAGGACGCGTATCACATCTGGAGCGAAATAGGCTCCAAGAACATGAGCTTTCAGGACTGGATTTCGTCGGTGGGCCTCCAAGGGGAGGAGCGCACCAGCCGTTTCGACCAGTTGGCTAAGGGGATCCGTGTTCCCATCGGTTACGGCAAAGGGGTGCTGGCACATACGGTGCTCGAACGCAAGGGGTTCAACGTCAAGAATGTGCAGGAGGACTCTCGGGTCAATCCGGAAATCCTGAAGGTCCTGGGATTTGAAAGTTTCGCCACCGTGCCGCTGATTTCTCAAGACCGCGTGGTGGGGGCGATTATTGTGGACAATCTTTATAACAAACGTGAAATTACGGATGAAGACCTTCGGCGACTGGAGCTCTTTGCCAGCCAGGCTGGTCTGGCCATTGAGAATGCCAAGGTCTACTCCGACCTGGAGATGGCCAACCGCTCCCTGAAAGAGCTGCAGGACCGCCTGATCCAATCGGAGAAGATGGCCGCGCTGGGCGAAATGGCGGCCAGCATCGCACACGAGATTCGCAATCCTCTGGTCTCCATCGGGGGGTTTGCCCGACGGCTGGACGGCAAGGTCGATGCCGCGAACCCGGAGAAGCGTTACTCCCGAATCATTGTCAAGGAGGTGAACCGCCTGGAGAAGGTGCTCCAGGAGGTGCTCGCCTTCTCCCGGACAGCGGAACCGCAATTCTGTGAGTGCGATATCGTGAAGGTCGTTCAGGATGCGCTGGAGGTATTCGAGGAAAGCTTTGCAGAGTGTGCGGTCGAAGTGGTTCAGGAACTTGGCCAGGGCATTCCGCCGGTTTACGGCGACGGTCATCAGCTCAAGCAGGTCTTCATCAATCTCTTTTCGAATGCGCTCCAGGCGATGAATGAGGGGGGGTGTCTCACGGTGCGTTGCAATGCGGTGGGCTCGGGGGACGCCGTACTGATCGCCGTCCAGGATACGGGAGGCGGGATCTCGGAGGATGCCATTACGAATATTTTCAATCCATTCTTTACCACCAAGCACACCGGTACCGGCCTGGGTCTGGCGATCACACATCGCATGATCGAGATGCACGGTGGGCACATTCAGGTGAAGAACGAACCGGGCGTGGGTGTGAGCTTTTTGATCTCCATCCCCGCGAGGCTCGATCGACCACCGGGGCTGGATGGAAAGGAGCGTTCTGACATGGCGCCGGAGTCGATGAAGTCAAGAAGCACTTAGCAGCGGGCGTGCGCACCGTCTGGCCGGGAAGTGCCGTTGCGCCGGAGTACCCGCCCAAGAGGAGAGAGGAGAGAGCGGCATGAAAACCATCTTGATCGTCGATGACGAAGAGAACATCCGAATTCTGTACAAAGAAGAGCTGGCCGATGAGGGCTACAATGTGATCCTTGCCAGTAACGGCTACGAGGCGCTGGAAGTTCTTAATACACAGAAACCCGATGCCATTATTCTCGACATCAAGATGCCGGGGATGGACGGGGTGAATCTCCTGAAGCTGATCAAAGAACGGAAGGAGGATGACATCCCCGTCATTATCTGCTCCGCCTATGAGGAGTACAAGCAGGACTTCTCTCTCTGGGCCTCCGAGGAGTATATCGTGAAGTCCGCCGATCTTACCAAAATGAAGAGCGCATTGAAGCGCATCCTGAAGGATTGAGGCGTGCCCCGGCACAAGGGTGCCGAACGCTCCGACCGTTGTGCCCCCGCGACGTTGCTCAGGGGGCTTGCTTGCCGCGCCGGCCGCCGTCATGATTCCTGCAGGGGGACAGAAAAAGAAATCGGTGATGTCCGTGAAAAGGAGATCGGTACTGATCGTCGACGACGAAGAGAGCATCTGTCTGCTGTACCAGGCGGAGCTGGAGGATCGGGGATACGATGCCAGGGTGCAGAGCGAACCCACCCGTGTGCTTGAGGAAATGGCATCCCATGCGCCCGATCTCGTGGTGCTGGACATCAAAATGCCTGACGTGAGCGGTCTGGATCTTCTGGCGCAGATCAAAGAACATTTTCCGCGCGTCCGGGTGGTCCTGAATTCGGCCTACGGTTCCTTCAAAGAAAGCCCCGCAGTGCAGCAGGCCGAGGCCTATGTTGTGAAATCCTCGGATCTGTCGGAACTGCTTGACACCATCGAGACCCTGCTTCCGTGACGTGTCAGCGCTCCTCCCGGGATGCCGCCGTGGCAGTGCGCCCGGGGCGCCGCCCTTTACAATTGCGCGGATGCGCTGAAACAGGATGCCTCTTAATGGAGACCTGATCGTGGCGACAGGGGGAGACTCGGAGTTTGAACGCATCCGCCGGATGACCCGCTCCATCAAATGCTTTTCCGATCAGCTCTTGACGGGCATCGGGGATGACTGCGCCGTGGTGGCATGCGCCCCGCACACTGATTGGTTGCTGACCGCGGATCTGCTGATAGAGGGGGTGCACTTCGACCGCAAATGGTTCTCCTTGCAACAGATCGGCAGCAAAGCGGTGCGGGTCAATGTCAGTGATATTGCGGCCATGGGTGGCGTACCGGAGTTCGCTCTGGTGAGCCTGGCCATTCCCCCCGATGTGTCGGTCCCCTCCCTGGAGGCGCTCTATGGAGGGATTCGAGAAGCGGCAACCGCTTTTCGTGTCACCATCGCGGGCGGGGATTTGTCACGCACTGCGGATCTGCTCGTGCTCGATGTGATGATTCTGGGGCGCACGGAAAGAGGACGGGCCATACTTCGCTCCGGCGCGCAGGTGGGTGAGCGCATTTTTGTCAGCGGCACGCTGGGGGAGGCCTCGCTCGGGCTGCGTGTGGCCCGGGAGCAGCGATGCGGACCCGATGCCGAATCGGCCGTGGCCCGCCAGCGCTGCCCGGAACCGAGAGTCGATCTCGGCCGAGCGCTTTCCCAGGGAAGGTTGGCCGCGGCGATGATCGACCTGAGCGACGGACTCTCGAGCGATCTGGCCCACATCTGTGAGGCCAGTGGTGTGGGTGCAAAGATCCGCCTGCAGGATCTTCCCATGTCCGATAGCTGCCGAAGGCTGGCTGCGACCCTGGGCGTGGAGCCCGCCGCGGCCGCGCTGCATGGCGGGGAGGACTATGAACTGCTCTTCACTGTACGCCCCGATGCCGTGGCCGCGCTCGGTGGCAGCGGTTTCCCTTTCACCGTCACCGAGATCGGAGAGATTCTCCCCGCCGCGGCCGGCATGGTTGTGGAGCATTCCGATGGACGCTGTGAAGGGTTGCAGACTTTGGGTTATGATCATTTCCGGTAACGGCAGGCCGCCTCCGGCGGATTTGTGCGACAATCTTTGCCTTGACTCCCCATGGTGAGTTCTATATAATTCGCCCAATTTTTTGCCATGGACGGGCGGCGTAGTGCGCTGCGCACCGTCCCGTGGCAGTGCATGCCCGGAGCCTTGACATGAGTGCCTCCAAGAAGATACGCAAAGCTGTGTTCCCTGCGGCCGGCTTGGGGACGCGGTTTCTACCGGCCACCAAGGCCTCGCCGAAGGAGATGCTGCCCCTCGTGGACAAACCGATGATTCAGTACGTCGTCGAGGAGGCTGTGGCGGCAGGAATCGATCACATCATTCTGGTCACGGGTCGGGGCAAACGAGCCATTGAAGATCACTTCGACCGGAATGTGGAGCTGGAAAACCACCTGGAAGCGAAGGGCAAGACGCGTGCGCTGCAGACCATGGAGGAGATCAGCAGCATGGTTGACTTCGTCTACGTGCGCCAGAAGGAGCCCCTCGGTCTGGGCCATGCCGTCAATTGCGCCCGAGACCTGATCGGAGATGAACCCTTTGCGGTGCTGCTCGGTGATGATATTATCGATTCCAAGGAACCGGCCCTGAGTCAGATGATTGCGGTCTATGAGAAGCACGGGGGCTCCGTGCTGGCCTTGCAGGAAATTCCGCAAGAGCAGATCCATCTCTATGGTGTCATTGAAGGCACGTCCGTGGATGACAGGGTCTACCGCGTCCACAAGATGGTTGAAAAACCACCCCAAGGGACGGCACCGTCTAACCTCGCCATTATCGGGCGATACATTCTGACGCCCCGCATCTTCGATTACCTTGCCCTGCAGGAACGGGGGGCTGGCGGAGAGATTCAGCTGACCAACGCCATGGCGCGACTGGCGGCGGCGGAGCCGGTTTACGGATATCTCTTCGATGGCAAACGCTACGATGCAGGAAGCAAACTCGGCTTCTTAGAAGCCACCGTTGAATTTGCGCTGAAAAACCCCGAACTGGGGCCCGCCTTCCGGGACTATCTGAAAAGGCTTGATCCGGATGCTTTTTTTGCGGGCCGTCATCGGGAGTAGCTGCCAGGAGCGAGCCGGCGCTGCGCAGCACTGGCTCGGGCGCCTCCTCGGACAACGAACACCACATGGGGAGTGATAGAATGGCCGTCAAGGAAGAGACCAGCCCCAAAGAAGAAGAGATCAAGATTCCCGACGAGATGCCGCTGCTGCCCATTCGGGATGTGGTGGTTTTCCCGTACATGATTCTTCCGCTTTTCGTGGGGCGAGAGGTGTCCATTCGCGCCATTGATGAAGCGCTCTCCCAGGACCGTCTGATTCTCTTGTGCACCCAGAAAAAGATTGAGGAAGAAGATCCGTCGGCGGAGGATATCCATTCCATCGGCACGGTCGCCACCATCATGCGCATGCTGAAGCTGCCGGACGGCCGAATCAAAATCCTGGTGCAAGGGCTTGCCAAGGCTCACATCAAGGAGTTCCTTACCACCAAGCCCTTCTTCAAAGTCGCCATCGAGAAGATCGCCGAGACGACCGTCGCCGAAGTGACCGTGGAAGTGGAAGCGCTTATGCGAACGGTCAAGGAGCAGCTCGAGCAGATGGTGCAACTCGGCAAGATGATCCTTCCCGACATATTGATCATCTCGGAGAACATTGAAGACCCCGGCAGATTGGCGGACCTCATCACGTCCAACATCGGCCTGAAGGTGGATCAGGCCCAGGAGATACTGGAGCTGAGCAATCCGGTGGCCCGTCTTCAGAAGGTGAGCGAGTATTTGAACAAGGAGATCGAACTCCTCTCCGTCCAGCAGAAGATCCAGTCTGAGGCCAAGGGTGAAATGGACAAGATCCAGCGGGAATATTTCCTGCGGGAACAGCTCAAAGCCATTCAAAAGGAACTGGGCGAAGTCGATGAGCGGGCAGAGGAGATCAATGATCTGCGGGAGAAGATCGTGAAGGCCCGCATGTCCAAGAAAGTCCAGGAAGAGGCCGAAAAACAGCTGCGGCGGCTGGAAAAGATGCACCCCGATTCGGCCGAAGCCTCGACGGTGCGCACCTATTTGGACTGGTTGATCGAAATGCCCTGGAGCAAGAGCACTCGGGATTCGCTGGACATCAAGAAAGGCCGGCAAGTGCTCGACGAAGACCATTATAATCTTGAAAAGGTCAAGGAGCGTATTCTCGAGTATCTCAGCGTTCGCAAACTCAAGAAGAAAATGAAAGGTCCCATCCTCTGCTTTGTGGGGCCCCCGGGAGTGGGCAAGACCTCTTTGGGGCGTTCCATCGCTCGCGCGCTGGGGCGCAAATTCGTTCGCATCTCCCTGGGGGGCGTGCGGGACGAAGCGGAGATTCGGGGCCATCGCCGCACTTACGTTGGGGCCCTGCCTGGACGGGTGATCCAGGGGATCAAGCAGGCCGGATCGAACAATCCCGTCTTCATGATGGACGAGATAGACAAGCTGGGCTCCGACTTTCGGGGTGATCCATCGTCGGCCCTTTTGGAGGTCCTAGATCCGGAGCAGAACAACTCTTTTTCGGACCATTACCTCAACGTCCCTTTCGATCTGTCCCACGTGATGTTCATTACCACTGCCAATATTCTCGACACCATTCCTTCGGCTCTGCGGGACCGGATGGAGGTGCTCTATCTGCCGGGCTACACCCATGAGGAGAAGGTCAAGATCGCGGAACGCTATCTCCTGCCAAGGCAGCTCGACGAGCACGGGATTACCGAGAAACACATGATGTTGTCGAAGCCAGCCCTGTTCAACCTGATTACCTATTACACGCTGGAGGCGGGTCTTCGGAATCTGGAACGGCAGATTGCCAGTCTCTGCCGGAAAATTGCCAAGCGGGTGGCCGAAGGCCGCAAGGGCGCACAGCACATTACCGCCAACAATCTGCACAAGTATCTCGGAGCGCCGAAGTACCTGCCAGAAGTGGAAGTGGGTGAAAGTCAGGTGGGCGTTGCGACAGGGTTGGCGTGGACCCAGAGCGGCGGCGACCTTATTTTCGTTGAAGCAACTCGAATGAAAGGCAAGGGTGGCTTGGTTCTGACGGGACAATTGGGTGAGGTGATGAAGGAATCGGCCCAGGCGGCCATGAGCTACATCCGCTCCCGGGCTCAGACTCTGGATCTGCCGGAGGCCGCCTTCGCGCAGAGTGATATTCACGTGCACGTGCCCGCAGGGGCGATTCCCAAGGATGGTCCTTCGGCAGGTATCACCATGGCGACCTCGCTCGCTTCGGTCTTCACCGATCGCGCTGTCAAGAAAGATCTGGCCATGACGGGTGAGGTGACCCTCCGGGGGCGCGTACTTCCCGTCGGCGGTCTGCGGGAAAAATCATTGGCTGCTCTGCGCGCCGGGATCAAGCAGGTGATCATTCCGAAGCGCAACGAAAAGGACCTGATGGAACTGCCGCCCAAGGTGAAGAAGAATCTGGAGTTCATACCGGTGGAGCGTATGGACGAGGTTCTGGAAATCGCTCTCCTCCCGAGGGTCGCGCCCCGCAAGAGGAAACCAGCCTCCCGGGCGACAGTCCGGAAGGCAAAGTCCACGAGCAAGAAGACGCCCCGGCGCAAACCTTCCCGCAAAGCGGCGCGCAGCCGGAGCTGAGAGCTGTTCTTTTGTCGGCATCGCGGACGGCAGTTGACGGCATCTCAAAACGCGCCTATATTTTTAATTGATGGTCAACGCGTTTTTCTCTTGCATCAAAACGAGGGGAGTTAAGGGACCGGAAGTTATGCCCTTTTATGAATACGCTTGCCAAGAATGTGGAGAGATCTTCGACGTCCTCCAAAAACTGGGGGCCGGTGCAGAAGGTATGCGCTGTCCCGGATGCGGTGGTTCGAAGTGTGACAAGCTCATGTCTGTGGCCTCCGTTCGATCGAATGCCTCCGGGGCGGATTTCTCACCGGGCGGCTGCGCGCCCAGCGGTGGGTTCTCCTGAGCCGGCTGATCCCTGCGGTCGCAGGGCCGGCTCGCAATAGATGGTGGCAGCAGGGGAGGCGGTTCCCGGGCTGCATCGAAAGTCCCCATGGTCCGGGGAGGGTATTCCCCTCTGTGCCTGTTTAGTGATCAACTCGGTGCCGGGTGTTTGCCATGAATGAAATCGGTCTCTGGGTTTTGGTGACGCTTTTTGTCGTCCTGCTGGGCTTTCTCTCCTATCGCGGGGGTACCTGAGGGGTGGGCCCCTCTTCCCGGTCGGGAAACTCCCGGAAATGTGCTCCTGAAAAGGACAAGTCGGATCGCTCTTCGCAGTGACCCTCTTCGCTAGCCCGAATATTGCATGAGTAAGTCTATTACGAGGCCGGATAAGCCGCCGTATGCGGCGTTGCAGAAGAATTTCCAGACTTCGAAATATTGCAATATGTCTTCAGCCAGAAAATCTTCTGCGCCTTGCCTACGGCGCTTCTTCGGCCCCTCATCACGATCACTCATGCAATATTCGGGCTAGGACGGTGGCCTGCATGCAGCGGTGCGCACCCCTCTCTCCGTTCCTTTACTCAGAGAAAACTGCAGCGGCCAACGGGATCTCTGTTGCGAGTCGATTGCTGGAGCGATTTGCACAGGCGGCACCACCGTGCCGCGCGGGTTACTGAATGAGTGCAGACAGGTGATGGAGAACTTGCGCATCGTAGTGATTGGCGGCCTCGCCATGCATTTCTCTCAAGGCGTGCTGCTGAGTGAATGGGGGCCGATGGGGACGCTTGGAAGTGAGTGATACATACGCATCGGCTACACTGAGGATGCGGGACGGCAGGGGGATTTGCTCGCCGATCAAGCCGTAGGGGTATCCGGAGCCATTCAATCTTTCGTGATGCTGCAAAATAATATTCTTCACGTACGGTTCTTCGGTGGAAAGGGCATCCAGAATCTTCCAGCCGAAGAAGGGATGACGTCGAACGATGGCGATCTCTTCGTCATTGAGACGGGCGGTTTTGTGGAAGAGATCACAATGGATGGCAATCTTACCGATATCATGGAGGCGAGCCGATAAAGCGAGTTTCTCCACGTCCTGCTGTGCCATCTGCATCCGCCGCCCCAGGCGCTCCGCATACTCGGCGACGTGAGCAGAATGGTTCGCACAGTAAGGGTCCTTGGCTTCCATCATCGTTACCAGAGCGGACAGAGCCTTTCTCGAAAAGCGCTGCTGTGTCTTTTCAAATTGAAATCCCTCTCGCAGAAAGGCCGACAGGTGCTCGGCCAAGGGGAGCATTCTCCCCATGTCCTCCTCCGTGAAGTTGCTACCGTCCGCCTTGTTCGAGAGGTGAATCACACCCCGAGTTCGGGCTGCGTCGAGGATAGGTACGGAGAGAAAGGAGTTGTTCCGGTAGTCCTTGGAGAGGTTTTTCTGAACCCCGTGGATGTCGTCGATGTTGGATGAGACGACGGGCGCTTGTTGGGCAGCCACCCAGCCGGTGACGGTCTGGGTCCCGGAGACGCGGGTGTTGCGGATCAACTCGGCGTACTGGCCGAATCCGGCGGCAACTCTGATGGTGAATTCTTCCGTCTCGTCGTCCGCCAGCAGCAGGGAGCCTTTTTCTGCACCCAGTGCTTCCATGGCGATCTCGATCACCAGCTCTAGCAGGCGGTCCACATCGAATACGGAGTGAATGACTCGGGTGACCCGGCCCAGGTCCACGTGTCGGGAGTTCTCCTCCGTCGGGGTTCGCCCCGTGCCCCTTGGCGTCAACTGGCCAATCCGGTTGCCGCCGGAATCCTTTGCGCGATGAAGCGCATCCTCTGCAGCCTGGAGGAGGCCCCCCTCGTCCTGGCCATCAAAGGGAAAGGTCACGAGTCCTGCGCTCAGGCTGAGCCTCACCGTTCTCTCGCCGGCGCTGTCGAAAAAGAGCCGCCGGTCGAAGGCTTTCCGGAGGCGTTGCGCAAAAAGGAGCCCTCCTTTACGGTCTGTTTCAGCGAGGATCAGGGCCAAGCGACTCTCTCGATAAGGGCCGAGGGTATCAATTTGGCGCATTTCGTCTTTCAGGATCGTCTGGAGCTCATTAAAGGTCTCCTGGCCTCTCAGGTGACCATGCTGTTTAAGGTAATCGTCCCATTTGTCTATCTCCAAGAGGAGAAGAGATACGGGTGTCTTTCGACGCTGGGCCCGCCCGATTTCCCTTGCCATTTGCTCGTGCAGTTGCACCAGAGTTGAGGCGGGCACCGACGCGCGTGCTTGGGCCGTCTCCTCCAGGGCTTCAGGATCGTCGTAACGCCGGAACAACCCCTCCGACTGGATCGCCAGGAGCCACAGAAGTTTCGCGTCTTCTACCGTGAAGAAACGGGCTTTTTTGCTGAACAGCTGTAAGGTCCCGATAATGAGGTTGCTTTCATAGATGGGCACGGCGATCAAAGATTGTGAATCCCCATATTCCAGAGCGCTACGCACTTCTGGATCTGTACTAAAAGGAACAAGGAAGGTCTTGCCGAATCGTTGGCACCATTGGGCAAAGAGGTTGCCCTGTGCGTACGCTTCCGGCAGGCCCCCCCGAAACCCCCGCACGACAAGCGGCGTCAGCCGATTCAGGTCGTTGTCGCGCAAATAGAGCACCGCACTGTCGAAGGGAATCATCTCGTTCAAGAGGTCACACAGGACGTTCAGCGAAACGTTGAACCGCATACTCAGGTTGGAAATCATGTGCGTCTTAAGCAGGATGTTGATTTCTTTGAATTTTAGCTCGGCGAATTCCCGGGTAATATCCGGTGTGATTTCGAGGATATATTTGCGTGCGGTTCTTTCGTCCATTGGTTTCTTCGGCTCAATGTTACCCGTCTTGTTCGGAGTCCCGTGCCCCGTCGTCAGGGCGCGTCGGTGTTGGGGAAGGGCTCGCCGACACGCGAAGTGCAGCAATATGCATGCCAGATAGTGGTCGTCCCGACGCAGCAGACGGCAGGTGGAGCGAAAGCATCTGTCGCGCCTTTAAAAACAGGCGATTGCCATGAGAGCCGGTGAACCCCCATGGGACCTAGAATGCCCCGATGCTGACTCGCGGGGCACACCGTGAGAAAAACTTTTCCAATAAAGGGAAAACATTTTCTCTTATTGGGTGGTAGTTTTCCCAGGGTGCAAGATTCATCCGGTCTCGGGCATGATCGGTCGCCCCAGAAATGCCAATGAATTCATATGGATCAAAGGCCAAGATGTTTCTTGAAGGCTGGACGATTTCAAATACGTTGGGCCTTTTTATCACTGTTCAAAAGAGACATCAAACCATGTGTCCCACCGGTGCTCAAAGGGCGCGTTCTGAAGGACCGGCTTGACGTTAATTGTTGTCAGAGGGGCGCTTCTTTCTTGGGGCAGGGCGCGAGGCTCTTTCTTTAAAAGAAAGCGCTTTCGCCGATGGGCTTCAGGGGAGAGACAAAAAAAGACACCCCATCCAAATAGGACGGGGTGTCTTTCTAGAATGACATCATGGGGGGTGATGTCAAGGCTGAAATCTACTTTCAATTGAGCCGCCCGGATGGGCTCTTGGGCCGACTCATCGCTTTCTTCATCTGTTGTTTTAATCTTGCAACGCGCGTGCCGAACCTGCCCGAAGAGGGTACAGGAGCCCCTAAATAATTGATAAGTCTATGAAAAAATATTTTGTGCGATTCGGATCCATTTCTGCGTGCCGGCGGCAATGAGACAATTTTCCACGGCTTGTCTGAACAGGGATCGAATAACATATTCAAAGATTTAGGTTTTTCACTTTGTGGCGGTTTTGCACGGGCCCGGTCTAAAAGCGCTGGGTGCTTCACGCTTCTAAAAAAACGTGACATGAATGGGCCGGTGTGGTAAAAGAGCTTGCGAATTCTGCAACGGAACCGCATTGTTTTCTATGTCTTGCGCATGACCCTTAATCCGAGTACTGCATGAGTCCATCTCTGAGTTGAACGGAAAGGAGGCATCCATGACCGGCATTGTTTCTGTGAAGGGGCGCGAGATTCTCGACTCCCGCGGCAATCCCACCGTCGAAGTGGACGTGATCTTGGAGTGTGGTGCCGTGGGGCGAGCCGCTGTCCCCTCCGGGGCATCGACGGGGGAGCATGAGGCGGTGGAGCTGCGGGATGGAGATAAGAAGCGTTATCTCGGAAGGGGTGTTTTGAAGGCTGTCAAGAATGTGAACAATGTTCTCGGGCCCAAAATAAGCGGCATGGATGCGCTGGGACAGCTCGAAATCGATGAGCTCATGATCCATCTTGACGGTACCCCCAACAAGGCCAAACTGGGGGCGAATGCTATTCTGGGCTGCTCTATGGCGGTTGCCAGGGCCGCCGCTGCCGCTCAGGAACTGCCGCTTTATCGCTATCTGGGGGGGGTGCGGGCGCTGACGCTTCCGGTGCCGATGATGAATATTCTCAACGGCGGCTCCCACGCCGATACCAACGTCGATCTGCAGGAGTTCATGGTGATGCCCGTGGGGGCTGCCCGCTTTTCTGAAGCCCTGCGCATGGGGGCCGAGATTTTTCACGCCTTGAAGGGGATTCTGAAGAAGAAAGGTTACAGCACGGCCGTGGGGGACGAGGGCGGCTTCGCGCCGAATCTGAAGGCCAACGAGGAGGCGGTGGAACTCATTCTGGAAGCGATTCAGCAGGCCGGCTTCAAGGCGGGCAACGAGATTGCTCTTGCATTGGACCCGGCGGCCAGCGAGTTCTATGAAAAGGGGCACTATGTATTTAAGAAATCCGATGGCTCCAGGCGAAGTCCGGAAGCCATGGCGGCCTATTATGAGGATTGGGTGCGGCAGTATCCCATCCTCTCCATTGAGGACGGTATGGCAGAGGATGACTGGGAGGGGTGGCGTATCGCAACGGAGAAGCTGGGCGCTCGTGTCCAGTTGGTGGGCGATGACCTCTTCGTCACCAATACGGAACGTCTGCGCATCGGCATCGCCCGGCAGGTGGCCAATGCCATCTTGATCAAGGTGAACCAAATCGGCACGTTGAGCGAGACGTTTGAGGCTATTGAAATGGCGCGCCGGGCCGGATACACCGCCGTGGTCTCCCATCGATCGGGAGAGACCGAGGACACGAGCATTGCCGATCTGGTCGTCGCGGCCGGAACGGGACAGATCAAGACCGGTTCGACAAGCCGCAGCGAGCGGATTGCGAAATACAATCGGCTCTTGCGCATCGAAGAGGAATTGGGATCGGCGGCCCGTTTTCCCGGCCGAAACGCGCTTTACCAACTGGAGAAATCACCGTCCAAGCCGCGTGCGAAAAAAAGAAAGAGATAGGGCGCGTTCGGGCGCCACAGGCGAGCCGCCTGAAGGATCATCTGGAGCAGCTCTGCCGGCGCTACGACAACCGGCATCTGGATTCGGACCCTCTCTGTGTCGTACATGGTTTTCGCCGACGTCGAGACCAGGAAGTGGCGGCTTTTATCGCGGCCGCGTTTGCCTACGGCCGCGTTGGGCAAATCCTCAAGACGCTGGAACAGATCTTTGCCCCCATGGCGGGGGCTCCTTATGCATTCATCCGGGACTTCAATGTAGCCCGTGACGGGGCGAAGTTCCGTCATATCGTTCACCGTTTCAACCGCGGCAGCGATATCGTCGGCCTCTTGTATGGCCTGAAGCAGATTCTTCGGCGGGATGGTTGCCTCAAGAAGTTTTTCTTGCGGGGATACTCGCCCAGCCAAGCCGACACGACGGCTGCGCTCTCGTGCTTCGTCGAAGACTTTCTCGCCCTTGATTTTACGCCGGTCCTTGGAAGACACGCCCCGTCGGCCCATGGGGGGGTTCGCTATCTACTCCCCTCGCCCCGAAAGGGAAGTGCCTGCAAGCGGCTCCACATGTTTCTGCGTTGGGTCGTGCGGCGGGGCGATGGCCTCGATCTCGGGTTGTGGGGCGAGGTCGCGCCGGCAAAACTGATCATCCCGCTGGACACCCATGTGGTCCGGATCTCGCGGCGGATCGGACTGACGGGCAGACGTGCCGCGGACGGGAAGACCGCTCTGGATGTGACGGCCGCGCTTCGGCGACTTGAGCCTGAGGATCCCGTGAAGTACGATTTCGCCCTCTCCAGGCTTGGCATCCTGCAGCAGTGCACCAAACAGCGACAACCCAGCCGGTGTGCCGCCTGCCCGCTCTATTCGATCTGCCGGTTGGATTAGATCGGCCCCCCGTCATCGATCGACTGACGCCGTGGCGAGCCTAGCGTCTCTCCTCCTTCAGGATCCGCAGCATTTGCGAGTGGACGTGTCCATTGGTGGCTAGGACGTCCCCGGCGCTGAGCGAGAAGGCGCGGCCGTTGGTACGGGTGAGTCTCCCTCCGGCCTCCGACAGGATCAGACTCCCCGCGGCCAGGTCCCAAGGCGAGAGGGAGAATTCCCAGAAGCCGTCGAAACGCCCCATGGCCGTGTAGCACAGATCCAAGGCTGCCGAGCCGTCCCGTCTCACCGCCTGTGCCCGGAGGACAAAGCGGCGAAAATGGTTCAAATTGCGTCGACTCCTGCGCACATCGTAGGGGAATCCGGTGACCAGCAAGGCGGTATCTAGTTCGGAAGTGTCAGAGGGGGCGATGGGCCGCCCGTTGAGAAAGGCTCCAGAGCCCTTTTGGGCCGTGAAGAGCTCCTGCCGGCATGGATCGTAGACGACGCCGAGCACAACAGTGCCCCGGTGTTCCAGGGCGATGGACGTACAGAAAACGGGATAGCCGTGTGCGTAGTTGGTCGTGCCGTCCAGCGGATCTATGAGCCAGCGGTAGGGGGACGCCACCCTGTCCTCCCCGGCTTCCTCGGCGAAGATGCTGTGCGTCGGAAAGTGCTTGCGAAGCAGCGAGACGATCCGTTTCTCGCACCGAAGATCGACGTCGGTAACGAGATTCGTCACATCCCCTTTGGTGTCGATACGGAAAGCTCTGGTAAGGTTGCGTCTTTGTATCCGACCAGCGGCTTTGGCCGCCGCCACGGCCACATCCAGAAATCGTCGGCTCATCGGCTCCTCGAAGGATTGCCCACGGGAAGGTCGCACTGGGGGGCCTTCGGCTCTGGGGGTGCTTCGTCAGCGCCAGTGACGGGGGACCATCAGACGGCTGGCCTTGCTATCGAGAAGATCGAGTTCCTTGCGAAAGAATTCCAGATTGGCCTGCTGGATCCGTATGAGTCGATCCAGTGCGTCCTGTTGCTGAGGACCCCGGGTATCGTAATCGGTCATCGATTGCAGAATCTTCTTTTCCTCTCGAATACGGTCCTTCAACGCTTCGAACTTGCCCTGCCACCATGCTTTGCCATGACCGCCGTAGGTCTCCTCCCCCGGTGCGCTTTGAAGCTCCCGCAGGGTGAGGCGGCCGTTGCGACTGTCGTGGGACCAATCGTACTCGCCGAGGAAGCTGAGCCCTAGCAGACCGGGCACTCCCAGGCTGTTGTTTTCAGGAATAATGGCGGTCACATTTTCGACGCGTGCATCTCCGAGCACCACCGAGGAGAGCCGCACAAAATAGGCAGTAATGACACCGTTGGCCGTGCCGACCCAGGTCCGGGGCACCACGTCTTTCAGCGATATGCCGAGCCGCTCTGCCACGTCCCGAGAGAGGGTCACATAGCTCGCGCCGGTGTCGAGCACCATGGGCGTCGTCAGGGTATCATTGAGTGCGACTGAGACCACCAGGCTTCCGCCGGCCCGCCGGCATGGCACGTGATAGACTTTCTCGCTGGAATGGGGCGGCGGTTTCGGCTCGTCCGAGGGGAGAGACGTGCGTCCGGCGCCGTTTGGCTGTTCGGGTTTCGCAAGGGGGGCCGGCGGTGCTTCGTCTCTTTTAGGAGTTTTAATCTGTTTGACCCGGTCGCGGAAGCGCTCCGGTATCTTGTCGGGAGAACTGGACAGATGCCACCCGCCCTTATCATCCTGCCATTGGTAGAGGTCGCTTTGCACCTCATGGGGGAGGGCCAGGAAGAAGACGATGCAGAGGGTGAGCGGCGGTAGTCCTCTCATGAATGCCTGAGCCATCGGGCGAAGGGGTGACCGCTAGCGTGAAATCCACTCGGGGTTCTTCGCACGAATGGTCTCTTCTTTAATCCTGCAGAAAGTGTCTGCAAATTCGGGATGTTCACGCTGGAGAAACCCTTTGACGGCTTCGATTTCGAGGCGAAGCTCGTCGAGCTGGCTGCGGATATCGAGCTTCTGTTTGTCCAGGTCCTCCACGAGAACACCGATTTCTTTTTCAAGGAAACGGATGCGTTGGAGCGTTTCTTTCTCTTTCATGGCTTTCCCCCCGGTTTGTGGTTCCCTCTCCAAGATCGGTCCGCTATAGGAACGCTCACACGGTTTGTGAGTGGTGCTGCGCCGTGGCGTGGTTTGACGGGACCGCTCTGACATCGTCCCGAGGGGACGTACTGCTTGCCAACGTCAACACGTGCATTGTGGTTCACTGCATTATACCACAGTCTGTGTTTCCGTTGGCAGCATGGCCTGGCGATACCCGAGCAGCGCGTCCGACAGCACTCAGAGCTCGTAGATCAGAAAGCGGGTCCCCTTCTGAAAAGGGATTACACCCTTTTTTGTGAAAACGACAAGGTCCTTCCGCCCGTTATTGTCGATATCGCCCACCGCCACATCCAGGATTTCACCGAAAATAGGGGCGGTGTTCCAATACTCCCAAACCTGGCCATGGTTCAGCACGAAATCGGCGATGGTGTGCCGCACCAACAGTCCCAGTCCACCGGGGAGATTGACGACAGGGCGTTTCGCGGTCATCAGAACCTCACCCCGGCCATCTCCGTCAAAGTCACCGGTGAGGAAGCTGCGGGGGATTCGGAATTTTTTCTTCCGTGTTTTGCCGTCAGCCGCGATGCGAATCGTGCAACGGGGCTCCGGGGGATCGGACTGGGAGGTGGTGAGGACCTTGAGGTCGGCTGAAAAAAACTCCAGGGTACCGTCCTCGGTTATGCGGACCAAATACGGTTCAGCGGCATTGCCTGCGAGGAGTCGCCCCGCCGAGAAGAGCCGAGTCTGATCGGGCAAGCGCATGCGCTCTTCTCGGACCAAACCGGAACTGTTCCAGCCATAGCGGTGTGTTGGCTCTTCTGCCGAACTGAGCTGCTGACCCACTAGAACAGGTGAGCCTTCCGGCGCAGGGAACAGCTTGAGGTACAGGCCCGTCTCAGAGAGGGATTGGGCAAAGCCGTCGCCTTCGTATTGGAGGATTCCCGAGACCAGATGCTGATCATCCATGGCAGTGAAAACAACCTCGTCTCGGCCGTCGGCGTCCAAGTCACCGCTGCTCAAACTGATATACTGCAGTTTGCGATTCTCCTCGTTGAGCCGGTCCAGCGCCGTCCCGTGCCGGTTGCCACCCCACGGCCAGAGTCTGGCCAGTCGACCCTTTTCCGGGCGGTCCTCGCCGGGATAGCCGGAGAATGAGCCGTAATGCCACTGAACGATCCGCAACGATTTGCCATCCGTGCTGATCAATTCGTTCAAGCCATCCCCGTCGAAATCGCCAATGGCCGCGGATCGGATGAGGAAACTGACTTCCTTTTCGTTGCGCACTTTCTTATAGATCCGTTTTTGAATGAAGCTGGGTACCGGTTTAGCGGTAACGCGCGGCTCTTCGAGCTCGGCCGCGCTTTTCTCCGGTTGGGCCTCATTGGCTGGGACTCGCGGTACGTCCAGCATCAACAGCACCGCAGCGGTGCAGATCGTCAGGAGGCATAAAACGCGTCGGGCCATCTACTTCTTCTCCACAACGGTCTGCATGATCTGAGAGGGCGCATCGTGCGTCGCGCGTTCCGGAAGAATCTTCACTGCAATGTCAACGCCCAGATCCAAGGCTGCTCCGGGCTGAAGGCACACGTCCCACAGGAGCAAGAGACACGAGCCCTGGTAAATCTTCTCGAAGCCTCCCTCCGATTGGGAGACCGTTTCTACGGGAAACCGCCAAAGCGCGGCGGGTTCATGCGAGGAAATCTGGATCTCGAACCCCTGCCACGCATCCGTGAGCTGTACCGATTGCACCCCCTCGTCTTGGCCGACACTGCAGAGAAAAGCGTCACGCGGTTTTCTGCCATTCACCGTATAGTAACGGTCTGGCGCCCGTCCAGCCAGAAGGGTCAGGTTGAATTCGACGCCGAAACGACCTGTCAACTCGCGCGTGCCCGGATTTCCGAGGCGATAGGATGTCCGAAATGTGGGCTCGCCCGCCGTGGCGGACACGGTCTTCTCAAGCTGAAGCGGCTGGGGCGCATCCCCTTGGGTTGCCGGGTAGACGTGACCGGTCCGTTCCATGAACAGAGAGGCCTCCCTGTTCGATCCCGACAGCCGATAACGGTATGGTGCCTGCACGAAGGTTCCCCGTTCGTGATGTCGCGCAGCCTGAAAATTCTCCGGTGTCTCGCCGGGGTCAAGAAAATGGTCGACCAGGGACCGGCGCGAGTAAGGATCATAGACGATTTGTTCCGCGAGGCCCGCCTCTTTGACAGCCACCCGGCCGTGGATCGTTTGGGCACCGTCCGTTTCGTTGGACGCCTCCGGGGCATCCTGGATGTCCCGGTGATAAAATTCGGGTATCCTGGTCAGCGTGTCCTGGACATTGAAACAGTGGGACCTGACGTCGAATCCCATCAACGTGCCGCCCTCGTGAGGGTCAAGGGTCAACACGAAACTCTCGGTATTCAAGATGACCTCGTCGCGGCCATCAATGTCGATGTCCCGGGGAAAGAGTTCGATCCAGCTCTGCCGGTCCTGGTGACGGTGTACGTCGGCGATCATTTCCGCCCGAATGAGGTGTTCGTAGATGCTTGACCGGAGGTGAGGCAGGTAGAGTCCGCCAAAGACGCCGTGCCAGTACGCATCATTGCACTGCCCCTGCCAGAGTTCATTGAGGGCCCGCTCCTTGTGTTCTCCCGGTTGCAGATGATGAATCTTGTCGCTGATGAACAGCATCTTCTTGTGCATGAGATTGCTTTCAGGGTATTTGGAGAAGAAATTTCGCCAGAACCCCCCCGACAAAAACGGTCGCGCCTTTTCCGCCATCCCAATTTCCCGGACCTTCTCGCGCACCAGGGCATAATCCTCCGAGGCGTCGGGGAGCAGAGCCCATTCGGCCATCTCCATATATGAGGAGGTGGGAAGGTAAATGCGTCCCAGAGGTGGGTGTGTCGCGATGATTTCCGAGAAGAGCCCTACTTCAATCCAGTCCGAATTCTGCTGGACCGCGTCAAAGAACCGAGACAACCATCCCTCCTCGTAGACACTCTGATAGGTGCCGGGCCAGACGCCGAATTTTTCCCCATCATCCCCCATGATAGCGAGGGCATTCTCGCGCGAGTTCCGTACCGATTCGAGATAGCCGAGCGTTTCCTCCACGGGATGAAAGGGGATCAAATAACGCAGACGCTCGCTTCCCGGGAAAACTTTGATGAGGCGACCCTTTTCCTCGGTGAGGTAATATCCAAAAAGTGCCTGACCGCGCAAACCGGCCATGATGAAATGATGGTCGTCAATGACGGTGTATCGGGCGCCGGCTTTCTCAAGGGCTTCCGCCAGATGGGGCTCCCACACACGTTCTGCCAGCCAAACACCTTGAGGTTCGGTTTCAAAGGTCGTGCGGATGTATTCGGAGAGCTTTTGGATCTGTCCAAACTTGTCCGAATCGAACAGGGTCGTCAGGATGGGCTCATAGAAACCGCCCGACAGCATCTCAACCTGTCCTCGGTCCGTGAGCTCGCGAATGAGCGCAATGCATTCCGGATGGGTGGCCGCCATCCACTCCAGCAGGAAACCGGAGTAATGCAGCGTCACCCGCATGTGGCTGTGATCCTGCAGCGTCTGGAGAAAGGGCAGGTAGGACTTCCGGTAGGCCTCCTCGAGAACGTGCGGGAAATTGCCTACCGGTTGGTGATTGTGAATAGCTAGCAAAAGGGTAACTTTACGACCCATACAGATCTCCGGGGCAAGTCTGATACAGTCGAAAAGCCATTATAATCATCACCCTACCCGAAAGCAACTGGAGAATCGAACCGCGCCTAGAGTCCTGTACGAAGCCCGGAGTCTGCCGAAGGCGCCGTCGGGGGATACCGTTCACGAAAAGCGGTGAAGAGGTTCAAAAAAAAGCTGACCGATCGTAACAATCGGTCAGCTCAAGAAAGGAGGACAGAAACTTAATTAAGCGCCTAGTGGAAGGAGACCTAATTAAGCTTATTTACATTGATACATAAGCAAGATCTGTGCCAAGGGAGCGCTATTCTGTATCTTGTTGATTTTATTGTGTTATTTGTCGGAGCACGGCCTCCATTTCGGGGCGAGCATGTTCCATTTCTTCCCCCGCTTCGGGGGGTGTTGCATCGCAAGGTTGCTAACGGTATGAAACACAAGCGTTTTGGGGCTGTCCAAAAAGGAGCCAACGATTGTGCAATTTTGCGCAATTCTACCAGGAGATTGACGCATTCAATATCGGAACTATACAGCCTCTCGGCTTCGTTGTTTCCGGGATTTGCCCCAGATGACTTCTTCGATCCCGTCGGCGATGCGCGACAATCCCGCCTTTCTGGCTGCACTGACTCCGAGCGCACCGTAACGTTTGCAGAGATGCGAAACCTCCTGGCGCGTCAGAAGATCGGTCTTGTTGAGCACGAGAAGCGTCGGAATTGCATCAAGACTCAGCTGGTGCAGGATCTTCTCCACCGCTTGGATATGCTCTCGGAACTGGGGGTTGGAGACGTCGACCACGTGCAGGAGCAGGTCAGCATCGTTGAGCTCCTCGAGGGTGCTCATGAAGGCCCCCAGGAGATCCTCCGGAAGATCCCGGATGAAACCGACCGTGTCGGTCACGATGACCTCCCGCTCTCGCGGAAAACGGAGCCGCCGGGTGGCGGTGTCCAGGGTTGCGAAGAGCTTGTTCGCAACGAGAACCGAGCTTTGCGTGAGTGCATTGAGCAGTGTTGACTTGCCGGCGTTGGTGTAGCCAACAATTGAGACGATGGGGATATGGGACCGGACTCTGCGGGTGCGGCGCTGGCGTCGTCCCAGGTCGAGTTTTCGCAGTTCCCGTGTAAGACGGTTGATACGCTCTCGGGTGCGCCGACGGCTGATCTCCAGTTTCGTCTCCCCCGGCCCTCGGCCCCCGATGCCGCCGGTGAGTCTGGAAAGACCCGAGTCCCGCTCTCCCAGCCGGGGCAGGAGATACTTGAGCTGCGCGAGTTCCACCTGGACCTTTCCCTCCCGGGTCATCGCGTGCTGAGAGAAAATGTCCAGGATCAGCTGGGTGCGATCAATAACCCGCAGCTCCGTCACGTTGGCAATCGAGCGGGCCTGGCTCGGAGAGAGTTCCCGGTCAAAGACGATGAGGTTGGCGCCCGACTGCAGGGCTTCGATGAGAATCTCTTTGAGCTTTCCCTCGCCCATCACGAACCGGGGATGGACCCTGGGGCGATGCTGGGTCACGGCCCCGATGACGTGGATCCCCGCCGTTGCGGCCAATTCCCGCAGCTCGTCCAGAGAGGCCTGTGCACCTGCTTGCCGCTCGGTAGAGACCTGAATGAGCAGCGCGCGGTCCCGCCGATGGTGAACATCTTTCTCGGGCTCGGAGCGGGCGATTTCCTGCTCCAACGCCTGAATCCATGTGCCAAATTGAAGGTCTATGGCGTGAGCAAAAACGGGTACCAGGACCTTCCAGGGGGCCCCGTTGCGTGTGTGGGGCATGAGGTGTGCCATGTAGACGGGCCCCGGCAGCCCGTGCTGCCCGACGGCGATGGCCGCGACCAGATCGAGGCGCAGCAACGCCAGGTCCGTCAGGTCATCCTGACTGAGTGGTTCCTGTTTCAGATGGGTATGTATCAGACGCAGCCCGCTCAGGCGCGTGGAGGCCAACCGGTAGCGGGATAGGTCGGGCAGATAGACGGCATGAGAGTTTCCCACGACAACGAGGCGAACGATACCTTTGCGGTCCGACAGGAGGCCAATTTGCCGCCCCGTTTCATGGGAAAGTTCGGTAATGTACCGCGCAAGCTCCCGAGTGATTACCTGATCGACGGGAATGCGGCGGTGATAAATCCGCTCAATCCTCTTGATTTGACTCGGCTTCAGGCCGACGGTGTTTCCGTGAATCGCCTTGATCTACTTGACCTCCTGACCACGGAGTATAGTGCACTTCGGATGAAAGTTCAAGAGGTGCGGCAGGACAGGGGGATCTGGTTGGTTACCGTTTGCAGCAGTTCTTGCGGAGAAACCGCAGGACCCTCTCGAAATCCTCAGGAGGGGGCGCTTCGAATCCCACCAGGGCGCCGGTACGGGGGTGACGGAATTCAAGGCGTCTTGCGTGGAGCATCTGGCGGGGGACGGGCATCTTCTCCCCGTCGGGAGAGCGCATCTCGTCGAATTGCTTTCCGCCGTAAACCGGGTCACCCACAATGGGGTGCCCGTGGTGAGCGAGATGCACCCGGATCTGATGGGTGCGTCCCGTCATGAGTTGCAGTGACAGCAGGGTGTAGCCGCTGAAGCGTTCCACAACCTCGAAGCGTGTCAGCGCGGCCCGACCCCGGGCGGCATGGACTGTCATTTTTTTCCGGTGTCGTTCATGGCGTCCGATGGGCGCCTCCATGGTACCGGCGTTACGTGTGACCGTGCCCCGCACGATCGCCAGGTAGTGCTTTTTCACGCTGCGGCGTTTCAACTGTGCCGCTAAAGAGCGGTGCGCATTATCTGTTTTGACAGCCACCATGACGCCGGAGGTATCCTTGTCGAGACGGTGCACAATACCCGGGCGCTCCACGCCACCAATGCCGGAGAGATCACGGCAATGGTGAAGCAGGGCATGGACCAGGGTGCCGTCGGGATTTCCCGGAGCAGGATGGACGACCATGCCCGGGGCTTTGTTCAGGACGACAAGATCGCCATCTTCGAAGAGGATGTTCAGACGAATCCGAGCCGGCCGCAACGCCAACGGCTTCGCGTCGGGGATGACAATCCGGATGGTTTCACGGCCCTGCAGCTTTCGACTTGCCTTCACCCTTTCGCCATCGACCGTAATAAGACCCTCGGCCATCAGCTCTTGCACGCGCGATCGCGATAGCCCGAGCGCCGGCCGGAACTGGGCCAGGAACAGGTCGATCCGTTTTCCCAGGGCCTCCGGTGGTATCTGAATGGTCAACTCTTTCGACATGGCTGACGGTCATGGCGGGAAGGGCTCATAGCTTTCGGATCCGTCGAAGCCGCGCCCGTTCTTTTTTCGATTTACGTTTAGGGTTGCCCTTCTTGCGGGTGTGGAGACGGCCTGTTCTTGGTTGTTGAGGCCTCTGCGCCTCCTGAGCGATGAGACCTTCGCTCATCTGCAACTGCCCTGCAAAAACCCCCGATCCGATGACGGCGGCCCCGTGTTTTTCCACCGAATCCGCCAAGGCACGGTCCGACGTAACCACCACGCACGAGCCGCCCCAGCGTCGGTTCAGCCGCTCGATGACTTGATCGGCCCGTTCGCCGAGTTTCGAATAGACGACAGTGATCCCGCGAATCCGCTGGCGCTGCTCCATCGGCATGCCACCCTCGTGGCCGTCCAGAACCACCGTGATGGCATGTCTCTTGAGTGTCCTGTATCGACGGAGAAGCGCGAAAAGCTGCTCCGTCTCGTCCTCTCCGGGCGGCGTCTGAAGGGTGAGCGCATGAATGAGGTTGTAGCCGTCAATCAGAATCCTGGCCATGGGAAGCGGGATCCGGGGGATTAACAAGCCAATGATTTATCTAAATTTTTTGTCGAACCAGATCTCTTGTATCACACCGGCCGACATGCCGTCAAGACACTGCCGCGGGGACGTGCGGCCTCTACCGGCCGGTTCTCAAAGCGCGAAAACCAGGGGGTATCCGGTCGGCTGGGGTGATGGGAAACGCTGGATATTAGACCTTGCAACGGGGAATTCGATTGTGCTATATTGTTGTAAAGTAAATGAAATCCGTTCATTCACGCTGCGCGAGGTCAGGGGTGGCGCTGGCATGCAGACAGGCTACAACACAGATTTTGTGTATCAGGGCAAGAATTATCATGTCCAGACAGAAGATAACGGGCTCAACAACCCGGTCATTGTGACCCTCCTATACAAAGAAGGCAAGATCCTCTGCTCCCGCAAGTTGAGTTACGCCGACATCTTGAAAGCCGATTGCCTCGAGCAAGTTGTTCGCAACCTGATGAAAGAACAGCACAAGCAGATGATCAAAGACCTGCGAGACGGCGAATTCGAGGCCAAGACCGAGGAGAGCTTGGGGGCCGACTTTCAGAAGGAACAAAGCCTTGACGAGATCATCATCGATTACCTGGCCAGCAGCGATGAATAGGCCTGATTCGGCGTAGGCGCCGTCGGCGCCCCGCCCGGGGGAATCTGATCATCTTTCCTGCCACAGACCCAGTTTGCCGTTGTAAACGCTGCCTCAGACCCCTTCGGGATGGCTCGGTGGCGGACCTTGCTGTTGAGGAGCGCCCATGATCCGGATGAGCAATATACAGAAGCGTTACGGGCCAGACTTCCGCGCCCTCAAGGGGATCTCGCTGCACATCCGCCGGGGAGAGTTCGTTTTCGTGACTGGACCGAGCGGCGCCGGAAAGACAACGCTGTTAAAGATGATCTATTGTGAACAGAAGGCCGATGAAGGTGAAATCCTTGTCAACGGCAGGAACCTTTCCCGTCTGCGCCGGGGGAGCATTCCTTACCTGAGACGCAACATTGGTGTGGTGTTCCAGGATTTCAAGTTGATTCATTCTAAGTCTGTCTTTGACAACATTGTTTTCGCCCTTCGTGTGATCGGTACGCCGAGGGGCGACATGAAGCGCCGTGCTTGGGATGTGCTGCGGCGGGTCGGATTGCAGCACAAGATCAACAGCTATCCCCTCTGTTTGTCCGGTGGTGAGCAGCAGCGGGTTGCCATTGCGCGAGCGGTCGTCAACGATCCGGCCATCCTCATTGCGGACGAGCCTACAGGAAATCTGGATGCGGCCGTCGCGGACGAAATTATGGGGTTGTTGGAAGAGATCCATGTGCGCGGGACGACCGTGGTGGTGGCAACGCACAACATGGGCATTGTTCGCCGGATGAAAAAGCGGGTGATACGTTTAGAAGACGGCCGGTGTGTCTCCGATACGAACGCACCCGATGCTTTTGAGTTGGATGAAGGAGAGATCACGCTGGTCAAGCCCAGCGTAGGTTGAGAGAGGCCCGTAGGCAATGTTGGTGCAAAATTTGAGTTACTTCATCGAAGAGGGTTTTCGCAGTCTGCGGCACAACCGCTTTATGAGCGTGGTGGCCATCGTGACGATTGGATTTGCGCTGATGATTTTCGGTGCCTTCCTCATTGTCTATTCGAACGTGCAACAGATCACCGACGGGTGGATACGGGAAGTGGAAGTCACGGCTTACTTGCGGGAGGGGATCTCCGATGATGCAGCTGATGAAATCAAGAAACGGCTCTGGGAGAACCGGGAAATAGCGAGCGTCGTCTATGTGTCGCGGGAGCAGGCCCTTCAGCGGTTCACATCAGAACATGCCGATGCGGCCTATCTGCTGGAGGGATTGACGGAAAACCCCTTGCCGGCTTCCTTTGAGATCGGTCTGTCAAGAGAGGCTCGCAATCGGGAAGCGGTGGAGCGCCTCGTCGCAAAACTCGGCAAGCTGCCGGAGCTGGAAGGCGTGCAGTACGGTGAGGAGTGGACCAAGAGTCTGCTGACTTTTCTGAAGATATTGCGGATGCTTGGCTTTATTCTGGGTGGTCTCCTCGGTGTGGCCATCATCTTCATCATTGCCAATACTGTCCGACTGACTGTCTACGCGCGCCGCGATGAACTGGCGGTGATGCGTTTGATCGGTGCGACCAATTGGTTCATCAAAGGGCCGTTTCTGACAGAAGGGTTGCTCCAGGGGCTCGCGGGTGCGCTCCTCTCGGTGGGCCTGCTGTTGGGCATGTATCATTTCTGGCTGCCCAAGCTCCAGGCCAGTGCAGGGATATTCTTCCTGCAGAATGTGCCGCTTTCCTTTCTGTCGGTTGAGATGCTCCTCTGGATCATGGCCGCAGGAATGCTGATGGGATTTTTTGGGAGCCTCATGTCAGTGGGGCGTTTTCTGAGAGTATAGGGGCCAATGGCCATGATGTGCTCGCGCGCGGCTTTGTTCATCACAGTGTTTGTCCTGCTCCTCGGGCCGATGTCCGGCTCTGGTGCGGAAGCTGTTGACCGAGATATTCGCGCGCAAGAGGAGTCGTTGCGGCAAGTTAAGAAGGGCATCAGCGATAAGAAGAGAATCCTTCGGAATTTTGCAGAGAAAGAAAAGGGGCTTCTTGAGCAGATCCAGGCGCTTGACGAGAAGCTCGTGATGAAGGAGGAGCAGCGGGCGTCGTTCCATGAGGCCCTGCAGCAGGTG
>CAMYMF010000002.1 GCA_947259355.1 uncultured Nitrospirota bacterium | reverse complement strand
GGAACCGCAATTGCAGAAAAAGCTTCTGTCCAACTTCTATTACTCCTTGAATCCCGGAGGAATCCTCTTCCTGGGGGCTTCCGAGAGTATTGCCGACCTGACCGACGTCTTTTCCGTCATCGATAAGAAATGGAAACTCTTTGAACTCAAAGACAAAAAGGAGCATTTTGCTCCCGCCAGGCTGGATCAACCCGTTTTCGATCCCGCACAGATCACCGGCCGGACGACCCGAACGGAACACCTCGTGAGAGCCGAAAGAGTCGATATCGATGAGCTCACCCGCGGGATCCTTCTGGATGAGTTCACGCCGCCCTGTGTCATCATCAATAAAGAGGGGGACATCCTCTATATTCACGGCCGGACCGGCACGTATCTCGAACCGGCCCCCGGAAAAGCCCGGTTGAATATCTTTGAAATGGCACGGTCGGGATTGAAGCTTGAACTGAGAGCCGTGACCCGCACAGCCATGGCGAAAGGACAACAAACTATCCTGGACCACCTGGAGGTCAGAACGAACGGCGAAACCCATCACTGCAGATTGCTGGTCAAACCTTTAAAGAAACCGGCCATCCTGAAGGGTTTGCTCATGGTCGTCTTCGAAGCACTGCCGACGCCGCAACATCAAACAGCAGCGGGCAATAGGTCCGGGACTAAAGACAAGACCCATCGACACATTGTGGAGTTGGAAACAGAACTGAAGGCGACCCGGGAGCATCTTCAGACCAATATTGAAGAGCTCGAGACCACCAATGAGGAACTTCAGTCAAGCAATGAGGAGTTACAATCGGCCAACGAGGAGCTGCAAAGCACCAACGAAGAGCTGGAGACGTCCAAGGAAGAGTTGCAGTCCGTCAATGAAGAATTGGTGACCGTGAATGCCGAACTTCAGAACAAAAATGACGAGTTAACGCAAGCAGGCAATGATATGGCCAATCTTCTTTCCAGTACGAGGATTGCCTCAATTTTTCTGGACGACAATCTGTGCATCAAGCAGTTCACCCCGGAAGTGACCCGAATCATCAACCTGATCGAGACCGATCGGGGTCGTCCGATTCACGACATCGTTTCGAAACTGAAATACGAAAGTCTGAATGCAGATGCCACCAACGTTCTGAAGACGCTGGGCGTGAAGGAAAAGGAGGTGCAGGATGAAAGTGGGCATTGGTATCAGATGAGAATCATGCCGTACCGCACCCGGGAGAATGTGATCGATGGGGTGGTGCTCACGTTTTCGGACATCACCTCTCAGAAAAAAGTGCAGAATGAGCTGCGCGATGCAACGACTTATGCCGAAAACATTGTGGAGACGATACGCGAACCCCTCCTGGTTCTCAATAATAACTTGATGATCCTCTCAGCAAACCGTTCATTCTATAAGACATTCCGCGTCACCGAAAAAGAGACGACGGGCCAGCACCTCTACGAAATCGGCAACCAGCAGTGGGAAATCCCCGAACTGAAGAAGCTCGTGGAGAATATTCTGCCCAAGAAGACCTCCTTTGACAATTTCAAGGTAGAACATAACTTCCCGTCCATTGGACGGAAGGTCATGCTCCTCAATGCCCGGCGTATCAGACAAGTGCGCAAAACGCGAGAGATGATCCTCCTGGCCTTTCAAGATATCACGGAGAAGAAACCTGATTAGCCCCGATTGGGAAATCATGAAGAAGGACAAAGACAAATTCAATCCGATGGCCGAACTTCGCAAACGCGCGGAAGAGCGACTTCAGCGACTGGGAGAAACACCGTTAGAAGAACTCTCAGCAGAGGAAGCCCGGCGCCTGCTTCATGAGTTGCAGACGCATCAGATTGAACTGGAAATGCAGAACGAAGAACTCCGAACGGCGCAGATCAGGCTCGAAGATTCGCGCAGCCGGTATTCCGATCTCTATGATTTTGCACCCCTGGGATATTTCACCCTCGATCCGAACGGCATGATTGTGGAGGCGAATCTCACGGGAAGCGCTTTGCTGGGCGAAGCCAGAAAGTACGTGATCAACAAGCGCTTTTCTCAGTTTATCCCCCGAGAATATCAGGACGCATTTTATCTGCACCGCAGAAAAGCCGTGGACACGAAGACTCTTGAAAGATGCGAAATCAAACTCCGGCGAAAAGACGGTCCTGAATTCTTTGCACAGCTGGAAAGCATCGCCCTGGAAAACCGGGAAGGAAACGTCACGCAGCTTCGCATATCGGTCAGTGACGTCACCGAGCGCAAAGCATCCGAAAAGGCGCTTCGAGAACAACAGCACTTGATTGAACGGATCACCGATGCCACACCGTACATTGTTTATATTTACGACCTGGTCGCGCAGCGAAACATCTTCGTGAACGCACAGGTCTCAACAGTTCTGGGCTACACGCCGGAAACGGTTCAAGAGATGGGATCGGCCTTGATCGAACGGCTTGTCCATCCAGACGACAGACACCTGCTGGAGCAACACCATCAAGAGATGATGTCGAACCCCACAGACAAACCCCGGGAAGTTGAATACCGGACGAGGCGCGCAGACCAGAAATGGCGCACGCTGCGGAGCCGCGACGTCGTCTTCAAAAGGGATCCCGAAGGGACCCCCCGGGAGATTCTAGGCACGGCAGTGGACATTACGGAACATAAGCAGACAGGGCAAGCGCTTCAACTCTCTCATCTCTTTCTTGAAATTGCAAACCGTCACGTGGAACTGCCCAGCCTGCTCAGGGATTTTACGGCGAAGATCCAGCAGTTCACCAGATGCCCGGCCGTCGGCATCGGCCTTCTGGATGAGAAGGGGGATTTCTCCTGCCGGTCCTTTGTCGGCTTCACCCGGGACTTCTGCGAGAAAGAGAGCCTACAGCTGATGCGGCAATACGGGCAAACGTTCGCCCATGGAGTGAAGGAAGAGGGGGACCCCTACCCTGCGATCTGCACGGTCGGCGGATCGTTTTTTACGCGTAGCACCACCGAATTGCTCGGCACGGATACTTTGAGAGAATGGCACCCCATGGGCGACATCTGTCACCGTGCGGGATATGAATCGGTGGCGCTGGTTCCGATCCGGGACGGCTGGCGTCTCTCCGGCTTGATCCAGGTCGCCGATCCACTGAAGGAGAGGATCAGTCCGGAAAAGGTCCAGATCCTGGAAAGAGTTGCCATGCAGCTCGGCACGGCCATTCACAGAGTGGTGATTGAACAAGAGCTGGACAAACACCGCGAACAGCTGGAAGAGATAGTGGAGCAACGCACAGGCGAACTACGCAGGAGCATTGAAGACCTGGCCCATGAAACCGGTGAGCGTGAGCGGGCGGAGGACCGGGTGAAACGAATGGCGCTCTTCGCCGCACTGAACCCCTCGCCGGTTCTCCGTTTCGATGGAAACGGCAGCGTGATCATGGGCAATCCGGCGGCCGTTGAGATCCTGGGCGAAGGCGCCAAAAACGGAGCCCCCGTGACCACCCTGATCCCGGGGGCTGAATCCTTTGACTGGGCGGCGTGTATACGGGATGGAGCCATCCTCTCTCATGTCACCCAGATCGGGAACCGATTCTTCCATTTCGTGTTCAAAGGCGTCCCGAACCTGGGCTTTGTACAAGGCTACGGAACCGATATTACCGAACGGAGGCTGGCCGAAGCCGAGGCGGTCCGGGCAAGCCACCTGGCCTCGCTGGGCGAACTGGCCGCAGGGGTCGCGCATGAAATCAACAACCCCACCAACGGCATCATCAACTACGCACAACTTCTCATCAACCGGTGTCAAGACGACGACTCAGTTCACGACCTTGCCGGGCGTATCGTTCAGGAGGGCCACCGGATCGCCCGTATCGTCAAGAGTCTTCTTTCCTTTTCCCGGGACCGGCCGGAAGAAAAAAGCCCGCTTCATCTTCACGAAGTGCTCGCCAACACCCTGGCGCTGACCGAAACGGTTCTTCGGAGGAACAACATCCACATCAAAGTCGGTTTCCCCGCGGACCTGCCACCTATCCTGGCAAACTCGCATGAGATTCAGCAGGTGTTCATGAATATCATTAGCAATGCCCAATACGCATTGAACCGGAAGTATCCGAAAAGCAATGATGGCAAGATACTGGAAATAGACGCCGAAAGGGTCCAGATTCAGGGTCGGCCCGGTCTTCGAATCGTGTTTCACGACCGGGGCATCGGAATCCCCGCGGACATTATGGACAAGGTTTTGAATCCTTTCTTCACCACCAAGCCCGAGGACCAGGGAACCGGGCTGGGGTTGAGCATCAGTCAAGCCATCGTAAGCAAGCATCAAGGCAAATTAATGTTCGACAGTAAAGAAGGTGAATTTACGAAAGTCATGGTCGATGTTCCGCTCGCGCCGGAAAGTGTCGACCCGGCCTGACCGACGGAGCGCGAACATGAAAACCGGAGCGCAGATGGACGCTGCCGACCCACCTGGAGAGTTGAGATGCCAGCCAGCATCCTGATTGTCGACGACGAAGAGAGCATCCGGTATACCTTCAAGAGCTTTCTCTCGGACGAAGGCCATGACGTCAGCACGGCCGTCAGCTACGACGAGGCCGTGGAGAAGATTTCACAGAGTCACTTTGATCTCATCATTGCCGATATCCTTCTGGGCGGAACCACCGGCATTGACCTGCTTCGGGAAATCAGGAACAGACAACTCAGTTCAATCGTGGTGATGATTACCGGAGCCCCCAAGATTGAAACGGCGGCCGAGGCCGTCCGGATGGGTGCGTTTGATTACATTCCCAAACCGGTGGTGTTGGAGACCCTGCTGCAGGTGACGCAGCGCGCCCTGGCACACAAGGCTCTGCAGGACGAAGGGGAACGCTATCGCACCCATCTGGATGCTATTTTTCGCAGTGTCAAGGACGCCGTCGTGACCGTGGACCGCGATCTTTGCATCGCGGAGATGAACGAAGCTGCCTGTGATCTGTACGGCTGCTCCAGAGAGGATACCCTGGGCAAACCCTTCCCGAAAATGCATCCCCTCTGCGACGGCAAATGCACCAAGATCCTGAGCGATACGATCGCGAAACAGGCACCCATGGAGATGGCCCGGGTCGTCTCCCGGGAAGACCTCGGGGCGGCAAGGGTCCTCAGCCTCTCAACAGCGCCCCTGATTGATCGCTACGGTGTTTTTCTGGGCGCGGTCCTGGTCGTTCGAGACGAGACACGACTCGATGCGCTCGAGCGGGACCTGCAGGGGCGGCGGCAGTTTCACAACATCATCGGTCGAAACGAAGCCATGCAGAGGATCTACGCTCTAATCGAGGATCTGGCCGACGTGGAGACAACGGTCCTCATTACCGGTGAGAGCGGAACCGGCAAAGAACTGGTGGCAGAGGCTGTGCACTACCAGGGCACCCGGAGCGACAAACCGCTGGTTAAAGTGAACTGCACGGCCCTGAGCGAAAACCTGCTGGAGAGCGAACTCTTCGGACATGTCAAAGGGGCCTTCACCGGGGCCATTCACAACAAGATCGGCCGCTTCCAGCGAGCCGACGGTGGCACGATCTTCCTGGATGAGATCGGCGACATGTCGTCCCAAATGCAGCTCCGCCTGCTGCGGGTCCTGCAGGCGCGGGAATTCGAGCGTGTAGGCGAATCGGTCCCCATCCGGGTCGATGTCCGGGTCGTGGCCGCCACCAACCAGGATCTTGAGGAAAAGGTCCGGCGGGGGGAATTCCGGGAAGACCTTTATTACCGGCTCAAGGTTGTCGAGATCTGGCTGCCTCCGCTGGAAAAACGTCTCGACGATCTTCCCCTCCTGGTCGATCATTTTCTGGAGAAATTCAACCGAAAGTTCAACAAGAAGGTTTCTTCCGTCTCTGACGCCGTTCTGGACCGGTTCATGGCATATCCGTGGCCGGGCAACGTCCGGGAACTGGAGCACGCCATGGAGCATGCCGTCCTGCTCTCGCGGCAGCCCACCCTCACGCCCGAACACCTTCCCCGTCAGTTCGGCCGGGCCCGAAGGGAAACGGTGTCCGGCGGGGCCGACGGACGTGAGGCGATCGTGGATGCACTGCGAAAGAGCGGTTGGAACAAGGCGAGGGCCGCCCGTATGCTCGGCATCAGCCGCAGGACCATCTACCGCAGAATCGACGAACACAAAATCCGGAAAGATCCCTCCGAGTAGAGCAAAGATGTGTCATGGCACACTTCTGGTGTGGCACGCAAGTGTGCCAGGCACACCTTCCCTTTGCAGGAAAGCCGCACCCATTCACAACCCTCCATTGCTAACATATTAATTTTAAACACTAATTCATTTAGTTGCGAGCCTCCCTCCCTGCGGCATGAATTTTGTAACGCCATTGCTTCAAAGCGGTCATAACGCCCTCCGATTCCGAAGCATAGAAGACGGACGCAAAGGGCTCTTTCTACCCAGGAATAAAGGTCCTAGCCGTTCCTGTTACCGCGTGCACGTTTCACTGGTGGACGAATAGATGAATCGACTTCTGGCATTTCTGGCGGTTTTGGGCTGGCTGCTGATTATCTACTGGGGACTGCCCCCTTTGCTCGTGCCAAGCTTCTTGCCCGGCACTTCTGAAGAGCCCCAAGGGGGTCCGAGAGCGCCTGGATTCGATAACGCTCCTCTGCGAACAGAAACGGTTGATCGGCTCTCCCGGACTCTGGTGGAAAGGTCCGTCGGAATCCCGACGCGATAGAGCCGACAAAAGACTGCCGATAAGTGAACCTCGATACGAGGCGATAACAATCTCATGATGGAGTTCCAGACGGATCGGGAGGCGAACCGCCCCTCCAAATGCCCCTTGCTTGCGACGCCCCGGGAGGAGTGCTATTGCATCAACCTGGGGAGCCTGACAACGGAGGCCGCCATTTACTACTGCGGCGGCAATCATGAAGAGTGCCACATCTACCAGGAGCATATGAATCCAGGAAGGAGAGAGGCATGAGAAAGCACATACTGGTGGTCGACGATGAGCCTGCAATCCTGTACACCCTTAGCTTCGTGCTGAAACATGCGGGCTATCGGGTCACCCAAGCCAGGGACGGCCAGGAGGCGCTCACCGCTATTCTCAAGACGCGCAAGAAGAGCCGTCCCTTCGACCTGCTCCTGACCGACATTAAGATGCCGAGAATGACCGGCATCGAACTAGTCGACGAGCTGCACCGCCGACAGATCTGGCTTCCCGTTTTTGTCGTCTCGGGCCTCAACGACGCCGACCTGCGCAAAAGACTCCAACGGCGCGGGTGCACCGATTTTCTGCTCAAGCCGTACGACTTTCGAGAACTCGTCGAGCGGATTCACAGAATGCTCCAGGAACCGGCAAGGCCGGTCGCCATCCAAACCGATAACGCCGGCGTCCACATGGTGCCGTGAGTCGATCATGCGCGGTACAGCGCAGACCCCTGCCCTACGTTGGGAGCCACCATGAAATGTCCTTACCTCATCCGGACCTTCGGATACACCTGCTTCGCCGGGGAAAGACCCTATTCGCCCAGCGAGATTCAGATCGAGCGTTATTGCCGCAGCAAGGAGAGCACGCGCTGTCCTTTTGTCCGGGCACCGCTCACCGACCGCCACCAAGATCGCCCGGGGGCTCGCGAGAACACCCACGCAGCCTCGCTGGGCAAAAAAAACGTTTATTTCAGGATAGTTGCGGATCAAACGCCCCGGCCCCCGGGAGCCGTGAATAAACGGCTCGCGGGGTCGTCATAACGGTGGTTGCAGCGAAAGTATTTTCATTCAAGAAAAAACGTCCGAAACATCTTGACAAAAACCAGAATCTGAATATAATACAAAGAACATTAACTTAGTTTTGTTTCATAAGTGTTTGAAAAGAGGAGGCAATCCAATGAACTGCAGCAAGTGCTCTTCCAGAATGTACCGCACAAGCCTCAACTACGAAACCAACGGGATGGATAATTTCTCGGTCCTCAATGATACTTATTTCTATAAATGCCCCATCTGCGGGCATCAGCACTTCCTCAAGGCAGAACCGCTCAAGAAAGTCTTCATCTACGGACAGAAGATCAAGGGTGTACCGGTCGATGCTGAGTAACCGGCGCTGTTAACAATGGGCTCGCTGCCGCAAAGGCTCAGGTTGAGCCGGGAAAGCGGCATGTTTGGTCGATGCCCGTGCGCCGAGTCGATGGGCGCTAGGAAGATCTTCGCAGGGGGGGATCATTGCGATGAAAAGACTCATCCTGTTCCTGTCCGTCCTCGGATGGATCCTGATCATCTACTGGGGGGTCCCCATGTAGCGGCCACTCTCAACAAGACTCCATGGAGGCACCTCCTCGAGGGGAAACCTTCGGGGAGGTTGCCTCCCCTTCCACCTTTCACACAATCAAGCAAATTTACAGCCACCCCAGGCTGTCCGGTCAGGCGCTCGTGGGCCGACAGTGCCGGATCGCCGGCAGTACTTGTGCATCCCATGCATTTCCGGCGTCATCCGTTCAGGCGCCCACCCGGTGGTGGCGACAGATACTCGCACTCCTCGGGTTGCTCCGGGCACGTCTCCGCGCACGGCTCGATGTGGATCATGACATCGGCGTTTCGGATGCGGCTTTGAATTTCCTTTTCGATGTGATCGGTGATGCGATGGGCTTCCTCCACCACCATGTCCTTGCAGGTCACCAGGTGCAGATCGATCAATTTCTGAGAACCCGCATGGCGGGTCCGGAGTTTGTGATACCCCATAATTTGCGGCGTGTGACTGAGGATGATCCGGTCGATCTCGTCCCGAAGCTCCTTCGGGATGTATCGATCGGTTAGCGCATCGAGCGCCCGCCGCAAGATACGGTACGCGGTAACCAGCACCCAACCACCGATGAGCAGAGCCGCCAGACGGTCGAAGAAGATATAGCCGGACCAGGCTGCCAACCCAAGGGCCAACGCCACGCCAAGATTCGTGTAGGTGTCGGTGAGGAAGTGCATCGAATCGGCCTGCAGCAGGGGCGAGTCCGTCTCCTTTGCGATGCGGGCCAGCCGCCTGCCCACGAAAAAACTGGCGGCTCCTGAGGCGAGCATGACAGCGATCCCTGCGCCGAGCCTGGGCGGTTCTCCATCCATCAGCGAACGGCGTACCCCTTCCCCAATGAGAACGAGCCCCATGAGGCCGATGAACCCGGCCTGAAAAAAAGAAGCCACATTTTCGATCTTGCCATGCCCATAGGGGTGCTCCGGATCAGCCGGTTCAATCGATTTTTTCATGGAGAAATAACTGACCGATGAGGCAACCAGATCGATGACCGAGTCGACTCCTGCGGAGAGAACGCCGAGAGACTGAAACAGGAATCCCGCCGTCAATTTGAAGGCGGACAGCACGAAAGCGGCTGCAACGGAGAGACGGGCAGCACGCATTTTCCTTCGGGTATCGCGCTGGCTGCTCACGGCCTTGCTCCGCGGCCCGTGAAACGATGCCAGAGGGTGGCGGTTGCAAAATTTACGGGTCTCATGGACGCCCGTCGTTTCGGGCCCCGTTACAGGTGGGCCAGTTCCAGGTCAAGAAGCCGTCGTTTGTGTGGCAGGCCAGCGCTGAACCCGCCCAGGGTGCCGTCTTTCGCGATCACCCGATGACAGGGGATGAGAAGGGGCACCGGATTGGCCCCGCATGCGGCCCCCACCGCCCGGCTGGCAGTCGGTTGCCCGACCTGGCGCGCCACCCACTGGTAGGCGCGGGTCTCACCGTAAGGAATCCGGCTTACCACATGCAGCACACGTCGCTGGAAGTGGGTGAGCCCCCGAAGATCCGCCGGCAAAGGGATCTGTTTCGAATATCCCAAAAGATAGCGTTCAAATTCTCGCGCCATTGAGCTCAGGCGTCCATCGGCTTTTCGGGGCAGCGAACCGACACGACGCACAATCTTTTCCGGTAGCTTTGAGAGTGTACCCGTGCCGAAGCATACCCCGAAGACGCCCTTGCGGCTCACAAAGATCCAAAGACCACCCCATGGACGAATGCTCACGTGGGTATAGGTAATATCGCCGGGCATCGCGGCCTCCCGTTGCAGCGCTGCCGAAACACGACACAATTCCTCTGGGCGTCCACTCATGCCGGCATCTCTCCTTCACCGCAGCACGATTGCATGCACCAAATGCCGTGGCGCCTTCCGTGTTTCAAATTCTTGACGCTTGGATCACAATGATTCCCACTTTACATAAAAACCTGCACCCCCGCAAACGCTTTTTGTGAGCTTTCATCTTGACACTTCTCGTTGGGCTATTATATATTTCAGCAATTCATTTTTTGGAAGAGGAGTTGTTTTCATGCAAGTGATCTTGAGGGAGGACGTGGCAAATCTTGGGTCCGTGGGTGACATGGTTCGCGTCAAACCGGGATACGCCCGCAACTATCTGATCCCCAAGGGCATGGCCATCGAGGCCACCCTGCGGAACATCAAACAGCTCGAACATCAGAAGAAACAGATCCAGGATCGCGTCTTCAAAGCCACCAAGAGCGCCCAGGGGCTGGCGCACAAACTCGAATCGATCTCCGTAACCATTGCCCAGAGGGTGGGCGAAAACGATCGGCTATTTGGGTCGGTGACAAACAAGAATATTGCGGACGCCCTGCAGGAGGAAGGCATTCAGGTCGAGAAGAACAAGGTCCTCCTGGAAGAGCCCATTAAGAAGCTCGGTGTCTATACCGTCCCCATTAAACTCCATCCGGAAGTGACTGCGGAGCTTAAAGTCTGGGTCGTAGAAGAAACGTAGGTGTCCCGTTCCGGATTACTGGAGAACACAAGGCCTTTCTTTCCTGCCGGGTTTCTTGTGAAGCGTGGTTCTTTGCGTCGCTTGGGCATGTCTGTCCGCAGCGGCACCCACACCTCTGAGCCAGGATAGTGCACGAGTCGATTCATGGCGAGGCAGGATCGTCTGCCACCTGCGGCGTTACAGAAGATTTTCTGACTTCGAGATTCATTGTTTCGATCGGTCTTCAGTCGGACAATCGTCTGCGTTTTGTCGGTGGCACCTCCACAGCCTCTCACAAAGATCACTCAGGCTACATCCGGGTTGGACATCATCACGATAAGGGAGGGGGCAGTGCTTCCATCCGGTGAGATCCTCGAGAGAGTTCCGCCCCAGAATATCGAGGCTGAGCAGGCTGTTCTGGGCGCCGTGCTGCTGCAGAATACGGCTCTGAACCAGGCCATGGAACATCTCCGGGCAGCCGATTTTTACAAGGCCGCCCACCAGAAAATCTTCCAGGCCATGATCGAGATGAGCACCGCGGGGGAGGCCATCGATTTGGTCACCCTTCGGGACCATCTCCTACGCAAAGAGCGCATCGATGCTGTCGGCGGCGCGGCCTACCTGAGCCAGCTCACGGAAGTCGTTCCCACCGCTGCCAACGTCTTACACTACATCCGCATCGTCAAAGAAAAGGCGGTGGCGCGGCGACTGATCCATGCCGCCACCGAGATCGTGCGCGAAGGCTTTGATGAGGCCGTGGGTACGGAGGAACTCCTGGAACTCGCGGAAAAACGGATCTTCGAAATCACCGGTGAGAACATTCGCCAGGGGTTCGTGGGGATCGAGCATATCATCAAGAACAGCTTTGAATTCATCGAAAGTCTTTATGAGAGAAAGGAGCTCATCACCGGCGTACCAAGCGGCTTCGCCGATCTGGACACCCGGACATCGGGCTTCCAGCCTTCGGATCTCATCATCGTCGCCGGGAGGCCCTCCATGGGCAAGACGGCCTTCTGCCTGAACATCGCCCAGCACGTCGGCATCCAGAGTAAAAAACCGGTGGCCATCTTCTCTCTGGAGATGTCCAAGGAGCAGCTCGTCATCCGGATGCTCTGTGCCGAGGCCCGCGTCGATGCCCACCGCCTGCGTACGGGTCAGCTGAAGAAGACCGACTGGGGCAAACTCACGAATGCCGCAGGCGATCTCTCGGATGCCCCCATATTCATTGACGACACGCCGGCCATTTCGATTCTGGAGATGCGGGCCAAGAGCCGGCGGCTCATGCTCGAGCACGGCCTGGCCATGGTCATCGTCGATTACCTGCAGCTCATGCGGGGCCAAACCTCCGCCGAGCGGCGGGAGCAGGAGATCTCCGAGATTTCCCGCTCCCTCAAGGCACTGGCCAAGGAGTTGAACATCCCCGTGATTGCGCTGTCCCAGCTCAACCGCAGCGTGGAGTCCCGCAACGACAAGCGCCCCATGCTGGCAGATCTGCGGGAATCGGGCGCCATTGAACAGGATGCCGATGTCATCCTCTTTGTCTCCCGGGAGGAGGTCTACAAAGAGACCGAGGAAAACAAGGGCAAGGCCGAAATCATCATCGGCAAACAACGCAACGGCCCCACCGGCACCGTGCCACTGCACTTCGAACGGCGCTTCACTCTGTTCCAAAACTTCAGCCCCCGGGACCAGGAAAGGGATTATGCCGAGTCCGCGCCCCACTTCAGCTGAAATCGATCTGCAGGCCTTTCGTTTCAATCTCAACCAGATCAAGCGGCTCATCGGACCCGAACGGGGAATCCTGGCGGTCATCAAGGCAAACGCCTACGGGCACGGTGCCGTTCCGGTCGGCCATGTTCTTGTGCAGGAGGGCGTAGAGCATCTGGGTGTGGCCACCGTTGAGGAAGGCACAGCGCTGCGTCAGGGGGGACTGACGGCTGAGATCACCGTGCTGGGCGGCGTCTTCCCCGATCAGCACGACCAGCTCATCGAACACGATCTGACGCCCGTCCTCTACAACCTCAACTGGGCTGAAGCACTTTCGAAGACGGTTGCGGCCGCGGGCACCCGCCTGCCCGTTCACGTGAAGATAGACACAGGCATGGGCCGCGTCGGGTTCGCCCTAGAGGAGGCGGAACAGGCCCTCACGCGGATCGCCGAACTCCCCGCGCTGCAGCTGGTCGGCGTGCTTTCACATTTCGCCGATGCCGATCTGCAAGATCGGACTTTCACCGATTGGCAACTGCAACGATTCGTCGCCCTGGAGGAGCGAATCCGCAAGCGGGGCATGGCAGTCCCCTTCTGGCATCTGTCGAACAGCGCGGCGGTGATGAAATTCCCCGCCGCCTTCTTCAATATGGTGCGCCCCGGGATTATGCTTTACGGGTACCCGCCCTCCGAGTCCTTTCCAGGCAAGGTGCCGCTCAAACCGGTGCTTTCCTGGCGGACGCGGATCATCCACCTCAAGGAGGTGCCTCGGGGAACCCCGTTGAGCTATGGGGGAACCTTTGTCACCCGGCGGCGCAGCCGCATCGCCACCCTCCCGGTGGGCTACGCCGACGGCTACCCCCGCCGATTATCGAATCGCGCACAGGTTCTGGTGGGAGGCCGGCGCGCCCCGGTGGTCGGCACGGTGACCATGGACATGATCCTGGCTGATGTGACGGACATCGACGCTCTGGCCCCGGGCGACGTGGTGACACTCATTGGGCGGGACGGGGCCGAAACGATCAGTGCCTGGGACCTGGCCAGATGGTCCGACACGATTGCGTACGAAATACTCTGTTGCATCGGCGCTCGAGTGCCCCGGCACTATGTAGACTAGTGGGTCGCAACGTCATCAGTTGGCGGCGGCGGATTTAAGACCGCAAGGAGACAGATGTGCTGAAGTTTCTGGAGATGCTCGGCAGCCGGCTTCTCCGGTTCATCGAAGAGACCGGCAAGATTGTCCAGCTCCTCCTGCAGGCGTGCCGATGGGGCATTCGGCCGCCATACTACTTGAAAAACGCGATCCGACAGATGCTGGAGGTGGGGGTCAATTCCATCCCGGTGGTACTCATCACGGCCACCTTTACCGGCATGGTTCTGGCCCTGCAGACCCACACGGGCTTTCAGCGCTTCAATGCGGAGAGCCTGGTGGGAACAGTCGTGTCGCTCTCCATGACGCGCGAACTCGGGCCGGTGCTGACGGGGCTCATCGTTGCCGGTCGGGCCGGCTCCGCCATGGCCGCTGAGCTCGGCACCATGCGGGTCACCGAACAGATCGACGCGCTGCACACCCTGGCCACCAACCCCATCAAATACCTGGTGGTGCCGCGCATCCTTGCGGGTATCGTGACGTTGCCCCTCATGACGGTGTTGTCAGACATCGTCGGCATCTACGGCGGTTATTTCGTCAGCGTCCGGGTGCTCCACGCAAACCCCACGGTCTATCTCAACCGGACGTGGGACTACCTGGAGTTCACCGACATCTACAGTGGGCTGCTAAAGGCCGCGGCCTTTGGACTGATCATCGCACTGATTGGAAGCTACAAGGGCTTCTACACCAGAGGGGGCGCGGAAGGGGTGGGCAAGGCCACCACCGGGTCCGTGGTCATCTCCTCGATGATGATTCTCATCTCGGACTATTTTCTGACGGCCATCCTCTTCTGAGGACGGACGGAATCGGGCCGCCGGGAAAGGCATCAAGACAATGATACGCATATCGGGATTGCACAAATCGTTTCAGAAGAACCATGTCCTGCGCGGCATTGATCTCGAGGTCCGACAGGGTGAGAGCCTGGTCATCATCGGAGGAAGCGGTTCGGGCAAGAGTGTGCTCATCAAACACATGATCGGCATCCTACGTCCCGACACCGGTCAAATCCTCATCGATGGCGACGACATCTCGCAGATGAGCGAGGAAGACTTGAACGCAGTCCGGAAGAAATTCGGCATGCTCTTTCAGGCGGCTGCACTCTTCGACTCTCTCAGCGTGTGGGAAAACGTCGGGTTCGGCCTAAAGCAGCATACGACCCTCTCGGACAGCGCCATCCGCCGAAAGGCGACAGAGAGGCTGGCCATGGTGGGCCTCTATGGCGTGGAAGACCTGCGCCCCTCGCAACTCTCCGGCGGCATGCAGAAACGGGTGGGACTTGCGCGGGCCATCGCCATGGAACCCCGGATTCTGCTCTACGACGAACCAACCACCGGACTCGATCCCATCAACGCGGACATGATCAACAACCTGATGATCAGCATGCGGGAGAAACTCCAGGTCACGTCGGTGGCCATTACCCACGACATGGTGAGCGCCTACAAAATCGCTGATCGCATCGCGATGCTCTACCGGGGGCAGATCCTGCAGGTCGGCACGCCCGAGGAGATCCGCGACACCGACAACCCCTACGTCCGGCAGTTCATCACCGGGCAGGCGGAAGGGCCCATTTCGAAGGACCTGGAAGAAGAGTTGATGCAGAGGGGGATCCAATGAAGTTGACCACGGAAGCCAAGGTGGGGCTGCTTGTTTTCGCGGGCATACTGTTGCTCACCTTCATGTCCTTTCGGGTGGGTGAGTTCCGCATGGCCGCGCGCGGAGACAAATCCGTCCACATTCTATTTGACTCTGCGGCCGGTCTCACCGAGGATGCGTCGGTAAAGATTGCGGGCGTGGAGGTGGGGCGAGTCGAAAAGATCGGCCTGCTGGATGGGCGAGCGGACGTCACGGTGCGCATTGATACGGACGTCCCGCGGGACACGCAAGCCCGGATCCGCTCCGTCGGACTGCTGGGCGACAAATATGTGGAATTGGATCTGGGAAGTGCACCGGAGGCCGTGCGGGACGGTGAAACACTGGTGGCTCCCGCCACGACGGAAGACATCGGGCAACTGGTCGGAAAGCTTACGGCCATTGCAGACGACCTCAAGTCGGTCACCTCCTCATTGCGCGGGGCCTTGGGAGGCACAGAGGGGGAGCGCTCGATCCGTGAATTGCTGCAGGGCTTCCATGATGTCACGACGAACCTCAGCAGCGTGATCCAGAAAAACGATGCCCGCATCACCCGGGTCATCGAGAATATGGACGCGCTCAGCACGAGCCTCAACCGCACCCTGGTGGAAAATTTGGCCAGCTTCCAGGAAACCCTGGCCCATAGCCGCTCGGCCACCCGATCCATGGACAGCATCTTTCGCAAAGTAGACCAGGGGCAGGGCACCCTGGGACGCCTGGTCAACGAGGACAACATCTCTGACAACCTGGAAGAGGTGCTCGTCTCGGCGCAGGATGTCCTCGGTGTGAAAAAGAAATACAACACCTACGTCTCCCTCCGTGGTGAAAATCTCGTGGAAGCGGATGACACCAAAGGGTATGTCTCGCTGAAGCTCCAGCCCCGCAAAGACAAATTCTTCCTCTTCGAACTGGTGAGTCCCGAGGGAACGAAGGGAGATCGTTCCGAGACGCTGACCACCCGGCGGATCACCAATACCGGCCCCGGCGCCGGTACGGACTTTTTCCCCACTGAAGTGACGCAAACCGTTCAGGAGCGAAAAACCTCCGACGACATGCTCTTCACCGCCATGTTCGGCAAAACATTCGGGCAGACCTCCTTCCGGCTGGGACTGCAGGAGAGCACCGGCGGCATCGGTGTGGACCACACCCTCCTGGGCCGGCGCTTGGGACTGCATCTGGACCTCTGGGACATGGAAGGGGAGAACAGTTTCGGCGGTCATGCCCACGCCAAGTTTCGCGTCGATTATAACTTTCTGAACTATTTTCACATCAATGCGGGCTATGATAATTTTCTGAACGCCGAAGACTCTTCGCTTTTCTACGGCGCGGGCATTAGGTTCCAAGACGAGGACATCAAAGACCTTTTTGGACTTCTCCCCCTGCGTTAGCATCGCGGTGACGCTCTTGACGCGGACCCGGTAAGGACACGGAAAACCATGGCCAAAACGAAAAGCCACTTTGTTTGCCAGAACTGCGGACAGCACTCGCCCCGCTGGGTCGGCCGTTGCACAGACTGCGGCGAATGGAACAGCTTTGTAGAGGAGGCCGAGACGCCCCGCAAGCCAGCCGCCCCCGGGCTGCGCGCCCAGCCGGTCACCCTGGCTGAGATCGCCACCCACCACGACGAACGCGTCCCCATCGGCATGTCCGAAATGGACCGGGTTTTGGGCGGTGGACTGGTGCAGGGCTCGGTCACCCTCATCGGGGGCGACCCGGGGATCGGCAAATCGACGCTGCTGCTGCAGATCGCGGGGCTGCTGGGCTCGCGGCAGGCCCCCACACTCTATGTCTCCGGCGAGGAATCGCTGCGCCAGATCAAGCTACGGGCTGACCGCCTCGGCGTCAACGCCCCGGGGCTGACACTCCTCGCGGAAAACGCCCTGGAGCATATTCTCGCCGTTGTCTCGGACGTCCGCCCAGCGGCGCTCATCATCGATTCGGTGCAGACCGTTTATACGGAGGGCATTCACTCCGCCCCCGGTTCGGTCAGTCAAGTGCGAGAAGCGGCGGGTCTGCTCACCGCAATGGCAAAGCGCGAGAACATCTCCCTCTTCCTCATCGGTCACGTCACCAAGGACGGCAGCATCGCAGGGCCCCGCGTGCTCGAACACATGGTGGACACCGTCCTCTATTTTGAGGGAGACCGAGGACACACCTATCGTATTCTGCGCACCATGAAAAACCGCTTCGGCTCCACCCAGGAGGTGGGGGTCTTTCAGATGCGGGAGGACGGCCTGGCGGAAGTGGTGAACCCATCGGAGATATTTCTGGCGGAACGGCCGGCCGACGTGGCCGGTTCGGCGGTCGTCGCAAGCCTGGAGGGCACCCGCCCCATTCTGGTGGAAATACAGGCACTGGTCTGCCCGGTGGAGTTCGGCGTCCCCCGACGGATGACCACGGGCGTCGACAAGAACCGCGTGAATCTGTTGGTGGCCGTTCTGGAGAAGCGGGCTGGCACGCCCCTGTCTAGCCAGGACATCTTCGTCAATGTCGTCGGCGGGATGACGCTGAGCGAACCGGCTGCGGATCTGGGCACACTCTCGGCGGTGGTGTCGAACCACCGCGGCCGCCCCATCGACGCGAAGACACTCCTCTTCGGAGAGGTGGGACTCGGCGGTGAAATCCGCGCGGTCAGCCGGCCCCAGGCCCGGTTGCGGGAGGGCGCCAAACTAGGCTTTGAACGCTGCATCCTGCCGCAGCGGTGCCGTGCAGAGGTCGAACCGAACGGCCTGGACGTCATCGGGGTTGCCTCGGTGGACGAGCTGATAGAGATTTTATTTGGGTGAAGGCGCCATGCTCCGGGATTTGCGCATCCAGAACTATGCCATCATCGAAGAGCTCTCTCTGGGCTTTTCACCCGGACTGAACATCATCACCGGCGATACCGGTGCGGGCAAATCCATTCTGATCGGCGCCATGGGACTGATTCTCGGCGACCGAGCGGCGACGGATCGCATCCGCGCCGGCGCCGACGCGGCGCGCATCGCTGCACGCTTCGATCTGAGCCATGCCCCGGACAAACTCGACGAGGTACAGGAACTGGGCGTGGACGCGCCCGACGGCGAAATCGTTGTGCACCGGGTGCTCAGCCGCACCGGCAAAGGCAAGATCACGGTCAACGGGGACCCGGCCACCCTGGGCCTTCTCGGAAAACTCTGGCGGAATCTGGTCGATGTGCACGGACAGCATGCCCATCACTCACTGCTAAACCGGGAGCAACACCTCGACCTGCTCGATGCCTTTGGCCGGCATCACGACACCCGTCAAGCCTACGAAGTCTGTTACACGCGTCTCGCATCGCTGCAGGAGGCCTTGGTGGGGCTCGAGTCGGCCTCGCGCGACCGGGAACGCCGCCTCGACTTCTTGCGCTTCCAGATTGATGAAATCGCCTCCATCGACCCGAAGGCCGGTGAAGAGGAAACCTTGGAACGAGAATGTCGACTCTTGGGAAACGCCGAACGCCTCACCTCCCTATCGCAGGGCGCCTATACCCTGCTGCACGAGTCCGACGAGTCTCTCTCCGACAGCATCGGCCGGCTCCTCACCATCCTACAGGAGTTGGCCTCCCTCGACCCCGAAACGGGTCCCTGGACGGCTCAGGGCGAAGAAGTGAAATACCGCCTGGAGGATTTGGCCTATACCCTGCGTGATTATGCGGCCCGGCTTGAGCCCGATCCGACCCGATTGGCCGAACTGGAAGACCGGCTCCACAAACTGCGCAGCCTGAAACGCAAATATGGCGAGAGTATTGAGGCGGTGCTTCGATGCCGCGAGGAGTCCGAGGCCGAGCTGCAGCGGCTGACCAACAGCGAAGAGGAAGGGGCCCGTCTGCAGGATGCCTTCGAACAAAACTTGGTGGAAGCAAGTGCGCTGGCGGACAGGCTCTCTGCAGCCCGCGCGGACGCAGGCCGAAGGATGGAACAGGAGCTGGCCCGGGAACTCTCGGATCTGGGGATGCCAGCCATCCGTTTCTCGGTACGGCCGCAGAAACGCCGGGCCGGGCAGAGCCGGCTGAGAGACCGTCACGGAAACGCCCTCACTCACCGGGGGGTGGACACGGTGGAGTTTCTGGTCTCTGCGAACCCCGGAGAACCGCTCCAGCCGCTGGCGAGCATCGCCTCGGGCGGCGAGCTCTCCCGGATCATGCTGGCCATCAAGACGGTCCTCGCCGATGTCGACCGGGTGGGGGTTCTGATATTCGACGAAGTCGATGCGGGGGTGGGAGGTGCCGTGGCGGAGATCCTCGGAAAGCGTCTCCGCTACGTGGCCGAGGGTAAGCAGGTCATCTGCGTGACCCATCTGCCGCAGGTCGCAAGTCTGGGGCAGACCCATTGCCATATCTCCAAAAAAGTGGTCCGAGGACGGACGATTGTCCGGGTCCGAACCCTGGAAGGCCAGGAGCGTGTTCAAGAGATCGCCCGGATGCTGGGCGGGCTCGATATTACGCAGACCACCGTCGCCCACGCGCGAGAGATGCTGGGGCAGGCCGGGTGAGTGCGGTTTTGGACGCGATAGCGAGAGGAGCTGCAGGCACCGTGGCCTACGAAGAACGAACCTATCGCAACAGGATGCAGGCGGGCGGCCTCGTCTCCTTCCGGGTCGTGATCCAAGAAACTGATCTCTGGATCAGTGCCGAACGGGATCTGAGCGACGCCGCGCGCGCCGCAGCCCGGCAGTGTCGGCAAAGCCTCGAGGATTACGGCCGCCGGCATCCTCAATTCTATGAGAGCCTCTCACCGGTGCTCACGAAGCCGGATGCGTCCCCCTTGGTGCGCAGCATGATCGAGGCTGGTGCGGCGGCCGGCGTGGGACCCATGGCGGCGGTGGCCGGCGCCGTGGCCGAAGCGGTCGGACGGACGCTGCTGGGCGAAAGTCCGCAGGTTATCGTGGAGAACGGGGGCGATATCTTTCTGGCCTCCCGAGAGGACCGGATCGTCTCCATATACGCTGGGGACTCCCGCTTCTCTCACAGGCTGGCCATCCGGGTGCGGGCAGCCGAGAGCCCGCTCGGGCTTTGCACATCGTCGGGGACCGTGGGGCATTCCTTGAGTCTGGGCCGCAGTGACGCCGTCTGCGTGCTCTCTCCCAGCACCGCCTTGGCCGATGCGGCCGCCACCGCGGCGGGCAATCTCATCCAGGGCCCCGGAGACATTCAGCGGGCCCTCGATTTCCTCGCAGCCCTCTCCGGTGTTACCGGCGCCCTCGTCATTGTAAAGGATAAAATGGGTGCGTGGGGAGTCATCGAGCTGACCGATGCTGCGAATTCGTAATGTTTGATCGCGCAGTGTGGCCGCAACGATCCTGAGACAACGCGACCATATTTTTTCAAAAAGGAGTTGACTTTTTCCGAAGGTTCACGATATAGTGGTTTCACATACCTGAAAGAATTAATCTGTGAAATAAATCTTCAGGATCTGCCGACCCAAGCCCAAGAGGTTGCCAAAGCGCCCACAGGCTCAAACCCGACGTGATTTCATCAGAAGCATAAAACGAACCCCACTCCGGTGGCTCGTCTCAGGATAACAGAGAATACAACATCCCTTAATTACAGCACCTTAGCTCGATGAATTGGAGGTAACTGCATGACAACCCGAGAGAAACCTGTGCGCAAACGAACCCGGACGTCCTCGGACGAGAAACGGGAGAGCGTCAGCGAGAAAAATCAGAAGAACGGCGCACGTGTCCCGAACGGCAACGCCACCAAGAACAACAGCGCCGAGAACCATGAGGCCGAAACCGTGGACAGGGACATCGTTTTCGATGACAACAGCCTCAATATCGTCGAGCTCAAAGAAAAAAGCATTGCCGACCTCAGCAAACTGGCCCGAGAGATGAAAGTCGAGGGGGCCAGCGGCCTGCGGAAACAGGAACTCATCTTCGCCATCCTACAGGCCCAGACAGAAAAGAGCGGCTTCATCTTCGGCGAAGGGGTTCTGGAAACACTGCCGGACGGTTTCGGATTCTTGCGAGCACCGGACTACAATTACCTCCCCGGACCGGACGATATCTACGTATCACCCTCTCAGATCCGCCGATTTAACCTGAAGACGGGTGACACCATTTCGGGTCAGATCCGACCGCCGAAAGAGACGGAGCGCTATTTCGCGCTCCTCAAGGTGGAAGCCGTCAATTACGAGGACCCCGAGAAGGCCAAGGACAAAATACTCTTCGACAACCTCACACCGCTCTACCCCGAAGAGCGACTGGTGCTGGAGCGGGACCCGAAGGAGCATTCCACCCGAGTGGTGGACCTGCTCGCCCCCATCGGCAAGGGGCAGCGGGGGCTGATCGTCTCGCCTCCAAAGGCCGGCAAGACGATGCTGCTACAGAACGTCGCGAACTCGATCACCAAGAATCATCCCGAATGTGTGTTAATTGTGTTGCTCATCGACGAGCGACCCGAAGAAGTGACCGACATGGACCGCAGCGTCAAGGGCGAGGTGGTCAGCTCCACCTTCGATGAGCCCGCGCAGCGCCACGTACAGGTGGCTGAAATGGTCATAGAGAAGGCCAAGCGCCTGGTGGAGCACAAGAAGGACGTCGTCATTCTGCTGGACAGTATTACTCGGCTGGCCCGGGCTTACAACACGGTGGTCCCCTCGAGCGGTAAGATCCTCTCCGGAGGTGTCGACTCCAATGCCCTGCACAAACCAAAGCGCTTTTTCGGTGCCGCCCGAAACATTGAAGACGGCGGCAGCCTTACGATCATCGCCACAGCACTGATCGACACGGGAAGCCGCATGGACGACATCATCTACGAGGAGTTCAAAGGCACGGGGAACATGGAAATCCATCTCGACCGGAAACTCCTGGAAAAGCGGATCTTCCCGGCCATCGACATCCCCCGCTCGGGTACGCGTAAAGAGGAACTCCTCATCGAGCAGGAAGATCTCAACCGGATCTGGATCCTGCGAAAGCTGCTCCACCCCATGGGCGTTGTGGAGAGCATGGAGTTTCTGCTCGACAAACTGAAAGGCACCGAGGACAATAAAGAGTTCCTGGGCTCCATGAACCGGTAACCCCGATAGCCTATTCCCGGGAGCACAATGCCACCGCTCGCCTGCTCCGAACCCCTACGCAGGCAGGGCGACCCCCGTCGGTCGGCACCCTCCTTCCGACGGCCGTGTGGCCTCATCCCCGAAAGAGAGCGTCCCGCACTTGTTCACCCGTAAGACCCGTAACCCGCACGATCTTGTCCCGAGAGCGCCCGCCCTTCACAAGTTTGAGTTTCGATGTCGCGATGTGCAATTGCTTGGCGAGAAACCGGAGGCACTGCTGATTGGCGGCCCCTTGCACGGGGCGTGCAGTCAGGCGAATCCGGAGGACACCGTCGGCCTCACCGACCACTTCATTTCGCGAGGCGCCAGGCTGTATGCGAAGGCGCAGAGAAACCCCCTCGGCGTCTTCCTGAAACAGAGGTGTTCCCATTAGATCATCTGAACATCACTGTCGACGCGCAGCTCTCCCTCCAGGAGCTGCTGGTCCTGATCGACGATCTTCTTGTAGGACTCCACCAGGCTTCCGAGCTTGGCCAAGAACTCCCGCCGCATCCGCTGCAGATGTTCGTTCTCGTTGCGAAGGCTGACCTGCTCCTCGCGCGCCTGATTCACAATGCTTGCAGCTTTGAGCTCGGCCTCCCGGACGATCTGTTTGCCCCGCTGCTCCGCCCGGGTCCGCTCTTCCTGCAGGATCTGTTGCAGTCCCTCCAGCGTCTTGCGCAACGAGTTCTCCCGGGCCTTGACCTCTTCGATCTCTCCCTCCTTTTTCGCCAGCGCCTCTTTCAGTCCGTGGTTTCTCCGAGCGAGATCCTCCATCTCCAGGGTCACCATCTCCAGAAAGGTGTCCACCTCCCGCAAGTCATAGCCCCGGAAGGCGGTGGAGAACTGTTTCTTCGATACTTCGAGCGGCGTGATCTCGTGTTTTTCTTCAGCCATCGTAGCCTCCCACTCCCATGACGTTTGCGTTGCCGTCGACCGGGCATCAGACAGGCTTTCGTGCAAGCCCCCACGTTGAAACTTTGATCCGGCGCCGCACGGGCGAAAACCCCCCAGTGCTAACGCATTTTGTAGGCAATCTCACTCAGCGTCTTGACGACGAACATGTCGGTAAAATAGAGCAGCAGAATCAGCACGAGGGGCGAGAAGTCAATGCCCCCACCGACCGGCAGAAACCGGCGGATCCGGTAGAGCAGCGGCTCGGTGGCTCCCCGCAAGAAGCGGACCACCGGGTTGTAGGGGTCCGGATTGACCCATGAAATCAGCGCTGCAATGATGACCACCCAAATGTAGAGACTGATGATCATGTGCAGAATCTGCGCCACCGCACTCAGCAGGTTTCCCAGAACGAACATCTACTCACCCCTTCCCAATGCTGCAGACCGCTCGGTGGCGGCCGCCACCGCATTGTAGAGGGCCGCACGGAACTTCCCCTTTTCCAGGGCATGGAGCCCCGAGATCGTCGTCCCCCCCGGCGAGGCGACCATGTCCTTGAGCTCGCCGGGATGCCGTCCGGTTTTCAGGACCAGCCCTGCCGCCCCCCGGACGGTCCAGACCGCCAGACGCGCGGCCACGTCCCGGGGAAGCCCCTGACGAACACCGGCGTCGGAAAGGGCCTCGATCAGTACGAAGAGATAGGCCGGCCCCGATCCGGACAGTCCCGTCACGGCATCCATCATCGTTTCGACCACCTCCACGGTCTCACCCACGGCCTGCAGGAGCTGCAGCACGTGCTGCTTGTCGCGGACCGTAACCTGCTGGTTGCAGCAGACCGCCGAAATACCTTCCCCGATCAGCGCAGGCGTATTCGGCATCACCCGCACCACCCGTAGTTTCCGTCCCATGGCGCTTTCGATCCGGGCAATCGGCACGCCGGCAGCAATAGAGACGAGGACGGTCCGGGATGCAACGGCGCCGGAGATCTCCTGCAGCACGGCATCCACCACTTGGGGTTTCACTGCGAGAAAGAGCACGTCTGCACGGCCCGCAAGGTCCGGATTGTCCCGGGCGCGCCGCACCTTGTGCTGTCGGATGAGGGCCGCTAGTTTTTCCGGGTCCGCATCCCAGACCAGGATCTGCCTGGGCGTCACGAGACCCGATTGCAGCCAGCCCGCAGCGAGGGCCTCGCCCATGCTGCCGCAGCCGATGAGACCGATGGTCTTTGTTTGCATCTCCCGCGGATTCCTCCGACCAACGTCAGCGGCGCCCCTCTCTCGACGCCCACGCAACTCACGGGCCGCCCTTACGGCCGTTGCCCGAAAATTGCCGTGCCAATGCGCACCAGCGTGGCCCCTTCTTCTACGGCCACGGGATAGTCGTGGCTCATCCCCATGGAGAGGTGCGTCATGGCGACACCCGCCAGCGCCAGCGCATCAGCCTCGTCCCGCAGTTCCCGAAGCCCCCGATAGAGGGCGCGCGTCTTGTCCGGGTTGTCAACATAGGGCGGGATGGTCATGAGACCTTCCACGGCCAGGTTGGCCAACCCTGCAATGCTGCGTAACAGGTCGAGCGCTGCGCCCGCTTCGACACCGAATTTGCTCTCTTCTCCCGAGAGGTTCACCTGCACAAGCACCGGCAGGCGCCGCCCTTGCTTGCGGGCCGCGCGATCCAGCGCCCACGCCACCCGCTCGCTGTCCACCGAATGCACCCGGTCGAAAAGGGTTGCCGCCAGAGCGGCCTTGTTCGTCTGCAGATGACCGATGAAGTCCCATTGGGCGACCCGTCCGATGGCTGCAATCTTATCGCGGGCCTCCTGAACGCGATTCTCCCCCAGACAGGTGATCCCAGAGGCCACGGCTTCCCGGATCTGCTCCGGCGCAACCGTCTTGGTGACCGCAACGATGGTCACATCCGCCGGTTCCCGCCCGCCCTTCCGGGCGGCGGTCTCAATGCGGCTGCGGACACTTCTCAGATTCTCCGCAATCGACACGGCGCCGTCCTTTCTCAGGGAACAGGGCGACTACTGCTCCTTGAGCATGACCAGGCTCATCATCCGCCCCGTTTGACCGCCCCGGCTCCTGCGGTATGAGTAGAATGTCTGCGGCTCACACGCGGTGCACAGGTCCACATGGTGGACGTGGGCTTCCCGAAGTCCTGCGGCCAAGAGATCGGTGTGGTTCATCCCGCGCAAATCAAGAAAGTACGCACCGTCTTCCTCCTGCAGGAACGGCTCGGCACGGGGGAAGCTTTCCCGAACATGACGGGCCAGTTTTTCTCCGATGTCGTAGCAGCAGGCTTCGATGCCGGGCCCCACGGCCGCCCGCAGGTGCGCCGGCTCTGTGCCGAAGGCATCGTGCATCCGCCGGACCACATGGGTGACGATTCGCAGCAGGCTGCCCTGCCGGCCGGCGTGCACGGCAGCCACCGCACGCTGCACCGGGTCGATCAGGAGAATGGGAACGCAGTCGGCCGTCAAAACCCCGATGGCGATGCCGGGCAGATTGGTCGTCAGCGCGTCGCCCTGAGCCTGCCGGTACTCGACAGCCGGGATCCTTGCGTCGTCGATCTGTACGATCCGTGTGCCGTGGGTCTGCCGGATGGTATAAAGGTCTGGCTTGCCTGCGCCCAATGCCTTGACAAAGAGGCGCCGGTTGATTTCCACCCGATCATTGTCATCACCCAGATTCAACGCCAGATTCATGGCGGAAAAGGGCTCCACACTGACGCCGCCGACCCGAGTGCTGAAACCGTGGACCACCGCGTTCAAGGCATCGATGGCAGGGACAGCGATGGTCTTGACACCCTCACTGACTCGCACTTTGTGATGCTTCATCCTGCTGTCCGATGCCCCGCCTACCCGTCGCACACACCGCACTTCTTGCACTTCAGATCCTCCGGGCACGGCGCGGTCGATGTCAAAGCCCCGGATCGCTCCCATTCGGCGTACAGGAACTCCTTGCGGCATCCGGTGTCGAGCACATCCCACGGGAAGAGCTCGTCCGAGTCTCTCGGCCGCGAAGGCCACCGGTTTACCCGGAGGGGATCTTCGGACAGGGCCTGGGACCAGTTGCCGTTCTTCTCGGCCACCGAGATCAGCAGAGACGACAGCCGCCTATCGCCCCGGGCGAGGAGTCCTTGGATGAGCGACCATTTGGGCAGCTCGTGGACGACCCGAATGTTACCTTCCTGGCGTAAATTTTTCTTAATATAACTTATTTTTTTTGACAATGCACCCCTTTTGTTCATGGCAAACCACTGAAAAGGGGTATGGGGTTTCGGGATAAAAACATTGACACTCACCGTGATCCGTCCGATCCGGCCGCTGTCTTGGGCAGCTTCCAACTGGATGGCTCTGACTTTGTGCACCAACGCGACCAGGGCGACCAGATCGCCCTCTTCTTCATAGGGAAGCCCAATCATGAAATAGAGCTTCAGGTTGGCAATGCCCGAGGCAAACACCGTGTTGCATGCCGCCAGAATCTGGGCTTCATCGAGGTTCTTGTTGATGACATTGCGCAGCCGTTGACTACCTGCCTCGGGGGCAAGGGCCAGGGTTTTGTGTCCGCTTGCCGCCAGGGATTTTATCAGGACGGCACTCAGGGCGTCCGCCCGCAGGGAGGAAACCGACAGGCGAGCCCCGAGATCCCGCAGTTCCTCGCAGAGTCTGTCGATGTCGGGATAATCGGAAACCGCTGTGCCCACCAGGCCGATCCGTTTGGACAGTGCGAGCCCCTCACGCGCGCAAGCAAGGACGGCAGCTCGGGTACGAAACCGCGGGGGCCGGTAGAGGTATCCCGCTGCGCAGAAACGGCAGTGTCGGCCGCAGCCTCGGTCGAGCTCCACCAGGAACATATCATTGAGCTCCGTTTCGGGTGTCAGGATGCGGGACACGGTCGGCCAGCGGTCCAGATTCCGGACCCACTGCCGCGCCACTCGGGCGGGATAGCCCTGTGCAGGCTCAATGCCGCGGACCCGGCCCTGCCCATCGTAGTGAAACGTGTAGGCATGGGGGAAATAGACTCCTGCCACGCTCCGCACGTCCCGCGCCCAGGCCTGGAAGTCCGCGGCCGTTCGTACGGGCCGTCCGCCGAGGGCGTCCATGACCGGACCCAGGACCTCCTCGGCTTCTCCGATGAAGATGACATCGACGAAATCCGCCAAGGGCTCGGGGTTGATGCTGCTACCGATGCCGCCCAGAATAACCAGTGGATGCCGCCGGTGGCTGCGCTTGGCGCGCAGGGGGGGAATCTTCGCGGCCCGCAGCATGGCCACCACATGGAGGTAATCCATTTCGAAGGAGACAGAGAAGGCGAGGATGTCGAACGCCAAGAGGGGGGTTGCCGATTCGAGGGAAACGTAAAGTCCGGCCGTGTCGCCGTACTGCGCGAGGTCTTCAGGATCGGGGAGAAAGATGCGCTCGCAGCTGACATCGTCCCGTTGGTTCAGCAGGTGATAGACGGTCTGAAAACCGAGGTTGGACATCCCGACGGCGTAGGTGTTGGGATAAACCAGACCGACCCTCAGTCCGACCGACACGGGACGCCAGGCTTCGCCATATTCCGCGTCGAGTCGTCGTTTCCTTTTTTCTTCCAGAGTGCGGAGCATGGCTGAACGAACCGCCGAGGATCATCACCCGACGATGCGACGGTCTCCCGAAAGCCGGCTGCCATCAGTCGATCTGCCGCCTGAGAAACGTCGGCACATCGAGATCGTTTTCGTCATAACCCGCGAGCGCGTCCGGCCCCACATTGAGCTTGCCCTTTCGCAGGTAGGTCGGGGTTTCGATGGTCTTGCCGCCGGCATAGGTCTCAAAATTCACGGCCTGCTTCATCACCGGCTCTTCCTCTACGACGGGCTCGTCGAACCCGGTGGCGATGACGGTCACCTTCAGGGAATCGCCCATCTCAGGATTGATGGCAGAGCCGAAGATGATGTTGGCATCCTCGTGGGCCTCTTCCTGAATGATGCTGGTGGCCTCGTTGATCTCGTAGAGCGACATCTCCTCCGTGCCGGTGATGTTGATGAGCACCCGCCGGGCGCCATCCATGGAACCGTCCTCCAGAAGAGGGCTGGAGATGGCTCTGTGCGCAGCCTCTACCGCTCGGCCCTCACCCCGGGCCACACCGGTGCCCATAACGGCGCGCCCGCGCCCCGTCATGATGGTGCGCACGTCGGCAAAATCGACGTTCACCAAACCAGGGGTGGTGATGAGATCGGAAATGCCCTGGACCGCCTGGCAGAGGACATCGTCGGCAATTTTGAACGCGTCGAAGAGCGGCGTCGCCTTGTCAATGATACCGAGCAGGCGCTGGTTCGGAATCACGATCACCGTGTCCACCACATCCTTGAGTTCCTCCAGACCCACCTCTGCCTGCCGGGCCCGCCGCTTGCCCTCGAAGTTGAACGGCTTGGTCACCACACCCACACTGAGCGCGCCGGCTTCTTTGGCCAGCCGGCCAATGACGGGCGCCGCGCCGGTGCCGGTGCCGCCGCCGAGCCCCACCGTAATGAAGACCATGTCCATGCCCTGGAGACACTCCTTGATTGTCTCCTGGTCCTCCAGCGCAGCCTGTCGTCCGATCTCGGGGTTCGCGCCGGCCCCGAGCCCCTTGGTCACCTTGGTGCCAATCTGCAGCTTCACCGGCGCTAGGATACGCGACAGCGCCTGGGCATCGGTGTTGGCCGCAACAAAGTCGACCCCCTCCAGCTTCGCGAGGATCATGGTGTTGACGGCGTTGCATCCCCCGCCGCCAGCGCCAATGACGGTGATATTTGCCTGGCGCATCACTTCTTCCGTGAATTCAAACTTCATAGCCTATCCCCCTTTCTGGAGAAAAAGAACAACCCAAACCATTTTCAGAGCACCGTACCGCCACCGCGGGACGGTGCCCAAACCTTTCACGCAAATCGCCGTGCGTCAGCAGCCTCCGCTCGCCGCTCACGGGACGTGCCGGATGGAGCGTTAAAAGAAATCCCCCACCCAGCGTTTCATTCTCCCTAGCATCCTGCTGATCATCCCCTCTTCCGAGCGCGCGGCCAATGCAGGCCGGGCCAGGTTCTCAAAACCATACTTGACCAGTCCCAGAGCGGTGGCGTAGGCTGGGCTCGACACCACGTCCACCAGCCCACCCACGTCGCGCGGCACCCCCAACCGCGCCGGAAGACCCATCACATCCTCAGCGACCTCCACAATACCGTCCATATCGGCCGACCCACCGGTGATGACCAGACCCGAGGCAATCATGTTCTCATAGCCGGTCTTGATGATCTCCCGTTTCACCAGGCTGAAAAGCTCCTCGATCCTTGGTTCGATGATTTCACTCAAGAGTTGTCGCGACAGCACCCGGGGGGGGCGGCCGCCGACGCTGGGCACTTCGATGGTCTCATCGTCTCGAACCAGAGAGGTCTTGGCACACCCGTATTTTATCTTGATCCGTTCCGCCTCTCCAATGGGTGTTCGAATCCCCACGGAGATATCGTTGGTGACATTGTAACCGCCGAGGGGCAGAATCGACGTATGCCAGATGCTCCCATCGAGAAAGATGGCGAGATCCGTCGTGCCGCCTCCCAGATCGACCAGCGCAACACCCAGCTCCTTTTCTTCCGGTGTCATGACAGCCAGGCTGGATGCGAAAGGCTCCAGGACGATGTCCTTCACCTCCAGGCCCGCCCGGTTGCAGCTCTTGATGATGTTCTGCACCGACGTGACAGCGGCGGTCACAATGTGGACTTCGGCTTCGAGACGGACACCGGACATCCCGATGGGGTCTTTGATTCCATCCTGGTCATCGACAATATACTCTTGTGGAAAGACGTGCAGCACTTCGCGGTCCATGGGAATGGAGATGGCCCGGGCCGCGTCGATGACCCGCTCCACGTCCCCCTTGTTCACCTCCCGCTCCTTGACGGCCACCACCCCGCGGCTGTTGAGGCTCTTGATATGAGCGCCGGCGATGCCGGCGTAGACGGTCGTGATCTCACTTCCCGCCATGAGCTCCGCCTCTTCGACGGCCTTCTTGACGGCGTCCACGGTCCCGTCGATATTGACGACAACACCTTTGCGCAGGCCTTTGGATGGGCTCGTACCGAACCCGATAACTTCGAGCCCGCCCGTTTCGGTCTTTTCACCGATGATGGCGCAGACCTTGGTGGTCCCGATATCGAGTCCGACGACGAGCTGCTCTTTTTTCGGCAATGTTCTACCCTCCCTGTGCCAGGCGTTCGCTCACGGGTGTCTTCGATGCACGACCCCGGGGTCCAACTCGACGGCACGCAGCCTCCGGTAACGGGGGCGATAGCCCACTCCGCCCGGCGCTCTTGCGCTCCGTGCAGGTCGTGTCGCAGCTCAGCTCACCCGAACCGGTTCCTCCGTCTGAACGATCACCTGATCCTCGAAACGAAGGTCAATGGTCTTCACGGGCCAGCTCCGCTCCGCCAAGTCGGCGGCCACCCGCTTGAGACGGATGAGCTTTTTGAGGTAATCGCCGTACCCGCAGCGGATCTTCGGACCGCCCCCCTCGGGGCGCATCATGACCTCGCCGGGCCGGGTGATATCAAAGGTCCGGATCTCCCGGAGTGCGGGATAGCCGAAATGTACCACCGTTTCCACAAGAACCAGCGCCGCCATCAGGTCGGCATGGCGCGCGGCGTCCGCGGCACGGCTCCCTCCCTCAATGAGCGGCAGGCTTGCGGGCCCACCCTCCGGGGCATCACACAGGAGAACGCCCTCCCCATCGACGAGGTGTTCCTGCCCGTTGATTCGAAAACGAACGACCGGGGTTCGCTCCGCGATCCGCACAAACACCCGGTCCGGCAGCTCCCGGCGCACGAAGACCCGATCGATATAGGGCTCCCGTCCCAGCTCCCGCCGTACGGCCTCCAGGTCAAGGAGAAAGATATTCTGCAACAGGCTCTGTTCATAATGCCGGATACGGGTCTCCGGTAAACGGACGTTTCCCTCAAAAACAATCTTCTTGACTGTAAAGACCGGTGCAGTGAGCAACAAGTAGATGCCGATTACCGCACCGGCGATAGCGACCCCCAGCAGGAGGCTCTGCATGAGCGCACCCATGAGTCGCCGGAATGCCTTTCGCTTCTGCTGCCGACGGACGACTTTCTTGCGCACTTGCTTCAGGAGGACGGTGCGGGAGTTCCGAACGGCGCTGCCCTTATGGTCTCTCATGGCCGCGTGCCTCCCGACGTACGCCCCACCAGCGCCATTTTCAAAATGCGTTCGACCAGTTCGTCGAAAGGAATTCCCGCCTCGCCCGCCGCTTTGGGCAGCAGGCTCGTCTCCGTCATCCCCGGAATGGTGTTGACCTCCAGCACGAAGGGTCGGTACCCTTCCGCCAGCATCACATCGATCCGTGTGGCCCCCTGGCATCCGAGCAGGCGGTGCACCGCCCCGCCCAAGCGCTGCACCCGTGCGGTCACACGCTTGGGCAGCGGCGCCGGAACCAGGTATTCCGTTTGTCCCGCGGTATACTTGGACGCATAGTCGTAGAAACCGCCGTGGGGCCGTACCTCCACCACGGGAAGGGGGGTATCCCCGAGCACACCGACCGTGACTTCCCGCCCGGCAATAAAGCGCTCCACCAGAACCCGCCGGCTATAGCGCTGTGCGGCGCGGATGGCCGGCGCCAGATCCTTTCGCCGATGCACCGTCTGCACCCCGATGGTCGAACCTTCCTCTGCGGGCTTGACAACCAGCGGCAGACGCAGACCTCTGCCCGACAGGCGGTCCGATTCCACGACACGAAACTCCGGGGTCGGAATCCCGTGGCACCGGAGCAGATCTTTCGTCAGGATCTTGTCCATGGCCACGGCACTGGCCCGAACCCCCGAGCCCGTGTAGGGAATCCCCATGATCTCCAGAAAGCCCTGGATGGTCCCGTCCTCGCCGATGGGCCCGTGGAGACAGACGAAAGCCGCCTCCACCCCGTGCCGGCGCAACAACACCGGCAGATCCTCTGCGGCATCCACGGCCACCACATCGTAGCCCCGACGTTTCAGCGCTTGCAAAACGGCGCTTCCGCTCTTGAGCGAGACCTCACGCTCCGAGGAGGTGCCCCCCATGAGCACCCCCACCCGTAGTGTCCGGCGTCCTGTTCGTTGCGACTGCTTTTTCAGGACACGGCTCCCTTCTCGAAAACGCCCACCATCTCGATCTCAAACGCCAGCTCCACGCCACTTTCTTGCCGGACACGCTCCTGAATGCGCCGAACCAGCGAGAGGACGTCGGCGGCGCGGGCCTTGCCTCGGTTGACCACGAAGTTGGCGTGCTGGGACGACACTTGGGCATCACCAACGCGTGCACCCTTCAAGCCGGCCGCTTCGATCAGGCGCCCCGCGGCGTCGCCCGGCGGGTTCTTGAAGATACACCCTGCGGACGCCAGATGGACCGGCTGTCTCTTGCGCCTGTCCGCCATACGCTCCCGAAGCCGCTCGGCGATGCGCATTGGATCGTCCGGTTCCAGGCGAAACTCGGCCCCCACGATGCAGGCACCCCGGGGCAGCGCCATTTGCCGGTAGCCAAAGGTGATCTCTTCCCGGCGCTGCCGCCGGAGAGTCCCCGAGGCATCTAGATAGGTCACCGACAGGAGACGGTCCGCGATCCAGCCGCCCTCCGTGCCGGCGTTCATGCGAACACCCCCGCCCACGGTTCCCGGGATGCCGCCGAGAAACTCAAGCCCTCCCAGCCCGTCGCGGGCGAGCTGCTGCAGCAGCCCTGGCAGCATCACGCCGGCACCGGCGAGGAGCCGCTCATTCTCGACGCGTACCGACTGGAAGGCACCCAGATGAATCACAGTGCCCCGAATTCCCTCGTCCGACACCAGCAGATTGCTCCCCGCACCCAACAAAGTGATCGGATCTTCCCGGGGGCGCTCCTCCAGAAAGGCCCGAAGATCACCGATCCCCGACGGCACGAAGAAACGCTCCGCCGGTCCCCCGATCCGGAACGTGGTGTGCCGCGCCATCGGCTCCTGCAGACGCATATCCCTCTTCATCGATCTCGAAGCCTCGCCAGCAGCTCTTCCCCCAGGGCATAAACATCACCGGCCCCGAGGGTCAGTACCAAGTCCCCTCGTTTCACAACATTCAGCAGGTGGGGCACCACGGCCTTCGTTTCAGGCAGATAGCTGACGTCCCGGTGCCCGTACTCTTCCACCACATGAACGATACGCTCACCGGTGACACCTGGAATGGGCCTTTCCCCGGCCGAATAAATGTCGGTAATCACCAACATATCGGCCTGGTTGAAGCAAGTGGCAAAACGCTGGAGCAGGTCCCGGGTCCTGGTGAACCGGTGGGGCTGAAAGAGAACCACCAGCCGTTTCCGTTTCAGGCTCTTCGCAGCGCTCAGGGCTGCTTCGATTTCCGTGGGATGATGCCCGTAATCATCCACCACCATCACGCCCTGGGACTCTCCTTTCAGTGTAAAACGGCGCTGCACGCCGGAGTAGACCATGAGCCCTTCTCGAATGACATCGGGGGACAGCCCCAGTTCGAGCCCCACGGCGATGGCCGCCAGCGCGTTGAGCACATTGTGCTGTCCGGGCACCCGAAGCTGGAATCTCCCCAGGGGCTCGCCCTTATGCGAGACGTCAAATTCACTGACCAGACCCTCCTGACGTATCCCCGAGGCCCGAAGATCAGCCTGGGCACTGGTCCCGTAGGTGAAGAACCGCTTACGTACGCCGGGGATGAGCGCCTGCACATCGGGATGGTCCAGACAGAGGATCGAAAGCCCGTAAAAGGGAACCTTGTTGATGAACTGCAGAAAGGTCTCCTTGATCTTCTCCAAGCTCCCGTAGAAATCAAGATGTTCGGCATCGATATTGGTCACCACCGCAATGGTTGGCGAAAGCGTCAGGAAGGATCCGTCCGATTCGTCGGCTTCGGCCACGAGGAAATCGCTTTGCCCCAGTCGCGCATTGGTGCCGATGCTGTTGAGTCGCCCGCCAATGACAATGGTCGGATCCACACCTCCGTGCCCAAGCACCGTGGCCACCATGGAGGTGGTCGTCGTTTTGCCGTGGGCCCCGGCCACAGCCACGCCATACTTCATTCGCATCAGCTCTGCGAGCATCTCCGCCCGGGGAATGACCGGAATGAACAGCCCCTCTGCAGCGCGCACCTCGGCATTCTCCTGCGACACCGCCGAGGAAATCACGACCACATCCACGTCCTGCACGTTCTTCTCCGAATGCCCGATATGGACGGTCGCCCCCAGTGCTTCGAGGCGATCGGTCACAGCCGACGCCATCAGATCGGAGCCGCTGATTTGATGCCCAAGATTGAGCAGCACTTCAGCAATGCCGCTCATGCCGGCACCGCCGATTCCCACGAAATGGATTCTCTGTGGTCTTTTGTACATAGGCTTCCGCCTGTCTGCTCCGGTCCGACTCCGAATAATTGTTAAAGGGGACGCCCCGCCGTCAGACTCTCCAGGTCATCCACCAAGCGCACGGCGGCATCGGGTTGTGCCTGACGCTGGGCCGCGTCGCGCATGGCCGCTAGCCGATCGGGCGCGTCCAGCAGGGCCCTCATCCGACCCCACAGGGTCACGGCGTCCAGACGCTCCTGGGCCAGCAGTTCCGCGGCGCCGGCCGCCACTAGGACCCGGGCATTTTGCCGCTGATGATCGTCCGCGGCAAAGGGAAAGGGGATCAGAAGCGCCGGCACACCGGTGGCGCACAGCTCCGAAAGGACAACGGCCCCCGCCCGGGAGACCGCCAGGTCGGCTGCCCCATAGGCCAGTCCCATCTCTTCGAAGAAGGGACGAACGACGGCCGGTACAGCGGCCTTTTCGTAAACCTCCTGCACCGCTTCAAAGTCGGCAGCGCCCGTCTGATGCAGGAACTGCACGGGACGATCGATGAGCCCCGACGCAGCCACGAGTTCGCTCACCGCGCGATTGAGAGCCGCAGCGCCCCGGCTGCCACCCAGGACAAAGACGGTGGGCGTATGGGGGTGCAGATTGAAATGGGCCCGCGCGCGGCTCTTCTCCACGGGTGTCAGCCCTTCCCGCAGCGGGTTTCCCGTCCGAACAACCTTCTCCCCTGGGAAATAGCCTGCGGCCTGTTCATAGGCCGTATAGACCCGTCGCACGAAACGCGCCAGGAGACGATTGGTCAATCCCGGAATACTGTTCTGTTCCTGAAGCACAGCAGGACACCGGGAAAGCCACGCGGCCAGAATGACCGGACCCGAGGCGTAGCCGCCCAGGCCGACGACAACATGGGGGCCAAAGCATCGGAGAATGGCGCCGGAGCGGCGCAGCGCAGCGGGCAGAGCGAGCAGAGCCCGCAGGCGGGATTTCCCCGACAGCCCCTTCCATCCGGACATCCGTATTGTTGCCAAATCAAACCCCGCTTTCGGTACGATCTGTGATTCCAAACCGGCCGCGGTCCCCACAAAAAGAATGGCCGCCTCCCGATCCCGGCGGAGAATCTCCCGGGCCAGCGCAATCCCCGGATAGAGATGCCCACCCGTGCCGCCGCCGGCCAGCACAACCCTCATGCCGGTCGAGTCCACTTGGATATGTTGAGCAGAATCCCGACACTCAACAGGGTCATCACCAGGGAAGACCCGCCGTAGCTGATCAGGGGCAGCGGCAGCCCCTTTGTCGGAAGCAACCCAACGACTACGCCGAAGTTCATCAGCGCCTGGATCGAAACCATCACCGTCAGTCCCAAGGCAAGGTAGCGCCCGAAGGGGTCGACGGAACGCACAGAAATCAGCATCCCGCGAATAAGAAAGAGGACGAAAGCTCCCACCACGAGCACCGCCCCGATAAAACCCAACTGCTCGCCGATCACAGCAAAGATGAAATCGGTGTGCGGCTCGGGCAGAAAGAGCAGTTCCTGTCGCCCCTCCCCCAGTCCGACGCCCGTCAGCCCGCCGCTTCCCATCGCCAGGAAAGACTGGATGATCTGAAAACCGCTTCCCGACGCATCGCTCCACGGGTCCAGAAAGGCCGTGATCCGCTGGCGCCGGTATTCCTCGCTCATGATCAGCACATAGAGCACGGGCAGCGACACCAGCAGCACTGAGACCAGATAGTGCAGGGGGGAGCCTGCCATGAAGAGCATGAGCATCGCCACGACGGCCAGGCCGACGGCCGTGCCAAGATCAGGCTGGAGCATCATGAGCATGAAAAAGACCCCGAGGATCACGATATAGGGGATGAATCCGTAGACGAAGTCCTTCAGTCTGTCGGCCTTTTTCTTCAGGGAATGGGCCAGATAGACGATGAGTCCGATCTTGGTCAGCTCGGACGGTTGAAACGTCAATCCACCCACCCGCAGCCAACGCCGGGCGCCGCCGGCCTCGACGCCGAACCCCGGAACGAGCACCAGAATCATGAGGATGAGACTGAGCATCAGCAGCGGATAGACAAACCACTGGAGATGGCTGTAATTGATATTGGCCATCACAGTCATCCCCCCCAGGCCGAGGCCGAAGAAGAGAAGCTCCTTCTTGAGGAAATAGATCGGGTCCTGGTAGCGGTCCATGGCCGTGTAGGCACTGGCCGCGTAAACCATGACCACACCAAGGGCTGCAAGAATCACCACATCGGCCAGCATGACCTTATCAAAGGGTTTTTTCATGCGCTGGATACCTCAGGCCTCGTCCGCCTGCAGTCGCCGTACCGTGTCGGCAAAACAGCGGCCCCGTTCTTCGAAATTCTCAAACATGTCAAAGCTGGCACACCCGGGAGAGAGGAGCACAAACTCGCCTCGGCTCGCACGGGCATAGGCGGTACGCACCGCTTCTTCCAGTGTCACGGCCCGACGGATCTCTGTCGTCCCGCGCAGATCCGCCTCCATCTCGGGGGCGGCCTCCCCGATGAGCACCAGCGTTTTCACCCGCTCCATCATCAGCTCCCGTAGCGGATGGTACCCCGTCCCCTTGCTGCGCCCGCCGGCAATGAGGTGGGTCGGCTGGTCCAGGCTCTGCAGGGAGCGAATCACGGCCCCGATATTGGTTCCCTTGGAATCATTGATGAAACGAACCCCCTTCACCTCGCCCACACTCTCCATGCGGTGCGGCAAGCCCCGGAACTCCCGGAGTGCTGAACGGACTGCATCGAGGCCGGTGCCAAAGACCAAGGCTGCCGCGGCCGCGGCCAGGGCGTTTTCGATATTGTGTACCCCCTGGATCCCCATCTCCGGGACTGCCACCAACTCATCCGCTCCACCGCCAATGGATGAGACGAGCCGATCATCCATCCGATAGACGCCCCCTTGGACTTTGCGCACCAAGCTGATAGGAACGTCCCGGGCGCGCAGGTCCTTGGTTAGAACGGTGCACCAGGGATCGTCCCGGTTGACCACGGCAAAATCGTCCGGGGTCTGATTCATGAAGATGCGCGCTTTCGCCCGGGCATACGCTTCGATGCCCGCGTAGCGGTCAAGATGATCGGGCGAAATGTTCAGAAGCACCGCCACCTGCGCTCGGAACTGCTCGATGCCCTCGAGTTGAAAGCTGCTCATCTCCACCACAAAGGTGTGGTCCACTGGGTGGTTCGTAGCGAGGGCCGTCAGGGGCGTGCCGATGTTGCCGCAGACCGCTGCATTTTGACCGGCCCGACGGAGCATCTCCCCGATGAGCGCAGTGGTGGTCGACTTGCCGTTGGTGCCCGTAACGGCGATATATCGGCCGGGGCACAGCCGGTAGCCCAGCTCCACTTCAGCGATCACGTGGGCCCCACGCTGTCGCGCCTCCTGGAGAGGGCGAATGGCCAGCGGTACCCCGGGGCTTACCACGATAAGCGCCGCATCAGTGAAGGTCTTGGCCGAATGTCCTCCGGTCTCGACCTGGATCCCCGGTGCCAGCTGCCCGATGGGTTCCGTAAGCTCGTGCCGATCTTTCGTATCCGTCACGAAGACCCGGGCGCCCATCTGGTGCAGCCGATTGGCTGCCGCGACCCCGGAAAGCGCCAGACCGACGATCACCACTTTCCTGTCCTTGACGTTCATCCCCGTCTCTGCCTGCCTCAATTGCCAATGTGTCGTTTGCACCGTGACGGCGATCCTCCCTGCGCCTCGCGAGGAGACGTTCGCGTTACCGCAGCTTCAGCGTCCCCAAGGCCATGAGCGCCAGGATGATCGACACGATCCAGAAGCGCACGATGATCTTTGGCTCAGCCCACCCTTTGAGTTCATAATGATGATGAATGGGCGCCATTTTGAACACCCGCTTGCCGAACAGCTTGAAACTGGCCACCTGCAAAATGACCGACAGGGCCTCTATCACGAAGATCCCTCCGACCAGGATCAGCAGCAGTTCATGCTTGCTGATCACCGCCACCGTCCCAAGGGCCCCGCCCAGCGCGAGCGAGCCGATGTCTCCCATGAAGACGGTGGCCGGATAAGTATTGAACCAGAGAAAGCCAAGACTCGCACCAACCATGGCAAAGCAGAACAGGGTCAATTCTCCGGCCCCCTTGACATAAAGGATCTGAAGATAGCTGGCAAATTTCACGTTGCCCGCGGCATAGACGATGACGGCATAGACCAGCGACGCAATCATCACCGGCCCGATGGCCAATCCATCGAGTCCGTCTGTGAGGTTGACGGCATTGGAGGTGCCCACGACCACCAGCATCACCAGAGGCAGATAGAACCAGCCCAGGTCGGGCATGGCCCGCTTGAAAAAGGGCAGCGGCAGCAGCGTCGTGATGGCATCCGACGGGTTTAAGATCAGGATCATCCCGATGATGAAGCCGAGCAGGAGCTGGAGGCCGAACTTGGTGCGCGGTCGGAGCCCCTCCGATCTGGGCCGTGCCAGTTTCACGAAATCGTCGAAAAACCCGATCAAGCCAAACCCCATGGTCGCAAGCAGGACCAGCCAGACGAACTTGTTGGTCAGGTCCGCCCAGAGGAGCGTCGAGACAGAGACGGAGATCAGAATCAGCAGTCCGCCCATGGTGGGGGTTCCAGATTTCTTGTGATGGTTCTGCGGTCCCAGCTCTCTGATCCGCTCTCCCACTTTGAACTGCCGCAGCCGGTCGATCAGAAAGGGTCCGATGACCAGGCTGATCAGCAGGGCCGTCAACGCCGCCACCACCGTGCGGAAGGTGATGTAGCGGAACACATTGAATACCTGATACGTCTCGTGCAGTGGGTAGAGCAAATGATACAACATGGTGTTCTCTCGTTCCCATGGGCGCAGCAGTTATCCCAGTTTCTTCAGCACGTCTGCAATCCGCTCCAAGCCCATGCCCCGGGAAGCCTTCAACAGAATGCGGTCCCCCGCCCGGGCCCGTTCCGTCAGTTCGGCAGCTGCCTCCTGCCAGGTGTCACAGGGTATCACGGCAGCCTGATCCATCCCGGCCGCCACGGCCGCCGTCGCTGTCCAGCGGGCGTGTTTTCCCACAGTGATCAGCAGGCCAAAGGACCCTGCGGCCGCTGCGCGGCCCACTTCTCGGTGCAGCCCTTCGCTGCAATCGCCCAACTCAAGCATGTCCCCAAGCACAGCAATGTTTCGTCGGTCTGCGCCCAGCTCCGTCACGGTCCGGATGGCGGCCTTCACGGAGGCCGGGTTGGCATTGTACGCGTCGTTAATCAGATGAGCCCCGTTCGGCAACATCTGCATTTCCCAGCGCATCCCCGGTATCTCGCACGCGGCCAGTCCCGCCACCATGTCGTCCGGCGAAACCCCGAGAGCTTGTGCTGCCGCGGCGGCGGCCAAAGCGTTCAGCACTTCATGCCGACCGGGGCGCCGCAGACAGACCTGCGCCGAGGGACCCGCCGACAAGAGGCGAAACGTGCTGGCACCGTTTTCCCCGAACGCGATGTCGCCCGCCGTCACCTCGCACCCTGGGCTCAACCCAAAACTCAGTACTTGGGCGCGCACCTTTTTACGAAGTGCCCACACCCGCCGATCGTCCCGATTCAAGACGGCCCAGCCCGCCTCCGGGAGGAATTCCAGGATCTCTCCCTTTGCCCGGGCCACCGCATCGAGACTCCTGAGCGTCGTCAGGTGCGCCTCGGAAACATTGGTGATGACCGCCACGGTCGGCTGGGCGATCTCGACCAATCTGCGAATCTCCCCGGCTGCGCTCATGCCGAATTCGAGAACAGCTGCCTCCGACCCTTCGGGCATGCCGAGCAGGCTGAGGGGCACGCCGATATGGTTGTTCAAATTCCCCGGGGACCGGTAGGCCCGCCGTCCCACGGCCAATATGGCATGGAGCATCTCTTTGGTGGTGGTCTTGCCGTTGGTCCCGGTCACCCCCACCACCGGAATTTCCATCCCCCTGCGATAAAAGGCGGCCAGGTCCTGTAGGGCCCGGAGGGTGTCGGCCACGGCAATGACACTGATGCTGCGGGTCCCCTTTCCCGTGGCAAACCGACGAGCGGCCGGCGTATCCTGTCGTACCACGAGACCGGCGGCGCCTTTCTTGATGGCTTGACCCAGGAACTCGTGGCCATCAAACCGCTCACCCCGAAGCGCCACAAAAAGGGCACCTCGCGCCACAGTCCGGGAATCAATCCCGACAGCGGTGAAGACGTGCTCGCACTTCGGCGTCAGCAACACCCCACCGGTGGCTTGCAGTACATTGGCCGTGCTCAGCAACGAACTCTCCCTCTCCGGACCGTTCGGTCTCAGGGTCTCGGCAGCCGGCTGCCATCGGAGCCCGCGGGCTGCGGACGAATCAGGACACGCTCGGCTGCAGGCCGAGGACCTTTCGCACTTCTTCACGGTCGTCAAAATGAATTCTCGTTTCCCCGAGGATTTGGTAATCCTCATGTCCTTTGCCGGCCACGACGACCACGTCCCCCGGCCGGGCCTGAGCAATGCCGATCCGGATGGCGTCGCGCCTGTCTACGGTGACCTGGACGTCGCCTCTGCTGGACGGGTCCAGGCCCGCAAGAATATTTTCGATGATCTTGTCCGGTGCCTCGGTGCGCGGATTGTCTGAGGTCACGATGACCACATCGGACAGTGTGGCCGCAACACGTCCCATGAGGGGGCGCTTGCCACGGTCCCGATCGCCGCCGCATCCGAAAACGGTGATAAGCCTCTGCTGACAGACCTCCCGCGCGCTTTCCAGAAGGTTGCGTAGGGCGTCATCCGTATGGGCATAGTCGACGATCACCGAAAAACCAGGTCCCCGGATCTTTTCAAAGCGGCCCGGCACGGACACCACGTCCGCCACGGCCTGTGCCTGCACGGCCAGCGGGACTCACAGGACCGACCCCACCGAGAGGGCTGCCAGGATGTTCTCCACATTATGGGTCCCGCTCAGCGGCGAGACGATCCGCACAGGGTGCTCCGCGTCCCCCACGGAAAAGGAGACCCCGTCGATGCTATTCACCACCTCTGAGGCCTGCAAATCGGCCTCGTTGCCAAGGCCGAAAGTCCGCACCGACCCGGCGCAACCTGCTGCCAGCCGCCGGCCCCAGGGATCGTCGATATTGATAATGGACACGGCCCCCTCCTTGGCAAAGGACGGTTCAAAGAGGCTTTCTTTGGCAGCGAAGTATGCATCCATGGTGGCGTGAAAATCGAGGTGATCCCGAGTCAAGTTCATAAAGACTCGCATGTCGAAACGACACCCTCGTACTCGACCTAGGGCCAGACCGTGGGACGACACCTCCATCACACAGGAATCGTTCCCGGCAACGCACATCCGATGCAGGAGCCGCTGCAGCTCCAGGGAGCCGGGCGTGGTGTTCAGGGCCGCCGTCACCTCATGACCGACCTCGTAGCGCAGGGTACCGATCAGCCCTGGGCGATACCCTGCCTCCCGCAGGATGCGGTGCACGAGAAGGGAGGTGGTGGTCTTTCCGTTGGTGCCCGTAATGCCAACCACCTTCATGCGCTGCGAGGGATCGTCGAAGAATTTCGCCGCCACAGCAGCCAGGGCCTCGGTGCTGTCGCGCACCTTGATGCCCACGGCCGATGGGATTGTTCGTTCTTTCTCGAGGATCACAGCCAGCGCGCCGCGCCCCAGCGCCTCTTCAATGTAGTCATGTCCGTCTGTTCGTTCCCCCTGAATCGCGACAAACAAGCACCCCGGTGCAGCTTTTCTGGAATCATCTGCCAGGTCCAGTATCTCTATCCCGGCGGGATCCCCCAAAACCTGTGCATCCGGTAGCACCTGCAGGAGCTGCTCCAACCGCATCAGCTCCTCCCGCCGATGGCCTGGAGGGGTACCGCCTCCCCTTCGGACGCAGAGAGGACCACCTCGGGCGTTTGGGGCGGTGCGACCCGAAGGTAGCGTAGGGTCCGTTCCGCAATTCTCCGAAAGACCGGTCCGGCAACGGTGCCCCCGTAACGGATCTTGCCCTGTGGCTCATCCAACACGACAATGAGCGCAATCTCCGGTTTGTCCGCAGGCACCACACCGACAAAGGAACTCGTGAACTTGCTATGGGAATAGCTGCCGAGCTGTCGGTCATACTTCTGGGCCGTGCCGGTTTTCCCTGCGACCCGAAAACCCGGCACCGCCGCCTGCGGGGCCGTGCCGTCTTCCGTGACCACCGATTCCATGCAGCGCAACATATATTGCGCCGTCTTCGGCAAGATGACCTGCTTCACAGCTCGCGGCCCGTTTTCCACCAAGACCTTTCCGTCGGGCGTCACAATGCGCGCCACCGTGTAGGGCTGCATCCGTACCCCATCATTGGCAATGGCCGCCGTTGCACTGAGCAGCTGCAGCGCCGTCACGGACAGCTCCTGCCCCATGGAGAGCGAGGGCATGGAGAGCCCCGACCAGTTGCGGGGTGAGCGGAGCACACCGGTCGATTCGCCGGGCAGGGCCACGCCCGTCTTGTCTCCGAAACCGAAATCCTGTATGTAGCGGTAGAAGTCCTGGCGGTCCAACTGTTCACTGATCTTAATGGCGCCGATATTGCTGCTTTTCTGGAGGATCTGCCGGACGGAGAGCCAGCCGTACTCATGGGTGTCGTGGTAGACGGTGCTGCGGTAGCGATACGCACCATTCTCACAGAAAAAGATATCTCGGGGTTTCACGATCCCCAGATCAAGGGCCGTTGCAAGCGTCACCAGCTTGAAGGTTGAACCGGGCTCGAAGTTTTCCAGTATGGGGAGGTTGCGGCGAAGCCGCGGTCGGTACGACTGAAATTCGTTCGGGTTGAAGGTGGGATAGCTGGCCATGGAGAGGATCTCGCCGGTGGCGGGACGGATCATCACGGCCATGCCGGCCCGCGCGCCATGCTCTCGGAAGGCCTGCCGGAGCTCCACCTCGGTGATGTACTGGATCACATTGTCCATTGTGAGTACCAGGTCGTTGCCGCCCGTAGGCTGCAGGTAACCTTCTTCGGGTGTCATGATCTGACGACGCTTGGCATCGACACCGGCCACAAACCAGCCGGGCTTGCCCTTAATGGCGTCGTCGTACTGAAACTCCACCCCCTCCAATCCCTGATTGTCCAGTCCGACGAAACCGAGGAATCCTGCCCCCAGGGAGCGGTTCGGGTAGAATCGTTTGCTCTCATAGAGCGAATAGATCCCATCGAGCTCTTTCTGGGCCAGCTTGTCCATAATGCTGGGGTCGAGTTTTCGAGCCACCCAAACGAACTGCCTCTTCTTGAGAAGTTCCCGCAGAATTTTTCGCTGCTTCTCACCGGTCAGCTTCGAGAGGATCTTTGCGGTCCGCCGCTTGTCGTGGATTTGCGGCGGCACGGCATAGAGCGAAATGGTGTCGACGCTGATGGCCAGCTCCCGCCCTTTCTGATCGTAGATGGTTCCCCGCCTGGGGACAATCTTCACCGTACGGGACTGCTGGCGTCTCGCCATCTCCCGAAGCCGCTCATGATCGCGCACCTGCAGCACAAAGAGGCGATAAATAACGAGCCCGTATCCCACAGCAAAGAGAAGCACCAGCACAAAGATCTTGAAGGGATAGCCATCACGGGCAAAACGTTTCATCAAACCACCCATCCAAAGGAGACGTTGCCGCCGCACCGGCAAGGGGTCTGGCTGACCCCGCGCCCCATGCGGGGGCCCCGTTACTTGACGTAGAGAACCTGGCCCCGCTCGGGGACTTCCATTTTCAGCGTCTTCCGGGCACGCTTTTCGACCTTGTCCAGAGAAATGGACGTCTTCAACTCGAGCAGCAGGGTGCGATGCTCCTTGACCAGTTTTTCGTTCTCCTGCTTCAAGAGAGCGATGTCGTAGCCGAGCCGGACGTAGTGGATGCGTTCCCAGACGGCGAAGATCCCGACAAAGATACCGAAGAGCACCACCAACAGATAAGGCAGACGGAGCCGGACGCGCGCCGGGTTCTTCTTGGAGAAAATATTGATCTTCTGCGGGCCCGAAAGCGCCCGGGTCTGAGGGTGCATGGTTTACTCCGACAACTTTTCGCCGGTCCGAAGCCGAGCGCTTCGGGCCGCTGGGTTGCGCTTCACCTCAGCGGCAGACGGCACAATGGGCCGGCGATGGACACGCCGCAGGGAGGGGGTTTTGCCACACGCACAGACCGGCAGGGCCGGTGGACAGACACACCCCTTCTCCAGAGCTTGAAAAAAGTGCTTCACGATCCGGTCTTCCAGCGAATGAAAGGAGATCACACAGAGTCGACCGCCCGGCCTGAGCCGATGAAAGGCCCCTTGAAGTCCTTCCCGGAGTGCATTCAGCTCGTCGTTCACGGCGATTCGCAAAGCCTGAAACGTGCGCGTCGCGGGATGAATCTTGTAACGCCGTGCCCCCGGCAAGGCCCGCGTGACCAAATCGGCCAACTGTCGCGTGGTTCGAATGGGCGCCGCTTCACGAGCTTTGACAACAGCCCTCACGATGGTCCGCCATCGCTTCTCTTCGCCGTATTCTAAAAGCATCTTCCCCAGTGTTTTCGGGTCGGCCCCGTTGAGGATATCGCCCGCCGTCGGAATGGACGCGTCACGATTCATCCGCATATCCAGCGGGGCGTCCCTCAGAAAACTGAACCCTCCCAAGGTGGCCTCCAACTGATCGCGCGACAGGCCGAGATCCATCAGGATCCCATCAACCCGGTCGACCTCTGCCGCATGGAGCAGAGCCGCCACGTGGCGGAAGTTCCCCTGCAATATCCTCACCCGGGACCCAAAGGGAGCGAGCCGCCGGGTGGCACGGGCAATGGCTTCGGCGTCCTGATCGAGGCCAATGAGCAGGCCGTCCCCCGAGAGCCTTTGCACGATCGGCTCAGCATGCCCGCCGCCGCCGAGGGTGCAATCGACATAGATGCCGGCGGCGCGAATCTGCAGCGCTTCAAGACTCTGCTGCAACAGGACCGGTTCGTGTCTGACAGTCAACGGACAGGCCACCCCACGGGCCGCATCGGCCCTGCGCGCTTGCCCGACTCGCCGGCCGTCAATGGATCCCCTGCAAACCCCGACCGCGGATGACGGCGAGGTCGAGATCCCGGGCGCCGCGCGCTTCCTTGATTGCCTCGATCGCTCGCGTCGAGCTGATAACGTACTCGAAATCATTGTAGACGCCGACAGTTTCGAAGATGCTCTTCAGGGAACCGCTCATCCCCGATATGGTGAGCGCGCCGCCCGACGCGCGCAGCTGCACGGCCGTTTTGGACAAATGTCTCAGACCGACACCGTTGACGTGATGCACGCCGCCCAGATCGAGAATGGAGAACGAAAAGCCCCGAGCCCGATAGGCATCGACCACCTCGCAAATCCGCTCCATGTCCCGTACATCAATGTCCCGGTCGAGTCTGAGCACCATGACCTTGAGCTTTTGATCCCCACAACCTCCCATCCGCCCCTCCCCCGTGGCCGCAAGGGTTGCCAATGTGTCCGCGAAGCCCCCCTTACAGGCCGAGCTGGGCCAATGCCTCCGGTAGATCCTGGGATTCCTGCACGCGCAGCACTTCCTCGTCCCAGCGCTGACTGGCCCAGATTTCAATCTTGTTGAAAACCCCCACCAGGACGACTTCCTTGTTCAGTCCAGCGTAGTCCCGCAAGTCCTGGGGTATCAGGATGCGCCCCTGTTTGTCGAAACCGCACTCGCCCAGGGAGCCGAGTACCATTCGCAGTGTTTCCTCCTGCGCCGGCGTACGGTACTGCTTGTTGCGCGCGTTTTCAAAGGCGATCCACTCGGAGAGCGGATAGGCGCGAAGACAGCGATTGTATTTGATGACGATCAGTTTTTCTTCGAAGTTTCCGGAGAGTACTTCCCGGAATTTGGCGGGAAAGCTGAGGCGACCTTTGGCGTCGATGTTGTGCGTAAACTTGCCCCTGAACACGCAGTCCCCACTTTCTCCCACTTCGCTCCACTCAGGCCCGAAGTATAACTGCGGGATTTCGGATATGTCAAGGAAAATATTGAATTTTCGCTTGGCGCGCACGGTTCCCACTTCGCGGCTGGCCGAGGGGCCGAATCGTCATCTATTTATCGCGGATCGGATCCAATATCTTGTGCCAGCGGGACATGAATGGGTCAGATATGGACGGATGGGCTTGGGCAGGAAAGCAGAGGCAAAAGAGGGAACTCAGCGGTGGTACGATGTGGGGAGAACTCAGAGCTGCTCCCGAAGCCGCGCGCGCGTGTAGGTCTTGGCCCGGCGCAGGGCCTCTTCGACGGGGCGTCCTGCCGCCAGGTGGACGGAAAGGGCCGACGCAAAGATGCAACCGCTGCCGTGCAGCTCGCCTGCGAGTCGACGGGATCCAAAGGCGCGGACCTCCTGCCTGTCGCAGAGAACATCGACGGGGTCCCCCGAGCGGTGCCCCCCAGTGATGATGACGTAACGGGGCCCCTGGGCAATGATCTTCTCACAGAGGGACTGCACAAATGCCGCTGTGGAAACACCCGGCGCCTGCCGCAGACCGGCCAGGGCCTCCGCTTCGGGAAGATTGGGCGTCACTACGGTCGCCATGGGAAGCAGCATCGAACGCAGGGCGGCCACCCCGTCAGGGCTGAGAAGCGCCACCCCACCGGAGGAGCGGATCACCGGATCCACGACGAGCACCGGCGGTGGAAAGCGGCGGAGCAGCCCCGCCACGACGTGGACCGTTTCTCCGTTGACCAGCATGCCCGTCTTGACCGCATCGGGCGGTGAGTCCCGAAGCACCGCTTCGAGTTGCCGCTTCAAAACCTCCGGGGAGACCGGAAAGAAATCGTGCACCCCCCGACGATCCTGTACGGTAATCGCGGTGATCACGGAACGGCCCTGCGCCCTGAGCCGGTCAAAGGTTCGAAGGTCCGCCTGGATGCCTGCGCCCCCCGTGGGATCCGAACCGGCAATCGTTAGAATCCGCAGCGCTCTCGAGAGACCCATCCGCTGTCATGCCTCCTTTTGCTTTGATGGGGACGCTTCGCCCAGGGTATTGATCCGGTGGGCCATGGTGCCGGCAGCAAAACCGTTGTCGATGTTGACGGTGGCCACGCCGGAAGCACAGGAGTTGAGCATGCTGAGCAGCGCGGCCACGCCACCGAAACTCGCACCGTAGCCAACGCTCGTCGGGACGGCAATCACCGGCTTGTCTACCAGCCCGGCCACCACACTGGCCAGGGCGCCCTCCATGCCCGCAACTACGACGAGTACCCGGGCGGAGATGATCCGCTCCTTCTGATCCAAGAGGCGGTGAATCCCCGCCACCCCGACGTCATAGAGCGTGTCCACCCGACTGCCGAGGGTGGCCGCCGTCACCGAAGCCTCCTCCGCCACCGGGATGTCCGACGTGCCCGCCGAGACAACCAGTACCGTTCCCCGGGTGCGTCTTTTCTTCTTCGGTTGAATGACCAGGGTCCGGGACTGATCATGATACATGGCCTCTTTGTGGATCTTGCGCACCTTGGCATAGGTCTGCCGGGAGACCCGGGTGGCCAGGACGTCGTGCCCTCCAGCCCGCATCCGTTCAATGATTTTCAGGACCTGGTGATCCGTCTTGCCTTCACAGAAGATGACCTCGGGACCGCCCTGACGCAAGCTGCGGTGGTGGTCGATGTGCGCAAAGCCGACCCCCTCGTAGGGTAGATGCCGTAACCGACGCATGGCGTGCGCGACGGAGACATCGCCCTCCTGGAGCCCTTTCAGCAAAGCCTTCAAATCCTTCTGATTCATGGCATTCCCCCTTCTCTGTGGCGCTTTCGTCTCAGAGCCGTCCCGTGACCACCTGCGCGATGCCGGCCGCGTGGGAGTTGATCTGTTTGAGTGTACTGATGACATCCAGATGGATGGCACTGGTGTCGAGGGACTCCTGGAGGCCCTCGTGGAGCCGGCCGATGTGTGCAAATCTCAGATCGGCTTCGAGCTTGTCAATGTGCGGCAAGGCCGCCAGAACACGCCTGCCTTTGGCTGCATCCCATCCGGCAAAGGATTGCACCGCAAGGTGTAAATTGTCGCAGACCTTTCCGTGCATGAGCCGGATCTCCTCCTCCCCTTCCGCCGAGAAGCGCAACCCCAGATCCATCTTCTTTCTGGCCAGTTCCATGAGACTCTTGTCGATGAGATCCCCGATGTGCTCCAGATCGTCCACGATGTAGAGCAGGGAGACCTCCCGCTCCGATTGCTCTGGGGTCAGGTCCGACTGGGCGAGGGCCGTCAGATAGCGCGTGATGGCATCATCCAGGAAATCGACTTCGTTGTCCATGGTCTTGATCTTCTCCCGCAGCAGATCATCACTGTCCCGGAAGACCCGCATGGACTGCCGGAGCATCTGCAGCACCCGATGCCCCATCCGCTCCGCCTCGCGATAGGCTTCGCCCAGGGCAATTTCTGGGGTGCCGAGCATTTGACGATCCAGGTAGCGCACCTCGAAGATTCGCTCCAGTTCGGGCATAATGGGAATCATCAAGATGACCAGCTTGCGGAAAGGGACCGTCAAGGGCAGCAGCACCAAGGTGTTGAGCAACTTGAATAGCATGTGCCCATTGGCAATCTGCCTGGAAATACTCGAGGTAAAGGGGTCGCTCACGAGCAAGATCAGATCGCGAAAAAGATGCATCACCGGATAGACCAGGGCTGTACCGATCACGTTATAGAGAAGATGGGCGAAGGCGACCCGTTTGCCCTCCCGGGACGAGCCGATACTGGAAAGCAGGGCGGTGCTGCAGGTGCCGATATCTGCACCGAGGATGATCGGGATCACCGCCGCCAAATCGAGGAGCCCCTGACCGGCCAGCACCATGGCAATCCCGATGGTGGCCGCACTGCTCTGGATGATCCCGGTGAAGACTGCCGAAACGGCAATGCCCAGCAGCGGATAGGTCCCCATGGCCAGCAGGGTGTCGACGAAGACTGGAACGGCACGAAGGGGCTCCGTCGTCTCGCTCAGAATCTTAAGCCCAAGAAAGATCAGGCCGAAACCGAGGCAAGACTGGCCCACATACTGGACCACCCGGTTGCGTTTCATGAGCGAGAAGAAGACCCCCGTCCCGACGAAGAGCAACGAGTAATCGGCAAGCCGAAAAGCGATCAGCTGAACCGTGAGGGTCGTGCCGATATTGGCGCCATAGACCAGACCGATGGCTTGTGTCAGGGTTATGAGGGAGGCGTTGACAAATCCCACCAGCATCACCGTGGTGGCGCTGGAAGACTGTATGGTCGCGGCCATGAGCGCGCCGATGAGGGTCCCGCGAAGGGGCGTGCTCGTCAGCGTGTCGAGAACATTGCGCAGCCGCCTGCCGGCCACCTTCTGCAGCCCGCCGCCGGCCACCTTCATGCCGTAGACGAAAAGTCCGACACCGCCGAAGAGCCCCACGGCGATCCGAAACAGTGCGAGCGGTGTCATACACGCCAACCCATCCGGCGCCTCGCTTCAAGCTCCTCCAGCTCCTCCCGGGGATCCCGGCTCATCAGCTCTCGCACCGCCTCGGCGGGGGCCAGCCCTTCATAGAGAATCCGATAAACCTGTCGGGTGATCGGCATCTCCACGCCGTGTCGTTGGGCCAGCTCATGGACGGACCGGGTGGTCCGAATCCCTTCGGCCACGGCTTTCTCCTTCCGCAGCAGGTCGTCCCGCGTGCGCCCCCGGGCCAATTGGAGCCCCACATTCCGGTTCCGGCTGAGATCACCCGTACAGGTCAGCACCAGATCGCCCAGACCGGCCAGTCCCATGAAAGTGATCGGCAGCGCCCCCATGGCGGTACCAAGCCGGGACATCTCGCTCAACCCCCGCGTGATGAGCGCAGCCCGGGCGTCGTAACCGAAACCGAGACCGTCACTGAGACCGGCGGCAATGGCCAGAACATTCTTGACGGCACCGCCCAGTTCAACACCGACCACATCGGGCGTGGTGTAGACCCGGAAGTAGGGCATGGTGAAGAGAGCCTGCACCCGTTCGGCCACCTCCCGACTGCGCGAAGCTACCGACACGGCCGTGGGAAGTTCCTGCGAGACCTCCCGGGCAAAACTCGGCCCCGAGAGGTATGCAAACTGCTCCGGCGGCACCGCCCTGAGCACCTGCGGCAACACCTCCGACATGGTCAGGAGGGTTTCATTTTCGACCCCTTTGGTTGCACTGATGACCAACGCCGTCTGCGGAATGCAGGGGCGGAATCGCTCCACAACGACGCGGGTAACATGGGAGGGGCTCACCACGAGGAAGATTTCGGCGTCGGCAGTGACCTCTTCGGGCGATGCACTGACCTGCAGGTCCTGCGACAGCGTGACACCGGGCAGGTACGTTTTGTTTTCGCGACTTTGCCGGATGCTCTGCACCAACTCCCGCTCGTAGACCCAGAGCGTTACAGAAATCCCTTTCTTAGCCAGCAGATTCGCGAGGGTCGTGCCCCACGCGCCGGCCCCAATGACCGCAACCCTTTCCATCATGCCCCCTCCCTCTCGTTCATCCTGGACGTTCGGGACCCATCCATCACCACCGCCTCTCATCCTGCAAGGAACGTAAGAATTGCGGCATGGGTCTGCTTCGGCCGTTCCAGTGTGGGGCAGTGGCCAGCGTCGGTGATCCCCACATGCCGTGCTCCAGGTATTTCCCGAGCCGCCAGTGCGAAATCGGATGCCCGTACGATGCCGTCGTGACCGGTTCCGATGACCAGGGTCGGAACGGCAATCTCCCGGAGCCGGGCCGAGAGATCCGTGCAACGCAGCGCATCCGCGTTTCCCTTCAGGCTGTGCAGGGGGGCCTTTTTTGCATCTTCCGTGTAACGCGGATCGAGCACAAAGTAGTATCGCGGCAGCTGTCGAAGGGCCCAGAGAACCGGCGGGATCTGAAGCCCCACCTTCACGGCCAGAAGACCGAGCCCGGTGGCACCGATGCGGCCCCGCCCGTGGAGAGACCGCCCTCCGGACACGGGAACATTGATGAGGACCAGCCCTTTCACCCGCTCGGGAAAGCGCAGCACATAATCGATGGCCACCATCCCCCCCATGGAATGGGCGATGAGATGCACACGGCCGAGATCCAGATCTTCCATGAGCCGGACCACCATCTCGGCGTGCTCGGCAATGGTGTAGCATCCCCGGGGCTTGTCGGAGTCGCCGAAGCCGAGCAAGTCCGGCGCAATGCAGCGATGCTTCGGCGAAAGGGCCTCCAGTGTCCCCCGCCAGAAGTTGGACGCCCCCGCCAAGCCGTGAAGAAGCAGCACGACATCACCGTGGCCCTGATCCTGATAATGAACATCATGCCCTGAGGGGAGCGTAAGTAACGGCACTGTCCTATCCCGCCCAGGGCCTGACGGTGCTGTACAGAACCTCCGCAGCGTAAGCCTGCCCGCCCCGGGGATAGATGACCAGCAGCAGCTCGCCCGCGACCTCACCGTCGCGGCATCGAACGGCGACCACGTTGGGGGTCCAGAATCGCACCGAGACGACGTCCCATGCTAACGAAAAAACCGGGCGCTGGCCCACAAGCACCTCGATCTGCTCGGCAATATAGTTCTCCACCGCCTCGACATAATCTACGGGAAGATCTTTTCGCAGATCCTGTTCGCCCGTGCTCTTTTCGAGCTGCTGTTCCATGGTACTCATCTGCAGGGCGAGATGGTCGGCCGACTCATCGACACGCCGGACAACGCGGCCATCGGCCTCTGCCCGAGCCGTCTCTTCGTTTTGAATCTGCTCCCGCAGGACGATCAACTCCCTGCGCATGGCGCCATCCCAGAAAAAGAGCAAACCGAGGAGGAGCACAACCGTCATCAAGGCGATGGTGGTCCCGTTTCTCACAAATCCCTCTTTGTTTTCATAGAGTTAAATGCTGGCGTTATTATTTCATGTTTTGGCGCACCAGACAAGTGGGTTTTTGGAATTTATCGGGAAATGGCTGGCAGAATGGGTCACGTCAAAGCGTGAGCACAGATCAAGTTTGTGAGAATTCTAGTCCGGCTCTTCGCTCTTCACCCGCTGATGCTCGACATGGGGCGGGTGAGGCAGGGCAGTGCAGCTCAGATGGACAAGATAGATAACTGATGCGCCTTTGGCGTAAGCCTAGGGGGGAACGGGTGTAAACTTCTTACGGCTCGGCGTCGCCCGGTGAGCCGACCAGCCTGCCCCGGGGATAGCCCCGACGCACGCCACCTTAGGCCTAGGGGGTCACGCGGTATTCCGGTTTCAGCATATAGCGGTCACTGATGTAGCCGTACACCGGTACCGTGACCGTGCGTTGAGCCGAGTTGCTCCGGATCTGCAGATACCCTTGGTAAATGCCGCTCTGTATTCCCGGGGCCGCTTCCACCCTGAACTGGGCCGATTCCTTAGGTTTGAGGGTGCGTCTGGGCTGATTGGGATCGACGCCCAAGACTGAGACGTTGTTGCGCCCCACCATACCCTCTAGGTGCAGATCGGCCGCGCCCCGGTTGGTAATGGTGATTTCCCGGACCGTTTTGCCACCGGGTTCCACCACCCCAATATCCAGGCTGAGCGGCGCGACGGCAATCTCCGGCTGCTCTCCGGGGTCCACATGCCCCCTCATCCGAACGGCGATCTTGGGTTGTTCGGGGTCATTGGAGAAGATGGTGGCCGTCTTGTTCTGACGGCCCTTACGGCCGGCCGAGTTGAACGTAACCTTCAGACTTCCCGCCTCGCCGGGAGCGATCGTCTTGGCGGAGGTCACAGCAGCGGTACAGCCGCAGGAGGTCTTCACATCCGTAATGATCAGATCCGCCGTCCCCGCATTCAAGAAGTTGAATTCATGGGCGATAGCCTCCCCCGCCTTGATGGTTCCGAAATCGTATTCGCTCTCCTCTATCTGGATCTTCGGGCCCGAGGCAAAAACTGGATGGCCCGTCATCACAGAAAGAAGTCCAAACAGGATAAGAACCGACAATACCGTGCGCATGCTCTCGTTCTCCCCTTGATTGTTCGTTCGCCGCCAACCAGCGCTGACGACATTTTGTTAGTATAAAACCTGGCAGTCCCGCTGTCAACTCCCGAGTTATTGACCCAAAGAATAATTGGCACTCCACCTACTCTCATACAACGAAGAGAACCGGCAATTATTCAATGCGTCGGCCGTCTTGCCGGGCAAGTCGGATTTTGCTATTCTCTCGCCATTGCCAGCCCGCAGGCTGCAGGAGAGATCGTCATGCGAGGTCTCGAGCAGACCGGTACCGCAGCAGAGACGTTGCATGGAATTCTCCGGCTGAAGGATATGGTCCAATATTTCCGCCTGTGGAAATTGCTTGCAACGCAGCATCGGGCAGCCTAAACCGGGCTCATGAGGGGGAAAATCGCTTTTGCCCTTCAACTACTACAAACGCCTGTCCGCAGCCCAGCAGCGCACGTACCGAAGAAGCGACGCAATCCCATCGATTGTGCTCCCCAGGAGTGAGACCCTGCAGGCCCTGACAGAGACTCTGGAGAGCGCGCTGGCTTCGGGCGAACGCCGTGCGACAGAGGCGGCAGCCCAGAAGCTCCTCACGGCTGTCCTGCAGGCGCTGGGGACGAAACCCGTTCGGCTGAAAGTTCTCGAAAAGCGGCCTGCCCGCAACTGGGGGGAACTCCAGGGGCTCTACGAGCCGGGCAACCCGGATCGTATCACCGTCTGGATGCGCACGGCGCAACGCCGACAGGTGGTGGCCTTCAGAACCTTTCTCCGCACCCTCCTGCACGAGCTTTGCCATCATCTGGATTATGAGTATCTGGGGCTGGCCGATACCTTTCACACAGAGGGATTCTTCAAACGGGAATCGAGCCTTTTCCATCAACTGGTCCGTTCCGGGCCGCGGGAGCGGCCCGGAACTTGACAGCCGCTCAAAACTCTGTCATTCATTAAAATCCCGGGGTAGCGCTCGCGGGATCTTATCTGCCCAGAACCCATCAGGAGGATCGGACCATGGCCTTGATGATCAATGATGAATGCGTTGCATGCGGAGAGTGTGAGGCGGTTTGCCCGACCCAGGCGATCTCAGAGGGAGATCCCCTCTACGTGATCGAGGCGGCCCGCTGCGTGGAATGCGTCGGCTTTCATGACGAGTCCCAGTGCGCCGAGGTCTGTCCGGTCGACGCCTGCGTTCCGGATCCAGATCATGAGGAAAGCCAGGAACAGCTGAAGACCAAGAAGGAGAAACTCGGTCTGTAGCAGCGCTGCCAACCGGAGAAAGCTGGCTTCATTGATCGAACAGATGGCCGATTCCCTCGGCGATAACTCCGTGGATGACGAAACCTGAGAGCCGCCGTGAAAACTCGGGGGAGCGGAGGGCCCCATGAGTGATTTCTACCAGACCGGCATGGTGGCGACCCTGCATCGTTTAGGTACGCCCGATGTCGAAAGACTCGAAGAAAGCCTGCTGGCCTTTTCGCGAATGCGCGGGGTAACTCTGGTGCTGCCGTCGCTCTTTTCGGAATTGGCGGGGCCGGCTTTGGGCGGGATCGTCAAGGAGCTGAGTCAGGTCCGCTACATCCGCGAAATCGTGGTCACCCTGGGGCCGACCAACGTGGACGAGTTTGCCAGAGCCCGAGAGTTCTTCTCGGTCCTGCCGCAGCCGACGACGATTCTGTGGAACAGCGGGCCCGGCATTGAGTCTCTCTATCAGCTCATGAAGGAGTTCGGCCTGGATCCAGGACCCGACGGCAAGGGACGCAGCGCGTGGATGGCTTACGGGTATATTCTTGCTGAGGGAGGCAGCCAGGTCATTGCCCTGCACGACTGCGACATTGTCACCTACTCTCGGGAACTGCTCGGACGGCTCATCTTTCCCGTTCTGTCCACCAACCTAGACTTTGAATTCTGTAAGGGCTACTACAGCCGCGTCACAAACAAGATGCACGGGCGGGTGACCCGCCTCTTCGTTACGCCGCTGATCCGGGCTCTGATCAAGACCATCGGGCATCTCGATATTCTGGACTACTACGACAGTTTCCGCTACCCCTTGGCCGGCGAGTTTTCCATGCTCACCGATCTGGCCCGCTTCAATCGGATTCCCGCAGACTGGGGTCTGGAAGTGGGCGTTCTCGCCGAAGTTTATCGCAACAGCTCGGTCAAACGGATCTGCCAAGTGGAGCTGTGCGACAATTACGAGCACAAACACCAGGACCTCTCACGGGACGACCCCCATTCGGGACTGAACCGGATGGCCACGGACATCGCCAAGAGTATCTTCCGAACGCTGGCCAGCGAAGGGATTGTCTTCTCTCCGGGATTCTTCAACACCCTGCGCGCAGCCTATCTGCGCATCGCACAGGACACCATCGCCCGCTACCACGGCGATGCCATTATCAACGGACTGATCTACGACCGGCATGAGGAAGGCATCGCCGTAGAAGTCTTCATCGAGGCCATCGACCGGGCGGGACGAATCATCACCGAGGACCCCTTGGGGCCACCGGAAATCCCGGCATGGAACCGGGTCTTTGCAGCGATCCCAAACTTCGCCGAGAAGCTGCTGGAGGTCGTGCGGCGGGACAACGGCTAACGGGTCTCATTCACCCCGATGGCGCCGTATTGAAGGCGGGTGAGAATCGTCTCGTATTCGCCAAGGGGGACGCAACACCAGGGGGAAGGACCGTGCGAAACTATGACACATCCTTGAGGCCCTACACCACCAAACGGGTGGAAGAAATCGACCATGCCGACATCCTGGTCGGCATCCCCTGCTACAACACCGACGCCACCATTGCCCATGTCATCCAGATGGTGTCCCACGGGCTGAAAGACTTCTACGGCGACCGCCGCGCCGTTATCATGGTGGCCGACGGCGGCTCCACCGATGACAGCCGCGACATGGCCAAAGAGTTTGAGATCAAACCCTGGCAGGAAAAAATCGTCAGCATCTATCGCGGTGAGCCCGGCAAGGGGACTGCCCTGCGATCCATCCTGGAGGCGGCCCATCGTCTTGACGTCAAGACATGCATGGTCGTCGATTCGGATCTGCGCAGTATCACCGCCGACTGGGTCCACTATCTTCTGGAACCTGTTTTGGCGCGCGGCTTCGACTTCGTCACTCCCATCTATACACGCTACAAATACGACGGCACCATCACCAACAACATCACGTACAACTTGACGCGGGCCCTCTACGGCAAGCGGATCCGCCAACCCATCGGGGGCGACTTCGCCTTTTCACCCGACTGTATCCGCCATTTCCTAGCCCAGAACGTCTGGGGCACCGACGTGGCCCGCTTCGGGATCGACATCTGGATGACAACCAGTGCCATCATCAACGACTTCAAGATCTGCCAGTCCCACTTGGGCGTCAAGGTGCACGACGCGAAAGACCCGGCCTCGCACCTGGCGGCCATGTTCCGGCAGGTCATCGGAACACTCTTTGACCTGATGGAGGCCAATGAAGGGTTCTGGAAGGGTGTGGAGGGATCCAGCCCGACGGAGATCTTCGGCATCCCCGGCACCGTGATCCCCGAGGCCATCCCCGTCAATCAGGAACTGCTCGTCTCGCGCTTCAAAGCGGGGCACCGGAATTTCGGGGTGTTGTATGAAAAGATCTTCTCGCCCGAGTCCTACGGAATGATAAACAAAGCAGCGCGCCTTGCGCCGAGCAGGTTTATCTTCGAGACGGACAGCTGGATCCGAATTCTCTACGAACTCGCCTCGACTTATCACAAATGGCGGAACAACCGGCATCGGCTCCTGGAACTGGCCATTCCCCTCTACTTCGGGCGGGTCGCATCCTTCATCAACCGCACCCGCGACATGGATTCGGATGAGGCCGAGCAGGTGGTGGAAGAACAGGCCCGCAAGTTCGAGGAGAACAAGGATTATCTTCGCCGACTCTGGGACACCCCCTTTGAAGAAGACGAAGCCGTCAACGATCATCTCCAGCAGGTCTGAAGGGGGGCCGCCACGGCCGTCCCGCGTGATCTTCACCGACCTCGACGGCACCCTTCTCTCGGCCGACACCTATGAGTTGGGCGCCGCAGCGACAGCGCTGCAGGTCTGTCGGCAGGCCGACATTCCGGTTGTCTTCGTTTCCAGCAAGACCCGGGCTGAGATGGTGGCACTGCGCAGCCGCCTCGAGCATCGCGGGCCCTTTGTTTCCGAAAACGGCGGCGCCATCTTTCTCCCCCAGGAGGCGTGGCAGAAGCCGCCGGGCTTTCACGGGGACGGTCCCTTCTGGATTCTGGCCATGGGCACACCCCACCCGACCCTGGTTACCGTCCTGCAGCGCGCAGCGGCCCGCTGCGGCGCGACGGTCCGCGGCTTCTCCTCCATGTCGCTGGCCGAGATCATACGCTGGACCGGGCTTTCAGAGCCGGATGCCCGTCTGGCCCGCATGCGTGAATATGATGAGCCCTTTCGCATCGAAAATGAAGCGCCCCCCCTGCTCCGCTGCCTGGAGGACAGCGTTGCTGCGGCCGGCCTGACCCTCACCCGAGGAGGACGCTTTTATCATATCCTGGGCGACTGCGACAAGGGTCGGGCCGTCGCGCGCCTCATGACCCTCTACCGGCAGCGCCAGGCTGATACACTCTTTGCAGCGGTGGGCGACGCCGGCAACGATCTCTCCATGCTGCGCGCCGTGGATTGCCCCTATTTGGTCCGCAGGCCGGACGGCACTCATGACCAAGCGGCCTGCTTCGAAGGCGTGGTCTGCACAGACGGTATTGGGCCCGAAGGGTTCGCGCAGGCGGTGCACATTTTTCGCGAACGCCCTTGACAGAAGGGTCGGATCTTTTGTACGGTTCACGAGGCGATCCGCAGGCAACAGACCGGGCGGAGGCCCACAGGGGTCCCGGTCCCTTCGCGGTGGAAAGAAAACACCATGGCGCGCGCTGAATCCGCACTCGATCCGAAGGCAAGGACCGATCTGCACCGTATCGGTCAGGCGGAGATCCTCATTGGCATTCCAAGCTTTCAAAGCGTGCACTCCATCGGACAGGTTGTCAAAGCCTGCCTTCTGGGACTGGCCAAGTATTTCCCCGAGCGCAAAGGAGTGGTATTCATCGCCGAGGGCGGTGAGGCCGACGCTGTCCGTAAGGCCATCGCGGCACTCCCCATGGCACAACTCTTGGAGCAGAGCCTGCTCTCCCCACCCGAAAAGCCTACGGACGTCGTCGCCACTGACTATCTGGGACATTCCGGCAAGGGCACGGCCATCAAGGCCATTCTCGAAGCGGCGGGCGTCTTGAACGTGCAGGCCTGCGCGGTGGTCGATTCAGACCTTCGGAGCATCTCGCCGGAATGGATGGAGCTGTTGATCACCCCCATTCTCAAGAAAGGGTTTGGCTTCGTCACACCCTACTACGCTCGGCACAAATACGACGGCACCATCACCAACCTCATCGCCTACCCGCTGACTCGCGCCCTCTACGGCCGGCGCGTGCGCCAACCCATCGGCGGGGATTTCGGTTTCTCCCCGCGACTGGCAGACACCTTGCTTTCCCGGGACGTGTGGGACAGCGACATCGCTCGGTTCGGTATCGACATCTGGATGACCACGGTGGCCATGCAGGAGAAGTTCAAGATCTGTCAATCCTTCCTGGGCGCGAAAATCCATGAAGACAAGGATCCGGGCAGGCACCTCGCGGCGATGTTTGCCCAGGTCGTGGGCACCCTCTTCACGCTCATGGGCATGTATGAACCGACCTGGCGGGACCAGAAGGGGAGCCGACCGACAGCCATTTTCGGTTTCGAAACGGAGGTGACTCCCAGGCCCGTCTCCGTGGATCTGGACAATCTCGTACACCTGTTTGAACGCGGCGCTCGGGAGCATCGCGAGCGCTGGAAGCAAATCCTGGAGCGGTCCAACTACTACAAAGTCATGGAAGTCGCCCGGGGGCGGGGCCGCCACTTCGAACTGCCGACGGACGTGTGGGTCCGGTCGGTCTATGATTTTGCTGCGGCCTTTCACGGCGGGACCGCCGCGCCGGATTCGTTGCTGCAGGCACTGGTGCCCATCTACTTCGCGGCCGTCGCCACCTTCGTCGAAAAGACGCGCCAGATGGACTCCCGCATGGCGGAAGCCCAGGTGAACGATGTGTGCGAAACCTTTGAAAAACTGAAGCCCTACCTGATTGCACGCTGGCCGACGCCGCCGGCACGGAGGGGAGCATCATGAAAAAGATTCTCGTCGTAGATGATGAGGAAAATATTCGGCTTCTTCTGAAGGAGGAACTCGAAGACGAAGGCTATGAGGTGATCACTGCCGAAAACGCCGCAACCGCACTACAGCTGATCGAGAGCGCTCGCCCCGATCTGGTGACCCTGGACATCAAGATGCCGGGCGAAGACGGCCTGATGGCTCTGCGCAAGATCCGGGAGCGTTCCTACGACCTACCGGTCATTCTCTGCTCCGCCTACAGCACCTACCAGACGGACTTCTCTGCCGTGGCTGCCGACCATTATGTCGTGAAAAGCTCCGAGTTCACCGAGCTGAAGCAGAAAATCCGCGACGTCCTCGAGCCATAGGCATCCGCCGTCGCAGCCCATTCGCCGCAGCCCTACTTCCCGTAGTTGGCGTAATTGGAATAGTAGTAGTAGCTGTCCTGTAGCGACTCCGGCGCCGAGATCTGATTGAGGCAGATACCGAGCAGATTCTCATGATTGATCTGCGACAGGGCTCTTACGACATAATCGCGAGGTGTGGCACCGTCCTGGACCACGAGCAGCACCCCATCCACCTGGGGAGCGAGGATGGCCGTATCGGTAAAGACATTGATGGGCGAAGAATCGATGACCACGTAACGGTTCTCATAACGGGTCTTTATCTCATGGAGCAGATCGCTCATCCGGTCGGAAGCCAGCAGCTCGGAGGGGTTCTCCGGCGGCTTCCCCGAGGGCAGGAGCGTCAGCTTCGGGATTTCCGTCGGCATTAGAATTTCCGAGAGGGCCTGCTCTCCCTGCAGGTAATCGACGAGCCCCTGCTTGGCTTCGATACCGAGATGGGTGTGCAGACCCGGTTTGCGCACATCCGTATCCACCAGCAACACCGACTCACTCATCCCTTGGGCGATGGTGATCGCCAGATTGAGCGCGGTCGTCGTCTTGCCCTCACCCTGAATGGCACTCGTGACGAGGATCAGACTCTCCATGCGGGTCTTCATCTGCTGCAGGATCTTGGTGCGCAGTCGTTTGAACTGCTCCGCGGCCAGGGATCGCGGCTCCAGCAGCGAGACCAGATAGGCGCTCAACCTTGACATGTCCGGAGGCTTCAGCCCCCATTGGTCACGATGTTCACGGACCTCCCTGCGCCGCCGGTTCTCCCGTTCCCGAATGGCCTTTTCCAGTCCCTTCTCAATGCTTCGCATAGTTTCTTCCTGCCGTCTTATGATTGCTGCGGATTTCGTACGGCCTCCAGATCGGCAATACTGAGAATCTCTTCATAGGTGGTCACCCCCCGGATGACCTTGTCGAGGGCGTCCTGATAGAGCATGATGGTTCCCTTGCGGCGGATGGCCTCCGAAAGGGCTTTGCGCGAGGCCCGCTCCAGGATCCGGTGACGGATCTCCTCATTGAGAAGCGCCAACTCAAAAATGCCGACATATCCAAGATAACCGGTGAGTCCGCAGTCCCGACAACCGCCGCCGCGATGGAAAGTGATTTCTTCCGCGTCCACGAACTTTCGCGCCTCCTCGATGATCTTCTTGGGGGGAATATAGCTCTCCGAACAGCTCGGGCAGATTCGGCGGACGAGGCGCTGGCTCAAAACCGCCGTGATGGCTTGGGAGATCAGAAAGGGCGGGAGTCCCATGTCGAGCAGGTGGAGAATAGCCCCGGCGGAATCGTTGTAATTCAGGCGACCCAAAACCATGGTGTTCGACAACGAGGCCTGCAGGGCATGCCCGATGGCCTTCTCGAAGTTCATGTCGCCGAGCATGAGGACATCGGGATCTTGCACCAGCACCGCCCGGACGCCCTCCGGGTACGACAGCCCCACCTTCTCGTCGGGCTGTCCCTGGAAAATCCCTTCGATGAGATTCTTGATAGGGTTTTCCAGAGTGTAGAGGCTTCTCTCCGGCGAATTCAGATAACTCAGCGCGGCATAGATGGTCGACGTCTTTCCGCTATTGTTGGGACCGACGACCAGGAGAAACCCCCGTTTTCGACTGATGAGACGCTTCAGTTCCTGAAGCACCTCGGTGCGCATGCCGAGGGAGTCGAGGGCCAGCGTTTTCTGGAATTGTGTGTGTAGGCTGAGTACCACGCTTTCCCCATATCGCGTTGGGAAGGCGGCCACCTTGACGTCCACGAACCGCCCCCGGGAGCGCACCTGGAAATAGTTCTCCTGCGGGATGTTGTGCTTCGTAATATCCAGGGAGCTCAGGATTTTCAAGCGATTGACGATGTTTACGTGGTATCTTTTCGGGGGGGTGGCCAGTTCGGCCAGGATCCCGTCGATGCGCAGCCGAATCCGCAGCTTCTCCATGAGCGGTTCAATGTGCACATGGGTGGCCTGTTTGTCGAGGGCCGCCAAAAGGATCATGTTCACCAGACGCACGATCGGTGCGTCCTGCGACGAGGCGATGATGTCCTCGATATCCGACGGCTCCTCATCGCTCTGAATAATCTCGATATCGACCTCTTCCGTGCTGAGCAGCTCCGCCTCCCAATCCGGCGCCTCCGCTTCCCCCTCCTCTTCGGCCTGCATCATGGCATCCAGGGCCTTGAGGATGGAAATCTCTGCACTCACGACGGGGGCGACCTTCATGCCCACGATGAAGGAGAGTTCATTGACCACCACGAAGTCGTGGGGGTTCGCCATGGCCACCGTGAGCAGGTTGTCTTGACGCTGCACGGCAATGACTTTGTGTTGGCGACAGTACTTCTCGGGAATGAGCCGGACCACCTTGGGGTCGAGGCGATACTGCTCCAGACTGATGAAGGGCACATTGTACTGACGGGCCAGAAGGTAGTCCAGGTCTTCCGACGTGAGAAAACCCATCTTGATCAGGACCGATCCCAACCGCTCCCGAGTCCGTTTTTGCTCGTCCAGGGCAAGGTCCAGCTGTTGATCGTCCACGACGTTCAGCTCTTTGAGGAGCTGACCGATCTTTTGTTTCGGATCGTCATCCGGCACGTTCGACTCTCCTTCCGTGTCTGCCGCGGCCCTGTCGGATTCCGGAACAGCCCACTCGACTGTCACCGCCCATTCTGTTCCACGTCCATCTTCAGGGCCAGCACGATGAGATTCAGAAATGTGAGCAGGGCCCGGGGGTTCTGGGGGCGACCCGATGCCTTCACGGTGTCAGCATACCAGAGGGCGACAACCTTTCCGAGTACTTCCACGGGATAAAACAGCTGCCACACCGGCTCGGCGGCCAGAAACCGCCCGAGGAAATCCTCCTGCAGCACCTTCTCCTGAGGAAGGCCGGTGACCGGTTTCTTCGCTTCGCGCAGCCGTTTCAGAAAGGGGATCCGGTCGTATTCGATGGACACCCGCTGAATCCGGTCCGTGAAGTCTGCCCGCAGACGGGAGCGGCCCAGATAGCCATTGAGATACTTCTTGTCCCAGAGAAAAAGCGCCACGTGGTCGTAACGACGCACCATGAAATCGAGGACAGCCGCAATAGCACCGTCCATATTCCCGTGACGGACCAGCATGTCGCTGATGCGGTACAAATGCTCCAGGGAGGCGCCATCCTCCACCAGCTGGTCACCGAAACGGGTCAGTTCCCGGCGGGTGTTGTAGAGGTCTTCGATGAGATCGGCCTTGATGAGATCGGAGCGTTCTTGATAGTAATCATGATAATAGTGCTGAATGCTCCTGTCCAAGCAATAGGTCAATTCATGCACAAAGGCCTGAAAGGTCTGTTCGAAATTCTTTGGGGCCACAAGCGTCAGGTCCGGCTTGACCAGACAGAAGATGCCGCCGAGATAAAGAATGCGCCGACGCAGATTCGAGATGGGATAAGCCGTAGAGACCAAGACGGGGACGTCGGGATAGTCCTGATGGAGGGATTCCATGAAAGTCAACCCCGCGAGCTGCGTCTTCTCCTGCGGATAATCGACGTCCGTCACCACGATGGGACTGTATCCATTCTCCAGAAGCTGTCGAATCACGAACAGGGCCTTGTCCGGATGATTGACCCCCTTGACGTTGAAATTCTGCTTGACCAGTTCGTCGTGCACCATCATGCGCATTCTGGAATCGCCTTCGACTAGTACCACCACAATCTGGGGCTCGAACACCTCTGTCCGACTGATCTTGCGCTGCAGCTCCCCCTGGAGTCTGCGGTGAATGAGGGGATCGGGATGATCTTCAATCAGCCGCAGGACCCCGTCCGCTCCGCGGTATTTTGGCGACGGCGTCTCGCTTCTCTTGCTGATCAAGCCGGCCGGCGCAACGCGCACCTCGGGGGGGCGCTCGGGTCCCGTGGGCTCGAAAGTGAATTGCCCCTTTGTCCAGAGGAGAAGATGTAGGACGGCTTCCTCGATCTGGCGCACGACAATCCGCGCTACCGCTTCCGGAGCCAGCAGCTTCTCCCGCGCCAGAATCTGTCCCAGCAAAAGGTCCTCTTGACCGTTCTGCTGGCGAAGAGACCGGTAAAGATCGGACGCGTGGATGGTCCCCTCTTCCACCAGCCGGTGCCCAAGTTTCTCCCGCACGAAGGGCGACTCGGCCGCGTAGATCTTCCCGTTGTCAAAGGCAATCTCACCGATGCCGACCGCGCTTTTCAAGAAGAGCACACCTGTTTGCTCTTCCGCTTCCGCGGCTTCCAGAAGCTCGCGGACGGGAACGTCCTGTATGCAACCTCTAATCTCCATTACACCGACACCGTTTATCTCTCATGGGTAAACCCTTAAGACCGACCCGCAAGCACAGCAGCGTCCACCGGCCGGTTCGCTACCTGCTCATAATCCGCTGAGGATCTTTCGAACAAGCATGTTGAAACGCCGGCCGCCCTCGGACAACTCGTCCGACGACTCCGGGGCCGCAGGCGCCGCAGGCCCCTGCCGGACCGGTGCCGTCGCCGCACTTCGCTCACGCTCGGAGGCGTTTCGGCGCTGCTCCATCCCGAGTATCAAGCGGCTCAGCTCGTCCAGTTTACGATCGAGAACCTGCTCCTTTTGGACAAACCCCTCTGCGATGACATCGAGGGCGGCCGTCTTGTCCTCAAAGCCCTGCAGGCTGTTCTTGATCTGGTCAATCCGCTCGAGCAACTCCTCTTCTCGCTCCTGGAGAATGGCAAAGTTCTGCTCAATCTGCCGCCGCCTCGTCTCGAAGCCGTCTTCCGTACCATCCCAGCTTCGCAACAGTTGTTTCTGAGACTCCATGGCGTCCATCTCGGACAGCAACCGGTCGACACGAACGATCAGATCGACGAGAAACTTCTTGTCGGGCGAGCTTTCCGGCGCGTTGGGCGCTGCCGGCGCCGGGGCAACGGCCTTCTGCTGGATCTGTTTCTCCAACAACGCCAGTTTCCCTACCAAGTCCTCTTCCTTCTTGCGGACCGATCGCTGCTGCTCCTCCAGTTCCCGCAACCGTACAGCGACGGACTTGTCCTGCTCCAGGGAGTGGAGCATCTCCTTTTTCTCTTCCAGATCACGCAAAACTAACTTGAGCTCGCCCATGCGGGCACTGAGCTCTTCTTCCCGCGCCTGGAGCCGCTGCTGTACCCCCTCGAGCTGCTTCATCCGCCGCATCAGAGGCTCATCGGAACTGGGCGTGCCGGCCTTGGATTCGTCCTCCCGGTGTTGGCCGTCGGGCTCCTTCAGCGCTTCCAGCCGCAGATCGAGCTCCCGCACCTTCTCGTGGAATTCCACCTTCTTCTCTTCCAGGCTTTCCCGAAAGCTGTTTAGTTCATCGAGACGGCGCGACACTTCGAAGAGCTTTTCGTGTATTTCCCGCTCCTTCTCCAGAATCAGCCGCTCCCGTTCCTGAAGGTTCTGGAGACTCTCCTGGGTTTCCTGCTCCTGTCCCCTGTTGAGAAACCGTTCGTAGGCCAGCCGATTCTCTTCACCCTTGTGGATGTAGATCTCCTGCATCTGATCGTAAAGGCTCTGGAACTTCCGATTCAACTCGATGATGCTCTGGTCCACGCCCGCGCTGCTCGCCGGCCCCGGCAGGGGGCTCTGCCCGTCGGTGCCCCCCAGTTCTTCCAGTTCCTGGCTCACTTCCTGCACCAGCGCTTCATCGACCACCGATTTTTCTTCTGCGTAGCCGAGACGCAGCGCCGCATCGGCAATCACGTTGATCAACCTCGGAATCCCGTGGGAGTATTCGTAGATGCCCCGAAGCGCTTGGGGGGTAAGGGGCTCCTCGCCCTCGCCCCGTGAGATATGGAGGCGGTGTGCCACATAGCCATAGGTATCGGTTTCACTCAACGCGGGAAGATGATACTGCACGGTAATACGCTGTTTCAGCTGTTCCAGGTCAGGCAGGTTGAGCTTGTAACGCAATTGCGGCTGCCCCACCATGACGATCTGTATCAGTTTCTCCGTATTGGTTTCGAGATTGGAGATCATACGGAGCTCTTCCAGCGCGTCCAGGCTGAGATTCTGGGCTTCATCGATGATGAGAAGCGCCTCCTTGCGCTCGGCAAAGGCTTGCAGCAGATACTGGGTCAGCATGGAGAGGAGCTTCGGTTTGGTCTCCTCCCCCGTTTCGAGACCAAACTCATTGAGCACATGCTCGAGCAGCTCGTGGGCATTGAAATTCGTATTGATCACGCGCGCAATGCGGGTGGTCCGGGGAAGGGAGTTCATGAGGACCCGCAGGAGCAGGGTCTTGCCCGAGCCGACCTCCCCGGTGATGACCACAAAACCGTTCCGGTCCTCCAGCCCGTACTGCAGATGATTGAGCGCCGCCCGGTGGGCCTCACTGAGGTAGAGAAACCTGGGGTCGGGCACCAGCTTGAAGGGCTTTTCCTTGAATCCGAAGAATTGTGTGTACATGGGATAAACTATGGTCCCGCGCCCGCTGCCGGAGCGCTCAAAGGCCGCGATAGACGGCAACCACAAGGGCGCTGATCAGCGCCGCCGTAAAAAGAACCGAAAAGGCGACCCACCGGCGCCGAAGTTTTCGCTTGCGGGCCAGCTCCACTTTCGTCACGATCTCCGGGATGGCCGCCAGCACCGGAACCTGGTAGACCGATTCGGCCTCCTCGACCCCCCGCGTGGACGTATCGAGGTACTCCTTGCCGTAGACGGTCCCCGCCCCGGCCGCGCAGCCGAGCGCCAGGGCCGCCCCCAGAAACATAAGGCGGTTCGGCTTAATCGGTGCGGGCGGAACGATGGCCGGCTCAATCACCTGAAAGCGGGTTCCCCCCTGCGTGAACTCCAGCTGTTTTGAAATGCGGGCTTCCTCATACTTCATGAGGAGCATGTCATAGATCTTCGCGTTGACACTGTAGTCGCGCTCCAGAGCCGCGAGCTCCTTCTCCTGCCGGGGGATGCTCACCACTTTCTCTTCATACTCCGCGATCCGCCGGGTCAGGACGGCCCGCTTGGTCTGCAGGGTCCCAAGGGTGATGTTGATAGTGTTCAGTTCCTCTTTCAGATTCTGATGAATCGGATTGAGGGTACTCAGATTGCCGCTCCCCACCAGGGGCGGCGCGCTATCGCCCGGTCCCATGGCCTGCTTCTGCAGCTTCTCAATTTCGGCCCGGATCCGAATGATGTCGGGATGTTTTTCGGTATAGTTGGCCAGCAGCTGGCTCAGCTCGAACTGCAGGATCGCGATCTTGTCTTCCACCGAGGCCGCCTCGCCTGTCGTCATGGTGACCACCATCGGCTTTTCCGCTGCCAGGCGGGCTTCCACGTAACGCTTCTTGGAGACCGCTTCCTGCAACTCCATATTGACCTGCGCCAGGGAGTCGCGCAGGCGCTCCAGCTGGATCAGGTTGCTGTTCTGTTCCCCCGGCATCTCCCCGATATGGGCTTGCTTGAATTCGCTCAGGGCTGCTTCCGAAGCCTCCAGTTTCTCCTTGTAGAGCTTGAGCTGATCCTCGATGAACTCCACCGAGGCATAGGCCTGGGTTCGTTTCATCGACAGGTTTTCGTCCATGAATAGATTCACGATGGTGCTGGTCAGCTTCATGGCCAGCATGGGATCCCGGTCTTCTGCGGCGATCTCGAAAAGATCACTTCCCCTGCGGCGGACAGAAACGCTCTTGCGGATCGCACCAATCAGTCCCTCCCGCTCCAGATCCGATTCGATCCCCGCATCGAGATTGAGTTTTCGGATGGTCTCGAGGAGGTGGGGCCGACTCAACACCACCTCCGTCAACGTCTTGAGCCGTTCCTGGAGGTCCTCCCGGACCAGCCGCTCGGTGCCAAGGGGATTGGGCTGCTGCTCCTGCACCTGAATGACCGTCGTCGATTCGTAGATCTTGGGGAAAAAGAGGCTGCTCAAAGCGACGAGGCAGAAAACGACGATAAACGGTACAAAAAAGAACATTTTGTTTCGCAGAAGGAGCCGATAGTATTCTTTCAGACTGATTCCTGCGTCGTCAAACATCATCGTCCCTCTTCAGCCGTCTCGGATCGATTCGTGAGCGCATACCTGCCTGCTGATTCTCGGGAGGCAACGCCCATGTGGTGCCGATGGAACAGCGCGTGCCTGCTCTCCTTCGGCGGCAACTGACTCATTTATTATAGAGGACTGGAAATCGAATCACAACAGAGAATCCGTGTGCAGGATGCCGTCTGAAAGGATGGCTTCAGCGATTCATGCCAGTCTTGTCCGCCAGATCGACTGTTTCCAAGCCTTTGGCGGTATAGGGAAGCCGCAACTCCACGCAGGTGCCCCGATCTGTCTCGCTGCGGATCGTCACCAGGCCGCCGTGATCCCGAACCACTTTTTCCACAAAGGAGAGCCCCAACCCCGTTCCACCCTGTCGGGTCGTGTAAAACGGCTCAAATATGTGCCCCAGGACGTCCTCCGGGATCCCCGCCCCCGTGTCGTCGAAGGTCACTTGCAGGCAGTCCGGCATCGCCGCAACCTCACCCACCGAAACGGTGAGGGTTCCACCATTGGGCATCGCCTGCAGCGCGTTCAGGATAATATTGATGAAGACCTGCTTGATCTGCTTGTGATTCACAGAGATTTCCGGAAGCCGGTCGGCGTAGCGCTTGCGGATCTTGATCCGATGCTCTTTGGCCTGATACCCGAGAAAACGAACGACCTGATCCAGCAGGATCCGGATATCGATGGGGCTGGTCTCCAGGGGACCCACATTGCTGTATGACAAAAACTCCGTGGCCATGTCCGAAAGACGTTCGATCTCTTCCTCCACCACGTTCAGCTTCTTGGCGATCTTCCGCTTTTCCGGTTTCTCTTTCTGGATCTCTTTCTTGAGCAGTTCGAGGTAGATGACAATGGCATTGAGGGGGTTCTTAATCTCATGGGCCACTCCTGCGGCCACGGACCCCATGATTGAAAAGCGCTCCATCTGCAGCATCCGCGCGTGGGTCTTGTGCAGATTGCGGTTCGATTCGGCCAGCTGAAATATCTTTTCCTGAAGGATCGAATAGAGCTTGGAGTTGGAAATGGCCGTGGCTGCCTGGTTGGCAAAGACGCTCAAGATTTGCAGCGTATCCTTTTCCATTTTCTGCCGGGAAAACCGGTTGTCCGCAATAATCACGCCGATGGGGGTCTCGTTCTCGTTCAGTGGAATCGCCACAAACCGTCCAACGTGTCCGATCACTTTGGCCAGTTGGGGATCGATGCGGGCCCGATTTTCCGCGCCGCTTTGAACAATGACGGGCCCCTTTTCAAAGAGCGTCGCCACCGGGTAGCGTTCCTTCTCCCGCGTCGAGAAGGAGAGCGTACGGACCTGGTCGTCAAAGGAGGTCACATCGCGCTCCAACACCGCTTCATGCCGGCGGATCCGCTCATAGAGGTGCTTGGCAGCCAGCACCGGCCGCCCTTTGGCCCGGGCAGACCTGGCCTCCTTCTGGGAGTTGGGCCCGACACCCATCCGGCCTTCGAGCCGTGTCATATTGTCGTTGAGAAGCAGGAGCATGGCCCGGCTGAATCCGAACCCTTCGGTGGACGTCAGCGATGAGAGGATGACCAGAAGCTTTTCGTTTAGCGACAGGGGGCTCTGAAGAATCTGGTTCAGCTCGTAAAGAGCAATGAGCTTTTCATTCTGGCGCCGGATATGTTTTGTCGCCTCGTCCACCTGCTGCAGGGTTCGCAGATTCTCCGCCGAGGTCTCGGCAATGAGATTGGCCATGGCCACCAGCAGATCGAGGGTCTGCGTGACTTTCTGTTTGGGCGCCGTTTCCAGGGTCTTCACGATCTCCTCCGGCACGCCCAGCTCCCCGATGGCCCGGCCAAACTTGTCCCGGGGAAAGGGACTGCCGTCATCAAAGAGCAGGCTGGTGCAGCCGTTGAGCACGGCCACTATCTTGCTGTCCACCCAGACCGGCGCCGTCACTTTGACCATCCCCGCATGACAGGAGAAGATGGAAGACTTGCCCTCCTGCATGACCCGCTTGTGGCCCTTCATGAGGCTTTCACGGCAGCGGCGGCATCCATCGGGATGATCCAGAACATATCGGCAGAAGGGAGGACGCTCCTGCGGCGGGGCCGTCAGGAAGAAGCCCTCGGTGTCGAGGAGAAAGAGAGATTGGCCCAGCCCGAGGGAGGCCTTCTTCAGGATCCTCTCGAAGGCCTGGACATCGAGATCATAAATGGTCCAATTCTCGTTGGCCTTCTTCCGTTTCATGACCTCCTGCCTCTTCGCTCTTTCGGTCCGGGCAGACGGTTGATGACAAACTCCTTGAAAGTCTTAGGTTATCCTGACTTCCCCGCCCTTTCTCGACCCATCAACCCACTTCATCATAATAACGCAGCCGAAAGCCTACCTGCAACTCCTCCTCGGCGATCCGGCGGCAACGTTCCACGTCCACACCCGGCAGGTTGACAACGGTTACGCTGACATCCGCGTAGCGCCGGGCCTCCCGGATAAACGCCTTGACAGCCTCATACGTCCCGGGCCCCGAGTTGGGCCGGCAGATTTCCAGATACTGGGCTTCGTTCTCGGCATTCAGGCTGACCGAGTAGGCATCGACCAGCCCTGCAAGCTCGGGAAGGATGTCCCGGCCGTGGATCAGGTTGCCCTGTCCGTTGGTGTTCACCCGCACCCGTCCGCCCCGCTGCTTGACCCAGGCCGACACGTTCTTCACCAGATCGAACCGCAGCAGGGGCTCCCCGTAGCCGCAGAAAACCACCTCCCGGCATGCCGTGGGATCGCCCACGGCCTGGATGACCGCCTCGGCCGAAGGCTCTTCCGCCAAACGCAGCTGATGCCCCTTGACGAAATCGCTGTAGTTGCGGACACAGAAACCGCAGGCGTTGCTGCAGCGGTTGGTGACGTTTAGGTAAAGCGCGTCCCGAATACGGTAGGCAATCTTCCCATCGCTCTCCATGGAGCCGATGGAAAAGAGCTGCATGGCATTGTGACTCGTTATCCGTCCGATGTCCTTTGGCGTCAGACCCTGCAGGGCACCCAGTGCTTCCGCCACATACCCGACGTAGGCCGGTTCATTGCGCTTGCCCCGCACCGCTTGGGGCGCCAGATAGGGGCAATCCGTTTCGATCAGAAGCCGCTCCATGGGAAGGGCGGCGGCCACCTCCCGCAGGGTGTCGGCATTCTTGAACGTCAGCGATCCGGAAAAGGAAATGAAGAAGCCGAGATCGAGCGCGGCCCGGGCCATCTCCAGGCTCCCCGAGAAGCAGTGCAGAACCCCTCCCACGTCTGAAGCCCGCTCCTGTCGGAGCATCCGCATCGTCTCCGCTTCCGCTTCCCGGGAGTGCACCACGAGGGGCAGGCCCATTTCCCGGGCAATGCCGATCTGCCGCCGAAAGGCGGCCTCCTGCGCGGCCGGCGGCGAATGGCTGTAGTGGAAATCGAACCCCGTTTCGCCCAGGGCCACCACCTGCGGATCGGCGGCCCAGGCCATCAGCTCACGGCAGATTTCTTCCGTCAGGGACGAGGCCTCGTGAGGGTGCAGGCCGATGGCCCCATAGAGACCCCAGGCCTCGTGCGCCCTGGCCAGTGCCACGACCCGGGGCCAGTCCCCCGGCTCCGCCCCCACGGTTAACACGTGGGCCACCCCCGCTTCCCGAGCACGGGACAGAACGTCCTCCCGGTCCGCATCGAAGCGGGACATGGTGAGGTGTGCATGGGAATCTATCAGCATGATTAATGAATCTTCCGCCCCGGCGGCACGGGCCGGTCCAGCCCCAACAAAGACAGTCCGTCATCCCCTTCCACCGCGAGAACCATCCCCTGCGATTCGATTCCCATGAGCTTCGCGGGCTTGAGATTGCAGAGCACCACCACGCTCTTTCCAATCAGATCCGACGGCCGATAGACGGCCGCGATACCAGCAACCACTTGGCGGCGCCCTGCCTCCCCGAGATCGACCCGCAGTTTCAGGAGGCGCTCCGATTTGGCCACGGCTTCGGCCTCGCGGATGACACCGGTGCGCAGATCCAAACGTTGGAACTCCTGCAGGTTGATCTGCGCCACCTGTTTCGCCCCGGCGGCGTTAGGCTGTTTCGGCGCCGGACGGGGGCGTTCGTCTGCCTCGATACGCGGGAAGAGCGGTTTCGCCTTGGCAATCTTAGCACTCGCGAGCGATGTGCCCCACTGCAGCCCCGCCCTGGTGGACCACCCCGCCTCCAGGCCCAGTACCGACGCCGCTTCCGCTGCCGTTTGCGGCATAAAAGGCGAGATCAGCAGCGTCACCACCCGCAGAGCTTCCATCAGCTCCGCCATGACCCGGTCCAACTCCGTCCGCCGCGAGGCCTGCCGGGCCAGCGCCCACGGCGCCGTCTGATCCACGTGGCGATTGATCCCGTTGATCAGCGCCCAGATCTCCTGCAGCGCTTTGTGAAACGCGAGCCGCGCCATCTCCTCGTCCACCCGTTGCACCGCCCGCTCCACCTGCGCTGAGAGCTGCCCCGACGTGTCGGTTCGCGGAACAGTGCCGTCGCAGTACTTGCCCAGCATGGTGGTCACCCGGCTGAACAGGTTGCCCAGATCGTTAGCAAGATCCGCGTTGAAGCGGCCCACCATGGCCTTCTCCGAGAAATCCCCGTCGAGACCGAAGGGCACTTCCCGCAGCAAGAAATAGCGGAACGGGTCCGCACCATAGCGCTGTACCATCTCACCCGGATCGACGACGTTCCCCTTGGACTTGGACATCTTCTCGCCGTCCACCGTCCACCAGCCGTGGCTGAAGACCTGCCGGGGCAGCGGCAGGTCTGCTGCCATCAGGAATGTGGGCCAGTAGACGGTGTGAAAGCGCAGAATGTCCTTGCCGATGACATGTACATCGGCAGGCCAGAACGTCCCGAAGTGCTCCGTACGGTCGGGATAGCCCAAGGCGGAGAGATAGTTCGTCAACGCATCGAACCAGACATAGATCACATGGCGGTCATTTCCCGGCACAGGAATCCCCCAGGAAAAAGTCGTGCGGCTGATGCTCAGATCCTTGAGACCCCCCCGGACGAACTGAATGATCTCATTCCGGCGGCTCTCAGGCTGAATGAATTCGGGATGCGCTTCGAGATGGGCCAGCAGCCGCTCCTCATAGCGAGACATTCTGAAAAAGTAGCTCTCCTCCTTGAGCTGCTCCGGTTCCCGTCCACAATCGGGGCACTTCCCCTCCTGCAGCTGAAGGGCCGTCAGAAAGGTCTCGCACGGCGTGCAGTACCAGTCCTCGTATTCACCCAGATAGATGTCTCCCTTGGCCGCCACGGTTCGCCACAGGGTCTGCACGGCTTCCTGGTGTCGTGCCTCGGTGGTCCGAATGAAATCATCGTGGGAGATGTTCAGCACTTTCCAGAGCTTTTGGAAACGGGTCACCACACGATCAGCCAAGGCCTTGGGTGAGACGCCCTGCTGCGCAGCGCTCTTCTCCACTTTCTGACCGTGTTCGTCCGTGCCGGTCAGGAAAAAAACCGCCGAGCCCATCATTCGACGGTAGCGCGCGGCAGCATCGGCCGCCACCGTCGTGTAGGCGTGGCCGATGTGGGGCACATCGTTGACATAATAGATGGGTGTGGTGATGTAGAACGGATCGGACATGGGCCGCACCTTCTCCTCGCAGGTCTGATTTCTAGCCCGCATATAGCACGAGTCAATCTATTACGAGGCTGGGTAGTCTGCCACATGCGGCTTTACAGAAGATTTTCTGACTTCGAACTATTTTATATCAATATGCCTTCAGCCAGTAAATCTTCTGCGCATCGGCTCTGGCGCATCCAGGACCTCTGGGGCCTCTCATGACGATCCCTCATACAAAATACGGGCTAATCGCTCTGTTTGCCCTTCGTCTCGGAGGGCTTGCCCCTGGCACCGCGACGGCGGCGTCTTCGCCTTCGCCGCCTCTTCGCCGCCTCCGGTGCCTCCGGTTCCTGCTCCCCCCCCGCGATCTTCTTGATTCGACTGACAAGCCCTTCCTTTTCTACGCCCCGTTTTTGTTTGCCCCCCCGGTCCGGCTCCTCCGCCGCAGCCGCCTCGGGCGGGCGCGCCGGCTTCGGGGGGCCTCCCGGTTTGCGACGGGGTTTGGGGCCGGGCCCGGCCCCCGGTGGGCCGTCCGAACGGGCGTCTTCCGTCCGCGCTACCGGAGCCGTCTCGGGCGGACGCTCCTCCCGGCCGGGCATCGATTCCAGGGGAAGCCCTTTGCGCAACCGAGACATCTCTGACTCCGAGAGCTCAACATTCTTGCCGCGGGGCAGATGAACCGTCACGGTGCCCCGCATGACGTTATGAGAAAAGACTTTGACGGGCCCCTCGGGCGTCATGATCGACTTGCCCGGCTTGGGCAACCCCTTCTTGAAACACTCATAGGTGCTGTTTTCATAGCTCAGACAACACATCAGTCGCCCGCAGACACCGGAGATCTTGGAGGGATTCAGGGTCAAATCCTGCTGCTTGGCCATTTTGATGGAGACAGGTACAAACTCCTGGATATAGCTGCAGCAGCAGAATTCCCGCCCGCAGGTGCCATAACCGCCGAGCATCTTGGCCTCATCCCGCACGCCGATCTGGCGCATTTCGATGCGGGTTCGCAGGCGGGTGGCCAGGTCTTTGACCAGTTCCCGAAAATCGATCCGACCGTCCGCGGTGAAGTAGAAGATTACCTTCGAACCGCCGAAGAGATACTCCACATCGACCAGTTTCATCTGAAGCTTGCGCGCTTCCACCCGCTCGATGCAATAGCGAGCTGCCTTCGCTTCTAGCTCGCGATGCCCCCGCAGCAGGATCGCGTCCTCTTCGGTTACCTTGCGCACGACCCGCTTGAGGGGCTTCTTGAGGTAGTCCGAACTGACCTGCTGCAGTCCGCCGGAAACCGTCCCACAGGCCAGCCCGTTCTCCGTTTCAACGATCACCTGGTCTCCGTCGTGCAAGTCGAGCTCACCAGGGTCGAAGTTGTAGAGCTTCTTGCTGTTTCGAAAGGAGATGCCCACGATACGGGTCATACTACCGGTGTTTGAATCATTCAATTTGTCTCTCCCCCAAGGGGCATGAGGGCGGCCTCGATCACCAAGCGGGCATTGACGTTGCTCTGGAGCCATCGTAGCGATTGCACCAACAGCTCCAGCCTCCCGAGCAAATCCGCCACCCGCCGGCTTTCGGCCTCCCGGGTCAACGCCTCGGCACAGTCCCCATGCACCAGCGCCGCCGCAGGCCCCTGAAGTGTCAGCGCCATCAGATCCCGCTCCCAGCTTATCAGGAACTCCAGGAATTCGGTCGCCTCGACGCTGTTTCGCGTAAAGGACTCGGAAACACTGAAGAGCGCCGCCGGCCCCCCCTCGGTGAGCCGCCGCCGTTCTTCCAGAAACTGCGCTCGCCGCTTCGTCATGGCTTCGTAGTCCGCGGCCAGGACCCGGGCCACACTCCCGTAGGCGAAACGTGCCAGACGGGTCGCTTCCTCGGCCCCCGTGCCCTTTTCCCGGGAGACGATGGCGGCCACCGACTCCGGTGACAGCGGCTGAAACCGAACCGGCCTGCAGCGGGATCGGATGGTCGCCAACAGCCGATCCGGGAAGGCCGTCACCAGAATCAGCACCGATGCATCGGGCGGCTCCTCCAGGGTCTTGAGAAAGGCATTGGCCGCCTGCTCCACGAGACGATGGGCGTCGTCAACCACAAAGATCTTCTGTCGCCCAGCCATCGGACGGAGCGCAATTTCCTGCTGGAGCGAGCGGATCTGCTCGATATAAATTTTCTCCGCAGCGCCCCGGGTCTTCGCCTCCGGCGTCGTCACCCGCACATCGGGGTGATACCCTGCAGCGATGTTTCGGCAGTCGGAACAGGCGCCACAAGCGTCCTCGTCCGCGGCCCGGCACTGCAGGGCCATGGCCAACGCAAGCGCCGTTCGCTTCTTGCCGATGCTTTCGGGACCATGGAAGAGATAGGCATGCGGCACGCGGCCTGTTCTTCGTTCCCGCTGGAGGATTTCAACCGCTCGCGCCTGTCCGACGATCTCTGCGAAAGGCACCTGGGTTCTCCTCTGGATGGTCAGTTTGCCAGAAGCGATTCGATGAATGAGAGGACCTGCTGGTGAGTCTCTTCCGGACTCCGGTTCCCGTCGACCCGTTTGACCCGGTCCGGTTCCGATACGGTGAGCGCGAGATAGCCTTCCCTTACACGGGTGTGGAACGACACGGCTTCCTTTTCAAACCGCCCTGCCGTTTCCGCCACACCCTCCTGATGGTTTCGCTGAACCGCCCGTGCCAGTCCCACCGTCACTGGCACGTCGATGAAAAGCGTCAGCGCCGGACGGATTCCGCCGGTGGCCATCTGATTCAGCGATTGAATCATCAAGCGATCAAGGCCGCGTCCATACCCCTGATAGGCCAGGGTGGCATCGGTAAAACGGTCGCAAAGCACCACCGTACCGTCCTCCAGGGCCGGAACAATTGTCTCCTGCACGTGTTGTGCGCGGTCCGCGGCGTAAAGGAGCAACTCCGCAGCAGCCGAAAGGTGACCGTTCTTCGGGTCGAGCAGAATCTTCCGGATTTCTACCCCGATCCGGGTGCCGCCGGGCTCACGGGTTCGAAGATGCGCCACACCCCTGGCTGCCATCATACGGCAGGCAAGTTCGACCTGCGTCGTCTTGCCACATCCTTCGATCCCCTCAAAGGTAATCAGTTTTCCCGATCCTCTCATAGGTATCCGGCAAACCACCTCTAAATAAGAGCGAGTATAAGGGAAAGTGTCCATTATTTCAAGAAAAATGCTCCCTTGCAGACGCCGGCGGACGGGCGAAGGGGGGCGAAAAGACTTGCAATGCCCCCCCGGTGAAGCCTATAATTGGTTCTCTTATAAGAATCAGGTGTTTGGGACCCCTGCATGTTCAAACGCATCAGCCATTTCTTCAGAACCTATTTCATCACCGGGCTTCTGGTCACCCTGCCGCTGGGGCTGACTTACTGGATCCTAAAGGTGCTCCTCCAGTCCATGGAGCGCCTGATCGGCAACCCGATTCAGCGCTATTTTGAAATCTATATCCCGGGCATGGGGATCATTCTGCTCGTCTGTCTGATCCTGTTGATCGGGATCTTCGCCAGGAACCTGATCGGGCGGAAACTGGGCAACCTGGGAGAGAGGCTTCTCGACAAGATCCCCCTGGTACGCCCCGTCTACCGCTTTGTGAAGCACCTGGTCAACACCATTTTCATGCAGGGCCAGCAGAATTTCAAAGGGGTGGTCTTGGTCGAATACCCGCGCCGCGGCATCTATTCCATTGGTTTCGTGACGAGCGAGGTGCGCGGCGTGGTCAAAGAGGTCACCGATCTCGACATGGTCAATGTCTTCCTTCCGACCACGCCGAATCCAACCTCCGGCTTTTACCTCATCTTCCCGAAAGAGGATGTCACCTTTCTGGATCTGTCGATCGAAGAAGGCGCCAAAATCATCATCTCGGCGGGCATGGTCTCCCCCGAGCCAACGGTGCCTCTGCGGACGAAAGTGAAAGAAGAGAATCAGCGAGGCGTCGTGTGAAAGACAACCACCAGCATTGTTCCGTCATCATTCTGGCAGCCGGACTCGGTACGCGAATGAAGTCCCAGTGTGCCAAGGTATTGCATCCCCTCCTCGGACGGCCGCTTATCGCGTACACCGTTGGTCTGGCGCAGACCCTGGAGGCAGTCCAGAGCATTCTGGTCGTTGGACACCAGGCGGAGGCCGTCCGCAGCGCGCTGGAAGGGGTCGCGGTCGATTACGCCATGCAGGACGAACAGCTCGGCACGGGCCACGCAGTGCAGCAGGCCATGCCGCACCTCAAAGCGCATGACGGGCCCGTGCTGATTCTCTGCGGCGATGTTCCTCTGCTGCGCCCGGAGACGCTGCGCCGCCTGCTGGCCCATCACCGCGAGAGTGGAGCTGCCCTGACGGTGCTGACCACACAGCTGGCCTTCCCCGAGGGCTATGGCCGGATCGTCCGGTCCCCGTCGGGAAACATTCTCAAGATCGTCGAAGAGAAAGACGCGAACGAGGAAGAAAGGGAGATCGGCGAGGTCAATACGGGCATCTATTGTGTCGAGGCCCGTTACCTTCGCGAATCGATTCACTCCCTCTCCTCCCGGAACGCCCAGCGGGAGTACTACCTGACTGATCTGGTCGAACTGGCACAGGCAGAGCAGAAACGGGTCGCCGGGCTCATCTGCCGCGACGCCCTGGAGGTGATGGGAATCAACGCGCGGGACCAGCTGGCCAAAGCCGAGGCGACCCTCAGAGAACAGGTGAATCAGCGACACATGCAGGCCGGTGTCACCCTGATCGACCCGCCGCGTACCTATATCGGCATGGACGTGGACATCGGCGCCGACACCACGGTCTACCCCGATTGTTACCTGGAAGGCATTACGCAGATTGGATCGGGATGCATCATCGGACCGAACACACGGATCGTCAACAGCGAAATCGGAAACAATGTTGAGTTTCGAGGCTTCTGTGTGCTCACGGAAGCGACGGTCGAAGACGACGTGATCCTCGGGCCATTCTGCCACCTTCGGCCGGGGGCGGACATCCGAAGCGCGGCCCGCATCGGCAACTTCGTAGAAATCAAGCAATCGCTGGTGGGTGCCCGCAGCAAGGTCAACCATCTCGCCTACATCGGCGACACCGAGATGGGAGAAGGCGTCAACATCGGCGCCGGCACCATCACCTGCAATTACGACGGGGTGCGCAAGCATAAGACCCTGATCGGAAACAGGGTCTTTGTCGGCAGCGACACCCAGTTCGTCGCACCCGTCCGGATCGGCGACCGCTCGCTTATCGGCGCCGGCTCCACCATCACACGGGATGTGCCCGCGGACTCGCTGGCACTGAGCCGCGCGCAACAGAAGACCGTCGAAGGGGGTGCGGCAAAGCTCTTTGAACGCCTGCGCAGGAAGACGAAATAAGGCAGCATAGATGTGAGAAGCGGGGCATGCGGCCCGCTGGAGCGAAGCAAAGGCGGGGACAAGCGTAACGCAGCAGACAGCCCGTTTGCGAAGCGGTAGGTCGAACGGAAATATACAGCATGCCGGCACAGCAAACGGGATTGGATGCAAGGCTTGCGAGTCCGAGGGAATGAGGCGTACTGTTTCGTACGCCGCAGTGACTGAGGACGAAGCATAACGCAGCAGACAGCCCGTTTGCGAAGCCGGAGGAGGAAGAGGATGTGCGGCATCGTAGGCTACATCGGACAACAGGACGTTGTCCCGGTTATCATGGATGGTCTCAAACGGCTCGAGTACCGGGGCTATGACAGCGCCGGAATTGCCTATGTGAAAAACGGTGAAATCACCATCAAGCGGTGTGAAGGAAAGATCCGCAATCTGGAGGATTTGCTGCGGGGTGAGACCGCGCGAACAGGCCTGGGGCTCGGCCATACCCGATGGGCCACCCACGGACGCCCCTCCGAGGAAAATGCCCATCCTCACCGCTCGGGTGACACAGTCCTGGTGCACAACGGGATCATCGAAAACTATCTGCAGCTCAAGAAGGCGCTCATGGAGGAGGGGTTCGTCTTCACGTCCGAGACCGACACTGAAGTAATCGCGCACCTCATCGTGAAGTACCTCCGGAAAACACCGGCGGATCTGCCGGAGGCGGTCCGGGCCGCGTTGCAGGAGGTGGAGGGGGCCTTCGCGCTCGGGGTGATGAATTTGAAGGAGCCCGACCGTATCGTGGCCGCCAAGATGGCAAGTCCTCTGGTTCTCGGGCTCGGCAACGGTGAAAACTTCCTCGCGTCCGACATCCCCGCCATTCTCAACCACACCCGCAAGGTCATTTTTCTGGACGACGGAGAGATGGCGGTCTTGAGCCGCGATGGCGTCACCGTGACGACCCTCGCGGGCGAGCCCGTGGACAAGGAGGTTCAGCATATCACGTGGAGCCCGGTCATGGCCGAAAAGGGCGGCTACAAGCACTTCATGCTGAAGGAGATCTTCGAGCAGCCCCGGGCCATTCTCGACACCTTCCGGGGACGGATCTCCCGGGAATCGGGAGATGCCTTCTTTGAGCAGTTTGCGTTGAGTCCCGAGGAAGCGAAAGGGATCGACAAGATCGTCATGATCGCCTGCGGCACCTCCTACCACGCGGCACTGGTCGGAAAATTCATCGTAGAGGAGATGGCGCGCATCCCCGTGGAGGTCGACATCGCTTCGGAGTTCCGGTATCGCGATCCCCTTGTCGATGGGCGAACCCTGCTCGTCTGCATCTCCCAGTCAGGGGAAACGGCGGACACTCTGGCGGCACTGCGCGAAGCCAAGAGCAAAGGCGCCCGAACCCTGGGTATCTGCAATGTGCTGGGAAGCTCTATCACCCGCGATGCCGACGGGGTCATTTATACCCACGCAGGCCCCGAAATCGGCGTCGCCTCGACCAAGGCGTTCACAACACAACTGGTGGCACTCTATTTGTTTGCGATCCATCTCTCCCGGAGTCTCGGACGGCTCTCGACCGAAGACGCCGTCGCCCTGATGGAGGACCTGGCGCGGTTGCCCCAGCAGGTGGAGGCAATCCTCGAAGCGGAAGAAATGATCCAGAAGATCGCGCCACTCTACGCCGACCGCTCCGATTTTCTTTATCTTGGCCGCGGCATTCACTACCCCATCGCCCTCGAAGGCGCACTGAAGCTCAAGGAGATTTCGTACATTCACGCCGAGGGGTACCCCTCGGGCGAGATGAAACATGGCCCCATTGCCCTCATCGATGAGAGGATGCCCGTTGTTGCGCTGCTCCCTCGGGACAAGGTTTTTGAAAAGGCCCGCGGCAATGTCGAAGAAGTCAAGGCCCGAAACGGAATCGTCATTGCTCTCGTGACCGGCAAGGAACCCGAGATTGAAGCCAAGGCCGACCACACGATCCAGATTCCCAACTCCAATCACTACCTCACCCCCATCCTGATGACCATTCCGCTGCAACTGCTGGCCTATCATATCGCCATACTGAGGGGGACGGACGTGGATCAGCCGAGGAATCTGGCGAAAAGTGTCACGGTGGAGTGAGGATGGCGTTGCAAATGCCCCAGATGCAAGACACGAGATTCTTGAGAAATGAGGCGTACGAGATGTGTACGCTGCAGTGACGAAAGGATCGATTAACGCCGCAGATGGGCATTTGCAACGCTATCTTGAGTCCATCTAATGTCGAAGTTCCCGGGTGTTGCATCTCGAGTATTTGCGAGAGTGTTCATCAAGGATGGTCCGTGAATATCCCGCAAATATTTCATCTGCGTGTAAGACGATCAAAGCATTTACTGCCGAGGTCGCCGAGCAAAGCATTGCTGTGATAAGCACGAAACCTTCAGCCTAGAACCTGTTTCACCACTTTCTATTTTCCACTTGCCATTCCCTCATGTGCGGAGCACCTATGGCACTCGACCAGCTGGAACGACAGTGGAGCATCATCAATACCCTGTGTCGCCGCCAGAGAACGACGGCCGATGAACTGGCGGCGGAGTATCATGTCAGCGAGCGGACCATCCGGCGGGACCTGAACAAGCTTTCACGGGTCTTTCCCCTCGTCGATCATATGGACGGCCGGCACAAGGTCTGGTCCATGGTGGACGGCTTTAAGAACGTCCCGCCCATCATCTTCTGCCCCACCGAATTGTATGCCATTCAGGAGGGGACGCGCTTTCTCAAATCGGTGGGCGAGCCCTTTCTGCGACCCACCCTCGAGTCGATCAGCCACAAGATCAAGGCCACCTACAATACCAGCAAGGTGGAGTCCTTGGAGAATCTGCGCAAGATTTTCACCGTCAATCTCAGCGGGGCCAAGGATTATTCGCGGCAGAGGGAATTTCTGAGCCGGCTCTTCACCGCCGCGGCTGAGCAGCGTCGCGTGGAGCTTGGCTACCGGGGTCTCAAGGACACGCGCGCCCAGCGCCGCTCCGTCGATCCCTATAAACTCTGGTACCGGGAAGGGACTATCTATCTGGTCGGTTTTTGTCACCTGCGGAAGGACATTCGGGTCTTTGCCGTCGATCGCATCACCCTCGTCGATTTCACGGACCACTATTTTCTCACCCCCCGGGGTTTCGATTTCGAGGAATACATTGAGAACGCCTTCGGCGTCATGATCGAAGATCCCGTGCATGTCAAGATCCGCTTCAACCCGGAGATCGCACGCTATGTCGAAGAGCGGGAGTGGCATCCCAGCCAGAAGACCCGGAAATACAAGAACGGCTCGCTCCTTATGGAACTCACCGTCGGCGGCACCCTGGAGATCAAGCGGTGGATCTTAAGCTTTGGCAGCCAGGCCGAGGTCCTTGCCCCGAAGGCACTGATCGAGGAGATCCGGAAGGATATCGAGGGGATGCAGAAGGCCTATGGGCCTCAGGTGATGGAGAAGCGGATGGGGTGATCAGCGGGGGGGCGAAGGAATTCAGGCACCGGTCGAGCGCGACGAGCCTAACGGAACAGATCCCTGATAGATCGAATTTAGTGGGCTTTTTTGTAAAGAATGACGAAGGCGCTCAGGCCATCATTTCTCGGTGCCATGAAAAAGGGAATCCAGCGACAAGGTAAAGGATGGCTTGGCCAGACTTGAAGCCCGCTAAGATCCCAGAGGGAATCCGCACCCGTTCCACTAGGCTGACACGATTCGTGTAGCTTGTCGCCTTCATTTGGGTTCATGGGGCCCGATAGCTTGCAAGCATGCGTGCCCAGTTGTTGAAGACGACAACACAGCAAATGGCAGGCACCAGAAAGACCCGCCAGGGTTGCGCGCGCGGCAGCGCCGTGTGGGGGAACAGAAAAAGAGCCGCCGTGTCGAGCAGATAGCTGCCGAGGTATCCATAGGTTCCCATTTGACCATTTTCCATAAAATGTAGATGGCAGTGACCGATATGCCCGTCACGATGAGCCCCCACAGCGCGCGCAAACCAGGCGTGTGAACGACTGCATAAAGAACACGAAGAGATTCAGGGCCCAAAAATGTCCAGATTGCTATGCACAAGATGGTGATGGGGAAAAGTCTTCCGCCGGCAAAGGCAAATCTATGCGTGCTATTCTTCACAATCAAATTGCCGGGCCGGATGCCCCATGCCATCTCCCTCTAGAGGGGCTGCGCTTCGACGCGCCCACACATTCGGGCTAGGAGGCGGGCCCGCCCCTGGACAGGAGGCCGTTCATGAAACAGTAGAGGATGGCCCTTCCGCCTTGATTCAGAGAACGCTCTTCACTATGATAAAGAGCCATTGGTTTGGAGCCAAGAGCCAACGGGAATCTGCCGATTTCGGCTTCACAGGGGGAAGCATTGCATGAATGTGGCCGTCGTTCTAGGTGCCTCGCTGCTCCTGCAGTTCATCGCAGCCTTCCTGGCATTGAGACTCATCAGGATCACGGGCCGGAAACTCGCGTGGGGACTGATTGCCACGGCTGTCTTTCTCATGGCCGTACGCCGGAGCATTACGTTTTATCGCTTAATGTCCGGCGACCTATCTTACCCCCCGGACTTATCCGCAGAATTGGTCGCCCTCTTCATTTCAGTCCTGATGCTGACCGGGATCGCTTCCATCGGTCCGCTTTTCCTGTCCATCTCACGGTCGGAGGAGAGCTGTCGCGAGAGTGAGGAGCGCTACAGAAGTCTGTTTCAGGACTCTCCCATTTCCCTGTGGGTTGAAGATTTATCAGAAATCAAGACATACATTGACGGGCTGAAACAAAAGGGCGTCACTGATTTTGAAGCGCATTTCGAGACACACCCGGAGGACGCCGCCAAATGTGTCTCCATGGTAAAGGTCATAGATGTCAATGCGGCCACCCTAAAACTCTATGGTGCAACCAGCAAAGAAGCACTGTTGGCCGGTATCGGGCAGACCATGAATGACGCTTCCCGGCGTGCGTTCCGGAAAGGGCTGGTCGCCATCGCCGAGGGCAGAGCGAGTATTGAGCACGAAGCCGTGACGCAAACCTTAACGGGGCAACCGCTGGAGACCACCGTCAGATGGTCTGTCCTGCGCGGGCATGAGAAGACATATGCGCGAGCCATCATCTCCATAACTGACGAGACGGAGCGCAAGAACATGGAACGGGAGCTCATCAAGGCACAGCGGCTCGAATCTCTCGGCGTTCTTGCCGGCGGCCTGGCCCATGATTTCAATAACATCCTGACAGCCATCATGGGCAACATCAGTCTGGCAAGGATGCATGGAGGTCCTGCCGGGGGCAAAACATACGACCTCCTGGAGGATGCCGAAAAGGCTGCCGCACGGGCCCGGGATTTGACGCAGCAATTGCTCACTTTCTCCAAAGGGGGCGCGCCGATCAAGCGGACCCTTTCCATTGGGGATATCATCAGAGAGATGTCCGGTTTCGCCCTGAGAGGTTCCAATGTCATACCGGAGATGGACATTGCCCATGACCTCTGGCCGGTCGAAGTAGATGAGGGGCAGATAAGCCAGGCCATAAACAATATCGTCATCAATGCCGACCAGGCCATGCCGAGAGGTGGGACCGTTAAAATGCGCTGTATGAACGTCACCGTGCGTGCAGGAGAAGACCGACAGCTGCATGCAGGTCGGTATGTGAAATTGTCCGTCACCGATGAGGGCGTCGGAATACCGGAGGATCATCTATCGAAGATCTTCGATCCCTATTACACAACGAAGCACAAGGGGAGCGGGCTCGGCCTTGCAACGGCCTATTCCATCGTTCAAAGACATGGCGGTCTTTTCACCGTGCAGTCCCAGACGGGCATCGGCACCACATTCAACATCTTTCTCCCTGCTTCTGACAGAGAACTTCCCCCCCGGCGGACACCGGAAAAAAGAGCGATTCGCGGCAGCGGCAAGATCCTCGTCATGGACGACGATGCAGGGGTGAGGGATATTGCAGGTAAAGCCTTGAAGAATGTTGGCTATGATGTCCAGTTTGCAGAGAATGGTGGTGAAGCAGTCGAGCTCTTTCGAATGGCGCGAGAATCGTCCGATCCGTTTGATGTCTTGATCATGGATTTGACTGTCCCGGGAGGGATGGGCGGTGAGGAGGCGATGAAAAGAATACTTGAGATAGACCCTGACGCGAAGGCGATTGTATCGAGCGGTTACTCGACGGACCCCGTGATGTCGGACTATGGCAGATATGGCTTCAGGGGCGTTGTCGTCAAGCCTTATAATGTAGAAAAGCTAAGCGAAGAAGTGAATCGTGTGGCCAAAATGTAAGCCGGAAACATATCAGCCCCCCCGGTGTCGCAAGAAGCATCCGAGGCAGCGTAGCCGTCGAAAGGTTGCTCCAGTGCTCTTGATCGGATGGCATAACTTGTCCTGAATGGAGGAAAACGGTAACGAACCGCCCCACCAGAAGAACGTAACGCTGCAGAAATTATAACAAGATACAATCCCAGCCCTTTGGACCGCATCCTGCGGGAAACCTCGCAGCGAAGCCGCCGCCCCCCACAGTGCAACGAAGCCCGGTCGATTTTTTTCGCCATTAAGCACTTCACCTTTTTGTCTCTCGTGCCGATAAGTAGTGTATAATTAAAAGAAAACCCAGCGCGTCAAGCATGCAGCACGGGGAGACCAAACTGTAAAATGGAGGCTAAGTTGACCCTGTTAAGACCGAAACTGAGTGTAGGAATAAAGACCCTGATGGCCTTTACCCTTGTCTTTTGGGTTCCAGTGATTGCATTGATAGGAGGGCTCTATTTCTCATTCAACAACAGATTATTTGAGGAAGGGCTTGACACGGTCAAGACAAACCTCCAAGGAGCCCAGATTATTTATGGTGAAAGGGCAAAGAACCTGCAAACTGTCCTTCAACATATCACGTCGCAGAAAGAAGTGAAAGACTCTTTCTTTAGAAAGGACAGCGGCAGGATCCGAGAGCTCCTGCTGGACTTGGGAAAGAAGAACACCCACGCAGAGATTCTGATTGCCGTCAATGAAAAACAGAAAGTCCTCACCCGACGGAATGCACGAGCAGACGACATCGTCATTCTCGGAGATGCCCTCTCACGGGCCCTGATGACCGGAGAATCGGCCATCACCACAGAGCTCGTGTCGCAAGAGTTCCTTTCCCTGGAAGAAGAAGGCCTTGCCAGCAGATCGAAAGAGACCGGCATTGCCCAATTTGTCATCTCACCGGTCCGCATGGGGGAGGAAATCAAGGGAGCCATTATCGCCGGTATTCTTCTTTCCGGCGAGTCTTGGCTCGGCAACAGCATCCACAATCAGTTCGGCACCGAGATGGCCCTTTTTGCCGGTGAAACCGTCGAATCGTTTTACCTTCACTCCACGGCATCGCTCCCACGCAACACCTGGATTGTCGGGCAGTCCGTTCCTTCCCGAGTGAAAAACGAAATATCTCTGGGGAAGCCCTTTTACGGAGATCTTGAAATTGACGGGCAGCACTATATTACGGCCTTTGAACCCATCCGGGACAGCCGGAGCAGGATTATCGGAGCCATGGGTGTCAGCAGGCCTGCAAAGAATATCATGCGCATTGTAATAACGGCCATCGGCAAAGTTCTTGTCATTGTTGCATCGGGAGCTCTTCTGATAGCTCTGGGTATCACGGCGTTAATCTATTTTGATATTACACGCCCGCTGAATACCCTGCTGAATGGGATGCAGAGCTTCGAACAGGGGGCCCGTGACACCACCGTCAGGATCAAGACAGGAGATGAGTTCGAAAAGCTTGCGGATTGTTTTAACGCCATGGCAGCAAGCGTCAAAAAACGGGAAGACCGGCTCAAGACGCACAACCAGGTGGCCAAGCTGCTTATGTCCACCATTGACTTCAAAGAACTCAACAGCAGGATTCTCAGTGTTGCCCTCGAGGTCACGGAATCCCAGATGGGAATTCTGTATCTTTGCACAAGAAAGGGGCAAAAACTTGAACCCGTAGCACTGCAGGGATGCCGGCCAAACGTGCCGGCCATAAAGGCGACTGCAGGGCTTCCCGGCCGTGCGCTTGCCGAAAGGAAGTGTATCATTATAAGCCCGCCCCATAGAGAGAAGGACAAAATGATCGACCTGGGCTTCGTCAGTTTTCAGCCCGAAGATATTGCTTACATCCCTCTCACTTACAAGGAGAGCCGGCTGGGCGTGCTGGTCATCGGCCGTATGAAAAGCTACAGCAGCGATGAAAGAGAACTCTTCAACTACTTGGGCAACCAGATATCCATTGCCTTGGACAACTCAATCGTTCACCGGAGAATACACGAGCTATCCATCAGTGACTGCCTGACCGGTCTTTTCAACAGACGGTACCTCTCGATGAGGCTTGAAGAAGAATGGGCCCGGTGCACTCGAAAGAATGCGCCGCTCTCGGTGATACTGGCAGACATCGATGACTTCAAGCGCGTCAACGATACCTACGGGCATGAAAAGGGTGACGAAGTATTGAAGACGGTGGCAAACATCCTGAAGAGCATCGCCCGAAAAGAAGATGTGGTAGCACGTTTTGGGGGCGAAGAGTTTGTCGCCCTTTTTGCCAATATGGACTGTGTTGAAGCATTGCAGAAGGCTGAATCAATCAGAAGTGCCGTGGCGAACGCACATTATCCCTGGGCGGGGGGGGAAATTACCGTCAGCGTCGGTGTTGCCACTTATCCCGATGATGACATTGAGAATGAGAATGAGCTCCTTCAAAAAGCAGACAGGGCGATGTACAATGCCAAATCAGACGGCAAGAACAAGGTGATGGTCTCTACGTAAGCCGTGCCCTTCGACCATGGCATCAGACGCACAGACAGAACAGCCGCGTGTAGGTCGATGCATTCGGCATTTTTGTTGAGCATTGAGCGCAAGACACTGACGGGCTTTGTCTGAGACTGTAGCGAAGCGAAGAATCCAGCGTCACCGGTTTTCACTTTTCTGAATCAGAGCCATCCCGCATATAGTTTAGCCGAGATCGTAGACACGGCAGCCACTCATGGGGCAGAGCATGAAGGCAAAGCTGCAAAAGCCGATAGAACCGCAGACTCTCTGTCGGCGCAAACTCTTTTTCTATCCACGTTTGTTTCTATCTAAAGAAGGCAGCTTTTCCCCTGCCTTCACGCACCCTTCACTCCGGCTGGATCATTCTCAGGGCCTCAATCACCGCGCGTAGATCGTCGCCAACCGCGTCCGTTTCCGTGCCTGTCCCAGGCATATTCTCCTCGGTGGCTTTCTGAAGCTCTATGAGATCGAGCTTCCAATTCTCCAGTATGGTGATCTTCTCCTGATCCGAGAGTTCTTGATTCGCCACAACGTACCGAGGTTCCTTGAAAAGGCTCTTCGGATCGGTCATGGTCCTACTTTTCTTCAACATCGCAGTCTCCTTCTGCCGCCGGCATACGAAATCGCTGATCCAACGGCAAACCTATCATAAGGATAATCGCAGGTCCCTGGGCCGTCAAATGGGACATCGGCTTTCACACGTGCCGTCTTCTTGCCGGGAAAACCGATGGGAAGGTTGTGGCCGGTATCGACGGGTCATGGCGAAGGTATTGAACCGAAATCAAGGCAGAGAAATCAGCCCGTTTCGGAGAAATCTATCCGCCGCATTAATATGTTGGCTTGATGTTGGCTTGGTTCAACCCCAGAAAAGGCATCTGAAGCGGAAATGAATATCGGCTATCAGGCGATGTTCACTGTCACGGCGTGTTCTTGGACACCGTTGTTCCCGTAGCCGAGCACATTCCACGCGGCATGCATCGGCTGCCGGCGTCCCCTGCGATCCGTGGCGCGGGTCATCAGACGGTAGGCACCCTTTTTCTTGACCTTCCAGGTATACTGCCACTGGCGCCACGCATAGGGCTCGTCGGGACCGATGAAGGATGCCCGATGCCAGCTCTTGGCGTCATCCCATGAAACCTCAACGTGCCGGACGCGACCCTCGCCTGCATAGGCCGCCCCGAGGACCGTGATTTGCCCGGCCGGCACGGTTTCCTTCGGCACCGGTTGGGTGATGATCGATTTCAGGTGCAGTCCCGTGACGACGGAGCCACTCTTGGGATCCTCGCCTTTTTGAAATACCCGGTAGACTTTGTCCATGAAGAACCCCTCAAAGGGTTTTTCGAGCAAGGTGATTCTGTGCAGCCATTTGACGCAATTGGCGCCAGTCCACCCCAGGGCCAGCGCCCGGAGAGGATACCCGTGCTTGAGGGGCAGCGGTTCCCCGTTCATCTCATAGCCCAGGAGGGTGGAGCTCAAGGCTTTTTCAATGGGAATGCTCCGGATGAATTTTATCCCGGACGACCCCAGCGGTTTGTCCATCCCTTCAAAGGCCACGTGGCGCCCGCGTTTTTTCACGCCGCTAAGGTTCAGCACATCTTTCAGCCAGACACCGCCCCAGACCGCGTTGCCCACCCCACCGATGGTCCAGGGATTCCCCGACGCTTTCTCCTTGAGCAGCGAGCGGCCGTTGCCGGAACACTCCAGGGTATTGGAGACGATATCTTTCGGCATGCCGAGGATCTGATCGAAACCGAGCAGGAGCGGCTTCTTCACTTCCCCCGCCACCGAGAGCCGCCACCCGTTCAAGTCGATCGGTTTGTCCGGAATCTCCCCCTGGTTCCGGTCGAAGAAAACGGCATTCGCCGTGATCCAGGAACGCAAGTGCTCTCGCGGCGTTTCGGCGTTCAACGGTTTTTCCGTCATGATCCGCATCGGCTTTTCCATAGCACCCCCAACAAATCGATTACACTCAGTCATAAGTAATCCAAGCCCTCTCCTTTAGTCAAGGAATTTTGCGAGGGGTCCGAAACGGGTACGTGTCCCGTATGCCCGGCCGGGGAGCCTTTGGCCCACCTGCCTTCCGCCCATCAGGGAAGCACCCTTGCCGGAACGAGCTGTCCGCTGAACGCCTGGTTTCCCCGCTCCCCGTCAGGGGAGCCTCTCGAAAGCGATTTCAGCATCGCGGCATTTGGGGCGGTCAGGGCCGCCGTGGTTTGACAGACGCCCGCCTCCCTGCTATTGATTGCCCATACCTTGAGGAGATCTGCCGTGGACAAGAAACATCAGATCCACCTGTGGTACGCCGTACTGGCCGTATTCGGCGTGCTCTGGGTCCAACAGATGTGGGTGGAGTATCGGCAGGTGGAGCCCATTGCCTACAGTGAATTCCAGTCTTACCTGGAGCAGGGCAAGATCGAGGACATTTCGGTCACCAGCAACCATATCTCGGGATCCTTCAAGGAAAAACTTCCCGACGGACGGACCCGTTTTATCACCACCCGGGTCGAGCCCGATCTTGCCAAAGATCTTGAGAAATACGACGTCAAGTTTAAGGGCGTCGTGGAGAACACCCTCTTTCGGGACATCCTGTCGTGGGTGCTGCCGATTCTCTTGTTTGTTGCGATCTGGATGTTTCTCATCCGCCGGATGGCGGAAAAGCAGGGGATGGGCGGCGGGTTTCTTGCCATCGGCAAGAGCAAAGCCAAGATCTACATGGAGAAGGACACGAAGGTAACCTTCGAGGATGTGGCCGGCGTCGATGAAGCCAAGGAGGAGCTGAAAGAAGTTATCGGGTTTCTCAAGGAACCCGGTCAGCACGGCCGACTCGGCGGCCGTCTGCCCAAGGGGATTCTCCTGGTCGGCCCGCCGGGAACAGGGAAGACCTTGCTCGCCCGGGCTGTAGCCGGCGAAGCCAGTGTTCCTTTCTTCTCCATCAGCGGTTCCGAGTTCGTCGAGATGTTCGTCGGCGTGGGGGCCGCGCGTGTGCGGGACCTTTTCGAACAGGCCCGACAGAAGGCGCCGGCCATCATTTTCATCGATGAACTCGATGCTCTAGGTCGTGCGCGCGGCGCCTTTCCCGGCGGCGGGGGGCATGATGAGAAGGAACAGACGCTGAACCAGCTCCTGGTGGAGTTGGACGGTTTTGATCCCACCACCGGCCTGGTACTGCTGGCCGCCACGAACCGGCCGGAGATTCTCGACCCGGCGCTGCTCCGTGCGGGCCGCTTCGACCGGCAGGTGCTGGTCGATCGGCCCGACAAGCTGGGACGAATCGAGATTCTCAAGGTGCACCTCAAGAAAATCAAGGCCGCCCCCGATGTGGACCCCGAAAAGATTGCAGCCCTCACGCCGGGCTTCTCGGGCGCGGATCTGGCCAATCTCGTCAACGAGGCGGCCCTCCTGGCGACGCGGCGAGGCTCGGATGCGGTCACCCTGGATGATTTCACCGGGGGTGTGGAGCGGATTGTGGCGGGACTCGAGAAAAAGAACCGTCTGCTCAATCCGAAGGAACGGGAGATCGTCGCCTCTCACGAAATGGGTCACGCCTTGGTGGCCATGTCGCTCCCCGGCACCGACCCCGTGCACAAGGTCTCCATCATCCCCCGCGGTATCGGGGCGTTGGGCTACACGATCCAGCGGCCCACGGAAGACCGCTTCCTCATGACCCGGCAGGAGCTGAAGAAGAAGATGGCCGTCCTGTTGGGCGGCCGCGTGGCGGAGCACATCATCTTCGGCCATCTCTCCACCGGCGCGGCAGACGACTTGGCCAAGGCGACCGATATTGCACGAAACATGGTGACCCGGTATGGCATGTACGAAAAACTCGGTCACGCCGCTCTGGAATCGGAAAAGACCACCTTCCTGGGCGGCCCCGCCGCGGCCATGCCTCGGGAACGGGAGTACAGCGAAGAGACGGCGCGGGAGATCGATTGCGCCGTGCGCGACATTGTTGGCGAGGCCTTTGCGACGGCCGAGGGGATCCTGCGGGAGCGGCAAAGCACGCTAGAAGAGGCGGCCCGTCTTCTCCTAGAGAAGGAGACCCTATCGGAAGAAGAGCTGAGGTCCTTTCAGGTGCCGCAGCACACGGGCCATGCAAAGACACTGGACGCCACAGGCTAGCTTTCAACCTCACTGGCAAATTTCCACTATGGCACGATGATTCTCAGAAATGTGAGGGTATGCGAAGCGGTTCATCTGAGCGTTTTCACCCTATGCGGTCGGCAGGGAGCCACCGATCACGGCTTAGCTAGTATCGGAGAATGGCCCGGCGAAAGGCGCCGGCGACATATACAGCAACCCTCATAGAAAGGAGACCCCCATGTCTGTTGCAAAAGTCACCGAGATTACAGCGGCCTCCCCGAAAAGCTTCAATGACGCCGTCAGCATCGGAGTCAAGCGGGCCAGCAAGACCCTGGAAAATGTGACCGGTGCCTGGATCCACGATCACGAGGTGCGGGTGAGCAAGGGCAAGATCACCGAATACCGTGTCAGGATGAAAGTCACATTCATCCTCAAGAGGTGATCGAAAACGATCAGAGAGGATTCCACATGATCGGGGGCAAGAGCCTAGATGCGCCTGCACCAGGAGAGGACTAGGGTGTGCACGAAGATTCTTTGCTCACATTAAGAGAGCGGTTGCGACGGTTCGCCCGGGAGCGGGAGTGGGACCGGTTTCATTCCCCCAAGAACCTCTCCATGGCACTGATTGCGGAAGCCGCTGAGCTGGTTGAACACTTTCAATGGCTGACTGAACGGGAGAGCTCGGCACTTCCCGATCGAAAGCTCCGGGAGGTGGAGACGGAGCTGGCCGATATCCTCATCTACCTGATCCGCTTGGCGGACAAGCTCGGTGTCGATCTGGCAGCCGCGGCACACCACAAGATCGCCGACAATGAGTCCAAATATCCCGCCGCCAAAGTCCGGGGGAGTGCGACCAAGTACACCGACGATTGAGACATTGCGCGGCGATTCAATCGTCACGCCATCCCCCAATGGGCATCGCCCGCCCAGGATCCGGGGCTGTCTAGCGCGGCGCCAGGATGGAAGTGGCAGGTGCGATTGTCAAAGCAAGGATCGATCGATATAATCCGAGGGCGATACAAATATTGCCAAGGACAAACCCCACAAGGAGGGTAACCATGCTGCACGACAAAATGTCAAAAGCTCTGAACGAACAGATGAATTGGGAGCTCTACTCCTCCTACATCTATCTGGCCATGTCGGCCCATTTCGAACAGGTCAACCTCAGGGGCTTTGCCCACTGGATGCGTGTCCAGACGATGGAGGAGATCACCCACTTCAAGCGGTTCTATGACTTCCTCACGGCCCGCGGTGGACGGGTCGTCCTGTCGCAGATCAAGGCCCCGCCGTCCGAATGGAAGTCCCCGCTGGACGCCTTCGAGGATGTGCTGAAACATGAACAGGAAGTGACCCGCCGGATCCATCACCTCGCCGATCTTGCCGTGGAATTGAAGGACCATGCCACCGGCAGCCTGCTCAAATGGTTCATCGACGAGCAGGTGGAAGAGGAGGCATCGACGGACGAGATCATCCAGAACCTGAAGCTCAATCAGGATGCTCCCAGCGGGCTCTATCTGATCGACAAAGAGCTCGCTGCGCGGGCCTTTACGGTACCGCCGGATATCTCCGTCTAAACATGGGACGCGACGCGGCCGCGGGGGGAGGAAAGATGGATTGGTCCGGGCTGGCCAGAGAATGGATCGACCTGAAGCTGCCCCTGCTCATTGTCAAGGCCCCGAAGGGCTTCCTCGCCTGTGGCTATATTGATGTCGAAACTTGCAACAGAACCGGCGAGGCCTGCGCAATCGTGACCGGGGTCAGGAATCACGACGAGATGCTTGCCGCACCACTGCACGCCGTCTCCGAGGCGGCCAAGGCGCTCGGCCTGCGCACGGGAATGTCCGGGCGAGACGCCCTTGCGCTTCTTCGCTGAGCCGCACGGAGCCTCGCGATGGCCTGACGCCTGCGCAGGCGCGATATTGGGGCTCAGCAGCAAAGCAACGAGACCATGGGTCGTCCCCCACCGAAAATTGAAGCCCTGGGCGACGCGCTATCGCGTCTTCTTCGTGAGCCGAAGATGCTCTCGCTGAGTCCCGAGGGAACGTGGGAGGGGGCCGGCTCGTGGACCCTGACCGAGGCGCTTTGGCGGTGGTTGCGACACTGCCTCTCGCCCGTGGCCATGGCAAACGGGACCCACCCCGTTCTGCACGTTGCCGCCAAGCTGCCGAACTGCCGGCACTATCTCGATGCCCACGGCCTGAGCGCACACAATGCATTGCTTGACCGGCTTCGGCTGAGCCGGTTTCGGGACAACCCCTTCTTCATGCCCTACGATCCGAACTTCTTTCGCTTCAGCGGGCTTCCCCTGCGGACCGACGTGGCAAAAACGCTGGTCAAGCTCCTGCGCGAAGGGTTTGGCGATTTTGACAAGCTTCTGTAACGGATTCTTGAATCCACCAGTACGTCGATCTATTTCTAAAAAATCTCTTTACCCGCGTACGCCTGAGGCGTAGTCTGGACAGATCGGTATGGATGATCCCCGGCTGTCGGCGCCTGTTGCGCCACGGCATTCAGAGGGAAGTCGCCCTTGGCCCGGAAGAGAGAGTATCGAAGCGCACCCCTCGCGTCCCCCAACGTTCCACCGGGGATCCCGTATATCATCGGCAATGAGGGTGCGGAGCGATTCAGCTTCTACGGGATGCGCGCCATCCTGGTAGTCTTCATGACGCAGCATCTGCTCAACAGGGAGGGCACCCTGGGTCCCATGAGCGACGCCGAAGCGAAGGGGTGGTTTCACCTCTTTGTATCGGCCGTCTATTTCACGCCGCTTCTGGGCGCGCTCATCTCCGATGGATTGCTAGGAAAATACCGGACCATCATCACCCTTTCTCTCGTTTACTGTCTGGGGCATCTGACCCTCGCAGTGGATCACACGCGCCTCGGACTGGCCATCGGGCTCGGCCTGATCGCGCTCGGCTCGGGAGGGATCAAACCGTGCGTGTCTGCCCATGTGGGGGATCAGTTTGGACGGACGAACCAGCACCTTCTGTCGCGCATCTTCGGCTGGTTCTACTTTGCCATCAATCTGGGCGCCTTCTTTTCCATGCTGGCGACCCCCTGGCTCATGGAACACCGGGGGGCTTCCGTCGCCTTTGGTGTGCCCGGCGTCCTGATGGGCGCCGCCACGCTCATCTTCTGGGCGGGTCGTCACAAATTCGTCCACATCCCCCCCGGCGGGGTGCGGTTCGTAAGAGAAGCGCTCAGCGGCACGGGCCTGCGAGCCCTGGGAAGACTCTGCATCGTTTATCTCTTCGTGGCCATGTTCTGGGCGCTCTTCGACCAGACCGGATCGGCCTGGGTGCTCCAGGCGCAGCAGATGGATCGGAGAATCTTCGGGTTCGAAGTGTTACCGGCACAGATACAGGCGGCCAACCCGCTGCTTGTGATGCTCCTGATTCCGGCCTTCTCCTACGGGATTTATCCAGCCATTCACCGGATCTTCCCGTTGAACGAACTGCGCAAGATAGCCATCGGCCTCTTTCTGACGGCGGGCGCCTTTGCCATTCCCACCTGGCTGCAGTTCCGCATCGACCAGGGCGCCGTACCCCATATCGGCTGGCAGCTTCTAACCTACGTCGTGCTGACCGCCGCGGAGGTCATGGTCTCCATTACCTGCCTGGAGTTTTCCTACACCCAGGCGCCCCGGACCATGAAATCCTTTGTCATGGCTTTCTTCATGATGTCCGTGGCCGCGGGGAACCTCTTCACCAGCGCTGTTAATTTCGTTATCCTCAACGAAGATGGTACCAGCAGCCTTGCGGGCGCCGCCTATTACGGGTTCTTCACCGGCACCATGCTGATCACGGCGCTCCTCTTTACCCTGGTGGTCCGCTTCTACCGGGGGGAGACCCACATCCATGAAGAGATACCCCAGGCCCGACCGGGCCGAGATTGAGCGCTGCACGTTACCGTTTCCCGCTGCAGGATCTCGGCCGCAAGGGTCGGCGCCGCAACAATCTGTACGCCCGTCAGCAATTCCGTCTCCCGAATCTCATGGGTCTTGAGACAGGCGGAGCAGGCATAGATGGGAATCCCCGCCTCCAGAACCATCGGAAACAGCTCCCGGACCGGCGTGAGATTTCGCCCTTCAATCGTCTCGGCCACCCCTCGGCGAACCATTTTGACCCCTTCGAAAATAAAGAAGAGGGCCAGGTCCGCCTCTTCACCGATGAGCGAGGCGGCCAGTGCCATGGCGGCATTCGCCCTGTCGGGATCGTCCGTGGAATGGGTGATGATCAGCAGAACCTTCTTCTTCACGACGCCTCCTCCTGGTGTTATGGTGCATAACGTCGAATTCGCCTGTACACCGAGCGATGTTCCCAGAGATTGCACGGCGCGCAGGGTGTGCAAAACAATCCCGTCGGTCACACCGTTTCGCTTTCCTGCCCGGTTTCGAAGAGGGTTAATTCCCAGCGCTGAGCGGTGACGTCCTGCCGGATGATATAGGTGGCGCCATCGTCGCCGCGCACTTTGAAATAGCGATGATCGGGCGCCAGCCAGCGGTCCAGAATCTCATCCACGGTGATGGGCCGGCTCTTGAGATGGAATCGGCGGGGCGTCTCCTCACCGCGATGGCCTGCGTAGCATTCAACCCGTATCTCAATTCCCGACCAAGGCTCGGCCATGACTCTCATCCCCTTCGAGCTGCACACGAGCGCTATTTCGCTGAAAGCCGTCGCGGCCGGTCCAGCGGCTGATCCCCCCAGAGGTCCGGCTGCAGATAGGCCCGATAGGCGCCACACCGGCCCCTGCGCTCGCATCGATGACAGACGGAAAGCTGTTTCATCTGCGCTCTGCCGGCCCGCCGTTCGCAGACAAGGTAGATCGGCGGCGGCAAAGCGTCTTTCAAACACCGGTTTTGTCCGCTTGTCATTTTGTCATTGCACTCCCGGCCCTCAGGACGTCTACGGGATGAAACCGCTCCCCCGGCCCGTGCAGATGAGGATATCCAACCGGACCGGGGGACAAGAACTGATTAGAATCGCATTTCCAGGAAGCTTCCGAAGGAGAAATCGGGACTGGCGTCGTTTACACCAAACGTCACGAAGGGTGCCAGACGGAGATGATTCATGGCCAGCACGTTGACCCCAAGAACCAGATCGAGCGTATTGGCCGATGTTCCTGCATGCTCTTCCTCACCCACCAACTCGGCATTCACGCTGACCGCATGGGCCACGGGATGGCTGTAGCCGATGCCGTAGTTGAAATATTCACTGTTGTCCAGGTCTCCCCCCTGAGTGGTGTAGCCGAATTCACCGTAGAGAAGCCCCTGACCCATCCGGCGGTGCAGCGCCAGATTGCCGAAAAGGTCGAGCTCATCGCTGGGATAGGGCGCAATGTCATCGTCCCCAGCAAAGGTCACACCGACCTTCAGGGAGGCATACTTGTTGAGTTCCAGTTTTCCGAAAAGAGAAAAACCCTCGAAGCCCGACTCATCCGGTGCCAGCCGATCATCCTCGTCATTGATGGTATACCCGAAGCGCGCGCCCAGTTCAAAGTAGGGCTTCACCCCGTAACGCAGACCGACCGGCGCGAGACGAAAGTTGTCGTACTTCCGGCGCCGCAACTCCCGGTCGAATTCAAAGGACAGCCCCGCATCCAAGGCGACCATCCCCTCCGGCAAGAGCGATGCCGGCTCGATCCTGATGGGATGGGATGTCATCAGATACATACCCGTGTGGGTGTGCTTGACCTGCTGCGCCTCGGCCGAAGGCACGGCCCAAGCCGTGAACAGCACCGCCTTTATCATCAATAGACCTGCAATGGTTCTCTTCATACTTCTATCCTCCTTCATGTCTTGATACATTTCCTTGGACGGATCTGACGCGAAAATGGACGCCCTCGGCGTCGATGGCTGCGTTTGTCACGCTCCCTGGAACAGCTGGTGAATCCTGAATTCCTTTGGAAAGCGACCAGAGTCTACCAATGGATGATGCCCTTGTCAAACGAATCGCGGCGGGAGTCAGACACTTGCCAGTCGGCGCCGGCCGATGTAGATTGGGACAGGTGGGAACAACCAACGCATCGCTGTCCCCGGGGAGGTTGTGAGTCATGCCGACCTATGAGTACCGCTGTGAAGGCTGCGGGAAGGAGTTTTCGGCGATCCTGAGCATCGACGAGCACGATCGGGAAGCACAGAGGTGCCCCGAGTGCAAGAGCAACAAGGTCGTTCAGCTCCTTTCCGTCTTCACCGCACAGACCAGCCGCAAGAGCTGAAGAAAGCCAGACGGGCACCCCCGCGCGGCTGCGCAGCACCCGCTCCTTCCACGATCTGCGGCTCACCGCCATCTCGAAGGGGGGTGGGGACGTATGCCCAATGGGCGATGCCTATTCACTCCGTAAATCAGGGGAAAAGGAGGCTCTTTTAGTTGACTTACGGTGATTTAACTGAATTATTTGGCTATTTTTGTTTTATTTCCGCGGATATCCAATAGATGAAAGAGAAGATCAACAAACCTTTCGTCCCGGCCTATTTGCAGTTGACACGCAAGGTTTTGGAGGAAAAGATCGAGTGCGCGGGAGAGGTTCTCAAGAGTTGTACCCTCTGCCCTCGCAACTGTCGGGTGGACCGAACAGCGGGGGAAATGGGCTTCTGCCGAACAGGCGATCAGCCCTATGTGGCGAGCTGGAACCCCCATTTCGGGGAGGAATCCCCCCTCGTGGGACAGAGCGGCTCGGGCACCATCTTCTTCTCCCACTGCAATCTGGGCTGCCTCTTCTGTCAGAACTGGACCATCAGCCACACCGACCAGGGGGGGCTCATCTCCTGTGAATCGCTGGCCAAGATCATGCTCGTCTTGCAACAGCGCCACGGCTGTCATAACATTAACTTCGTCACCCCCACCCATCAGGTCTATGCCATACTGAAGGCCTTGGACCTGGCTGTCGCAGGCGGCCTCTCCGCCCCCCTGGTCTACAACTGCGGAGGCTACGAAGCGTTGGAAACCCTTCAGTTGCTCGAGGGCGTCATTGACATCTACATGCCCGATTTCAAGTTTGCCAATCCCGACGTGGCCGAGCAGTGTGCCAAAGCGGCGGACTACCCTGCCGTGGCCCGGGCAGCCGTCAAGGAAATGCACCGGCAGGTGGGCGATCTGGTACTTGATTTCCGGGGGATCGCCCAGCGGGGCCTCCTGGTACGCCACCTCGTCCTGCCGGAAGGTCTTGCCGGCACGAAGGAGATCGTCGCTTTTCTCGCGAAGGAGATCTCGCCCGACACCTACACCAATATCATGGAGCAGTATTATCCCTGCTATCAGGCCAGCGAGCACCCACCACTTGATCGGCGCCTGACCCGTGAGGAATACCGTCGCGCCGTCAAAGCAGCACGGGAGGCCGGCCTGACCCGCCTTGATTAGCCCGGCTGATGATGGCCGAGCCCCCCAACTGGGTGCCACGGTGATCGCAAATCAATGGGGAGTTGGGTCTGGATGCCTCTCACGGCAGAGCGCGCCGCCTGAGGGGCCGCGCCAACACACCGGCAGCGGCTGTGCCAAGAAGCGTCGCCGTGCCAAATGTTCCCCAGGAGAGGCCTGTGTGGAGCATGAACCACGCCAGGGCGACGAAGGGGATGATCATGAGCCGCACAGCATGCTTGAGCGGAGGTTTCCGCTCGATTTGCTCGGCCAGGGCCGGACTGTACCGCTCATAGAAGCGTACCAGTTTGCGGCCAATGCTGTTTGTCCGTAAGTACCGGTCCCGAAAGGCCCGCAACGTCTGCAGGTGGCGGTCCCAGGGAGAGCCAAACAGCGCCGTCGAGATGACGCAGTGGCCGCTCTTTTTCCCCCGGAGGACCGAAAGTTCTTCGGATTCTACGAAGAAGCCCTTGGCGTCGGTAGCCAGGACCGTGGCGCTCCCCGCTGTGGTACCGGACACGGTGACGGTCGAGCCGGAGCTGCTGCTCACCGCCAGCACCTCCGGGTTGTTGCTGATCCAGGTATAAGGGGCGGTGCCGCCGCTGGCGGTGAGGGTGATGCTCGCCCCCAGGGCCACGCTGCTCTGTGAAGCCGATACGACGATCTGCTTGATGAAAATCGTCACCTCCCGGATGTCCGACGACGGGGTGCTGGACCCGGTGGCCGAAATCGTGCAGCTGCCCGCACCATCCGCCGTGAAAAGGCCTGTCACGTGGTCGATACTCCCGGCCCCCGCCGTGCAGTCGGCTTCCCAGCGCGTGACTGCGTCGCCGACGAGCGTGAACTGCACTTCCGTGGGCTCCTCCGACGCATCTTCGGCATGAATTGCGGTCCCGAAGGGAACGATGTATACCGAACGATCCTCGGGCGGCACCAGGGCATTGTACGCATTGAGCCGCCCGCCGCTGACGGTAACGCCTGTCAGTCCGACCACATCGTCGTCCCCGTTGTCTACGCTGCTCAGCAGGCGCGCCTTGAGCTCCACCAAAGACAGGGACGGCTCCTCGGACAGAAGAAGGGCCACGGCGCCGGTCACGAAAGCCGCCGCCTGGGAGGTCCCGCTGCGGGAGCCATAGGCGTCGTCGATGACCGTGCTGTGGATGCCGAGACCCGGCGCGCCGAGATCGACGTCCTCCGACCCGGTGGCCGCATTGCCCACACCACCCACATTGGTCAGAGCGTCTGTCGCATCGGTCGCGGTAACGGAGAGGATGTTCTCCAGATTGAAGCGGGCCGGATAGCGCACCGAGCTGCTGTTACCGGCCGCGGCCACCAGCAGGACCCCCTCGGCGCCGGCGTCCTCGATGGTGTCATACAGAGCCTGACTGTAATCCGTCAGTCCCCAGCCCGCCTGAATGATCCCAGCCCCCTTGTCGAGCGCATAGTCGATGGCCCGGATGACATTGTCGGCCTTGCCGCTGCCGTTCTCATCGAGCACCTTGAGAATCATCAACGGGGCATTCCAGTCGACACCGGCCACGCCCGTGTTGTTGTCGGTCTCAGCGCCGATGATGCCGGCAATATGCGTCCCGTGGCTGGCGAATGCATCCGATTTGGCAGCCCCCTCCACGTCGAGTTCCTCGGTGTCGTCCACGAAATTCCATCCGTTGAAATCATCCTCCAGTTCGTTGCCATCATCGTCCTGGTTGTTGTTTTCGATCTCATCGGGATTTTCCCAGAGCCGCCCGACGAGATCTTCATGCTCCACATCCACGCCGGTATCCAACACGGCGATGACCGTACTCGCACTGCCGATCGTCACCGTCCAGGCTTCGGGCGCGTCGATGTCGGCGTCCTCGATTCCGACACGGTTGCCCGCATCCTGATGCAGCCCCCACTGCAGGTCGAACGCCACGTTATCGTCGTTGGGGAACCTCTGCGGCACCTGCAGGGCCGTAACATCGGGATTCAATTCCGCGTAGATTACATCCGAGTCTTTGCTGAAGGCCGCTTGTCCCGCAGCGGGCGTCGTGCCCGCGGGCAGATCGACGAAGATGATGTTTAGCGAGGTTGGTTCTCCGACCCGCTGCGCGTTCTGATCCCGCAGAAAATTGTCAATGGCGCTTTCCGAAAGGCCCGCCCGGAAGCGGACGATCAGGTCGACGTTTGCCGCCGCCCGGGCCGTGTAGAAATGAATAAAGAAGGAAGCAAAAAGAGCAAGCAGAGTGGAGATCAGGTGACGCAGCATACGAAAACCTCCGGAATTGGGGTTTTCCCGCTTCATGATACCGGGCAAAGATGGAGAGCAACATATCAGGGATCGTTTCCGCCGTCAATTTCTTTTGATGCGCGACGGGTTGTGCCACCTGCCATCGGCCTGGGCGGCGGCTTTCCCTCGGGAGGGCTCTCGTATATGATAGGAGCCGAGAGAGACGCTGGAAGAGAAAGCGCAACAAAGAGGGGCTTTCCTAGAACCGTACAGCCCGGCAGGGGACCGCGGATGTCATCGCACGAGTGCATCAGGATCAAAGGCGCCCGACAAAACAACTTGAAGGATCTCAATCTAAAGCTCCCCCTCCGCGAACTGATTGTGATTACCGGCGTGAGCGGGTCGGGCAAATCGTCTTTGGCCTTCGACACAATTTACGCGGAGGGTCAGCGGCGCTACGTCGAGACCTTCTCCCCCTATGCCCGCCAGTTTCTGGACCGGATGGACAAACCACAGGTGGACCGCATCGAGGGCATCCCGCCGGCCATCGCCATCGACCAGACCAACCCGGTGCGCACCTCGCGCTCCACGGTGGGCACCATGACCGAGCTGAATGATCACCTCAAGCTCCTTTTCGCCCGCGCGTCCCGCCTCTTCTGCAGCGGCTGCGGGAAGGCCGTGCGTCGGGACACCCCCGAAGCGATCGCGGCTGATCTTCTCGCGCAAGGGGCCGTGGCGGACGGACCCGTGCTCGTGACCTTCCCCGTAACCATCCCGCAAAACTTCGACGAGGCGGAAATCCGGGGGCTCCTGGTCAAGCAGGGCTACACCCGGATGCAACTGATGGAGGACCGAGCACTGGAGGTCGTGCAGGACAGGCTCTCGGTGGAGACACGCAAACGAGCGCGCTTGATCGAAGACCTGGAGGCCGCGCTCAAGTACGGCTCGGGCCGGGTCACGGTTTATCCCCTGGACGCCACCGGCGAGCGCCGTGCGCCGTTTTACTTCTCCGCCGACCTCCATTGCCCCGATTGCGACATCCACTACCAGGACCCGGCGCCCAACCTCTTCTCCTTCAATTCCCCCATGGGCGCCTGCGAAACCTGCCGCGGATTCGGCCGCACCATGGGTATCGACTACGATCTGGTCATCCCCGATGTGCGTAAGAGCCTGGCGAACGGCGCCGTAAAACCATGGCAGACGGAGAGCTACCGGGAGTGTGAGGAGGACCTTCTCCGGCATGCCGAGCGGCGGGGCATCCCCAGCGATCGACCCTGGATTGAGTTGAACGACGAACAACGCCGCTGGGTGATCGCCGGCGAAGGAGACTGGGATGAGGGGGTCTGGTACGGTGTCCAGCGATTCTTTGAGTGGCTGGAAACAAAGAGCTACAAGATGCATATTCGGGTCCTGCTTTCCAAATACCGGACGTATCGGTGTTGCTCGGTCTGTCTTGGGGCAAGGCTGAAGCCTGAAGCGCTGGCGTGGCGTCTCGGCACTGCGGCCGATGCGGACGGTGTCCTGCCCCGGAGGAAACGTTTTCAACCGGCCGAACAATCTGCTCATGCAGCGCGGGCAACGCCACTTCCGGGGCTCACGATTCACGACGTCATGCTCCTTCCCATTGGACGCTGCCGCGAGTTCTTCGAAAGGCTCCATCTGCCCAAACCGTTTGACGAGGCCACCGATTTGCTCCTGAGCGAAATTCGCTCGCGGCTTCGCTATCTGGTCGACGTGGGGCTCGGCTACCTGACCCTCGACCGTCAGTCCCGAACGCTCAGCGGCGGTGAAGTCCAGCGGATCAATTTAACCACTGCCCTCGGCACTTCTTTGGTGAACACCCTATTCGTGCTCGATGAGCCGAGCATCGGGCTGCACGCACGGGACATGGCACGGGTCATCGGGGTGTTGAAACGGCTGCGGGACGAAGGCAACTCGCTGATCGTGGTGGAGCACGACCCACAGGTGATCCTCGCCGCCGATCGTATCTTCGACCTTGGACCGGGACCGGGCGAACGGGGCGGCCGCGTGGTCTTTTCCGGGAAACCTGAGGCCTTGGCCAAGGCCCGTCGTTCCCTGACGGCCGCGTACCTGACAGGGCGTAAAGTGCGGGCCCCGCTCCACGCCAGGAGACGGAGAAGCGACACACCGACGTATCTGGAAATCCTCGAGGCCGCTGAGCACAACTTGAAGGCCATCGACGTGCGGATCCCGCTGAATCGGCTGGTTTGCGTCACCGGGGTCAGTGGATCGGGAAAATCGACCCTGGTGGAAGATGTCTTATACCGGGGTTTACGCAAACTCAAGCACCACGCCGTGGAACCCCCGGGCCGCCACGTGGCCATTGGGGGCCACGAACAGATCGAAGAGGTGGTCCTGGTCGATCAGTCCCCCATCGGGAAGACCACACGGTCCAACCCGGCGAGTTATGTCGGCGCCCTGACGGCGATCCGCAAAGCCTTTGCCACGGATCCCGTCGCGCAACAGCGAGGCTATACGGCGGCCACCTTCAGTTTCAACTCGGGCACGGGGCGCTGCCCGACCTGCAGCGGCAACGGGTTCGAACGGGTGGAGATGCAGTTCCTGAGCGACGTCTATCTGCGCTGTCCGGACTGCGACGGACGGCGGTTCCGTCCGGAGGTGCTGGAGGTCACACTCCAACCGTCTGCAGCAGGACCCGCCAGGAGGGCTCGGCGCCGCGGAAACAAAACATCGGCGTCCCAGTCTCCGGCCGCCGGGCCTGATGGAAAGTCCATGGCCGATGTCTTGGACATGACGGTTTCCGAGGCACTGACGTTCTTTGACGGTCAGCCGGAGATCAGCCGTATCTTGGAACCGCTGGCGGCGGTGGGACTGGACTACCTGCGCCTCGGGCAGCCGGTGCCCACCCTCAGCGGCGGCGAGGCGCAGCGGCTCAAACTGGCGGGCCATCTGGGCAAGTACCGAAAGCGGGATAAGACAGCATCCCATACGCTCTTTCTCTTCGACGAGCCGACCACCGGGCTTCACTTCGACGACATCGCGACCCTCCTTCAGGCATTTCAGAGGCTGCTGACCGAAGGCCATTCCCTCATCGTCATCGAGCACAACCTGGACGTGATCCAGGCGGCCGAGTGGATCATCGACCTCGGCCCCGAGGGGGGAGAAGCAGGCGGCCACCTGGTCTTCGCAGGAACGCCTGACGAAATTGTGCATTGCCGGAAAAGCCGCACCGGTGAGGTCCTGCGCAGCGGAACAGGTGCCGCCGTCCTGTCTGAGCGACCGCGTTCAGAAAAGCCTCCCGCAACTCCCCCAGCGGTGCTACCGGCCACTCCACCATCGAATCACGCGATCTCCATTCGCAACGCCCGGGAGCACAACTTACAGGGCGTGGACATTCAGATTCCTCGGGACCGCTTCACCGTCATTACTGGCATCAGCGGAAGCGGCAAAAGCACGGTGGCGCTGGACATACTCTTCGCCGAAGGACAGCGCCGCTATCTGGAGTCGCTCAATGCCTATGCCCGGCAGTTCGTCGAGCCCGCCTCACGGCCCGATGTCGACGCGATCCACGGCATTCCGCCCACCGTGGCCATTGAACAGCGTACCAGCCGCGGCGGCCGCAAGAGCACCGTGGCCACGCTGACGGAGATCTACCACTTCCTCCGACTTCTCTTCGTCAAGCTGGGGACGCAATACTGCCCGGACTGCCGACGTCCCATTGAGGAGCAGTCCGAAGCGGCCATCCTGGCCCGCATCCTTCGCGCGTACCGCGGGCGGCGGATCCGTCTCATGGCACCCCTGGTGACGTCCCGCAAGGGCTATTACACCGATCTGGCCAAATGGGCTGCGGCCAAGGGGTACCGGGAACTCCGGGTGGACGGCGCCTGGACTCCCACCGCGAAGTGGCCCAGGCTGGACCGTTTCAAGGAGCACAGCATCGAGCTGCCCGTGGGGGAGATTGAGGTCTCCCTGCGGGCGGAGGCCGACCTCACGGCCCTGCTCCATCGGGCCCTCTCTTTCGGTCGCCAGATGGTGCAAGTCGCCCCCCTTCCGGGCAAGAAGAGAAAATCCTCGGCCCGCAGCAACGGGGAAACGCTCTTTTCATCCCGGCGGGCCTGCCCCGGTTGTGACCGGGGCTTTCCCGAACTCGACCCCCGCCTATTTTCGTTCAACTCAAAACATGGCTGGTGCGAGCGCTGCTATGGAACCGGGCTCCGCCTGCCCGGATTCGATGCGGAGCAGACCGGCGAGGAGATCTGGTGGAACGATTGGTGGGAGGGCCCGGAAGAGGGCTGTCCGGCCTGCAGCGGCCAACGGCTGCGTGCGGAGGCCCTGGCGGTGCGATTCGAAGGCCGCACCATTTCCGAAATAACCGCACTCACGGTGGCCGAGGCTGCAGACTTCTTCGGCGCTCTGAATTTGAAAGGGCGCGCGGCCGCCATCGCACGGGACATCCTGCCGGAGATTCGGTCCCGTCTGCGCTTTCTCAAACAGGTGGGGCTCTCCTATCTGCAACTCTACCGGGCGGCGCCCACGCTCAGCGGCGGGGAGGCACAGCGCATCCGCCTGGCATCCCAACTCGGGTCTAATCTCCGGGGTGTCTGCTATATTCTCGATGAGCCGACCATCGGCCTACATACCCGGGACAACCGAATGCTTCTGAAAACACTGCGGCAGCTGGAGCGCAAGGGAAATACCGTCGTCGTGGTGGAGCACGACGAAGAGACCATCCGATCCGCGGCCCACGTGATTGACCTCGGCCCGGGGGCGGGCAAGGCGGGCGGGCGGGTCGTGGCCGCGGGAACGGTGTCGGAGCTGATGGCCCATCCCGAATCGGTCACCGGACATCTGCTTGCCAATCCGCTGCGACACCCCCTGATGGAAAGAAGGCCGACCGCCTTATCTGGCAATGGCCACGGAACGGGCACGATCGACATCGGCGGCGCCCGCCTGCACAACCTTAAGGATCTGGACATACAAATCCCGCTGTCCCGCCTGGTCTGCATCACCGGGGTGAGCGGCAGTGGCAAGAGCACGCTTGTTCGCGAAGTGCTCCACGACAATCTGCACCGGCTGCTAGGCCGGCCACGCAGCCGGCGAAAGGCGGGCCCCGTCCACCGGCTGCGAGGCTGCGAGCGCATGGACGGATGGGAGCAGATCCGCCGGGTTCTGGAGGTCGACCAACGGCCCATCGGCAAGACCCCCCGGTCCTGTCCCGCAACTTACGTGGGAATCTGGGATGCGGTGCGGCGTCTGTTCGCAGAGACGCCGGAAGCCCGGCTGCGGGGCTACCGGCCGAGCCGTTTCTCTTTCAACGTCCATGGCGGGCGCTGCGAAGCGTGCCAGGGGCAGGGGCTCAAGAAAATCGCAATGAGTTTTCTGCCCGACGTAAAGGTTCTCTGTGAGGTGTGCGGCGGGGCCCGCTTCAACGAAGAGACCCTTCGGGTCGACTACAGGGAAAGAAACATTGCCGATGTCCTGGCCTTGTGCGTAGATGAAGCGGTCGATTTTTTCGCCGTCCATGCCTCGGTTCATCGAACGTTGAAACTCCTACAGGATGTGGGGCTGGGCTACCTGACACTGGGCCAGCAGAGCCCGACCCTGAGCGGCGGTGAGGCACAGCGGATCAAACTCGTCACCGAGTTGGCCAAGGCGAAACCGGCCGTAGACCCGCGGTCACGACCGGCTGCAAAGCGGACAAAGTACCGAAAGGCGCCGGTCGCCCACGTGCTCTATGTCCTCGATGAGCCAACCATCGGTCTGCACGGTGCCGATGTGGAGAAGCTCATCCGGGTGCTGCACCGCCTGGTGGCCGCGGGCAACACGGTCGTCATCATCGAGCACAACCTGGACGTGGTGGCTGAGGCCGACTGGGTCATCGACCTGGGTCCCGAGGGCGGTGACGGCGGCGGCCGCATCGCTGCCCAGGGTACCCCTGAAACCGTCGCCCGTCTGCGCAAAGGCTCCCATACCGCGAAGGTACTGGCCCGCTTCCTGAAAGAACGCTCCACGCGCTGATGGACAGCCCCATCCCCACACTGCTCTCGGGCGCGAGGGACTGCCCCGGGCCAGAGGAGGGTACCCTTGGGGCCGACAACCTGGTCCGCGTAGCCTTTCGAGAGGATCCGAAACGTGCGCAATGGAAACACGCCGCACCGCCGGCGCGGGTTCATTCATCCAGAATCCGTCGCACCATCCGCAGCAGATCGAGGGGCAGAAGCGGTTTATAAACGAAGTGGGTCCCCGCCTCAGGGAGGTCTCTCTCCCGGAATCTGTCTTCGGCATAACCACTGATAAAGAGAGCCTTCATGACAGGCTTTCTCGCCCGGATGGCATCGAACAGCTCTCGGCCGGTCTTCTTCGGCATGATGACATCGGTGATCAGAAATTCGATCCGGTCTTCATTTTCCAGAAACTTTTCAAGACCATCCTGGCCGTTTTCCGCCGCAATCACCGTATAACCGGCATCCGTCAGAATCCGATGAAAGAGCTTTCGAATCGTTCCGTCATCCTCCGCCAAGAGAATGGTCTCCCGTCCGCATTTTGGCAAGGCTTCCGCCTCAGGCCTTGGTGTCTCCGTTTCCGTCTCGGTCATGATCCGCGGGAAAAAGATGTTGACGGTGGTCCCCTGGCCTGGTTGGCTCACGACACGGATCGATCCGCCGTGTTGCTCCACCATGCCATAAACCATGGAAAGGCCAAGGCCGGTGCCCCGGCCGACTTGCTTGGTCGTGAAGAAAGGCTCGAAGATTCTCTGAAGCGTCTGGTTATCCATCCCGGCCCCCGTATCTGAAACGCAGAGCAACGCATAGTCACCAACTGTGCCAAATCCCTCGCCCCCCATGCCTGCCTCGCTCTGGACCGCCGCTTTCGTTTCAATGGAGAGAACACCGCCGGATACCATGGCATCCCGTGCGTTGTTGGCCAGGTTGATGAGGATCTGTTCCAGCTGGATGCAGTCGGCATGAATGCTCAATGGACCAGCCGCGAGGTCTATTTTCGTCTGGATGTCCTCGCCGATCACCGGCACCAGAATCTTCTCGACATCTCGGACAACCTCGTTAAGATCCACCGGCTGCTTGTCAACCACCTGCTTTCTGCTGAAGGCCAGGAGACTCTGGGTGAGTTTGGATGCTCTCCGGGCTGCTCCGAGAATGTTGTCCAGGTGAGCCCGTAACGGATCGGTCGGATTCATGGACATCTGCATGATGCTGGCGTACCCCATGACGGCTGTCAGCATGTTGTTAAAGTCATGGGCGATGCCGCCGGCCAACTGTCCCACCGCTTCCATCTTTTGGGCCTGACGTAACTGGTTTTCAAGCTCCCGCTGTTCAGTGATGTCGGCGGCCAGCCCGTGGACAATGATCTCATCATCCACCATATCAAAACGGACCGAGCGGTCCCTGAACCAGTGCCACTTCCCTTGGGCATCCCGGATGCGGTATTCCATTTCAAAGCCATCCTGCTCCTTCATTTCATCAATCACACCGTCCACTTTGGCCAGATCGTCAGGGTGAATGGCGTCATGCCATAGGAAAGGATCCTCGGATAACTCGGCAAGGGAATATCCTAGAACGGATACCACTCGGGGAGAATAATAGAGCCCGCCCCGCTTATTCGAAAAGGAATAGATGATATCGGGCGTGTTTTCGACGAGGCCCCGATATTTATGCTCACTGACCTCCAGGGAGTCGAAGAGCTGCGCGTTGTGCAGCGCCTGCGCCAGGCGCGGTGCCAGCAGCGCAATGAGCCGGCGATCGGCTTCCGGGAAGGCGTCGATCGCGGGCCTTGAAATGTTGAGTGTCCCGAGGCATTGATTTTCCGCCCAGAGAGGGACCAGAAAATCACTTTGCTGTCCCGCTTGCAGCAAATGTGCGTCTATTTCATAGCGCGGCCTCTCGGAGGCGATGTCGGGCCGATATCGGGGCTGTGTCTGCTGGATAACTTCTGAGAGAACGGCGGCATGCAACGGCAAGGGGAACCCGCTGGTAATCCCCACTGCTTCCGAATGGGTGGACGCCGCAAGATGGAAAGCATCGCGACGTTCGTTCAGCAGGGCGATGGATGTCTCATGAAACCCCAGGCGATCGCCCAAAAACCGCAGGGTCCCATCGACGACAGCGTCTACCGTGAGCCCGGAGATCAGATCGTTATATTCCGCCAGCAGCTGCAGCGTCCGATGCTGCTTCTGAAGACTCTCCTCGGCCCGTTTGCGTTCGGTGATGTCGGTCAGTATTCCGAGGGATCCGGCGAAGCGGCCCATCTCGTCCGTCAGCGGCGCGCCAGATGCCACGCAGAACATCCGGGTTCCATCCCGCCTTGGAATCTCCAACTCGTAGGTCGAGGAGATCCCCCGTTTTCTCGCAGCCTGCTGTTCGAGCCACCGGTTGCGATTCGGCTCGTCCAGGAGGTCCGAAAACCTCCGGCCCATCAATTCATGTTCTTCCAGACCGAACAGTTCCAGAAACCGATTGTTGGCATAGGTCAGCAGGCCATCGGCATCGGCGGCAGCGACCCCGTCATGCATGGTATCGAGTAGCTTGCGGTAGTGGGCTTCCCCCTTGCGAATCGTTGCCTGCGCTTCCCGCAGCTTGGCCACCAGCGCTTCCTGTACCTGCGCATATTCTTGAACCTTTCGGTGCAGGAGCGCATTCTGAAGGGAATTGGCAATCTGTGCAGCCATCGCCTCTAGAAAAGACGACCTTTCTCTGAAATCTCTTTCAACAAGGGAGAGCAGAGCAAAAACCCCCAGAACCCCGTCCCGGCCGAACAGCGGGAGCGCTGCCAGGGAGTGTATACCGGCCTGCTTGCAGTCGTGTAGGGTGCAGGCGGGGTCCGCATGCAGATCTTTCGAATAGACGTTCTTTCCCTCGGCCGCAAGCCCACAGAGGCATTGGCCGAGTCGCTTCGATTCGACACCCACCTCCCCGTATTCCTCTTGGGCGGGCCATGCCGCCTCCAACTTGATACGATCCCCTTCACACAAGTAAAGAAGCATCAGGTCCGGTGAGACGGCGGTGTCTAATTCTCGGAAGGCGCTGGAGATGACCTCGTTCAGATCGAGACTGGCCGTCACTTCACGGCTGATGGCATAAAGCGAAGAGAGTTCTTCTGGTTGGAGGCCCATGGGTGACCCTTAGTGCGTATCCATCCGGCCCCCCATTGTCCGGGCGTCAATGAGACCCAACTAAGGCAAGTGTGGATAGGTTCTCAGACAGTTGCCGCCGATTCTACTCATCCACCGGGCGCATTTCATATGACAAGAACTACCACCATTTAGCAATAGCGTCAAGCGGGCAACACAGGGTTCTTGTAAGGATTCCGTTATTGACAGCCGCGCGTATCGCCCGGTACGAACTGACGAAGTCCGGACTGGGAACGCACGCCGCGCCGGGCCTTGCCCCTGGGGTACTAGAATATTCGCGTCTCCCACGGCACCATGCCGATGAGCTCCACAGGGAATCTCCCCAGCGCCTCCTGCAGGGCTTTCGGCGTCCCCCGCAATGGCGGAAAAGTTCGGTAATGCATGGGCACGACACGCTTCGCCTTGAGGAGGGCCTTCACGGCATAGGCCGCGTGGGCGGGGTCCATGGTAAAGTAGCCGTCGATGGGCAGCAGCGCCAGGTCCGGCCGGTAGTACTCAACGATAAACTTCATGTCCCCGAAGACCCCCGTGTCACCGGCATGGTAGGGCGTGTATCCATTTTCCAGCTCGATGATGTAACCCGCAGGCTCGCCGCCCGGGTAGATCCGTTTCTCACCCGACCTGGGGTCCCTGTGAACCACCTCCGAGCTGTGTTCAGCATGCACCATGGTGACCGTAATCCCTTCCAGCGGCTGGATGGGGCCGCTCTTGTTGAAGCGGATCAGCGGCTGCGCTGGTACAATACCGAGAAAATCGCCACGGTGTGTCCCATATCCGCGTTCAGACCGACCTTCGCGTCCGTCCTGGCGGCAATCTCCGCCGTATCACCGATGTGATCTCCATGCCCGTGGGTCACGAGAATGAGGTCTACTTTGCCGAGTTTGGCCAACTCTTTCAGCGCCGGGGGGCTTGGGGTTGCCGGTGATGCAAGGATCCATGAGGATGATCTTCTTCCCGGGCGTTACGATTCCCAAGGCCGAATGGCCGTACCACTGTAGCTCCCATGCCGCAGCGCCCGACACCACAGTCGAGGCGAGAAGGCACGCACCGAGCCCCACCGTCAACGTCCTGAAAAACAGTTTCATCGGTTAATCCTTGAAAACGCTTATTACCGAAGGGCTCTGTGAAGTCAGATCCTATCGGGCCGGGCACCCTCGGTCAATCGCACCCCGCCTGCGCGGGTGACCACCACGGGGCTAGGAGAGATACTGGCCAACAGCATTCACCACCGCCTGTGCGCAGGCATACTCCCCCGCCGGGCTGAGGTGGAGTTGATCGTCCGCGAGATACGCATCGACGTGGTCGAGCACGAGCCGGTGCAGATCGTTCACGGCGATGCCCCTTGCAGCCATCAGCTCCGAGGCGGCCTGATTATAGATTTCGATTTCGCTGTTGCGCCAGGACCACTGGTCCCTGCGGAAAGGGCTGGCGGGGTGCACGGGTGTCGTCGCAGCCCAGACGACGTGAGGGGTCAACGTTAGCAAAACATCCAGAATGGCCTGGAGATTTGCCCGATAGACGTCCAGCGGAAACTGCACGGGATCCCGCTCCGGGTTGTGGCCCGCATCGTGGATCCCGTTGTTCCAGTGAACGATATCGGGGCGGCCCAATTCTCGAATCCAGGCATCGAGCCCCTGCAGGGTGTAAAGGCTGTACTGACCGTTCTCCTCCGGACCGACCACCTCCGCCCGCTGTGTCAGGAGCCGCCGCACGTGGGGCTCATAGCTTTTCCGGATGGAGTCGCCCAGCAAGAGAATTCTCGGAAGACGACTCATACCAGTCCTGGGGGAATGCGCGGAATTCTTGACGGTTGTTCCCAGCCCCCCCCGTAAACGAATGCGGAGAGCGCCTTGCGCTTGCGAGGCTCCAGCTCCCGTTGGCGAAGATCCTCCGGCAACTGCTCAGGATCTCCAAGATACCCCAGAGCCATGGCAGCCACCGGGTCATGGGTCTCGGGGATTTCAAAGACCGTCCGCGCCCGCTCCCGATCAAATCCTGCCATCTGATGCAGATAGAGCCCCATAGCGCTGGCTTGCACGAGAAGGGTGCCCACAGCCAGACCGACATCGTGAAAGGCGTAGCGGTTGGGCTTGTTGTTGCGGGCGAAGTGCAGCTGGGTGACACTGAGCATCAAGACTGGCGCGGCCACAGCCCATCGCCGATTGGCCGCCACCAGGCAATGGAGCAGACGTTCGTATGCGGCGGCATCCTCCTTTGTGACCACCAGAAAGCTCCAGGGCTGCTCATTGAAGCACGAGGGCGCCCAGCGGGCGGCCTCGAACAGGGAGAGAAGTTTCTCCGGCTCCACAGAGCGATCCGAAAAAGCGCGCGGGCTCCAGCGTTGGCCCAGCGACATTTCAATGGGGAATTGCGTCTTCGCTTCTTTCTGCACGCACTCTTCCTCCTTCTCAGGGAGCCTGCGCCCTGTGCCGCAGTCGGTTTTCGCCCAGCACGTAAGGGTATAAAACGCTCGCCGGCCCCGCAGGCGCAGCCACATGCTCGCTTCTTTCCACCGACGGCGGGCTCCAGGTTCGTCAATTAAGATACCGGGCAGATGCCGGAGATGCAATCGGTGAGCCCCCCAAACTAAAAACTCTGCAACGATCGCATAAAAAATGTCGGTGGGCTTGACCAATGAAGCAATGTGAAATATTTTAACAGAGAGAGGTACCCCGTCAGATCATTTGCAGGACTCAGAAGACGGTCATGAAGTTTTTCACGGACGCCATCCGGCAATTTTTGCGTCGCCTCGAACAGGAGCGGAATCCACCCCTGACAGATATCGATTATGTGGCCATCTCGGCTGGTCTGCTCCAGGTCTCGGAATTTCGCTTCTTTCAGGTGGCCTACGCCGACTGGTACGGTCGGGAGATCTCGACCCCGTCGCTGGAGCCTATTTTTACGCGTTATATGTTTGACAACGTCGTACCCCACTGGGTGCGGCGTCTGACCCGCATCGTGCTTTCCCGATCCAAAGAGGGAACCCTCGACCCTCGGGATTTCAACATTCGGCTCCCCAAATGCGACCCTCACCAGCAGACCATGGGCTGGCATTACGTTCTGACCCTGATTCTGGTCCTGGCTGTTTTTCTCGTGCTCGTCTCCAACTTCGAGCCTTACTGATCAGAATCTTCTGTGACGATTCAAGCAAAGACCCCGGAACCTGCACGGGACACGTGCGCCTCTCAGAACGGCAGCAAAGCCGTTGATTCGTCTCCTAAATGAGCCCTGTCGATCGCTACACCTACAACGCTTCCTCGTCAGAGGTTCTTCGATTGGGTTTTCTGCTGCACCTTTACAGCAAAGCGGACGGCATCAATGACATAACGCTCATGGCTCCCCTGGCTGATCCGATCGATACCGTCATGGGCCTCAACCTCGAAACGCAGCCGCCGGCCATCGACTTCAGTGAGCTTCACCCGCACCCTCACCTCCAAGCCGGGCGGTGTGGCAGCGGTATGGTCCACCTCAATACCAATGCCAACGGTCTGCTCCTGTGGCCAATTGAGATGGGGATTGACGGCCTGAATGCAGGTCCACTCCAGGAGGCCAACCAGGAATCCAGTGGCCAAGACCTTGGGCATCTCCTGGAACTCGGGCGATTCGGGATAAAGTGCCGGTACCGTCTTGGTCTCGGACACCCGGAATCGAAAGGTGTACTCGATACCAGGCTTCAAACTCTTTTTCATTGAAATCTCTCCTCTCACTCTCCCCCCGTCAGCAACCAAGCCGAATTGAATCTCTCGAGAAGCGCCACTGCGAGAGCCGCGAACAATCTCGTCTAGTATCCCATCTTGTCGACCCGAACTTTCCCGCGAAAAACCCGATAGACGATCACGGTATAGAGAAAGACAAACGGCAACCCCATGACGGCCACGATGGTCAGAATCCCGAGCGTTTTCTGGCTGGAGGCAGCGTTGACGAGGGTCAGACTGTATTCCGGATTCGGCGTCGACGTGACCAGATTGGGATAAAGCGCGATCCCGAAGAGAAAGACCAGCGCCAGCACGATCACACTGGTGCAGGCAAAGGCGATCAAGCCTCGATGCCGCCGCACAGCCAGTGGCAGCGCAGCGATTGCCAGCAGCATCAGCCCCACCACACCCCAGGCCCAGGGGAACCGCCCGAAATTGGCCGTTGCCTGCGGCAGCACAGCAAAGGTTAGTGCTGTGGTGATGAGGAAGCTGAGCAGAAAGCAGAGATAAGTCCATTTCATGCCAGCGTGTACGCGCGCCTGCAGATCGCCTTCGGTCTTCAGGTATAGAAAGGCGCCGCCGTGCAGGCTGAAGATGGATGTGCTCAGGAGCCCAACCATCATCGCATAGGGGTTGAGCAGGCTCAGCACATTCCCTGTGTGCACCCCCCGTGCATCCAGCGGGATACCGAACATGGCATTGCCCACCCCTGTGCCGTAGAAAAATGCGGCGCCTAGACTTGAACCGAAAAAGACCATGTCCCAGGTATGCCGCCACCTCCGAGAGGCCACCTTGCTGCGGAACTCCAGCGACACGGCGCGGCAGATCAGTGCAAGGAGCACCAGCATGAACAGTTCGTAGAACCCTGAAAAGATAGTGGCATAGGCGTCTGGAAAAGCCGCAAAGATCGCGCCGCCGAACGCCACGAGCCAGACCTCGTTGCCGTCCCAGATTGGACCGATGGCATTCATGAACACCCGTCGTTCGGCATCGTTCTTGGCCTGGAAATGGAGCATGCCCACACCCAGGTCGAACCCGTCCAGAACGGCATATCCCGCCAGAAGCGTGCCGAGCAGGCAGAACCAGAGGATATTCAGGTCCATCCATTTATCTCCATGGCTCGGGCCCGTGCTGAATCTTCCGGTGAAACACGAAGTTCCACAGGGCAAAGAGAAGGGCATAGATCAAACCGAAGACCACGATCGACCCGAGGACCTGGCCCGCGCGAACCGACTCGGAAATCCCGTCCGCTGTTCGCAGCCCTCCGACCAGTTCCCCCCCCTCCCCGGCCACCGGATAAACCAGCCACGGCTGCCGCCCGATCTCGGCCGCGGCCCAACCCAGTTCGTTGGCGGCGAAGGCAAGACCGACGGCGAAAACGAAGAACCAGAGGAGCCAGCGTTTCTGAAACAGCGTCCCCCGCCAGCGGCACCAGCTGGCATAGAGGGTGCTGGCGATGAAGAGCATCCCGATGCCGACCATACCGTGGTAGGCCTGAAAGGTCACCCAGACCGGCGGGCTCCCGTAACGGGGGGCCAGCTCGTCGAGCCCCGGCACCGGCTTGTTCAAGTCTCCGTGGAGCAGGAAGCTGAGCAGGCCGGGTACGGCCACGCCCCAGCGGACCCGCTTCTCCTCCTCGTCGGGCCAGCCGAAGAGGTAGAGGGGCGCGCCGCCGTTGCCCGTTTCAAAGTGCCCTTCCAGGGCGGCCAGCTGAGCCGGCTGATGGACAGCCACCATGTCGGCATTGGAGTGGCCCGACGCCAGCTGCGCTAGTGAGAGGAGCGTCGCCAGGAGAAGTGCGTCGGCAAAGGAGCGCCGGGCAAACTCTCGGTGCTTTCCCTGAAGCAGATACCAGGCGGAAACGCTCATGACAAAGAATGCCCCCACCAGAAAACAGCCGAGCAGGACATGAACCAGACGGTCAGCGGAGGAGGGGTTGAAAACCATGGCCCAGAAATCAACGATTTCGGCCCGTTGCCGCACCACGCCGTGGAGCGTCCGCTCCACCAGGTGGAATCCGGCCGGCGTCTGCTGCCACGAGTTGGCAACGACGATCCAGACGGAGGAGAAGATGCTCCCCAGGGCGACCATACAGGTCGAGAAGAAATGAAAGCCAGGGGAGACCCGGTCCCAGCCGAAGAGCATGACCGCCAGAAACCCCGATTCCAGGAAGAAGGCAAAAATCCCTTCCGCGGCCAGCGCGGACCCGAAGACATCGCCCACGAAGCGCGAATAGACGGCCCAGTTCGTGCCGAATTGAAACTCCATGACAATTCCGGTGACCACTCCCATGGCGAAACCCAGCCCGAAGAGCTTGGCCCAGAACTTGACAGCGCTTAAATAGATGGGATCCCGACTCCGGAGCCAGCGCCATTCGAGAAAGACCAGGACCACCGACAGCCCGATGGTCAGGGTGGGAAAGATATAGTGAAACATGATGGTCAGGGAGAACTGGAGACGGGAGAGCAGCAGTACGTCCATATAAGGCCTCTCTGCCAAATGGGGGACCGCCCCGCCCCCGGGGCCGGCCTCATAGAACGAAAGATCGTCGGGCTAAACCCCCAGGCTTTCAAATGTGGCTTGCACGATCGCCTGGGCCTCTTCCTGAACGCGTCGCAGATGGTCCCCGCCCTGAAAGCTCTCGGCGTAGATCTTGTAGATCTCTTCCGTGCCCGAGGGACGGGCCGCGAACCAGCCCTGTTCGGTGACGACTTTGAGGCCGCCGATGGGGGCATTATTTCCCGGCGCGTGGGTCAGCTTAGCCACGATGGGATACCCGGCCAGTTCCTTCGCAGCAATGGCCTCGGCCGAAAGCTTCGCCAGGGCCGCCTTCTGCACAGGGGTCGCCGGAGCATCGAGGCGTTCATACACGGGACTGCCAAACTGCTCTGTCAACTCCCCGTAGAGCGCCCCCGGGTCCCGGCCGGTCTTTGCCGTGATCTCCGCGGCCAGCAGATCCATGATAATCCCATCCTTGTCGGTGGTCCAGACGGTGCCGTCTTTACGCAGAAACGAGGCCCCAGCGCTCTCCTCCCCCGCGAATCCGCAGGAGCCCTCGAGAAGACCGGGCACAAACCATTTGAAGCCGACGGGCACCTCCGAGAGTTTTCGGCCGAGGTGCGCCGCCACGCGGTCGATCATGGAACTGGAGACCAGGGTTTTGCCTACCGCCGCGTCCCGTCGCCAACCCGGCCGATTCTGAAACAGGTACCAGACGGCCACCGAGAGGTAATGGTTGGGGTTGAGCAGCCCGGCCTGCCGTGTCACGATGCCGTGCCGGTCAAAATCGGTGTCGTTGCCGAAGGCAATGTCGAACCGCTCCTTCAGCCCGATGAGCCCCGCCATGGCATAGGATGAAGAGCAGTCCATGCGGATCTTGCCGTCCTTGTCGATCGTCATGAAGGAAAAGGTGGGGTCCACGGCGCGGTTGACCACCTCAATGGAGAGGCCGTACCGATCGGCAATGGGATCCCAGAACGCCACGCCCGAGCCTCCCATGGGATCCGCGCCAATCGTGAGGCCGGCGCCGGCAATGGCCTCCATATCGATGACATTTTGGAGATCTTCGACGAAGGGGGTCACATAATCATACTCCCGGGTCGTGGCAGCCCCGCGAGCCGCTCCGTAGGGCATCCGCCGGACGTCCCGGAGCCCCCCTTGTAGAATGGCGTTCGCTCGTTTTTCGATGCGCGCCGTCGTGTCGGTGTCGGCCGGTCCTCCCTCGGGTGGATTGTATTTGAACCCGCCGTCGGAGGGCGGATTGTGCGATGGGGTGATCACCACGCCGTCGGCCAGTCCGGTCTCGCGCCCCCGGTTGTGCGTCAGAATGGCATGTGAGAGGACCGGTGTGGGCGTATAGCCCATCCCCTGCTGGAGACGAACCTCAACACCGTTGGCTGCGAGTACTTCCAACGCCGTGACCAGAGCGGGCTCTGAAAGAGCATGGGTGTCCATGGCTAGAAAGAGAGGCCCCGAGATCGAACGGGTCTGACGGTCTTCGCAGATGGCCTGCGTAATCGCCAGGATATGTGCCTCGTTGAAACTGGCTTTCAAGGAGGAGCCCCGATGGCCCGAGGTGCCAAAGCTCACCCGCTGGGCGCCGTCGGCCATGTCCGGCCTGAGTGTGTAGTAGGCCGAGACGAGCCGCGGCACGTTGATCAGCAGCGAGCGGGGCGCCGGTTTCCCGGCAAGTTCATGGAGGGGCATGGTGGCTCTCCAGGAAGACTCCTTTCATTCGTATAGCAGAGATGGAGCGGAAAGGCAATTGCAGAAGGACCGTGCTTTGTTTACTCGGCCGGTTCGACCACGGGGCTCAGCCGCTTTCCGTTGACCTGCGTCAAAATGACCAACCCTTCGATGACCATCCAAAGCTCCAGCAGCAGCACGGCTGAGCCGATACCCGTGAGCAGCCATTCCCCGCGGCCAAAGAAGGTGCCAAGGTTCAACACCATGGCCCAGGATGTCATGGAGAGCATGAAAACCATGGGCACCAGCGTGTAATAGAACACAACCCCTCGGCGGGCGAGATAAACCGTGACCACCAGCAGCGCCAGACCGGCCAACAACTGGTTGACTGCCCCGAACAACGGCCAGAGCATCAAAGCCCCTTTTCCGGAACCGTTTGAAAAAGCGAGCAGCAGTGCCGTGCCGACCGCCACGGTGGTGGCGGGGTGCTTCTGAGACAGCGTCGGCAGTTTCCAGGCCGATGCCAGTTCCGACACGACGTAGCGCTGCAGCCGAGTGGCCGTGTCGAGTGTCGTGGCGGCAAAGGAAACGACGAAGACGCCCATGATGGTCACGACAATGTTCTTCGGAAGCCCGATGGCTCCGATCATGTTGGCCGCACCAGTGACGAAGGCACCGATCTTGGAGCCGAGACCTGAAGCCGCCCCCCAGTGCGCATAATGCTCGCTGAAGGCGGCGGCGCCGGTAAACGTGGTCCCTCCTTTCGTGAGGCCCAGCGCGATCCCTGCACCGCACGCGATCACCACGAAGGTTGCCAGCATCCCTTCGAGCAGCATGCCGCCATACCCGATGGCCAGGGCACTCGTTTCGACGTCGCACTGCTTGGAGGAGGTGCCCGAGGCCACGAGCGCGTGGAATCCGGAGATGGCCCCGCAGGCGACGACCACGAAGAGCATGGGCCAAATGGGCGGCGCCCCCGCTGGCGCAAGGTTCACAGAGGGCGCGACCATGACCGGTTGGGCCACAGCCACCCCCACCGCGAGGAGCCCCAGCGCGATGAAAAGCTGGTGCGAATTGATGTAATCCCGTGGCTGCAGCAGGATCTGCACGGGCAACACCGAGGCGATGTAAGCATAGGCCAGCAGCACGAGGGTCCAGAGGGCGACGGGCGATAGGCCCCAGAGAGAGGGCATTTTGATGGGAACGTAGGCGCCGAGAACGACGGTGGCATACATGAGCCCGACCGCCACAAGACTCGCCGGCAGATGGGCCGCGCCCCGGCGGTAAATGCGATGTCCCAGCCAGAGGGCTATGGGGATTTCGAGCCAGACCGGTAGCACGGCCTGCGGGTACATATCGAAAACCACAGCGATGACGACCCCGAAGATGGCCACCACGATCCAGAGCCCGAAGAAGATGATCAGTAGAAAAAGGGTCCGCACCCGCTTGTTCACCAGGTCCGCGGCGATGTCCCCAATGCTCCGCCCCTGGTTGCGCAGAGAGACCACCAGCGCCCCCAGGTCGTGCACGGCCCCCATGAGAATGGACCCGACCAGTATCCAGACCATCGCGGGGATCCACCCCCAGATGATGGCAACGGCAGGGCCGACGATGGGTCCCGTCCCGGCGATGGAGGTGAAATGGTGTCCGAAGAGGATCGGCTTGCGCGTCGCCACGAAGTCCTTGTTGTCTTCCAGGGCCCGGCTCGGGCAGCGCGCGTTGCGGTCCAGCCTGAAGATCCGTCGTCCCAAATGTTTGCCGTACGTGTGGTACGCGATGAGATAGAGCAGCGCCGCGCCGCCTGCCAGAAACAATGAATTCATGTTGTCGTCCAGATGCTTCGCGAAAACATTTGCCCCAGGTAAACCCTTGCCTGCATCGGAGCGGCAGGATAGCACTCACGATGCAGGAACGTCAAGGCTCGACCAACATCGGCTGCGGTTGTTCTCACGATGTTTCGGATGCAGTGCGGCAGGAAAGGCGTGAACCCTGGGTGGCAGGACAGGTCACTGGCCCGGCTTCCGAGGTTTGAGCTCGAGGATCCGGCATTCACCACCGGCTTCGGCGACTTGGCCCTTGGGCGGCGCCGATGCCGGATCGCGCCGGGGTGGCGGAGCCTCCGCAAGCGTGCCGACGTCCCCCAGTTCCCGGATCACTTCATCAACGATTCTGCTGTCGATAATCTTCTTGTCCTCGGCAAAGGCAAAACGCAGGGCGCCATCGGCGGCTAGATTGATCAGCCGGGGGATGCCGCCGGAGTACGCGTGAATTCTCCTCAGGCCCTCCTCGGTGAAAATCTTCACGGAATCGCCAGTTCCGACGGCAAGACGGTGGTGGACATAGCTGAAGGTGTCTTCCTCGTTCATGGCAGGGAGATGGTAGTGAACGGTAATTCGCTGGCGCAGCTGCTCCAGTTCGGGCCGGCGCAGTTTATCCCGAAGCTGGGGCTGGCCCACGAGAAAGATCTGGATCAATTTGTCCGTCTTGGTCTCCAGGTTGGAGAGCATCCGAACCTCTTCCAGGGTCTCGATGCCCAGATTCTGAGCTTCGTCGATAATCAGGACGACCTCCTGCCGCCGGCCGTAGCAGCGGATGAGAAAGTCGTTCAGCAGGGCCAGCATCTTCGGCTTGGACGCCCCTTCCGCCTCGATGCCGAATTCATGGAGGATCTGCTGGAGCAATTCCTTGGGGTCGAGGTTGGTGTTGAATACACGGGCCACCACGAAGGTCCGCGGCACGGAATCCATGAGAATACGAAGCAGCAATGTCTTGCCCGAACCGACCTCGCCGGTGATGGCCACAATACCGTTTCGATCTTCCAGTCCGTACTGCAAATGACAGAGGGCAGCACGGTGCGGACGGCTCATGTAGAAAAAACGGGGCTCCGGAACCAGCCGAAACGGTTTTTCGTTGAATCCGAAGTATTTCTCGTACATCGTACCGGGTCTCCCACTCCTGCCCCCCGGGATGAGAACGTCAAACTCCCGGAAAAGTTCACGGATGCCAATGATCAGCGATTCAGCCAGTACCCGAGAGCTTCCGCTTCGGGTTTCTCACATTGGTAATATACCTGAAAAATGAATATTGTCAAGATAAATCATATAAGAATAACATTTTGGCCAAAAAAAGCCTTTCTAGGCCTTATTTTGGCCAAAATCGATCAGGAATAGAATATTATGACCGCGCGACTACTCATGAGCCGTCTCAGGGGGTTGCGCAGGCAGCTGAAGGCGTCGATGAAGCCAATCGCCCTGTGCAGCCGGCGTTTGGTCACGGCAAAGCATCCCTTCATACGCTGCCAAGGGTTGAGGCCCATGATTGCAACTGCAAAGCCAAACCCTGTTCCGAAGATCGACTAAGATTTGCCACTCCTCTTTAGCGTTGTTCTCGCTCCCCAGGAAATCCAGCCCCGCTGTCCCGCACACTTGGCACTTATTTGCCCCACTGAATTGACGGTACACCGCTTGACTTATTCAATATTGGCCAGCTTGCCAGAAAAAGTCAAGCAGGTCCGCCGGGGATGAGGCCCAGTCCCCGGTTGAAATGATCGCTCTTTTGAGATATGGTAGCCAACGCTTTTTGACATCCACCCAACTGATGAGAGAAGGGACCTCTTGTCCGACGCCGTTCAGGGCTCTCTGTTTTCGCGAATCCAGAGGACCATCAACGAAAAGCTCAAGGCCTTCCGTATCTCCGACCAGACCTTTCTGGTGACAACGGCCACCGCCGTCGGCCTGATGAGTGCCGGCGCGTATGTGCTCCTGCGAAGAACGGTAGAAGCTGTGCACGAGTTTATTTTCGTGCGGGGCCATTATCTGCTTGGAATCGCCGAAGGCAATTGGACCCTAGTTCTGGTCCCGCTGATTCCGGTCGCCGGCGCCTTGCTGCTCATTCCCTTCTCGTTACTCTTTCCCGGCGAGGTGGGTGGCTACGGCTTCCCCAGATTTCTGGAAGAAGTCAATATCAAGGGCGGCATCATCCGCGCCCGAACGGTGCTACTGAAAATCATCGGTCCAGCCCTCACGATCGGCAGCGGGGGCTCCGCGGGCTTGGAGGGCCCCATCGCACAGATCGGCGGGGCCATCGGCTCCAATACGGGTCAGCTCTTTCGCGTGTCGGGCAATCGGATGAAGGTGCTCATAGCCTGCGGCACCGCCGGTGGTATTGCAGCGACCTTCAATGCCCCCATTGCGGGTGTCCTCTTTGCCCTGGAAATCGTTCTGCTGGGGGACTTTACCCTGGCCACCTTCAGTCCCATTGTCATTTCCTCGGGCGTGGCCACGGTGATCTCGCGGTGGTATTTTGGCGAGAACCCCATCTTCCAGAGCTGGAACTACTCTCTGCACAGTCACTGGGAGCTGCTTTTCTATGTTGCCATGGGCATTCAGATCGGCGTTTCCGCTGTGATTTATATTGTCATGTACTATACCACGGCGGACTTCTTCGGGCGGCTTCGCTTTCACCCCCTCCTGAAGCCGGTGCTGGGGGCGCTGCTGGTAGGGATAATCGGCATCTTCTACCCCCAGATAATGGGGCACGGCTATGAATCGATTAATGCCGCGCTCCGGGGTGAGCTCTTCTACGGCCTCATGATTCTGCTGGTCTTTCTGAAAATGCTGGTGACTTGCCTCACCCTCGGGTCGGGCGGGGCCGGCGGGATGTTTGGCCCCTCTCTATACATCGGTGTCATGATCGGCGGCGGCTTCGGCGGGATCGTGAACCATTTCTATCCGGCGCTCACGGCGCCCACCGGCGCCTATGCCCTGGTCGGCATGGGCGCGTTTCTGGCCTCCGTCACCCACGCGCCCCTGACGGCCATCTTTCTCCTCTTTGAGATGACCCGGGACTATCGCATCATCCTGCCGATCATGTTTGCGAGTGTGGTGGGGACGTTGATTGCTCGCGCCCTCAAACACGATTCCATCGACACCGAGACACTGACGCGGGACGGGATCAACCTGCATGCGGGACGGGAGGTCAGCGTCCTGCGCTCCATTCAGGTCCGGGACGTCATGAGCCGGGAAGTGACCAAGATTCCCGAACACATGCCCTTTGATGTAATTCTGGAGGTCGCCACCAAGAGCACGATCCTTTATTTTCCCGTGGTGGACGGCGACGGGAGACTGGTGGGCATTCTCTCCTTTCAGGATCTCAAGGAGTCGCTCTTTGAGGAGGACTTGAAGAAGTTCATCGTGGCCCGGGACCTGGCCTACACGAACGTCATGACCGTCACTCCCGACGACAACCTCGATACGGTCATGGCCCAGTTTGGGTTCAAGGATATCGAAGTCTTTCCCGTCGTCGATCCGACCGATCCACAGAAGCTGCTCGGCATGATCAGCCGGCGCGATGTGGTGACCGCGTACAACCAGGCCATTCTCAAACGTAAGATGCGCCCCGGAGGCTGATGTGAATCCACTCACGGAAAACCTAAACGCCCCCCAACAGGACGCAGTCCTCCACGGGGAAGGCCCGCTGCTCATACTGGCCGGCGCCGGCAGCGGCAAGACCCGAGTCATCACGCACCGCATTGCGCATCTGATCCGAGACAGAGGAGTCCATCCCACGCAGATCCTTGCGGTCACCTTCACCAACAAGGCCGCCCGGGAGATGCGGGCGCGTGTGGAGCAGCTCCTGCGGCGGGACTGCCGATCGCTGTGGATCATGACCTTCCACGCGGCCTGTGCCCGGATCCTGCGGCGTCACATCGCACGGCTGGGATACGGCTCCAACTACGTCATCTACGACACTGGCGACCAGAAGCGCCTGATCCGAAGCTGCCTCAAAGAACTCAATATCAGTGAAAAACTCTGCTCACCGGATGCCGTGCTCTCGCGCATCAGCCGCGCCAAGAACGCCCTCATCGCTCCGGAGGCCTACCGCGAAGCGGCCCGGCCCTTCGGCGCGGAGGCCAAAACGGCGGAGCTCTATGGGCACTATCAGCAGCGCCTGCGGGAGAACAACGGGGTCGATTTCGACGACCTGCTCTGCCTCACCGTCCGCCTTCTCGAGACCGAAGAGGATGTGGGAGAGTGCTACGGGAGGCAGTTCGCGCATATTCTCATCGACGAGTATCAGGACACCAACCATGCTCAGTACCGGCTGATCCAGCTGCTCGCACGGAACCATCAGAACATCTGCGTGGTCGGAGACGACGACCAGGGGATCTACAGCTGGCGCGGGGCCGATATCGGCAACATCCTCTCCTTCCGCGAAGACTATCCGGGGCTAAAAGTCGTACACCTGGAGCAGAACTACCGCTCTACCCAGACTATCCTGAGCGCCGCATGGCACGTGGTGCAGCAGAATGTGGAACGGGAGCCCAAGCGGCTCTGGACGGACAATGGAGACGGCGAGCCCATCGAGTACTACGAAGCCGACAACGAAACGGGGGAGGCCGAATTCGTCTGCCGCCGCGCGCTCGCATTGCGGGACGCTGGCGGACGGCTTTCCGAAATGGCCGTCTTCTACCGGACCAACGCGCAGTCCCGGGCCCTGGAAGAAGCCATGCGCAACTACAACCTCCCCTTCCGCGTGCTCGGTGGCCTGCGCTTTTACGACCGCAAGGAGATCCGTGATTTGCTGGCCTACCTGCGGGTGGTGGTCAACCCGAGGGATTCGGTAAATCTGCTGCGTATCATCAATGTCCCGGCCCGGGGCATCGGGGCGACCACCTTGGGCCGTGTCACCGCCTTTGCGGGCGAGGAAAGTGTAACCTTCCTGGAAGCGCTCGAGCAGATCGTCCGGAGCGATCGGATCACGAAACGGCCTCGCAGGGAGATCGCTCGCTTTCTCGAGCTCATGGGGGAACTGGGGGGCATGCACGCGGCGCTGCCACCCTCAGAGCTTTTGGCCGAGCTCGATAAAAGGATTGCCTACTCCAAGGCTTTGCAGGCGTCCCCGGACCCCACCGACGCGGGCAGACTCGAGAACGTACAGGAGCTCTACTCTGCGCTCAGGGAGTTTGAAGAGACTTCGGAGGAGGCCACTCTGGAAGCTTTCCTGACGAGTGTAGCCCTCATCACAGATGCCGATCAGGCGGACAGCACGGAAGGCGCGCTCACCCTGATGACGCTGCACAGTGCAAAGGGCCTGGAGTTTCCCGTGGTCTTTGTCACCGGCATGGAGGAGGGGATCTTCCCCCACGCCATCAGCCTGCGCGCCCCGTCGGGGCTCGAAGAAGAGCGGCGCCTCTGTTACGTGGGGCTCACCCGGGCGAAGGAGAAGCTCATCCTCTCCTCGGCCGCGTCGCGGCGCATGCAGGGCTCTTATCGGGCGTCCATCCCCTCGCGGTTCATCCGGGAGATTCCCGCCGAACTGATGGACCGGGTGGCGCCGCGGCGCCTCCGGCAGAGCACCATGAGCCCTGGAAGCCCGGACTTCGATCCCTCCCCGAGGGCGGCCACGACGTTTCCCGTGGGAAGCCATGTCCGCCATCCGCTGTGGGGCACGGGGCGCATCGTGGCGTCCGTCCCTTCAGAGAAGGGTGCCAAGGTAACGGTACGATTCGAGCGCGGCCTCTCCAAGAAGCTCATCGCTGAGCTGGCCGGACTTCAACGCCTCTAACCGTCAGTGCCGGTCCTCCTCCGGAACATCGGGAAGAAACTTGGGGCGACGCCCTTGCCCTGGATCATCCCCTTGCCACATCTCTTCGAGCACCCATTCAGCCACCTTCCGACGCGCAGCACGTTGCTTGCGAACGTAAACCCACAAAAAAAGTAGCGACGCAGCAAACCAGAGAGCTGCAGAGGAGGTGACCACCGGAACCCAGGTATAGCGGATTCTGAGATACCGGTGCCAACGCTCTTCCAGATCATAGAAGCTCAAGCCGAAGGCCGCCTGACTACTCTGACTGAGCGTACGCCCCGCCTGCACCTCTCGGATGAATGCGTGGAAACGCTCCCGGCCCTGGCGGTTCAGAAGATACGCCACCATGGAGAAGCTCAGCGCGTACGCCGCCTCGGCCTCCCCGAAGGAGACGGGAAATTCGTTTGTGAGAGTGGCCAGGGGAATGAAGGCCTTCTTCAGGGTGAGGGTCGACAGGACGGCGGTGGTGCGCAGGGTCCATTCGCGCGCTTCGTACATGGCGAGCCCCTCGTCCAACCAACGCGGGACGGGCACGCCGTCCAGTGCCTGATGCAGCGTCAAATGTGCCAGTTCATGGCGGAAAGTCCGAAAGGGATCCACCCTTCCATAAAGGGCTGCCGCTGGCGCCTTCAGGACGATCAGATTCTGCGCGGGGTAAGCCAGCCCCACCGCCCACTCCGGCACCTTGTCCTGCTGCGGTTGCCGCTGCTGAAACGCTTCATGGGTAGACTCAAGGTAGACATCCGTTCCCGCCCGGGGCGCCACGCCGATATCACCCACCACGTCGTCGTAGATGGCCTCGACCTCTGCGGCAAGGGCCTCGGCCAAACGCCGGTCTTTGTCGGAAAAGAATATTCGGAAATGCGCCGTCGCCAGCACGCCTGACGGTTCGCCTGCAGAAACAAGTGACGGCGGCCGTGCGAAAAGTAAAATGAAACAGATGGTAAGCGTAAGGTAATTCACGTCTCCCGCGCCGTCCAGCGCACGGCCGCCGCATGGGCAGTCGTGCGTTCCGGGGGTCTCGGACCCAAGGGAAGAGGACCGGCCGGGGACCTCTGTAACACCCTCAGAGCCTCTCTTTGAGGAGCTTGTTGACGACGGCAGGATTGGCCTTTCCCCGGGACGCTTTCATGACCTGCCCCACCAGGAAGCCGAACACCTTTTCTTTGCCGTCTCGATACTGCACCACCTGCTCGGGATGGTCCGCGATGACGCGATCGACCAGTTCGGCGATGGTGCCTTCATCGGTCACCTGCACCAGGTTTTTTTCCTTGACGATGACCTCCGGCGTCTTGCCCGTCTTGACCATTTCCCCAAAGACTGTCTTGGCGATCTTGCCGCTGATGGTGCCCTGCTCGATCATCTGGATCATGCGGGCCAGCATGTCGGGGTTCACGGGACATTGGGCCAGGGCCTCATCCTCGCCCTTGCACTCCCGGAGCAGATCCCCCATGATCCAATTGGACACAACCTTGGGGGCTTGTGCGACGCTGTTACACGCCTCAAAGTAATCACTCAGCTCCCGGGAGACGGTCAACACCTCGGCATCGTAACGGGGCAGACCGTAGGCTGTCATGAAGCGCGCCATCTTCTCATCGGGGAGTTCCGGAAGCGTCGCTCGTATTTCGTCGATCCAGGCCGCATCCACGTGCAACGGCACCAGGTCGGGGTCCGGGAAATAGCGGTAATCATGCGCTTCCTCTTTGCCCCGCATGGAGACGGTCACCCCCCGTTCGGCATCCCAAAGGCGGGTCTCCTGGACAGTGGATCCGCCCTCGTCCAGAATCCTGGCTTGACGGCGGACCTCGTAATCCAGGGCCTTTTCCACATGCTTGAAGGAGTTCATGTTCTTGAGTTCCGTCCGGACCCCGAAGGCCGACTCGCCGACGCGGCGCAGGGAGACATTGGCATCGCAGCGCAGGGAACCCTGCTCCATGTTGCCGTCGCAAACATCGAGATAGCGGACAATGGTGCGGAGCTTTCGCATATAGGCCGCGGCTTCCCGGGGGCTTCGCATGTCCGGCTCACTGACGATCTCCATCAGCGGCACACCGGTGCGGTTGAGATCGACATAACTGAACGGCTCACTCCCTTCTCCGTGTATGTTCTTCCCGGCATCTTCTTCCATATGGATCCGTGTAATGCCGATACGCTTTTGCTCTCCGTCCAGATCGATGTGCAGGAATCCCGCTTCGCACAGGGGGTGTTCATACTGGGAGATCTGATACCCTTTGGGCAGATCAGGATAGAAGTAGTTCTTCCGGGCAAAACGGGAGAACGGATTGATGCGGCAGTGTAGCGCCAAGCCGGTCTTCAGGACGAAGTTTACCACCTCCCGATTCAGCACGGGTAGGACACCGGGCATGCCCAGACAAACGGGACAGGTGTGTCCGTTGGGCGGCCCGCCGAATTCTGTGCTGCAGCTGCAGAAGATCTTTGCACGGGTTTTCAGCTGGGCGTGCACTTCCAGGCCAATGATCGTTTCGTAGGCCATCTGTCTCTTCCCTAAAGGGCCGGCCGCTGCCCGTGCCAGTCGGTCCGTTGCTCGTAGGCGTAGGCCGCATTCAGCACCGTCGCTTCGTCAAAGTGCTTCCCCAGGATCTGAAGCCCGATGGGCAGACCCTGGCCATCAAAGCCACAGGGGATGGAAATCCCCGGGATGCCCGCGAGATTCACGGAAATGGTGTAGATGTCCGACAGGTACATCTGCAGCGGATCGTTCACCTTTTCCCCAATCCGAAAGGCTGTCGTGGGGCACGTGGGTGCCAGCAGCACGTCACAAACGTCGAAGGCAGCCTCGAAATCCCGCATGATGAGGGTTCTCACCTGCTGGGCCTTCCGGTAATAGGCGTCATAGTATCCCGACGAGAGGGCATAGGTGCCGAGCATGATCCGGCGCTTGACCTCCGGGCCGAAGCCCTCGGCCCGGCTCCGACGGTACATATCGAGGAGATCCTCCACCGGCTCGGCCCGGTATCCATACTTGACACCGTCATAGCGGGCCAGGTTGGAGGAGGCTTCCGCCGTGGCCAAAATGTAGTACGTGCTGACTGCGTAATCGGTGTGGGGCAGTGAAATCTCCCGAATCGATGCCCCGGCCGCGCCCAACAGATCCAGAGCGTTTCGGATAGCCTCCCGGACTTCCCGCTGAACCCCCACCTGGAGATATTCCTGCGGCACACCGATCCGCATGTCCTGAACGTCGCCGTTGAGCAGGGATGGATAATCGGGCACCGGTACGTTGACGGACGTGGAATCCCGGTGATCGTGCCCTGCAATGGCCTTCAGGAGAATGGCCGCATCGGTAACATCTTTGGTCAGCGGACCGATCTGCTCCAGGGAAGAGGCAAAAGCAACCAGACCAAACCGGGAGACGCGCCCGTAGGTCGGTTTAAGCCCGACGATCCCACAGTGTGCCGCAGGCTGGCGGATCGATCCTCCCGTGTCCGATCCAAGCGCCGCCACACAGGCATCGGCGGCCACCGCCGCGGCGGAGCCACCGCTGGAACCACCGGGAATGCGGGTCAAGTCCCACGGGTTTCGTGTCGTCCCCTTGTAGGAAGTCTCCGTGGAGGAGCCCATGGCAAACTCATCGAGATTCGTTTTGCCGGAGAACAACGCTCCCGCGCCCCGAAGTCGGGAGACCACTGTGGCGTCGTAGGGGGGACAAAAACTCTCCAGGATTTTCGAGGAGCAGGTGGTGCGCATCCCCCGCGTAGCGAGGTTGTCCTTGAGGGCAATGGGAACACCCCACAGGGGCGATGCCTCGTTGCCAGCACTCAGGGAGGCCGCCTGCTGCACTGCGGCGTCACCGGCCACGCTGACGTAGGCGTGGATCTTATCCTCTACGGCCTCAATGCGGCTGTTGACGGAGGCCATGAGCTCGGCCGGGATGCAACGCCCTTCGCGAAACGCCGCCGAAGCCTCTTGAATTGTCCATCGGAAGAGGTCCATGAGTCCCTTTCAATGGGCCGCACCCGCTCTGTCCGTTCTCGGGGGAGGTTACTTCTGAACGATCCGGTTGGACCCGTCCACATAGATCAGGGTGGGTTGATGCTTCTGGCGTTCCTGCGCATCCACGTAGACATACTGAAAAATGATAATGAGATCCCCAACACCCGCCTTGTGCGCGGCGGCCCCGTTGATACAGATCACGCCGCTGCCCGGTTCACCCGGGATCGCATAGGTTTCAAAGCGCTCGCCGTTGCGCAGGTTGGCGATGCGAAGGCACTCAAAGGGGATCATCCCCGCTGCCTCCATGAGGCTCGCGTCAATGGTGACACTGCCCTCGTACTCAAGGTTGGCGTCTGTCACCGTCGCGCGGTGAATCTTGGACTTCAGAATCTTGCGAAACATAAATGGACTCCCTGTGTGTCAGATGATCCGGGGAACCCGGAAAAACCGGTCCTGCGTGCCCGGCGCATTGGCCAGCACCTCCTCGATGGGAAGCCCCGTGTCCACAGCGTCTTCCCGGACGACATTGCCCATGGGAATGACATGCGCGGTCGGCTCGACATCCTCGGTGTCCAGTTCGTTGAGTTTATCCACATAGGCCAGAATGGCGTCGAGCTGGCCGGTGAACTGCTCGATTTCTTCATCGGACAGGGCCAGTCGCGCGAGGTGCGCGACGTATGCGACCTCTTTTCCGGTTATCTTCATAAAAGCTCCCTTGACGACACGGCAGTGCAGACCGGAACGCGATGTATACCACAACGGGAGCGGAGGGTACAACCTGAAAGTTCTGAATGCACGGGGCTATCGCTGGTATTTGGCGAGCTTTTCTTTCAACCGGACCAGGGAAACCACAAGCGGTTTCTGGGCCTTGAGATAGGGAGAGAGCCCCGCCAGAGCCTTTTCGGCGGTTTCTTCGTCCGGATAGATGCCGCAGAGCACCTTGTAGACCGGCTTGTCATTCAAAGCGGTCAGAACAATGAAGACCTTCTCATTGGGCAGGGCCGCTTCGAGATCCTTGGACGCGTAGCTCAGATACGAGGTCAGCTCAATCTGTATCGAAAAGGCCTCCCGCGGGGCTGCGCGAATGACGTCGGCCCACGTGGCAAAGGCTGTCTTGAGGTTTCCGTCCTTGAAGCTTGCCAGACCTTTGTCGTAATAGGTGCCCCAGTCCTGCAAGGGCTTTACCGGCAAGGCGACGCTCTTCGCCACCGTTTCGGCTGGTTTCGCAGATGTGGGGGGCACCGCCGGGGCTTCGACTTTGGCGGTCACCGCTTTCTGCTCGGGCGCCTCGGCCGGCACAGCGGGGGGCCTCTTTTCCTCTCCTGGTGGCGCCGCAGGCGCGGGCTCGGCTGGGGCTTCGACTTTGGCGGTCACCGTCTTCTGTTCGGGCGCCTCGGCCGGCACAGCGGGGGGGCTCTTTTCCTCTCCCGGTGGCGCCGCAGGCGCCGGCTCGGCCGTCACCGCTTCCGATGCGGCTTCCTTTGGAACTGTCACCGCTGCTCCAGTGGGTGGTTTCGAACCCTCTGACGGTACCGCTTTCGCGACCGCCACGGTTTCGGCCGTGCTCTCCTCCGAAGGCTCCGGTTTCGTCGGTGCGGTGTCGGTGGCCGCTGCAACGGGTGCCTCCGTTTCGGCATCGGCCTTGGCCGATTCAGCAGCCGCACCGGCCTCGGAACCGCTCGGTGCAGCGGGCGGGCCTGCGGTTTCGGAAGCGGTGCCCCGTTGGGATGCCTCTTCGGAACCCACCACGATCTTGATTCCCGGTCCGGAGACGATGGTCCCCTCTGAGCCGGGGGCGGTCGGCTGATCGGGCTCGCCCGTTTTCGAGGTCTCCATTCCCGGGACCTGCTCTTTCCCAACTCCTTCGGCGGCGAGTTCCTCAATAATCTGAGCCGCCGTCTTGGTTTCACCCGTTGGCACCAGAGTTTGGGCCTGCTCGGACGCCCCGGGCGTTTTTGTCGCGGCTCCATCGCTTCGCTGAGAATAATAATAGGCGATCCCGCCCGACAGCAGCGCGATCCCGCCGAGCAGCGCGCCGATGAGCAGCGGAAGCCCTTTGCGCGCAGGGCGATGGCTGCGCCGGTACTTCAGCGTGAAGGGCGGCTCCTCCTCACGTTTCGCCTCAACTTCTTCGGGCTCTTGCTCCACCGCCTTGGCTGCCGTGGCAACCTCCTCCGTCGGAAGGGGCTCCGGCTCCTGCTCCTCCGACGGTTCAGGTGCTGTGCTGGCGCGCACGGCTTCCAGCGATGCAAGGTCATCGTCCATTGCGGCAGGCACGCCAGTTTCATCGGGAGCAGGTTCTCGCCCGAGCGATTCCGCCGAAGGAGCCCCCGGTGCCTCTCCCGCCGCCTCAGAAATCAGTGCTTCGTCGATGGCCGCCGGTGAAAAAGTCTCTTCCATTGCCTCGTCGCCCGTTGTTGCGGCCGCTTCGGCAGATGCATCCGAAAGGCTCTCCGGGGCAACCTCCTCTGCTGACGGCACGGACTCCTCGGCCAGCGTCTCACCAGCCTGCGCCACGGCCGCGTCTATCTTCTCGGTGGCATCATCAAATTCCGACGCAGCCCCCGACGTTTCCTCCGAAGGCGTGAACAACTCATCCACATCGAGCCCTTCGTCGGCGATCTGCGAGACCGACAGCTCTTCGAGCGCCTCGTCGGTGACCGGCATCTCCGCCGGTACCCCCGCATCGGATTCGTCGACTTGCATCTCGGAGATCATAGAGGAGAGAGAAGACTCCTCCAAGGGGGGCAAGGTCTCTTCGCTCGCAATGTCAGCCAGCACGGCCGCAACCGGAGCATCGTCGACGGCGGTGGCCGCAGGCTGCAGGACCACCGTTCCGAGACACGAGAGGGCGTAGACAATCTTCTTCGTCGCGAAGGGATCCAGAACCCCTGAAGCGGCAAGGGCCTCGATGCTCTTGCCGCTGCCCATGGCCTCGAGCAGGGCCTGCTCCTGACCCTTGAAACTCAAATCCTCCGATGGGATCTCCAGAAGGGATCGCTGAACCACCTGGCCCGGATCTCCCAGAAGGCGGTCCAATAAATCCTCTTTCTTCAGCAGGCGAATCCCCTCGGAGATGAGCTTCGTGAATTGCAGATGAAAACGGGGCAGGGTCGTCGGTATGGCGCTCTCCACGTCCTTCTCTTCGAAGGAGTAGCTTCCCTCCTCCCAGGCAAAAAGGCTGAAGAGAATCGATATGAACTGGTACTTTGATTTCGCATAGAGCTCCTGTGGGGAGACGAACCCCTTGCGCACAAGAATCTGCCCGAAGTTATCGAGCGATTCTTTTTTAGACTCCAGGATGGCCTCATCCAGTTGCGCTCGGGACAGAACGCCCCGCCGGCAGAGGATCTCACCCAGCAGTTCCTTTTTCACGTTGGAACGACAAACAACCGGCTCCCCGCTCCGGAAGAAGACCCGCTTGACGATCTCGCCCTTCTGGGCGATGAGCACACCACTCGTCGATGCGTCCTTGATCTCCACCAAGAGTAGAGGAAAGGGCTTGTCAGCAAAATTACCCGTCAAAAGACCCCCTTCGGCCATGACGACTCCACGGTGATATTCCGTATTATTTTTAAAAGGTTAGGTTACTATAGCGCATGCGTGTGCAAAAATCAAGAAAACAAAACAAAAACGAGTCAGGATTGCCTCCCATGGCCATGGGTATGGTCAACATCGTGGTCGTGACTGTGAATATGGGAGTGACGGAGAGATCGCTGGGCCTTCTTGCCTTCGTGCGTGTGGTAATGGTATATATGCTCGTGCTCGTGCTCGTGAAGAGACGCCTCCTCTCCGGAATGTAGGGCCATGAGGTAGCGGACAACCAGCGGCATCTCCAGACCATTCGCTTTGAGCAAGGGTTCATCGGTCAGCACTTCGATGGGGCACCCGTCGGCCTCAATCTGACCTTTGTGAAACAGGACGACCCGCTCTGCAACTTTGAGGATTAGCTCGAAATCGTGGGTGGCAATCACCCGGGTGCCGGGAAACTGCTGGATCAGCGCGATGACTTCCTGTCGGGCATGAGGATCGAGATGGCTCGTGGGCTCATCGAGCAGCAAGATGTCGGGCTCCATGGCGTAGACGGTGGCCAGGCTGACGCGCCGCTTCTCACCACCGCTCAGCTGATGGGGAACCCGATCCTCATAGCCGACCAGACCGACGGCCCGGAGCGCCGCAGCAACCCGCTCGCGGACCCGCTCCGGCGCCACCCCCATGTTCAGCGGCCCGAAGGCCACATCGTCAAAAACCGTGGGACAGAAGAGCTGGTCCTCTGGATTCTGGAACACCAGACCGATCCGGCCGGCCAGAGCTTCCACCTGTTCGGGGTGGTCCAGGGGCCGCCCTGAAATGCGGATGCGTCCGTCGAGCTTCCCCAAGAGTCCGCGCATCATCAGAAGAAGGGTGCTCTTGCCTGCGCCGTTGGGCCCAATGAAGATAACCGTCTCCCCCTTGTCAATGGTCAGATTCACTCTGCGAAGCGCCTTCACACCGCTTTCATAGGTGAAGGAAAGATCCCGGATCTCGATGATCGGCGTCATCCGCTCCTCCCAACAACCCATCGGTCTAAAACGAGAAGCAGCAGAGACGCCACAGTCAGAAAGAAGGCTTTGCTCCAATCGTGACGGGAAAGAGGCCGGAACATGTAGAGCGTTCCGAAATGCCCGGCGTAGCCGCGATTTCGCATCGACTGGTAGAGACGCTCGGTCTGATCAAAGGAGCGGACGAGAAGCGAGCCGATGACATACCCCAGTGTCCGCAGGGTTCGCCGGTCGCGCCGGGGTCTGAAGCCGCGCGCGCGAAGGGCGACCCGCACCGTCTCGAGCTCAGCCGCGTACAAGGCGAGATACCGGTAGGTCAGCAGAGTCAGTGTCACGAAACGGGGGGAGAGCTTGAGACGTTCCAGGGCTTTGATGGAAACGTGAAAGGGGGCCGTAGCGAACATGGGAAAGATGGTCAGGACCATGGCAAGCCCTTTCAGGCAAATGACCGCCGCCTGATGCACCCCCATGAATGGACCGCCGGGATGCGTCCATGGCAAAATCAGAAAAAATGGACTCAGGAAGAGCACCACCATCACCGCGCGCCGCGCCGGTATGATGAGAGGGATCCGGGCACCAAGAAGCGTACACCCCGCCAGCCCGAAGGCTGCCATGGCCGCAGGCAGCGTGCGGACCGATGCCATGGCTGCAAGAACTAGGGTGAATCCCACCAGCTTCGCTCTCGGGTCCATCCGGTGAAAGATCGAATCCGACGGACCCACCTTGTCTTTCAAGACCTGCACGGCATCTCGCTCCCCGGTGAGCCCTCAGAGCAACTCCGGCTTGACCCGGCCCAGAAAAGAGACGGCCGCCGCTGTGACAGCCCCTTCGATCACCATGACCGGCAAATGGGCTGCCAGCCCAAGCTTCGCCACCACCCAGAAAGCCTCCCCTGCAGTGGCAAGGAGGATCGCGAGGAGGAGGCCCGAAAGGAGGGTGGCAGCTGCGCCCGCGAGAAAACCGAAGAGGGTTGTCCCCCCCCGGACGGGCATCCGCTTGTACAACCGGAACATGGCCGACGCAGCCAGAGCCGGCAACCCCATCAGCAGGGCATTCACTCCGATGACAGTCACCCCGCCGTGCTGAAATAGAATGGCCTGGAGGGTGACACCGAGTAAGATTGCCGGAAACGCACCCGCAGCCAGAAGCACCCCGACCAGTCCATTGAGCACCAGGTGGACGCTGGCGGGCCCCAGCGGAATGTGAATTAGCGAGGCCACAAAGAACGCGGAGGTCATGACGGCGATTTTCGGCAGGTCCGCTCCTTCAATCGTGCGCAGCGCGGCCCAGCCCACAAGACCCGTGGCCGCCCAGCCGCCTATCAGCACCGGAGGACTGAGCACTCCCTCCGAAATATGCATGGACTCAACCCCCTGTGCAGATTGGACGTCACATAGCGTGGCGGCGCTCAAAGCAGCGACGCGTCCCCTCAACACCTCTCGGCGAGCACGGATGTGCATCTTTCATCGTCGTGAGTACCGCCTAAGGGCCTGGAGGCGCTACCGCCGAGGCGTAAAGTTTTTCATGGTTACAGACCCATCCCCATATTGGGAAGCGAACAATTTGTTGTCCATGCCCCCTGTGACGTACTCTCCACGCTCGCAAAAGTTTGCGCCATACCATCTCCCATTTAGGCCAGATCCCTGCCGCGGGTCGTCAACGTCAGCTTCCCGTGCTTCACCCCCCGGGTGCCTATGAGCCGGTCTGCCACCTGCTTGATCTGAAGCGCCTGGCCCTTGACCACGAGAACCTCCAGGCAGTGGTGCGCATCCATATGCACATGGAGGCTCGAAACAATTGAATGGAAATGGTGGTGCTGCAACTGTGTAAGCGTATCCGCCAGTTCCCGCGTGTGGTGGTCGTAGACCAAGGTTATCGTGCCCACGGTTTCCTCAACACCGACCCGCCACGCCTCCTGCACGAGATGATCTCGTATCAGATCGCGTATCGCCTCCGAACGGCTGTCGTAACCCTTGCCTTCGATGAGCGCGTCAAAGCGCTGGAGGAGTTCGGCCTCCATGGAGACGCCGAATCGGATCAACGTTGACATCTCAGACCTCCTGACTGGTACCACGATATTATAATTCGTGCCACCAGGAGTCAAGGGATTTGTACCGATGTAGATCGGATCGCGAAAGGAAGCACGTGATGGGAGTTTCGCTTACTGAAGGGAGGTGGAACGGTGGCGCTCCCGCATCTCCTGCTGGAGACCCTTGAGACTCAAGATTTCCTCTTTCAATCGGAAGCACTCATCCACCATGACCTGAGCATGATCGAAGGCGGAGTTTTCTGAGAAACCGGAATTGTCTAACGCCTCGTCCAGGATCTGATCTTCCAGACCTTCACAACCGTGCACGTTGAGGATGGCCGAGCGCGCCGCCTCCGTAATGGACTCGAGAAAGCGGATTTCCTTGGCAGAAAAAGCCGTCTTGCGTCGCGCCGTTCGAAGAAGTAGCGTGCCGGCAATGCGATTCTCCTCCAGTACAGGAATAAGAACCAGGGACTGACATTTGATCTCTTCCACGTGCTCTTGCACAGAGATCATGATGTCGGACTTGCCGATCTCCTGGAGAAAGAGAATCTTCTTGGTCTTGAGCATCTCGACAATCTCAGGGTACTTGGCCAGGTCGATTTCAAGGTTGCGGATGGCTGCATCATCACTGGACGCCTCCACCACCCCGGTTTTGCCGTCTTCCCGCACCCGCACAAAAGAGCAACGCTGTACGTCGATCACATCGGAGATCTGCATCACCAGCGTGTAGAGCAGATCGTGCATGCTCTTCTTTTCGTAGAGAACACGGACCAGTCTCTGGATCAGTGTCAGCTCTTCCTTTTCCGATGCCAATCGGTCGAGCTTCTCCTTCATCTCCAGTTGTCTCTCGATCCGGGCAAGCAGATCGCCCGGATCAACGGGTTTGAGAATGAAATCGTTGGCACCGGACTGCAGACACTCCATGCTGCAGACCTGCTCCGATTCAGAAGACAGCATGATGATGGCAATGTCCTCCGTGGACTGGTCACGCTGGAGGTTCTCACACATCTTGATGCCATCCATCTTGGGCATGAGCGTGTCCAGGACCACCAGATGTGGCCGGAAAGCCATCACCTTCATCAACCCCTCGATGCCGTCGCCCGCCTCCTCTACAAGATATGGGTGTGGCCCCAGGGCCTCCCGGATCGTTCTCCGGATGCTCGGATCATCATCAACAATCAGGATGCGGGCCGGATCCATTGAAAATCTTCTCCCACCGCCGGTCATGACGATTCCTTGGGGATCAACGCTGATTTGAGTGACAACATTATGCGGTCCAGAGGGAACACCCTGTGAAGCATGGCCTCCTCAGAACTGAAAAAGCCTCCGGGGCGCAAACAAGAAAGCCAACATTCCGGGAGATGTGCGAAATGCTTTCTTAGCATGTTTGATTTCGGCAGCCGGTCGACCGATGAGGCATCTCCGGCGTTTCAGCCCAGTCCTTTCGGATCGGGTAGGCTTTCTTGAATTAATCTCATTATAAACCAATCAGACTGACGGAACAATAATTATCACCTAACACCGTGGAAGATTGGGAAAGATCTGTTGCATCCGCCTCTCATTTACGTTACAATGAACTAGTCGACGGGGATCTCTCCCGAGAATCTCATATCTCATCCTTATCTTTCTTAAAATTTATTTTCAGGAGACGCCTCAATGTTTGAAAGAAAAGATTCCGCATTCAGAAAAGCCGAGCAAGAGTCGCAGGGTGCTGCTGCCGGATCATCGGCAAACAGTGTCGCCAAGAAATCGGTCTTCATCGGCCAATCGATCCTGATCAAGGGGGAATTGACGGGCAACGAAGACATGACCATCGAGGGCAAGGTCGAAGGCAACATCAATCTGAAAGACCACAATCTTACCATCGGAACCAAGGGCCGCATTGAGGCGGAACTCTTTGCAAAGAACATAACCATCATGGGTGAGGTAAACGGAAACGTTTACGCCGAGGACAAAGTCGAGGTGGCAAAGTCGGGGAAGTTGAACGGCAATATCTCGGCTCCGCGGGTCGTCATCGAAGACGGCGCCCGATTCAAGGGAAGCGTCGAAATGGATGGCAGCTCCAAACAGACTGCCTCAGAGAAGAGCAAGGTCGAGAAGAACAGCAAGGGCGACAAAAAGGCGGAGCCTTCTGTTTCCGTCAGTTCCGTCAACGAGAAAGTTGGCGCCCGATAGTATCGACGCAACTCACGAAAACCGCAATTCTCTCAGACGGCCCTTCATCACAGCGTAGCATGCCAATATGATCTGGACGCCGCTGCTAAAATCCACGCATCGCCACGAAGGGTCCAAAGGCGAACGCAGGCTCAAGACACCTCTGCGGACCCTGCCGACACTCATTGCTCTGGCCTCACGCTCGGAGCGACCGACTCTGCTCGATATGGGTCCCGGACTCGGCTCCAATATCGGATATTTTGGAAAGCATGGATTCAAGGTTTTTGTCGAAGACTTCCTGCGGGATCAGGTCCCGGCAAAAAGAGGGCTCCGGCCAGACGGGGATTACCTCCAATATCCGGCGTCGTCTTTTGACGGGGTACTCTGCTGGGACATTCTGGACTTCATCGAACCGGAGGACGCAGCGACGCTTGTGCGGAGGTTGTTGCGTCTGCTGAAGCCGGGCGGCATGATTCTGGCTCTTTTCGATGCCCAAAGCAGTCCAACGATGAAGCAGGTGCTACGGCACAAAATCACCGACGATCTCTGGGTGCTCCATGAGCCGCTATCTGAATTTCGCCCCCGCCCGCACCACTACGCCAATCGGGAAATCATGAAGCTCTTCACATCCTACGACATCGTCAGATCTTATTACCACAAGAGCCGCTTCCGGGAATTTCTTTTCCAGAAAGAGCGAGGCAGCGCCAAAGGCTGACCAAAAACAACCGGCCGCCGTAAGGGACACCGCCCTTCAGGGGTTTGCGACAGGCTCCACTAAGCCCTTCTGAATCGTGGCCATCGTTTTGACCAGAGGCCCGAGACGGAGGATCTCCGGCGGCAGCGTCTGCAAGGCTTCCATCCCCTGGGCACGGCTGTCGTAAATACCGACAATGAGGGTATAGGCCGCCCAGTCCTTGATTCGGTAGCGCAACACCATGGCATCGTGCTCAGGCAGAAGCTGCTTTAGATCCTCCCAGACGAAATCGATGTTCTCAGTGATCTGCACCTGAATGGTAAACTTGGATCTCGGCAGTTCTCTGACCCGAGCCGTCCATGCCTGCATTTGCGACCACCAGTCTTCCACAGGGTAGAGAGCTGCAGCGGCAGCCAGTGCGGGATTCTCCGACGGTACGCCCTCCAAATCGGCACCTGCCTGGGCGTCCCCGGCCTCCGGCAATTGCTGTGCAGCCGTTGCTCCCTCCGAGGCCCCGGACGCTCGGCGCGCGTCTTCTGTTGTGGCCGCCCCCTCGTCGATCCCAGACGCCTCAGACGCTCCAACATCATCGGTTTCCACGGTGTTGGCCGACACCGCCACGGCCGCTTCATTTTCATTGGACACAGGGCCGTCAGCCACCGGGAGGTCCGTGCCCACAGGGATCTCAACCGTTGGATTCGCCGCAGGTTGCACTGCGCCGTTGCCACTTTGGCCGAGTCGTGTGAACACCCAGTCCTGGAGATCCGTGCGCCAGGGTGTCCATGCGAAAATACCCCCGCCAACGACCAGGACCAGCAGCAGGGCGAACGCGGGAGAGCGTTTCCGTTGTGCGGGAGGCCCGGACTCCGAGGCGGCGCCCCTATCAATCACGGACGGCTCCGCGCCGGCTTGCTCTGTCGCCTCGGCTTCATCGACATACCTTGCAGGACCGGGATCAGCGAGAAAGGGAGAGGGCCCATCCGCGTCCGCCGTGGCCGTGGCAGCGTCCTGTCCTACCGGCCTTTCATCCGCAGCGTCGGTCCACTGGGGAGCTGGGCTGTCACCCTGGTCGGCCGGCGACGCGTCCCATGGCAACCCTGTGTTGGGATCACTCCCGGTCTCGGCCTCAGCCTCTAAGGCAGGGGGGGGCGGCGCCTTGACGGATGCGGACCCCGTCGGCGGTGCCATCTGGGGCTCCTGAGGATCCACGGCACTGGTCTGTTCACCGTCGTCTTCGCCAACGGGGTTTGTGGTGCTCTCCTGCTCTGGGTTCCCCAGGAAGCGGTCGCCCAGATCTTCTTCCTCAAACTGGGGCAGGGGCTCCTGGGGATCCACGGCACTGGTCTGTTCACCGTCGTCTTCGCCAACGGGGCTTGTGGTGCTCTCCTGCTCTGGGTTCCCCAGGAAGCGGTCGCCCAGATCTTCTTCCTCAAACTGGGGCAGGGGCTGCTCTTCCGCGAAACCTTCTGGGGCGGTCTTATCCTCGTGTTCAGGCTGCTGCACCCTGAACGCGCTCGTTACGGGACCCGCGTCGGATTCCGTCTTCTCGTTCGACCGGGCCTCCAGGGGCAGGGTCCCTGTCTCCGGGAGGCTTTCCCCTTCCTGTGTATTCCCCGGCGAGAGGGCATCCGTATCGGCGCTGGCCGTTGCCTCGATTTCCACACCGTCGTGAAAGGCGGACAAAACCTCATCGAGATTTTCGGCATCCAAATCGATCACCCTCTCCTCCGGAGGTTCGTTGGGCGTGGCCTCTGGAACCACTGTCTCTTCGGAAACCGCCTGCTCCAAATCCTGCTTGACCTCTGGTGACCCTACTGCCTCGGCCGAGGGTTCGCCGGCCGGATGAATCCCTTCGGGAGAGATTTTGAAGTCACTGCCGGCCACCGCCTGCTCCTCAGTGGGGTTGCTGGGACAATACTCCTGATAACCCAAGGAAAGTTTTGTGGATTCTTCCAACTCGACAATTTCCTCGCCTTCGTCCTCAGGCATATCGAGTTTGAAACCGATGAAATCATGATGCATTAAAATCAGCAGGGTTTTGAACACCGTGAGTGGTTCTACATCGGACGCTCGCACGATTTCGTCAATGCTCTTCGACCCATCCACCTGGTTGATCACGGAGAGTTCTTTCACAGTGAACATGATCTTGGAGTAATCGAGAAACCGGTCGCCCGGCGTGGGAATCTGGGACCGATCCCCAACCATGTTTTCCAAGGTATCCAGATTAGAGATCTGACGCATACCGAAAACCAGCATGTTGGAGAAGGCAACGTCGTAGTAATAACCATCGGACGGCAGGTCACACTCTTCAAACTTGTAATTTCCTTTGCGCATGCCAAAAAGGCTGAACAGCACCGTAAGGAATTGGCGCCTCGCCTGCACGAAAAGCTCCTCCGCGAAAATCACGCCCTCTTGGACCAGCACCGCGCCAAAACTGATTTTCCGCTTCTTATGGGCCTCCAGTGCAAAACGCTGATGCTCTCGAGAGATCACCCCCTTGGCGACAAGCATTTCACCGATGAGTTCCGATTTGATATTGGAGCGTGCGCCAGTGGGGATACCATCCTGAAAATAGATCTTCTTTTTCACCCGATCCGAGACGGTATAAAGAATCCCCGTTTTGCCGAGCCCGTGCAGGTGCACCAGAAGTTCGGGGAAAGTTTGGTCGGCGAAATTTCCATAGAGCCGACTGGCATCGTCTGTCATCTTCATCGTGGACGCAGTACCCATGTGGACCCTCACTGAAGCGTGCAGAAAAATGGTGAAGAAATTGGTTCAAAGCATTGGTTTTTATTCGATGGATTTATTATATAACAGCTTCCGGTCCTTGCCAATAATTTATCGCCCCGTCGGCGGGTGCCCCACGGCGCCGGCGCCGGGCCCCATCGTTGTTCTTGACAACACTCTGTAATTCGTCTATTTTTTGACCGATAGCCGGTCGCGGGGGGGACATTCCTGTCACGCAGCATACCCGATGGGTGCTCTGCCTTATCTCAGCGCTGATGGTTTATGGGACGCGTTTCCACTTTCTGCCGCGACTTCTTTATAGAACGGCGCTCGATCCAGAGCAAGATCCTCTTTCCCTTCATCGTTTTCTCCTTTCTGGCCATCCTGATGGTGGTCCTGCTTGTTTTCCAGATATTGTCCAAGAATATCGAGGCCCGGACCGACAGGGATGTTCTGGCCTACCGGGAGACCGCCGAAGCGTTGATCCGTGAAAAGGAGAAGCAGTCCGTCCAATACGGGAGCCTACTGGCCTTCTTCCGCAGCAGATCCGCTAAGCAGGCCGAATCGGTGCTGGAGCGGTCCATGGACATCTCCCATATGGATCTGCTGGTCAAGGAGGGCGTGAAAATCTATATCGAGCCGCAGCGATTCCTCAGCGGCGGCAATCGCGATCAGCGGGAGCTGGTAAAGAGGGGCCTGCGCGGCGAGTCTTACAGCGACCTCATCTTCAAGACAACCGACAATACACCCCGCTTCGATTTCGACGCAGTGGCCCCCTACGAGGTGGATGGCAGGACCGATTTCGTTATGGTCGGCTTCAGCCTCGATCACGACTACCTCAACGAGATCAAGGCACTCGTCAAGAACGACCTTTTCATCTTGCAGAACGACCGGGTCGTTGCCTCCACTTTTCACGACCCCCAGTGGCATGAAAAGGTCGAAGCCAAGATCACCCCCCAGCTGCTGCAGCAGACGCTCGTCCACGGCGAACACGTACTTGCTAAGGTGTACCTGTCAGACAAGGAGTACAAGGCCGTCTATGCGCCCCTGCGTTTAGGCCAGACCCCCAAAGCCATCTTCGGTTTGATCATGTCCACCAACGATCTGGCCGAGACAAAACGCAAGGTCATCAACAACTACATTGCCATTTCCGTGGTCATACTGGTTATTCTCACACTCATCAATTTTTTCATTGTGAATGCCATGAGCCGGCCCCTCAAAGAGATGGCGCTGTTGACGGACAGCGTTGTCCGCGGTGATCTGACGCAGCGAATCCATATTGACTCGGAGGACGAACTGTCCGATCTGGCCGACTCCCTGAACAATATGGTCGCGGCCCTTCAAAAACAGAGGGAGGAGCTGGACCTCACGATCGAGCAACTGATCCATCAAGAGAAGCTCGCGTCCCTGGGCGGCATGGCTGCGGGCATCGCCCACGAAGTCGGAAATCCGCTCTCCATCATTGTCGGATATACACGAATGCTGCTCCGCCGAGAACCCCAGGGTGAGGAGCGGGAACAACTTCAGAGGATTTCAGAGGCTGCCCGGCGCATCGAACGCCTGAGCAGAAATCTGCTGATGTACTCACGCCCCGCCGTCCAGGAGCACGAGACGCTCGACATCAATCGAGTCATCGAAGACTCCCTGGCCATGGTGGAGCATCAGTTCAAAAAAGAGCGAAATTACCGGGTCGTGAAAAGGCTCAGTCCCAATGTGCGGCAAATCACTGGAAACCCTTCCCGCCTGCAGCAGGTCTTCGTGAACCTGTTCAACAACTCGTTCCAGGCCATGCCTTCCGGCGGGAGCCTCACCGTCTCAACAAGGAGTTCCGACGACGGGGAAATGCTGGTCGTGGAGATTGCCGACACAGGAACCGGAATCCCGCCGGAGCTGCTTCCGAGGATTTTCGATCCCTTCTTCACCACCAAGTCCGAGGAAAAAGGCACGGGACTGGGGCTGAGTATCACACAGCGAATCGTCTCCGACCACCGGGGCCAGATCCGGGTTTCGAGCACCCTCGGTGAAGGGACCACATTCACCATCAACTTTCCCTATACGCCTTCCGGCGCTCCTGATCAACGAGCCGCTCAAACTCTGCAGGGTAGTCCTCCCGGAGATCCTCGAGGGTGATCCAACCAGTGATCCAGACCCAACTCATAGGGAACACCCGACTCTTTAAATGGACGTTGTAGAAATGCCACGCAAATGAGACAAACAGCACCAGGAAGGCTTCCGTGCTGTGTGTCACATAGACGACACTCCAAATCCACGGGAACACGGCCTCAGGCAGGAATCGGATCGCCACTGTGGGGAACCAATAGATCAGGCCCGTTGCGATCATGACCAGAATCACCACAGCCACCAGCCAGTAATCGAGCTTCTGAACATAATTGAATTTGCCGAAATAGGGCCGAACATCTGTGCGACCACAAAGGTAGCGAATGTTCTGGAGGAGTTGCTGGGCATCCCTGCTCCGAGGCAGCATGGAAAAATGCATTCGCCCACGTAGCCCAGATACCAGCAGATAACCCAGATGATAGAGCGCATCGATCATCAGGATGAGAGCCGCAAAACGGTGAAGATGTCCCGCATTCTCCACACCTCCCCACAGGTTGATCCAGGCCTGGGAGAACCGCAGTTCGGGAAACTTCAGGGCAATGCCGGATGCCGCCAGATAAACCACGGCCACGATCATCAGCCCGTGCTGGATGCGCAGGTGTAAATCCATCCGCTCGATGCGCCTGGGAAGGCTTTGGATAAGGGACCACGGTATATCGGGCGGCCGTGTCGTGGATGCCCGGGGGCGATATCGTGCGCGCATTTCCGCATAAAGATCGAGCAGAATGTGCACCGTCAGCAGGCAAACGATGATAACCAGGAGAACGATGAGCACCCGGCGCACCAAGAACGCCGCCCGATTCCCCTCGGCGCTCAATGGCGTGTGCGTGAAAGCTGAGGCAAAAGCCGCATCGGCACCGGGGTGGCAGCGGGCACAAAGCGCCACTTTGTGTTCCCCGGCCACGGGGGCCTGCGGGTCCGTGACGGATCGTATGTCGTGGTGTCCGTGGCAGAAGGTGCATGTCGGGGTTTCCTGCCCGCCCAACGCATACTTTTTGCCGTGAAAATGGGCCTTGTAAGACTGGACCACATAAATGTTTAGGTTGTAACGGGAGGCGATCGTTTGGTCGGCGTGGCACCGGCTGCACGTTCCCAGTAGTTGTGCCCGTGCCACCGAAGAGGAGGACTCCGATCGTGGGGTGAGGCCATGAATGGGGGTGTGGCAGTCCGTACAGAAGGCGGCCGCTCCAATCCCCTGCTGGAGAACCGCGCGCCCATGGACACTCTCCGCAACCCGGGCATAGGCCTCGGCATGGCACCGGCCACAGGCCACCAGGGCCTCCGAAAAAGCGCTCTTATTGCTGAGATTTTGAGGGGGCGCCGCCTCGGGCAAACGGTGCTCAGGCACACTGTCGCGGTGAACGGCATCAATGCCCGCAATTCGAGCGGGGCTGTGGCAGGCGAGACAAGGAAGGTCGCCGTGGGGTGAACGGACGTAGCGCTCACGGTGAAGGTAGTTCCTTCCCCGCAGGGCACTGTGGCAACCCAGACAGGCCACGGGCGGCGTGCTTTCTGCCGCGGCCTGCACCGCGGCCGCGGATGGCCCCAGTAGGACTGCTGCCAAACAAGAGACCGCTGCCAGTCGAAGAAACATCACCTTCCACTGTGATGGGTTTCTTTCCGCCTCGGCGTGATGCCGTATTTCTTGAGCTTTTCGTAGAAGTTCGGTCGGGGAATTCGAGCCTCTCGCGCGGCTCTCGAGACAACACCGCTGAGGTCAGAAACGCCTCGCGTCTCTTGCCGGCTCCAACGGGGGAGACCTGCTGAATATCATCCGGCAAAGCCGAGAGCTGCATGTGCGTTCCCTCCGTCATAAGAATGGCCCGTTCCACATAGTTCTCCAACTCGCGAATGTTGCCGGGCCAGTGGTAGTCCTTGAAGAATCGCATCAGTTCCGGCGAAATGGTTGCGACACTCTTGTCGAACTCCTTGTTGTATTTCTTGATGAAATGGTTGAGCAGATGGGGAATGTCCTCGACCCGGTCCCGCAAGGGAGGCAGATGGATTGTAAACACATTGATTCGATAATAGAGATCTTCGCGAAACCGCCCTGCAGCCACCTCTTCCTTCAGATTCTTATTCGTGGCTGAGAGGATACGCACATTCACCGGGAAGCTCTTGCGTCCCCCGATGGTGAGTACGTGTTTGTCCTGCAGCACCCGCAGAAGCTTCACTTGCAGGGCCAATGGCATCTCACCGATCTCATCGAGAAAGAGCGTCCCCCCATGGGCGGCTTTGAAGATCCCCTCCTTAGCGGTTGTTGCACCCGTGAAGGCACCCTTCTCATACCCGAAGAGCTCGCTTTCCAGTAGCGTCTCGGGAAGGGCGCCGCAATTGATCGATATGAATGCCTCGTCCGCTCGAGTGCTTTGCTGGTGCAGCCGGCGGGCAATGAGCTCCTTGCCGGTTCCGCTTTCCCCCTCAATGAGCACCGTCGCATCCGTGGGCGCCACCTTCTCTACCAGATGGAACACTTCTTCCATCTTGGGAGAAACGCCGATGATATGGGATTTCTTTTCTACATCGTCGAGTCGTTGTTTCAGCTGACGGTTCTCATCGACCAGCTGTTTGTGGGCCAAGGCATTCTTGATGGTGATTTCGATGGTGTCTGGCTCGAAGGGTTTGGTGATGTAATCGTAGGCACCGGCCTTGATGGCTTCCACGGCTGTGTCGATGGTGGCGAAGGCCGTCACGAGAATGACCGGCACATGGGGGCCCCTCTCCTTCAGCGTTCGCAACACCTCGATGCCATCCATACCGGGCATGCTCAGATCGGTGATCACCAGATGGAAAGGCTCCTGATCAAAGAGCGCAAGCCCCTCCTCGCCGTTACGGGCCGACGAAACCTCATACTGAGAGTCCTCTAGAAGCCGCTGCAGCATCTCGCGCATCGGCTGTTCATCGTCGATCACCAGGATTCTGGGATTCATTCGTGGCCTCCCTCTGCATCAGCGGCTTTTTATTTCCGGAACGGCCTCGTGGCAACGGGTGCACAGCGTGGTACTGATTACCATCTGACGATGCCCATGGAAACTGTGGCACTGGTTGCAGTGGTAGTCAAAGCGCACGTGCAGGGCATGGGAAAAGACCCCCTCCGACGGCTCCTGGATGTAGCGTTCATAGATATGGCATTTGAAACAGGGCAGATCCTTGACCGAGTTGGCACGGACCTCCTGGGCAGCGGCTCGGGGCTTTTCCTGGAGTGCCGCAGCGTGGGGGAGCAAACTCCAAATGGAGTAGGCCGAATGCTGCCAGGCCCAGGCGGCCAGGATTCCCACGACAAGCAGTGACAGCAGGTTCTTCAGTCTCATGGCGCACCTCACATGGAACCGGCAGACTCATCCCCGGCGGCTCCCTTCTCAGCAGCTTCCGGGAAGAGGCGTTCGAACTCCGCTGGATGGTGCTCTCGGAGATCGGATACCGACATTTTTCCCGTGATCCAGACCCAGCTCATCGGAAAAACTTCCGGCCGGAGATGCTCGTTATAGAAATGCCAGAAGAGGATGAAGACGATGGCCAGCAGCGCCTCATCACTGTGCATGATATAGATCAATTCCCAGATCCAGTTCGTCGTCCAAGCGGGAAATAGCAGCGCGGCCTTGGTCGGGAAGGCCAGCGCCAGACCAGACGTTCCGATGACAAAGACACCCCAGAAGACCGCCCAATAGTCGAACTTCTGCAGATAGTTGAACTTGCGAAACTTGGGCTTTTCCTCGGAGGCCCCCAGAAAGTAGAGGACGTTCTGGTAGAAATCGACCACGTCCTTCCAGACCGGCACCAGATCGAATCGGAGCTTCCCCTTGGCAAAACGGTACACCAGGTAGGCAACATGGTAGACCCCATCGAGCAGCATCACAATCCCTGCCACCCGGTGGATGATACCGGCCGTCTTGGGACCGCCCCAGAAGCGGATCCACGCCTGGGAGGTTTCCACCTCTGAGAACTTGAGCGCCCACCCCGTAAAGAACAAGAGCAGAAAAGTGGTCAGCATGATGATATGCTGAATCCGAAAATGCATGTCAAAGCGTTGCACTTCCCTCGGTAGGGCATCAACCTGCGACGGAAGACTCATTGCGTGCGACTTCATTTCTCCTCCTTTTTCTCACCTGTGCGGTCTGACGAACCAGCGCGAAGATGTCCAGAACGATGTGAATGGCACAACCCGAAATCACGAGGAAGGTCAGCAAAATCAGTCCCTTTTCCGCGTAGTACGGGATCGGGTTGTCTTTGCCGATCGGCTTATGGGTAATGGCGGCCACAAACTTGGCATTGGCACCTGCGTGGCACTGACCGCAAAGCTCGATCTTGTTCACCCCATAGACCATGGCCTCGGGGTCGTTCTGGGCACGTATGTTGTGCGCACCGTGACACGTGGTGCACACCGGCAGGTTGCTCCCGCCAAGATGGTACTTCTTGCCATGAAAACTCTCATTGTAGCGTTCAATGATCTTGGTGCTGAACCCGTACTTCAACGAGACACTCTTCTTCTCATGGCATTGCCCGCAGGTCTCCACGACACGGCCATAGGCCACTGGCGATGCCGACGCATCGTGTCCGGCGCCGGCAACGTGCATGATCTCGTGGGGCGAACCGTGGCAGTCCAGGCAGAGGGCCCCGTCGACCTCCTTCTTGTCAAAGATGTTCGCGCCGTGGACGCTCTGTTTCACGTCCTCATAGACGTCCGGGTGACACTGCGCACAGGCCGCCTGAGCCACCGGATCGACGGGACTTTTCTTCGCGATGGCCTTGGCAATGCCCAGGAGTTCTGGGTCTACGTTTTCCTCGACGGAGCTGTGCGGATTGTCCTCGTAGCCCAGATGGCAGTTGGTGCATTCCAGGTCCCCGTGGACAGAGGCCGCAAACTTCTCACCGTTGACATGGAGGCGGCTTTCCACACCTTTGGCCGTCACGTAAGTTCCCTTGAGCGACTCATGGCAGATGAGGCAAGACAGGTTGTCTGCGAACAGGAGACGATTCGGGAAGAAGAATGCGACCAGCAGAATCAGGTACGACAATAATGGGTACCGTCGGCCCATGGGTTTCCCCCTTTCCTTACTTCTAAATGAAACACGGTTCCACTTCCTAACAAGCAATCCTCAACGAACTGAAATAGCAACTTATATGCCAAATTTTGAATTTGTCCGTAACATGCTGTTTTTATTGGGTTCCCTGTTCTACATCTCTCTGGCTGTCTCAGAATCGCGTGTCGTCTTTTTGTATCACGGCAAACGCGGGATGCACTTCTAGTTCCTGTAACTCATTGATATTTCGTGCTGTAATATATTTGTTACAAATTTAGTCTTCTGAGACATTTTGCTACAAGAACGCCTCCGGCTCAGTTTCGCCGGAGGCGTAGAGACGAATTGAAGGGAAGCGCTTCCGTAGAACCAAGGGAAGATCTAATGCCGAACCATCTCCTCCTTCTCCTCATGGACCCGCAGTAAGCTCAGAGCATTGACGAGCACCCCGGCGAGCGTACCGAAAACAGAGCCCAGGACGATGCTCAGTGTTCCGAGGCAGAGGATCCCGAGCAGAATTCCGAGCACCACCACCGTGCGGATAAAAAGGGTAAACTCGAGAGGACCGCCGGTCAGTTTGCTCAGCAGCATGACCGTGCCGGCTCCGCCGAAATGGAACCCAGGGACGATCCCGAAAATGAGGAAGACCAAACCACCCAGCACGGCACCGACCTTCATACTCGTTTTGATGACTTCAACGTTTTTCTCTTTCATGGCGACTCCTCCTTTCAGCAAGGAATGGTGTGGGACTCAAGTTTCTTCTTTTCTGAACAGCGATTCGCGCTGTCGCCTTATCTGCCCTATTGTTCAAGCAACTTGCATGCCAACTGAGCCACAACCTCCTTAACCCGCTGATATATAAAAGCTTTCAGGCATCATGTCGTCTGTTTGCCGTGCCGGTTTTTCGCCGCCCTTGTCGTCAAATCCGTACACCCCTGGGCGACACACGGCTGGAAACTAAGCAAAATCAATTCGTTACCTTAATTCACAAAAAGACAACAACGCCTTCGACGGGCATGACATGGCGGCCTCGCAGCACCGAGGCGTGCGCTCGAAGTCTCCCCTCGGGTGCGGCCCGTGGCATCGGATGGCCTGGCAGTATCCCAGCTGGGCAACGAGAAGATTGTTTTCTCACGGTCGCTCTGTTAGAATTCCGCCATGCCGACACAAGAACGGCCGGACAGTGCCGCCATCGCAGAAGTGGCCGTGCACGGGGTTGCCACGATCCTGCACTACACCATCCCCGAAACCATCCGCAGGGACGCCGTGCCGGGGGTACGGGTGGCCGTGCCGCTCGGCCGACGAAGGGTCACGGCCTATCTCGTCGCCCGGCGCCACGAGAGTGATCATCCTCGGCTCAAACCGCTTCTCGATATCATCGACGCAACGCCAATCCTGTCTGCCGACATGCTGAAACTCACCGAATGGGCCAGCCGATATTATGTCGCCCCTTGGGGCACCCTGATTCGCACGGCCCTCCCCGCGGGCATCGACACCGTCAGGAGTTATCGTATAAGTCTCACGCGCACCGGCACTCAGGTCCGAGCACCGGGCCCGCTGTTCGACGCGATTCGCCAGCAACTAGGATCGCAAGAACTCAGCCTCCGGCAGCTGCAGGGAAAACTTAGCAACAGACACATCAAGGCGGCCGTCGAGCGATACGCGAAGGCTGGTCTGCTCCGAATCCAGGAGGTCGTCCGGGGCCCGATTCGCACCCGCCGCGAAACGCGTTACCGCGTTCCAGACGGGACAGATTGGAACCGAAAGCGCCTAGAGCGGCTCAAACGGCAAGCCCCGGCCCAGGCTGCGGTGATACAGCATTTCCTTGGCGATCCTGCTGGGCAGACAGCCGCAATGATTGCAGAGAGGACCGGTGTGAGCCCGGGAGTACTCCGGGCTCTGGTGGCCAAGGGTCTGCTTGCCAGGGAAACGATCGAAAGCGTGCGGGACCCCTTCGCCGGGGACACTCTGAACCCCGACTCCGCAATGCCGCCGCCCCTGACCGAGGAGCAACAGGGTGCCGCAACCTCTGTCATCACCGCAGTCCAGGCCGAACGCTTCGAAACGTTTCTACTCTACGGAGTGACCGGCAGCGGCAAGACCGAGGTCTACCTCCGGGTCATTGCCGCAGCCCTCAGACAGGGGCGCGATGCCCTGTTGATTGTCCCGGAGATCGGATTGACACCGCAGCTGGTCCGCCTGCTCCGGTCACGCTTCGGTCCGCAGGTGGCGGTGCTGCACAGCGGCTTGTCCGACGGCGAGCGCTACGACCAGTGGCATCGGCTCCGACGGGGCGAAGCTCGGGTGGCCGTTGGCGCCCGGTCGGCTGTCTTCGCGCCGCTGCGCAACTTGGGCGTCATCGTTGTAGACGAGGAGCACGACAGCACCTACAAGCAGGGCGAATTTCCCCGGTACCACGCCCGCGACCTGGCCGTTGTCCGGGGCCGGCTCTGTGGCGCTGTCGTCATCCTTGGCAGCGCCACGCCGTCGGTGGAGAGTTTTTTCAATGCTCGCACCGGCAAATACCGTCTCTTGAAGCTGACAAAACGAATCGATGATCGCCCGCTGCCGGATGTCTGCGTGGTCGACATGAAAACGGAGCGGGGCGCGGCTGTCCTCTCGAACCAGCTCAGCCTCGCCGTTCACCGGGGACTTGCGCACAAAGAGCAGATCCTGCTTTTCCTGAACCGGCGCGGCTATGCCCCCTACATGATCTGCACCACCTGCGGCTACGTGGTCAAATGCCCGAATTGCAGCGTCAGCCTGACCTATCACCTCAAAGAGAATGTCCTCGCCTGCCATCACTGTGATCACACGGTGCCGCTTCGGGAGTCCTGTCCGGAATGCCGGCAGACCGCACTTGCGCTGCAGGGGATGGGGACAGAACGGATCGAGGCGGAGCTCGCCCGTGCCTTTAAAGGATCTGTCCTGCTGCGACTCGACCGCGACACCACGCGCCGCAAGGGCTCTGTCCAGCGGATTCTTGATCGTTTTCGCCAGCGCGACGGGGACATACTTGTCGGCACCCAGATGGTCACGAAGGGACATCACCTGCCGGGCATCTCCACCGTGGGTGTGTTAAATGCCGATGCCTCGTTGCACTTGCCCGATTTTCGCAGCGGTGAGCGGACCTTCCAGATGTTGACACAGGTCGCCGGTCGCGCGGGACGGGGAGACTCGCGCGGCCGGGTCTTTCTCCAGAGCTTCACTCCGGAACACTACTCGGTCCAGGCCGCCACCGGCCACGACTACGATCGCTTCTTTCAAGCCGAGATTTCTCTTCGGCGGGCCATGCATTATCCTCCTTACCGCCGCTTGGTCAATCTCATTCTGGCCTCCAATTCTCTGCAAAAAGCTGGGGCCGCGGCGGAGCGCCTTGCACAGATACTTGCGGACCTGCGGGCGGCGTGCACCGATGTGGAGATTCTCGGACCCGCAAGGGCACCGCTCTCAACGCTGCGGGGAAAGAAACGGTATCAGATTCTCGTCAAAGGCAAGCACGCCGGTGTGTTGAATCGGATTGTCCGGGAAGGGCAGGCAGCCTTCGAACGGACGCGGGGTTTTTCGGGCGTCGACTTGACGGTTGATGTGGATCCCGTCGATTTTCTCTGAGGGGCCCACCCTGATTGGCCTCTTCAGCCCGATGCGCGCCGGCGAAAGGGAATCCACGTTTCGAAAAGGCCCAGGGCGCAAAGAAGGATCATGAGCAGTGGGTGCATGAGAAAAATGGTATAGGTGAGCCCCTTGAGCAGCCCGGGAAGTCGGGTCCGGTGCAGGTAGAAAGAGAGGATGGCATACCCCTGCAGGAGGTAGGCCAGCAGGAGGACCAGGGCCGCGTTGAGCCCCACCCATCTGAGGTAAGGCACTTTGAGAAGATAGAACAGTCCCGAGAGGATCAACCCCCAGACCCAGGACGCCGGCACGGCCATCTCCCGAAGGGGGACTACGTGCGAGCTGTCCAGCCCCAGCGGGGATGACAGACGGACCGAAACAACGAGATTCAGATAGACAATGGTGAAGGCATTGAAAAAGATGAGTCCGGGAAGTGCCACTTTGACGAAATGGATAAGTCGCGATACAGCCTGCTGGTAACGCATGAGTTCCTCAGGATCGAGGCCGTACTGCCTGGCCTGAGCCTCGAAGGCTGCCCGGGCAGCCTCGGCCCCCGCCTGAAAGGCTCCGGAAAGCCCGCCCGGGGCCCCCGACAGATACACCGCCCCCAACAACAGAATCAGCGCCGTCGAAGCAAAGGCCGTGGTAAAGAGCAGCGGGAGGGCCGCTGCTTTCTTGCGAAGCCCTTCCCCCAGCAGAATGCCCACCAGAGCAAATTGCACCGCAAACAGAACGAGGATCGGCACGTTGAAAAGAAGCAGTACCAAGACGCCGCTCATGAGCGATGCAAACAGACCGAGGCGGTTTCCGTGTCGCCAGGTGGTTATCACCACAAACACCGGGGAGAGGAGCATCGGTATTAGCGACAGGAGAATCAGTGTCGGCGAAACCTGCAGCAAGAGAAAAGTTGAAAAGAAAAGTGTCGTCCCCGCAGCGGCGAAGGGGGTCCACTGGTTCGGCGCGTCCAGTATCCCTTTGATGGCTGAAAGCATACCGTCGGCTTTATCGAAGGCTGTTGAGAAAGACCATGCGATCCTTGCCGGCCAGGTCCCGGATCACATCCACGCTGTCGTAGAGGCCGCTCCGCCGGGCCATTGCCCGCACTGCTGACGCCTGTTGATCCCCGATTTCCAGGGCCAGAAGCCCCCCGCGTACCAGCATTCGCGGTGCCGCAGCACACAGTGCGGCAATGAGCGAGAGACCGTCAGATCCGCCGTCGAGCGCCTCCCATGGCTCATAGGCGCCGACCTCCGGCTGCAGGGCAGGAAGTTCGCCGCTCGCCACGTAGGGAAGATTTGCCACGATCAGGTCCGCCCGATAACCGTCACGCAGCGCCGCCAGCAGGTCGGCGCAGACCCAATGGATCCGTTCGGCCACGCCGTGGCGACTGCCGTTGGCGTGCGCTGTCTGCAAAGCCCGCTGGCTCCGATCCACCGCCACCACCTGCGCCCCGGGGCATTCGCTGGCCAAGGTCACGGCAATACAACCGCCTCCCGTGCCGACATCGACGATCCGCCCGGCCCCTGGATGCCGCTTCAGCACTTCCTCGACGAGCAATTCTGTCTCCGGGCGGGGAATGAGGACATCCCCGTTGACCCGGAAGAGTCGACCGTAGAACGGGGCCTCTCCTAGAATGTACTGGAGTGGTTCCCGCCTTCGCCGCCGCGCAATGTACTTCCGAAAGGAGGCCTGGTCCTTCGGCTCGAGCGGGTCCTGGCGCAGATAGAGACCGGTCCGATCCAGCCCCAGGACAGCGGCCAGGAGCATTTCGGCATCGACGCTTGGATGGGGAACACCCGCCGTGGCGAGTCGTGCCGTCCCCCAGCGCAACCAGTGTGCAGCGGGCTGCACCCGGCCCGCTATTTCCCGCAAGGTCGCATCCTTACTCATAATCCTGCAGCGCCTCCGCCTGCATGGTAGTGGTCAGCGCGTCCACCGTCTCGTCCAGATCTCCCTCTAGGATAGTCTCGAGGCGGTGCAGCGTGAGACCGATGCGATGGTCCGTCACCCGGTTTTGAGGGAAGTTGTAGGTGCGGATCCGTTCACTGCGGTCCCCGCTACCTACCTGGGACTTCCGATTCTTCGCGATGGCTTCCTCCTGCTCCCGACGGGCTTGGTCGAGAAGCCTGGCCCGGAGGACCTTCATGGCCTTGGTCTTGTTCTTCAGTTGAGACTTCTCATCCTGACAGATCACGACCAACCCCGTGGGGTTGTGTGTAATCCGCACCGCGGAATCGGTGGTGTTCACACTCTGCCCGCCGGGTCCCGATGAGCGGAATACATCGATTTTGAGATCGTTCGGGTTGATTTCCAGCTCCACGTCTTCTGCTTCCGGAAGCACGGCCACGGTAACGGCCGAGGTATGAATCCGCCCACCGGACTCGGTCACCGGAATCCGCTGCACCCGGTGCACACCGCTTTCGTATTTCAGCCGGCTGTAAGCTCCGTCTCCTTCGATGAGGGCAACGATCTCCTTGAATCCCCCAACCCCGGTGGGATGGCTGTTCATCACTTCCACACGCCATTTGCGGTTCTCTGCGTAGCGACTGTACATGCGGAAGAGATCCGCGGCGAAGAGGGCCGCCTCCTCCCCGCCAGTGCCCGCACGGATCTCCAGCAGGATGTTCTTCTCGTCGTTGGGGTCTCGGGGGACAAGCAGCAGTTTTAACCGCTCTTGCAGTGCCGACTGCTTTTCCCGGAGCTCATCCATCTCCAGCTCCGCCATTTGCCGCATCTCAGGGTCGTCCGCCGATTCGTCATAGATCGTCTCCGCCGAGGTCAGGCTCTCTGTCAATTTTTGATATTCCCGATAAGGCTCAATGATCTCAGACAACCGCGCGTGTTCCCGGGCGAGTTGTCGAAAGCCTTTCTGGTCCGCGATCACTTTGGGATCGCTCATCTCAACGGTGATCTTTTCAAACTTCTCTTCGATCTCTTTGAGTTTTTCTAGCATGACGCCTCACACCCTGCAGCGGATTGCCCGGCCGTCGGGTACGTCGGCCGACGCCGGGGGAAAACCGACAGCCCCATCATCCCCATCAACCCTGTATATCACAATTCAGAGAAAAGAAGAAGAGACGGGACATGCCATGGCAACAGGGAGACCGCTGCCTTCCCCCGCGAGCTCCCGGGTGCATCATTGGAGAATCCGGGCTCCGGCGCGATCAACAGAATGACGGTGAACATGGAAACGGCCCGAGGGAGGACAGACAGGCACTCTATTGAAGTTTATACTTCTTCTTGAACTTCTCCACCCGCCCTTCGGTGTCCACGAGCTTCTGCTGGCCCGTGTAGAAGGGGTGACAGTTGGAACAGATCTCAATCTTCAGATCCTTCCGGGTCGACCGGGTTTCGATAACATGCCCGCACGTGCAGGTGATTGTCGAGGCTTCATACTTTGGATGGATGTCTTTCTTCATGGCCTGGTCCTTATCATTCAAAAGCAAAACTATACAATTCATCCGTAGAAAAATGCAAGACAAAAATTATGTGAGCCCGAATCGGGCCGGACCAGCACCTCTTTCAGCATCCGTCACGGGTGCTCGTCGAGGGCCTTTCCAGGGACGCGGAATTTCGCTGGAGGGGGCGCTTGAATCTCGGCACCCCTTGCGTTATGGTTACGGCAGGCCCATCCTAACCGTGAAAAACTGGAGCTGATGATTCCGGTGCAACCTCTCTGCTCACAAATGAGACGGGATTTAGTCCAAGTTCTGGCACTGTGCATTGCTGCCTGCCTGCTCGGCCCGCAGGCCTGCACACGAGACGTGCCGGGCGACAAGACCACGACGCTGGTTTTTAAACACGGCAAGATCGCCGGCGATCCCGGGCCTTTTCGGGAGGTGATCTTACAATTTGAAAGGGAGAATCCAGGCATCCGTATTCGGGAGGAAGTCCTGCCTGCGGCCACCGACGAACAGCACCAGTTTTACGTGATCAACCTGGAGGGCCAAACCAATGATTTCGATGTATTCGCCCTGGATGTCATCTGGGTGCCCGAGTTTGCGCGGGCGGGCTGGCTGAAGGACCTCACGCACCTGCTGCCAGCGCAGAGCCGGGAAGCGTTCTTTGCCGCCCCCCTGGAGGCTGTCACCCATACGGGGAGGGTTTACGCGATTCCGTGGTACATCGACGCCGGCGTTCTCTATTATCGAAAGGACCTGCTCGAGCAATACGGCTTCGGCCCGCCGAAGCACTGGCATGATCTGGTCCACAGCGCATCGGTCATCATCAGCTCGGAGCCTGAGCTCTACGGGTTCCTCTGGCAGGGCAAACAGTACGAAGGACTGATCTGTGATGTCCTGGAATACCTCTGGAGCCACGGCGGTGATGTGCTGCAGGGAAACCGAGTCGTCATCGACAGCGCGGAGAACCGCCGCGCGCTCTCCTTCATGAAGGATCTCATTGACACCTACCGCGTCACACCGGCCTTTGTGACCACCGCAACGGAGGAGCCGACGCGACATATTTTCGGCAAAGGAGGTGCCGTCTTCATGCGCAACTGGCCCTATGCCTGGAACCTGTTTCAGCGCGACGGTTCGGCTGTCAAAGACAAAGTGGGCCTTTCGCCCCTGCCAGCGGCGCCCGGTCATCGCTCGGCCTCCACCCTCGGGGGCTGGCAACTGGGCGTCAACCGCTTCAGCCGACACCCCAGGGAGGCCGAGCGTTTCATTGTCTACATGACGTCCTATGAGACGCAAAAACTTCTCTCGCTGACGATCGGTTACAAACCGACGCGAAAAGCCCTGTATCGCGACGAAGACCTGTTGGCGGCGCAGCCGTTCATGGCAGAGCTGTACGGGGTCTTTGAGCGAGCCCGCCCCCGGCCGGTGACGCCCTATTACATGATGCTCTCCCAGGTGCTCCAGCCCGAGTTCTCTGCAGTGCTGGCCGGCATCAAGGACCCGGGAGAAGCCCTTCGCGCCGCCCAGAAGCAGATGGAGTTCATCCTGAAAATCGAAGAGAGTGGCTGAGGTCCCCGGAGACGCCCATGAGTCGGTCTCAATCCCATGAGCGCACAACCCATTTCCTGTTTCTGGCGCCCGCGTTCCTGATTCTGGGCTCTGTGCTGCTCTATCCCGGGATTTCGGTGCTCTGGCTCAGTCTGCACCGCCGGCTGCTCATATTTGATATATCCCGCTTCGTGGGCCTCGACAATTTCGCTTATCTAATGCAGGACGCTCGGTTCTGGAACGCCTTCGGCAACACCCTTTACTTCACGACGGTCTCGGTGAGCGCGGAGCTGCTCCTTGGACTGGGGGTGGCCGTTTTGCTGCATCGCGCCTTTCGGGCAAAGGGGTTGATGCGAACGGTGCTTCTGATCCCGTGGGCCGTCCCTACCGTGGTCTCGGCCAAGATGTGGGAATGGCTTTACAACCCCGATTTTGGGCTCCTGAACTATCTGCTCGGGTTGCGTATCAATTGGCTCGGCGCCCCGGCGCTGGCGCTTCACGCTGCGATTCTTATGGACGTCTGGAAAACCACCCCCTTCGTGGCGCTGCTGCTCATGGCCGGTCTGCAGACAATCCCGGGGGAGCTCTATCAGGCTGCACGCATCGACGGTGCTTCGCCCTGGATGGTCTTTCGAACGATCACCCTGCCGCTGCTGAAGCCAGTCATTCTGGTGGTGCTGATCTTTCGCACCCTCGATGCCTTTCGCGTTTTCGACGCAGTCTATGTGCTCACCGGAGGGGGGCCGGCCAACACCACGGAAACGCTGTCCATCTATGCCTACAAGGTGCTCTTTCAGACCCTTCAGTTCGGCTACGGCTCGGCCATTGCCGTCACCGTCTTTCTTTTCGTAGGATTGACCAGCCTACTCTACGTCCGACAACTCCGGGGGGTGACGACGTGAAACGGTTCGGCTTCTTCGCAGGCCTTCTGCTGCTGACACTCTTCTGCCTAGGACCTTTGGTGTGGCAGCTCATCACTGCTTTCAAACCGACAGCGGAACTGACGACGCTGCCGCCCCTGTTGCCGTCGCGCCCGACGTTGAATCATTTCGCCGCCATCTTTGCGGGACATCCCTTTCTGAGAATCATCGCAAACAGCTTCGTGGTGGCCGTTGCGTGCACCGTGCTCTCCTTGGCGGTGGGATCCCTGGCAGCCTTTGCATTGGCCCGGCTGCCTATCAAGCGAAAGGGCCTGATTTTGGCACTGGTGCTTTGCGGGTCCATGTTTCCCCCCATCGCAACGGTTAGTCCTCTCTATATGATCATCCGGACACTGGCTGTGCGGGACACGCTGCTCGCCCTGATCCTCACATACACCAGCTTCGCGCTGCCCCTGACGATCTGGGTGCTGACTCATTTTTTTCGAAGCATTCCCCGCGAACTCTACGCTGCGGCGCGCATCGATGGGTGCACAGCCTTTCAGTCGTTTCGCATGGTCATGCTCCCCTTGGCCGTGCCGGGCCTGGTTGCAACGGCGATTCTGGTCTTCATTTATTCATGGAACGAGTTTCTGTTTGCATTGACGTTCACCGCCACAGCGGCATCGCGAACCATCCCGGTCGGCATCGCGCTCTTTCCTGGTCTTCACGAAGTTCCCTGGGGAGAGATCGCTGCGGCTTCGGTGGTAGTCACGTTGCCCCTGCTGGGGCTCGTCTTTATTTTCCAACGGCGGATCATTGAAGGACTCACGGCCGGTGCCGTGAAGGGGTAGTGCCTCATGGCGGAGATTGGCTTGCAAGACGTACACAAATCGTTCAAAGACGTAGAAGTCTTGCGGGAATTGAACCTGACCATCAAAGACAAGGAATTCTTCACCTTTGTGGGACCCAGCGGCTGCGGCAAATCGACCATTTTGAACCTGCTGGCCGGGCTGGAGGCGGTCACCAGCGGCGCCGTCTTCTTCAATGGGGAGAACGTCAATGCCCTCCCGCCGGGTGATCGGGACGTGGCCATGGTCTTTCAGAGCTATGCCCTCTATCCGCACATGCGCGTGTACGACAATCTGGCCTTTCCGCTGAAGGTGAAAAAGGAGGCCCCGGAAGAAATCCGCGGGAAAGTGCATGGCGTGGCGGCCGTTCTTGGATTGGAACCGCTACTCAAGAGGTTTCCCCGGGAGCTTTCGGGAGGACAACGTCAACGCGTGGCCTTGGGCCGAGCTCTGATTCGACGTCCCCGGGTCTTTCTGATGGATGAGCCTTTGTCGAACCTGGACGCCCGGCTTCGCGTCGAAATGCGGGCGGAACTCAAAGAACTCCACCAACGCTTCCCGGCCACCACGGTCTATGTCACCCACGACCAGGAGGAGGCCATGGCGCTGTCCGATCGGATCGCTGTCCTGAACAGGGGGCGGGTCGAACAGTGCGGTCCTCCCGAAGAAATCTATGGGCAACCCGCCACGCTCTTCGTGGCCGAATTCGTCGGCAGTCCTCCCATGAATGTCATCGACGGATCTCTGCTGCCCCATCTCCCTGTCTCCCCGTCTGTGCTGGGCCTGCAAGATGAGGGGAACCTGGTGGTAGGCATACGTCCGGCTGATGTGGATGTGCTGAGCCAAGAAGAGACCGGCACCCTGTCGGCACAAGTTCTGCTGATTGAACCGACAGGAAACAACACCTGGGTGGACGGTTTGTGGCGGGGCATGAAGCTAAAAGGGCGGGCCGTACCCGGAGACCCCCTCACGCCTGGCCGTCCAGGTTTTTTCAGAATTCTTCCGGACCGCTGGCATTTTTTCCATAAAACGAGTGGGAGAAGGGTCGGGTAGGTCCACATCACCCATGGGCGGCACGCGCGCAACACCCGCTGCGTCCGTTGCGAAGAGAGGAGAAAGGCACACATGAAATCCTTGTTGGTGACTGGCACCATTTTGGCCTGCCTGGCGGCATGTTCGGTAAACAGTGAACTCATCCGGGGCGAGGGAACGATAAAATACATCCCGGTGGAGGGAGGCTTTTACGGGATCGTGACGCCCGACGGCCGACGCTACGACCCCGTCAATCTGGACCCCGCCTTTCAGCAGGATGCCCTCGAGGTCCGCTTCAGCGGTCGGGTCCTGAAAGATCGCGCCAGCTTTCACATGTGGGGCGCCGTCTTTGAGATTCAATCGATTTCCAAGCGCAACGAGTAAGCGACCACCGGCCCTGGGATGGCTCACGGGCGCAGAAAGGATCCACCATGGGTTTGCAGGAAGTGCTGGACATGGAGATCTTCGGAGTGACCCTGAGAACCGTGGCGCGGGTGATCGTTTTTGGAGGCATTGCCATTATTCTGATACGCAAACTGCTGCGAAGGCTGCGTCAACCGGACGACTCTTCGTGAGTGGGGATTTTTTGCTCCGCCTCCTCCTTCAGGTGGATCAAGAGACGGGAGGCAATGGTTTGCACTTCGAGGGAGGGGTCCAGCAGGGCCTGCTGGATCAGCGCACGCTCTTCGGAAACATCGGCAATCTCGGAGAAGGCCCGCAGGGCCCTCGCCCGGATCTCCGGGAGGGGATCTTCGATGGCTGCATCTTGCAGAACCGTTTTCAAATCTTCCCGCCGCAGAAATTCCGCGATCATGATCGCCTTGAATTTATCCTCCTTGTTGCGGGAGCCGGAAATCTGCTCTGCGAGATGCTCATCAAGGCTCTTCATCGTGTGATTCCTGAGGATGTCGAGTTCATCCTGCCGTCCCTGGGGAATACGGTCGATGAGCAGCGCGCAGACGGGATCCGAACGGTCGGTGATAAGCTTTTTCAGAATACCCCGAACCTCGCGATCTCGGAACTGCTCCAGAAAGTATTCCAGGAACCGGGGCTCGGCGTAGTGAAACAGCGCGAGCAAGGCATAGGCCCGAACGCGCGGCTCCTGTTCATAGTAAAGCGAATTCCGCAGATACGTGAGAGTGTCGGGATTCTTGATCAACCCGAGGGCTAGAATAACCCGCATGCGGACCGCCTCCTCAGGGTCATCCCGGAGTTCACTGAGCAATTCCGACATGGCGCCGTTTTCACTCAGGGCAATTGCGTCGACTGCCGAGCCCCGAACGGCCGCATCGCTATCCCGCACAAAGGTCTTCAGGAGTTCTTCAATTTCGGGACCTTCCTGGTTCGCCAAGCCTCGAATCGCTTCGCATCGGATCTCCGTGTCCGCCTTCTTGGCCAGGGGAATGAGTATCCGTTTCGGCTCGCAGGCAACCATGTCCTTGAGCCCGAGCACCACTTTCAGGTTTCGCCTGTTTGCACGCTTCAAATAGGGGATCAAGGCGGGCAATTCGGTCGGCTCGATTCGGTAAACCGCTTCCACCATGGCCAGGCGGAACATGGGTCCGGCCTTCTCGAACCGCTCCAGGAACTTCGCCAGCGCCCGGTGACTCCGGAATTGCCCCAGGGCTGATGCAGCCATGGACCGTACCTTCTGTCGCGGATCATCCAGCATCTCAAGCAGCCGGCCCTCCGCCTGCACCGCATAGAACTCTTTGAGTGCCTGGATGCTCTCATGGCGGACCCTTGTCTGGGAATCGTCAAGAAGCTCGATGAGCTTCGGGATGCAGGTCTTGTCCTGCAGATAGGTGAGCACCCGCACGGCACTGGCCCGCGTCCAAGGGTTCTCATCGTCCAGGGCTTCGTGCAACAGCGGCAGGCTCTTGGCAAACTGGCTTGAATCGGTTGTCAACAGCTTCCCCATGGCATCGATCGATGTTTTGCGCACCCAATGGTGCGGACTCTTCAAGTGACACAGAATCAGGGGAATCGCCTCCGTCGCTTTCAGCTCCGCCAACGCCGGAATGAGACGCGATTGAACCGTCCAATCTTCCGTGCTCTCCAGGAGTTCCATCAGTTGCGGAACGACCTCCGTGTTTCCGATCCTCGCCAGGAGTCGCACCACCCGCTTGAGAGATTTCGGATCGGCCGTCTTCAGGTGGCTCAGAAACGGGGTGACACCGCCTGCCTTTCCCACTTGGGTCAGGAATTTTCCCGTCTCCTCATCGAATGCGTGCAGATAGGGCTCCAGTCGCTCTTCCACGGCCCCCACTTTCACCAGGGCTTGCGCTGCGGCTGCCTGGACCTTCGGGTGCTCGTCCCAGAGCGCAGTGTGAAGCATCGGACATGGGTCGGGATTGAGTACCGCCAGAGCTTCGATGGCTCGAATTCTGAAATAATAGGTGGGGTTGATTTTCACGATCTTGGTCAACTCTGCCACAGCCGGATCGGCCGGAACCTGACGCAGGCACTCGGCGATTCGGGCCCGCACCCGGGAGGAGGGGCTCTGGCACAGTCCCTCAATCAGCGGCCGTACGGCCGCTTGAGATCCGGTCTGTGCGATGGCTTCTGCGGCCACCATGCAATCCTGTTCACTCCCCTGAAATAGGAATTTCTCGATGACCGGAACAATCTTCTCGCCGCCGAGTTCTCCCAGAAGGTGTAGGAGCCCGAACTTGATGTTCGGTTCGGCATTCTCCAACCGATAGAGCTCTTTCACCAAAATGTTCAGGCCTAGATCCCCAAAGGAACGGCAGACACGCCGCAGGGTATCCTGGAGCACAGGGTCTGCATCGGGGATGTAGGGGAGAAAAGAACGGAGAATTTTAGCATCCCGAATGCTCAGCAGCACCCGTGCGGTCCATTCGTTCACTTCGCTGTTTTCGCGAAACCTCTCCCGGCATTCAAGCACCGGCGTGACGACATTGATATTGCCCACCACGGTCAGGGCACCCATGATGAACTTCACTTCATCCACGGTGCTGACCTTCTTGAGCTCATCGCGATATTTCGCGCAGAGGCGGTGATACGTCTTGTTTCGGTTGCGAGTGACACCCTGATTCTCTTTGGATTCGATAATCGACGCGAACCTGTGAAGGTCCGCCAGATAACCGTTGAGTCGAAATTTCCTGATGAATCCGGCCTTGGGCCACGCCTGAACCCCAGGATCATCCCGGACCCCGTCCCAGGGAATTCGCTTCAAGGAACGACGGATGGTGAACGACAGCAAGCCACCGGTGATGACAAGGAGCACCACGAGAAGCGCCAGCAGCCCCAAAGGGTAGAGTATTGGATATGCCTGCAGAAAATACTGCAGGCGCTCGGTGATGTCGCTGAGATGCGCAACACCCTCTTCAGACGGCGTTACTTGCGGTTGCGGCGCCGGCTCGGCTGGTTGCAGGCTGGGCTCGGCCGTCGTCGCCGTCTCGGACGGCCGATAAAGCTCGTCCAATGTGAGTTTTATTGGCGGGGCAGGCCCTGCACGATCCGCGGCCTGCAAATCCGCGTGCCCGTGGGCGGGCACACTGCCATACTCGTATGAGAGTGTTGCGGACAATAGAAGCCCGTGGGCGAGAGATGTCGCCAGGAAAATGGAGCACACAATCAGTACGAGAGATCGCATCTTCACCCCTATGTTCCCTTCGTCGCAATCACAGAAAACCCGGCATGCGTCCATGCACGGATGCCGTAAACCGAACCGAGGTCGAAACCAGGCAAAACTCAGCAATGCGTCCCACCGAGCGAGGGACCGAAGAGCCCACTGACGCCGCCACCTGTCCCATGACGCCCCCAATCGGGTTCGCAAAAGTCGCGAGTCCCCCTGGCGATCCCTCCTTTGCAAGGGCATCGGAGAGAGATCAGAGCGGCATGGCCAAAGATTCCTCGGAAAAATCATGCAGTTCTGTAGCAGGCGATCGGTATCCACCTTTCATTTCATGTTACAATGAGGCCCGAATTTCTGTCAACAACGCATCTTGTGGTTTTTTGACAAGACATTCGTGTGTTTAACAGGGGTTCACAGCGGAGGCGCTGGACCGGTGGGCCTTCACCCCGGGAAATGTTGACCCACCCCCTCGCATATGATAGGTTGGTACTGATCGAGCGGTGTACGCCTCGAATCCGGCAGGGCTGAATAGATGTTGATCCGCTTCATCCTTACATGTCTCTTGACAGCTGTCACATTCGGGACAGTGAGGGGAGAGCTTTATGTCTACTCAGACGCGCAGGGCTCTGTCCATATCAGCCATTCCCCCATGGACAGGGAGGGCATGAGGCTAATCTCCTATTACCGGTCCGAGACGCGCCCCCGTCGCGATTACTCCTGGAGCTTGATCCGGTATACAAGAGAAATTGCCGACGCTTCCAAGCGATACGGTGTGGAAGAAGAGCTCATCCGCGCGGTCATTATGGCCGAATCGGACTTTGATCCCTACGCAGTATCCGAAGCCGGCGCCCTGGGACTTATGCAATTGATGCCTAAAACCGCCGAGAGAATGGGGGTGGAAGACTGCTTTGATCCGATTCAGAACATTGATGGGGGCGTGCGGTACCTGAAGCTACTCCACGAGCGCTTTGACGACACACGATTGGCCGTAGCCGCCTATCACGCCGGCGAAAACCGGGTCGCGGCTTACGGCGACATTCCTCCTATCCCGGCCACCCGGAAATACGTTGATCGGGTGTTGCAGTACTACGAAGACTTCAAGAAGGCCGCCAGAAAAACCCGAAAGATATACCGCGTTGTCCAACCGGACGGCAAGATCCTCTTCACCACGTCACCCGTCCCCTGAGTGAAGTCTTCCGAGGAACCTGTGTCTTTGGGGTACCCAGGCGTCTCTTGTGGATTACCTGCAGCGTTGGCCTCTCGTTTTTGCCTTGACATCTAATTAACCGCTGTGATAGTCAAAAGTTTTGCGTTCACATTTCAGGCGAAAATGGGCTTGAGCCGCTCGACTTCCGTACGATCTCCCGAATCAGTTTCTCTGTAAGGAAAGATGGCGTCATGAAGAAAAGATACCTGCTGGCCCCCGGACCGACCCCCGTGCCTCCCGAGGTTTTGTCGGCCATGTCGGAGCCGATCATTCATCACCGTTCTCCGGAATTTGCTGCCATCATGAAGGAGGCGCTGGACGGACTCAAATGGCTCTTTCAAACGAAGAGCACCGTCATGATTTTGACCGCGTCCGGCACGGGCGGCATGGACGCGTCGGTGAGCAATTTTCTCTCCCCCGGGGATCGCGCCCTGTGCGTGCGAGGCGGGAAGTTCGGTGAACGATGGGCTGAAATATGTGAAGCCTACGGTGTTTTTCCAACCAACATCG
>CAMYMF010000001.1 GCA_947259355.1 uncultured Nitrospirota bacterium | reverse complement strand
GGGATCATAGCTCCCCTGATTCCAGGGGCAGCCGCCACCGGTCTTCCAGGGATCCCCGGGCCAGGTGGCATTTGTCTTGCCGGTGATCCCGTTCGGCTTCCCGTTGAGAGTGCCCATGTGGCCCTCGATGACCGGGCGTTCCCAAATGTTCCTGCCGGTCTTGGCATCATAGGCCTTGACCCAGCCGACGGCGCCGAACTCGCTGCCGGCGTTGCTCACCATCACCTTGCCGCCCTTCGTAATGAACGGGGCCATGGTAATGGAGACGCCCGCCTTATAGTCATCCGTTTTCACCTTCCAGACCACTTTGCCCGTATTACGGTCGAGGGCCACCAACTGTGCGTCGAGCGTCCCGAAGATCACGAGGTTGTCGTACAAGGCGCACCCGCGGTTGATCACATCGCAGCACGGCAGAATTCCCTCCGGCAACCGGTGATTGTATTCCCACAGCTCTTCGCCAGTCCTCGCATCGGCGGCGAAGACCCGGGAGTAGGAAGCCGTCACGAAGATCTGGCCGTCATGAACCACCGGCTGGGCCTCCTGGCCCCGCTGCTTTTCGGCTCCGTAGGACAACGTCCAGGCCGGCGCCAGCTTTTTCACAGACTTCTTGTTGATTTGCTTGAGCGGGCTGTAGCGTTGAATGTGGGGCCCCATACCGTAGGTGGTCACGTCTTCCACCGTCTTCGCGTCGTTCAGACAGTCCGCCTCGGTCACAGTGCCACCCGCCTGCGCCGTTGAACCCAAGGCGAACACCAGGAGGGGCGTCAGGATCACCGCTCCCAAAAGTCCCCGGCTGTGCGTCAATTGGTACCTTGCTCGGTTCATGCCTGCTCCCCCTTTCTCCCCTCACGCGAAGGAGATCAAAGTTAAATGAAGACAAGGAACTCCTCGAAGGAGATTCCAGTGGAACTCAATGAAAATGCACGGAAAGATCTTGTTTGTACCACACGATCCAACATGTGTCAACTTAATTATTTGAAATTCTTATAGTCCTATTTGCGGGTTTTATCTGTTATGCCGCCAAGCGGACTATGTCAATACGATGAAGTTTCCGGGTTTTGGATCGCACCCATAGTGCCAAAGCCAAATTCTTCGTGTCACCCATCTTCTCACGACTCGGCAGTGGTCGGGTCGATGATCCCCTTCACTTCATGGACCGCATCGGCGGGGAACCCGCCCTGCTGGGCGTGGGCCTTAATCATTGCCTCATCCGGGGCAATATAGACGCAGTAGACCTTATCGTTGGTGACGAAACTCTCGACCCACTGTATCTCGGGGCCCAGTTTCTGCAGCACGCCACACGATTTCTGGGAGATCCCTTGGAGATCCGCCGCACCCAGGTTCCCCGCGCCGGGGATTTCTCTTTCGATGATGTACTTGGGCATTTCCTGTCTCCTTATCAATCAAGCTGGTTCCTGTTGAAAGAGTGATGCAGCGGCCAGAGGACGACTCACCGCTTAGGTCCCACGGCGTCGAGCATCTCCTTTTTCTTGCTCTCGTACTCTTGGTTCGTGATCAGCCCCTCGCCCGGGAGTCGATTGAGCGTGGTCAACCCTTCCTCCAACTCGTCCCACGTGAGGCGTCCGCCGCGGCCGGGTCCCACGGCGTCGAGCATCTCCGTCTTCTTGGCGTCGTATTCCTCGTCGGTGATGAGGCCCTTTGTGTGCAGTCGATGGAGCGCACCCAATCCTTCCTCCAGCTCTTCCCACGTGATCCTTCCCGCCGGCACCACAGGAGTCTCGGCTAGCGCCCCCGTCCGTTGGGCGGGAGCGTCGTTCGCGGCTACGGGTGCGGCCTCCGGAGGCGGTGGCGCGCGTTGGCCAAGCTCGAGGGCCACCCAGTCGTCGCGTCCGTCCACGAAGGTGACGCCGTTGCTGCGCACGATCCTTCCCTTGAGCGACGCCGAACCCTTCCGGGAACCCATCGGGGGAACCGGCCGATCGGGATCACGAAACTCACTGAAGTAAAGATCGATCTGGCCGAAGATCAGGTGCAACCGTCCATTCTCGACGAACAGACGCGCGCCGCTGGCGTTCCGATGGCCTGCGAAAAAACCGCCGACATGACGAAAACTGACGAGATGCAGGTCCTGGCCCGACTCGATTCTACGCAGCTCTTTCGCCAATCGTTTTGCCAACTCCTCCCGGTTTTTTTCCGGAAACAGATCGATGACCTCGCCCGTCTCGCCGGACCGTGCCTGAACCCGCGACAACGCGGCCGAGACCTGATCGGCCTCGAGTGTAATGGGATGGTTGTTGCGGCCGCCCGATTCAGCCTGCGCGGTGTAGAGCGCGATTCGTTTAGATTCGTGAAGCACCCGTCCGTAAGCGGCGGACGTGTCCGCAAACAGGGCGGCTAGCGGTAGAGCAAAGAGCAGAAAACGTCTCAACATGAGCGAACAACTCCCAGCGGTTCGAAAAACAGACCGCAGGGTTTGGGGCGGTGGCAGCCGCCCCAACCCTGCCGTTGCAACCTCAAAGAACGTTCTTTAGAAGAACATGATGGCGCCCAGGTTGATGTTTGACGTCTCGTCGGTGCCCCCTCCGACGGTTGTAATCTCGCTCTCCTGGTTCGAGTACTCCGCGACCAGGGTGAGCGCAGGGGTGAGGTTGTAGTAGACACCGAAGGTCAGTTTCTCATTTTCGATCGGGGTCACGTTGTCCTGCTCGTTTGACGCCCAGTTGACCCCGAGGCGGGCCTTACCAATCGTGTAAGTGGCTTGCAGCATATAGCCGTCGACCTCTTCCGGCTCGAAAGTTACGGACGCCGGATTGTCCGCGGGGGTCCCGAATCCCGGGAAGACCAATCCCCCGATGGCCAGGCTGCTCATCCCCTCGGCGTCGTAGTAGTATCCGAGAAGCCCGAGGTCCCCGATGCTGACTTTTCCAAAGACATCGAAGCCCTGGATGTCCTCATCCGTCGGGGTCGCGGCCGAGGTGATTACGTCTTGAACCAGGAATGTGGCGGAGACCGTACCAGCGACGGCACCTTTCCAGCTGTAAGTGGCTTTGCCGTGGAAACCAGGTGTATCGGCGCTTCTAGCCCCGTTGCCATCGAAGGGCTGAAAGATTCCCAGGGTCCCCTGGAAGCCGCCCCAATCGGGCGTGGTGTAGTTCATCTGTGCCAATCGATCGGTGTAGACGTAGCCAAAACCGAGACCGCCCAGGGAGGTATGCGCCGGGTCTTCCGACAAGAAGGCCCCACCGAGGCCCAGGAGGGTCATGTCGTTGATGATGACATCGAATGCAAACAGCCCAAAATCGCGGCCCAGTTTGAAGGTTCCCAGGGTCGGTTTGCCGAATGTCATCAACAGAGTCGCGATTTGTCCCGCGGGAATCGAGGCCGTAATAGACGTTAACGTTGGCGCTGAGATCCCACCCGCCCTGATTCGTGGAGGCCGAGAAATTCAAGGACGCCGGGAGCAGACCGTTCTGCACCGAGCTTGTGTCGTCAGGCTTGCCGCTCTTGTCGACCGAGCCGGCACAGGCAAGTCCAGACAAAGTGGTGCCACCACTTTTCAGATCGCTTGCATCGCACATGGTGCGAGTTAAGAAGGCATTGATGTTCCCGCCCATCGAAATCTTCCAGTCACCGGCATCCCACGACGCGGCGAAACCGCTTGCGGACCAACCGAACAAGACGGCTCCTGCCACCATCGTGGCTACTATGAGTTTCCTTGTTTTCATGTCTGCCCTCCTTTTTGGCAGTTTAGAATAGATCAAAAAAAGACGCTGCTTTTTGCTGAATGGTGCAACCACGCGAGCTGATGTCCGGCCGGCCGGTTGTCTGGTCCCCCGACAACCCTTTTCTGAATCCCCCCTTTCATGGCCCGTTTCACCGGTGAAAGTTCATGGTGTAGAGCGGTTGTGCCCGGTTCATCGGCTTCGCCCATCTCAGAGTAAGCGGTGTTTAGACATGTATCAAAACGGTGCGTAACGGCTGGGTCGAAATCGCGCAACCGCGTCACTCGCCGCATGGTTCGGAAATGAAGAACTGCCGCTCCTCCGCGAATCGAGAGCGAACACCTCCCCTCGGGCGATGCAGATCTATCCTCTTTTTTGATTGCAAGGAGAAATGTAGCCGGCGTGAAACCCAGCGCCCCCCCAGACAGTCATCCTCATCCTTTGGATAAGTTGACTTAGGCTCAACGCGCTGTAATCCTACAAAATGCGCAAAAGGAATGTCAAGAAATAAATTAAGATAATTCAAAAATATGAATATATTGTTATCTTAATGTTTTTATAATTTAGATGCAATTGATTGAAAAGTAAAAGAATTCTGATAATCGTATACGAAAATTTCGGACTTTTGGTGAGAAGAAGATAATTGTTGTGCTGCTAATCGAGTGGAATGACAAGCGAAAAAGCAGCTGTGTGTTCTGGCACAACCGTGCGGAAGAACCCAACCTCTTGGCTCTCAAATAATCGAGCCAGAAGCGCCGAGGCATAGCGTACATTTTTCTTAATTGATCGGACGCGTGACTGGTATGGGTGGCGAGCACGCCAATACACTCCAGTATCAACAATTGGCAAAAAAATGGTGCCGGCCTGTAAGGTATTGGGGGAGGACAGCGACTGATGGTTAAGCTCAAGAGACTTGCTCTGAGCAACTTGGGGGTAATCAGGAGAACGAGGCCAGTCTTTGTCCGTTGACAAAGGCCGCACGTTCCGATGGACAAAACAAGACAAAATTGGTATTTTTTGTCTGATTAGAGATGATGAGGTTCATTTGTCATAAAATCTAATACGAGGCTCGTGAATCAAAGAAAGCCTCGGGAGAATGGTCATGAAGACATACGTTAAATACCTACTGGCCCTTGCGATGGTCCTTGCACTGGGTTTCGTGGCTGCTGGAACTGTCACAGCTGGAGAGGAGCCGCTCTGGCGCAATTTCGTGAACGAGACGACGCTGTCAGGTACGGCCCCGGAGGAGGAAGCACTAGCGCAAACCGTTCCAATCTGGCAGACTCAGCTTGAGGGGCGCCAGAAGGCAAACCGACCGGTTCAGGCCGATCGACAAGCCTATCCTGCCGCTCTGGCTGAGACGACACCAATCTGGGGCGCGCAGTGCAAGTGCATTTAGCCTCGATACTTGGGAAGCGAAACAGCGTTTCTCGGGTCGAAAGAGGATCCCTTCAGCCTCTCATCGATTGACCAACGCCGCAAGGCCGGCACCCCGGAAGGGATTCAGAAGGCGCCGGCCTTGCGGCGTCGCATCTTTTTCGCATAGATTCAAAGCGCTTACACTCTCTGTAGGAACTATTTTGGCGGGGTAACCAACGGACCGCTGGATCCCGCTGACATCCAATTTTGAAAACCTCCCCCTTTAAATGCGACCGCTTTCTGTGATAGGATCCGTCCGACGCCGGTCCCCGGGCCCGGCGAGGGGGTCGCAGGCAGCGTCCGTCATTTTACCGATTCTTCGGACAAGAGGGGGCGAGTCGTGATTCAAATCTTCAAAAGCGGCGGGCCGGTCATGTATCCGCTACTGGCCTGTTCCATCCTGGCCCTCACCGTAATCATTGATCGGTTTATTTTTTGGATCGCCACCGACATGCGCCGCAAGGAGCCTTTGCTCCAGGAGGTGATCGATCTCTGCCGGGCTGGCGACTGGGACGCGGTGCGCCAGAAAGTGACCGGTTCAAGGGATTACATCATTCGGGTCCTCATCAGCGGGATTCTCCATCGGGAGTTTTCCATGGTAAAGGCCATGGAGGCGGCGGCCGTGGACGAATTGAAACGGATGCGCCGTTACCTGGGGGTGCTGGACACCATGATTACCGTGGCGCCTTTGTTGGGCATTTTCGGAACAGTCATCGGCATCATCACCTCCTTCGATGTTCTCGGGTCTACCGGGATAGAACATCCGCAGCAGGTCACGGCGGGCATTGCCCAGGCGCTGATCACCACCGCCACCGGTCTGGGGATCGCCATTCTTTCGGTGTTCCCGTACAACTATTTCAACTCGCGGGTGGAAAACGCCGCCCATGCCATCGAGAAGTATGCCACCATGCTGGAAATCGTCTATGAGAAGATGAATGGGGGCTCCCAGTCTCCCGAGGAGCCCAGCCGATGAAAGTCCACAGGCCCACGAGAAAGAAGGCCCGCATCGAGATGCTCCCTTTGATCGACATCGTCTTTCTCCTGCTGGTCTTCTTCATCTACGCCATGCTCTCCATGGCGGTCCATCGCGGGTTGCGCGTGGAGCTGCCTCTCTCCGCCTCCGCCGAGATCGACCAACAAGCCCCGCTCTCGGTGACGGTGAGAGAAAGCGGAGAGATTTACGTGGACGAAGCGCTCACCACCCTGGCGGATCTTCCGGAGCTGTTGCGGCGAAAGACGGCGGCTGTGGCGCAGCCCGAGGTATTGCTCTTCGGAGAGCACGAAATTTCCTATCAGCGGCTCTTCCGTGTTCTAGACAAGATCCGAGAGAGCGGCATCAGCCGAATTTCCCTCCAGGCCGAAACGATACCAGGACAGTAAACATCAACGCCCAAATGGCGCGCCCCCTCCGTGAAGGGGGTTCTCCTTTTGAGTCTGCCTTTAGAAAAGGGCAACATAGGGGGGGTTGACCCGACATCTTTTAATCCTCCCTTTTGCCCAACAGGCTGTGTCGCAATGATGAAAAATGCAGCTTCTGTCATTCCGGGCTGGTCCTGGGATCTCATTGCTTGATTTACTGGCGAAATACCGGGATTACGGCACTCAGGCCGTAAGGAAAGCTGTCAAACAGCCTCAAACGTGGCAGGGGCTCAGCCTGATGGTTGTATCGCGGGCCGTCATCACGATCATTCATGCAATATTCGGGCTAGTGGCCGACGGGCTCGGCTTCTTTAGCCGTCTGGAAGAAGCCCGCTGGCGGGGCACGTGTTCCCACAGTTTTCCCGACAAATCTGAACTGAGGGTTTGAGCCGAATTGCGACTCGCAAGAACATAGACTATTACATCAGTACCTATTTCAGCCAACCTGTTTTCGTCGGCGGTTTCTCGCGTTTGACATAAAGCCCGGTCTTGGATATAAGTGAAAAGATACTGTACTAATATAGTGCAGTTAAGGGCGTTGTTAGTTAATTGTCTCTAAACGTTTCGTTGGAAGGGAGGTACACAGAATTAAGACGGAGGGTATGAATTTTCTAGCGCTGTTTGCGCTGGCAACCAGAAGTTGGAGGGGAAGAAAATGAAAAAATTATCCATGATTCTAGTGTCGCTGGCCATATTGAGCTTGAGCCCTGTATTGGCAACTGCTGATACCATCGAAGGATCGGTCCAAGGTTTTACCTGCATCAGCATCGGTAAGACCTGCCCGATCGGCCAAGAAGATCCCCTGGCGGCCATTGAAAGCGTTTTCGGGGTCTATACAATGGACGGTAAGTTCTACTTCGTGCCCAATGTGAGCCGTTCTGTTCTTGCGCGGCACATCAACAAGCCCGTGAGAGTCACCGGAGCGGTCAATCCGAAATTCTCGTCAATTGACGCGGACAAGATCGAAGCAAAAGGCGAGGGCGGGTGGAAACTCACATGGTCAATGGAAGCTCAGGAAAGAATGTTTAACGACATTTATCGCAATCGGCCGCGAGCAAAGACGAAATAGTTCGTAGTTGAACGGAATAGAAGCGTTAGCAATCTAAGACGTCAGCCTGTGTGCGCGTGTTCTGGGACGGTCGGAAGAGACGGGTGGCAACATTCGAATCGGCAAGTGTGTTGTGGATTTTGAGGTTTTTGGACTCGGCACCTATCTCTTTGCCCACTCTTCCGGTTTGTTTCCTTCTTGGATCATACGTACGGCACGTCTCTTCGGATACGACCTTTTGAAAGAGGTTCCATTAACTGATCTGCACCAGAGCATCGCTGATCCGCTGCCTCTGGGCCGCGGTGGTCATCTTGTCCAGCAGAGTGGTGAAGCGCCTGTGGGATACCCCGGAGAAGATGTACTGCCATCGATAGGCCTTGAGGATACCTGCCTTGATTGCCTCGATTTCCTCTTCACTGAAGGAGCGTTTACACAGGCGCAGAAAGTAATCGGCATCGGCAACACTCTGCTCCTTCAGGAGGCCGTCGACAGCAGAAACGAGCTCAATGAGCTCATCCACCGCCCGATCCCGTTTGTCGGAGGTGAGTTTGCCATCCTCCCGGGGCCACTCAATTTCATCCATGAGGGCATGGGTGGTTTCCTCTTTCCAATGATACAGAAATAGATCCTTGAAAAGCGCGGACAGGTTTTCTTCCGGCTCGATGCTCCGCTTGTAATGCTCCTGGGTAAAGAGTTCGATGGCAAAGGTCAGCGCCAGCACGGCCCAGGTGGACTTCCCCAGCACAACGGCCGCAATTTCGTTCGGTTGCGGCAGAAAACGATAACCCTCAGGCATCCCGGCACTCATCATCTCTTCGATTCTTCGGAAAAGCTCCTGATGTTTCAGTTCTTCATCGGAGAAGCGTACCAGCGATTCGAGCGCGACCTGATCACCGAGCCAATAATCGCGGCTGATCTCGAGGATCTTCGCCGTGATGAAGCGTTCGACGAAACCAAACATGTTGGCATAGGTTCGGCCCTGGACCTGACTGAGGAGAACTTTCTCCTCATCGTTCAGAAATTCCAGTTGATCGACCTTTGAGATGCTGTCCGGCAGGAATTTCTGCGAGAAGTCGAACGTGCGTCCCCGGATGACATCGTTCTCGATATCCCACCGCACCCGTTTCGAGACCTCGATACACTGGGCGAAACGGTTTGTCTGAGAAAACTCGTTTGCAGCTTTCATGAATCAGTCTCCTTTGATTCTCGGCGGTTCAAGAGAAGCTCTCCTCTTTATGGTCACTTGATAATCGATCCCATATTGCCCACTCCATCACCAATCGGCCCGTCTGTCAAACGGAGGCGGCTACAGCTTAGGCTGTCGTCGTTTTTCTGGCGCGACCCTCTGATTGGCTTCTTACACCTCTTTGGACTGCAAGCGAATCATCCCGTACGGTTTTTTTCATTCAGAATGACCGTGCGACTCTCTGGTTCTTGACCAAGATGAATGGACGCCTGTGGGAAGACTATGAATGACACTTCGTCAGGTTTCTTGAGCCGTTCGCACTGGTAGGGAAGAAGGTCTATCGATATGCTCAGAGAACCGGCCGACGGCAAAGCAATACCGTCGGCCGGTGCATGGCGATGAATTCAGTTTCGATCTGCTCTACTAGAATCTCCAGGTGAGCGCAGCACCTGCGTGCCATCCCAAGGAGTCGGCGGTCGTGTGCGTGCCAAAATCTTCGTTGTTCTCAAAGAACCAACCCATTTGTAGATCCGCGTCGAGGCCGGGCATCAGGAAATCTTTGTAACCGAAGCCCGCTGAAAGGCGGTGCTCCCAGATCAGCTCTGCTTGAGTTGCCTGCAGATATTGAATGAGGGCCGTGTTGCCCGCCACAGGGAGTACGAGCCCCCCGGGCCCGGTGACGACCTGCGCCAGACTGCCAAGCTTGGTCGGATTTTCGATGTTTGGCTGCTCGGCGTAGGAATATCCGCAACGGAACCTCCATTTGCCCATGGAATACTGTCCCCCAAGGGCAAAGACGTGCTGGTCCTCGTAGATATCCTCCCAAAAGGCTGCTTCTTCCCAGTTCTTGAAGATGTAGTCGAACGCGAGGAGGAGATTTCCATCGAGAAGACTCGAATTTGCGATCCCGATACCGAAATTCGCCGGTTGTTCAACAGATGTGTTTTCAAAGGTTGGCAAGACGCCGCCAACAAGGCCGGTCTGAAAGAGGTTGTCAAATTCGTGCCGCTGCGACATCTGATAGTAAACACCGACGGTTGTGTCATCCAGCAGGTCGTACGTTAAGCCGAAGGTGCCCCGATAGCCGAAGTCGTGTGTTTCCGCCGAAGTGGAAGATAGCCCGGCATCGAGCTGGGCAAAACTGACGGTAGCCATAGCCCCCACAGAGAGGCGTTCATTAAGCCTGTACCCTCCGCCAACGTTCACCCCGAACACAATGAGTTCCGCGCCCGTGCCCAGACTCGCCGGCTCGTCCCTGAAATCGGCGCCCACACCCGACGTCGCCGACAACCCGATCCCCAGAACGGCGGGAATCCCAAGACCGCTCAGATCTTGTGTCACGCCAATCTCAGGAACAGGGAAAATGTCCGTCTTCGAGTCCGCGTGATACGCGACACCCGTTACACTGCCGTCATGCTTTAACTCTACCTCCGGTTGAAAGAAGGTTACACCAAAAGTGAACTGGGTCCCCTTAAACTGGGTGACGGTGGCCGGGTTGGCGTAAATGGCGGAGACGAGATCCTGCGGGCGGGCAAGACTGGTGCCCCCCATGGCTCCCGCCGCCGGTGCCAAGGTGTTGTGAATGTCATATCCGTAAAGTGCCAGGACTTCAGACGAGAATATGGTGAACACGAATCCAAGGCTCACCAAAAACAGCAAACAGACTTTTCTCACTTGGTTCATTTTTTTCCTCCCTTCTTGAATAAACAGCGGTTTTTCCTGCTATCTCCCTCCTTTCTTTGTGGAATGAAACAACTCATCTTCGAGCTGTCTTGTACGTCTCCGAAGCTCACCAATCAATGCAGATGGAATAGAAAACGCAACATGTGGGATTTGACGGCTCACGCGACTCGAATAACCTATGGTCGCACTCGCACGTTGAGAAAATAGCATTCAGAAGCGAAAAGAGCCACTGAAATCAATAATATACCAGCGAATTGTTCCTACAAGACGTGCAAGGCAAGTTGGATTATGCCTTTTCTTTCTGGAAACCGCTATCAGGGGTTCCCTGATTTAGGGTTGGAAAAAACCTGAGGTGCACTCCCTCAACCTGGCAGCGCGCTCGTTGTATAAGCCAGCCCGAATATTGCATGGGTGATCGTGATGGTCGAAGAAGCGCCGTAGGCAAGGCGCAGAAGATTTTCTGCCTGCGGACATATTGTAATATTTCGAAGTGAGGAAATTCTTCTGCAACGCCGTATACGGCGGCTTATCCGTCTTCGTAGAATGCTACGCCGCGACAAGTCCAGCCTGGTAGTAGACTTACTCGTGCAATATTCGGGTTAGTTCAATGATCCGGCGAATTTTCTGATGGAAGCCCCGTGAAGGCTCTCTCCCAGAACGACCACGCGATTTTCCTGGATGGAGTGATCAAAAGGTGCGGCGTCGACTCGGTGGGAGGCCAAGTCAAACCTGAAAGGTCCGTGGTCTGTTTGGACAAGCGCCTTCGCGCGAGCCACGCGTCCATATTTGCCCGCTGCCAAATCCTGAAAAAAGCGTTGGACCGATTGAAATCTAACGGGGCCCTTTACCGTGACCGAGACCGTCTCATAGTCCAGGCTGTGGGCATGTCTTTCGTGAGGGGTACGACGGGCTCCGATGATGGGGAGCGGTTCGTCGATGACAGCATGGACGGTGGCCGTCACCATGGCCCGTTCATTGAGTTTGCGGACAAGATTCATGGTGGCCTCGACGCGCTGCCCGTCGACGAGGTCCGTTTTGTTGATCAGCACCAGATCGGCATTCACGATCTGGTCCACCAGAAAGGTCCCGAACATTTCAGACTCATAGAAATCAACAAATTCCGAGGCGTCCACGATGCCGACCACGGTGACCGGTGAGACGTTTAGGGATGCCAACGCTTCGAGAACGCCGGAGGGGGAAGCCACACCGCTCGGTTCGATCATGAGGTGATCCGGATGCCATGCGTCCACGACTTTTTCGATGGTGCGAATCAGGTCGAACCGCAGGGTGCAGCAGACGCACCCGCTGGGAAGCTGAATAACGTCGAGCCCACCGACAGAAAGGATCTCGCCGTCGATGCCCGCGTCTCCAAAATCATTCACAAGGACCGCTACTTTTTCGCGCGTATGCCTAAGAATGTTCTGGAGGAAGCTTGTTTTTCCGGCTCCCAGAATGCCGCAGACAATCGTCGTTCTCATGGTCCTCTCCGGCGTTTTCGCGTCACGGGCGCCAATGATGCGGAGGTTTCCGACCTCAGATCCGGCCGGTCAGTTTGTAGTCTCTCACATAGAGTTTGACGGCCCGCGCCATGACCCAATCAACGGTGACGTTGTTCTCCGAAGCAATCCGGATCAATTGGTCCAGGGTCGCCCGGTCAAGATAGGCCTCGTCGTCGGGGGGCGCCGAGTTTTCCGATTTGCTGGGATTCCCATCGGCGGGGCTGTCGGCCATCGGCTCCGACTCGCCCGAGCGTCGCTGCTGCTCGCTGGCCAATAAGTCCACGAGTCCCTTCAGATCCCCCGATGCGGCGGCGTCTGCTATTTCTGGCGGCACCGCTGACGCAGCCTCTCGCTCCTGCGAAGCTGCAACCGACCCGGCCAGCCCCCCCATTCCCGACAGTCCCATCATCATGCGCGCCAGCTCCTTGGCCTGCTCGTTGTCCTGGAACTTTTCGGCGAGGTACTCCTCAAACTTGCCTTCGGCCATGGCCCCTGTCATTTTGTCGGCGCTCAGGGGGGTGCTGTGAGCATTCGGTTCGAGGCGGTCCTTGGGGCCGAACCCTGACCGGGGCGGGCGGGGCAGTGGTTTTTCCTTGTCAGCCATGGTGCGTCTCCTTTTCGTGCATGAAGGGCTTCGCCGGAGCATGTTATGCCACCGGCGTCTTGCCATAATGGTCGCCCGGCCCGTGTACTGTCGCGATGGGCCGCCGGTCGAAGATCGCTTCCAGCGACGGTTCTGTCGCGATATAACCGAGCCGCTTGAGTGTTTTCACGAAGGCCATGGTGCAGGAGACATATCCGTCGGTGAGCTGCGCGCAATAGCGCGGTGAGACGCCGAGCGTGTCCCGCACAAAGTTTTCATCCACAACCCCCACGAAGTCCGCGATGACCTGGGCACACTGCGCGGGAAAGTTGCGCAAAAGGGATGTTGCCACTTCATGGAGTTGCAAAAACCTCTCCAGTAGATCGAGTTGATCCCTGAGAAAGGCCGTGTCCGCCACGATGCCATAACTCGGGTTTTCGGGCCAGAGTCGGTGGGCTGGATAGAGCAGTTTCCCGTCTCCGTAACGTTGAAGGGCAACAGCCAGGGCCGGTGTCCCGATGGCGGCCGAGAGTTGCCCCGCGAGGAAGGCCTCCATCACCTCGTCGGCCCACTTGAAGTTCACGATCTCTATTTGTCCATCCAAATGGTGTTGCGCCAGGATTTCGGTGGCAATAACGTCATGGATGGATCCCTTCCCGGGGACGCCGATCCGTTGCCCTGCGTACTGACCGAGGATGTGTGCCAAATGGGTTGTCTCCGGGAATCCCCTATCCTGTCGCCGTCCGGCCATGACGGTCCCCTCCATGTGCCCGCCGGCAACGCACTGCACGGATGCCCCGCCGGCGATGCCGATGATGGCCGGGGGAAGCCCGACGTACGCGAGATCCAGCTCCCCATGGCGAAAGGCTTCCATAATGGCCGGTCCCGTGCCGAAGAGTCGCCAATCGATGGAGACGCCCAGTCTGTCCTCGGTTTCCTTGCGGGCCATGAGGAGAACAGCCGTGTGATAGAAAGTGGACAGATGACCAATACGTAGACTCATGTGCCGGTCTTCTTGAGCGGTCGGGGCCCCAATGGCCTCCAAAACATACCACATAAATCGATGGAAGGCCATAACCCAATGGCGTGCTCGGGCATGCAAAGCGTACTTCCGGTCAAAGGATAAAGGGTTTGTTCTCGCCGGCTTTGCGCGGAGGGGACTTGCCGGATTTGCCCCCGGGAACCGCAATGAGGGCGACCCTTTTGACCTCTCAAGAAGTGTCCCGGCGTGGGAACCCGGGATCGGTTGTGTGTCGGTGACAAACCTGCACGACGTTAACATCAGGGTTCCCCGGACCCTAAATCAGGCGGGCCCCTATAGCGATTTGCCAGAATAATCGGCATAATTCAAGGGATATCGAAACCATCCAGGCAGCGTTTTTGCGAATCGCAACCGCTTTTCACCGGCGACCGGACGATGAACATAGGCAACCTACTCAGAGAGCGCAGGACAGGACCCGGGAAACGCTGCAGATGCTACAGCGGGAGACCGACCTGACGGTCATGTCTCACCTGACGTGCATTGGCGCCACCCGGGATTCGATGGACAGCCTGCTGCGGGATTATATGAACCAGGGTATTCGAAATATTCTTGCTTTGCGGGGGGATGTGCCGCAGGAAATCCCCGACTTCGACCCGACGCAGGGAGAGTTCCGTTATGCAAAGGATCTGGTAGACTTCGTGAAATCATACGACTATTTTTCCATTGCCGTTGCCGTCTACCCGGAAGTCCATCAGGAATCGCCATCGCTGGAAGCCGACATGGATTATACGAAGCGAAAGATCGACGCCGGTGCGGAGTTTGCCATCACCCAGATGTTTTTCGACAATAAGTATTTCTATGATTTCAGAGATCGCGCGGTGAGATCCGGCATCAATGTTCCCATTCTGCCGGGGATCATTCCGATGACCGATTTCTAAAAAATCAAAAAGTTTGCGACGTTTTGCAAGACAGCCATCCCCCCATGGATAGAAGAGAAGATGTCGCGCGTGCTGGACAAACCGGAGGAGATGTACCGCATCGGAGTCGATATCGCGATCCGGCAATGTGAAGATCTGTTGGCCAATGGTATCGCCTATCTTCATTTCTATACGCTCAACAAGTACGAGGCGGTCAGTGAGATCGTCGACGCTATCTCGGGGTTCAGGCCGTCTTGAGTCAAGCAGAGGGTCTTGGCCCACGGGGCAAGGCTTCTCCCGCAAAAAGGCCTTGACACGCCCCTTGCTCTGTGCGAGCTTGAAACCCTCATGGTCGAGAACCTGCAGTGCCGAAAAGGCCGGCGAGGTGAGGGGGGATCGCGGACCAGAGGAGTCACATGGAGGGGCTGATTCACGTCTACACCGGCGATGGCAAGGGCAAGACGACGGCGGCCTTCGGCCTGGGCGTGCGTGCCGTGGGGCACGGAAGACGGGTCCTCTTCGCTCAGTTCCTCAAGGGAGGCACTCCCGAGTCGGGCGAGATTCAAGTGGCCAACAAGTTCCTCCCGGGAATGGAGACCCTTCGGTTTTCGGAGGTGCATCCCCGCTTTGATCCCAACGTCAAGGTCGAGGCGCTGGCCGCACAAGTACAGCAGGATTTCGAAGAGGTCAAGCGCCTGATTCTCAGCGAAGGCTTTGACCTCGTCATACTGGATGAGATCAACAACTGTATCTCCCAGGATTTGCTTCCTGTGCAGTTCCTTCTGGACCTCCTGAACGACAAACCCGAGTCCCTGGAAATGGTGCTCACCGGGCGGGGGGCCCATCCCCGGGTCATCGAAAAGGCCGACTATGTGACGGAGCTGAGGATGATCAAACATCCGGCCCAGACGTCGGGCACGCAGGCCAGGGAAGGGATTGAGTATTGAACGTTTGAGAGCTTAGACTGAAGCGTGAAGGAATTCACGCTTTGCCTGGAGAGAACGTTTCCGTTTCCGGGGACTGAGATCGCCCTTTTGCCTGCGAGTCCCTGTTTTGGTTATTCCCCCCGTTTCTGTTTCCCATTCTTACTCTCTTATTCTTGGGCTGGATCCGTTAAACGTCGAATATAGTAAAGGGAATGAGCGTCAATTGCTTGTTCGTCTCGTTTGCGGTATAGATTTGAGCTGACCCAAATGTCGTATTTCAAAGGAAGGAGGGTCCCCTTGCAGCGCGCAAAGAGAAATCCAGTTGGTTTTCATGGCGGTCTTATTGAAGAAGCTGGGTCTGAGCGACGGGATCAATCGATGAGAGAAGAGGGGGGCTTGCGTGTGTCGCCATTTTCGCGAAGGGAATTTCTGTATCTTGCATCCGTTTTGCCCTTTGTCTGTTCCCCGTCGGCTTGGGCGGCCCAACGGAAAGCCCAAACCGGCTCCGGCACCTGGCAGCAGACCCTGGGGGTTCTGGGTCGGGCGTATCAGGCGGAGATGACGGCCCATGAACATTACGTCGGGTACACACAAAAGGCTCTCGAAGAGGAACTGGGCAATGTGGCCTACCTATTCCATGCGTTCTCCATTTCAGAGAAAGTGCATGCAGAGAATTATCAGCTCATCCTGAAAGGCCTCGGCACAGAAGTGGAGCGGGCCGTCGTACGTCTCCAGATCGCGGACTCACGGACGAATTTGCGGCGCTCGGCGATAAAGGAGCTGGAAAAGATTAAATCCCTCTATCCGGATTTTCTCAGGGAACTGGAGGGGGAATCCCATGAGGACGCCATTGTCAGCTGCATGTATTCCTGGAAGTCCCATCGGCAACATGAACAAAAGATCAAAGAGCTCACCAAATATAAAGGTTTCTTTGTCCGCGCCGCGGTCAGCAGGATTGAACGCGTCAAGCTGGACTTTCATATCTGCATGGTTTGCGGGGCCACCCTGGACCGGGAGCCCACTTCCCCCTGCGACATCTGCAATCGATCTCTGGCGAACTATCGCAAGGTAGAAGCGCCTGCGTGAAGCCCGGGGCGGCGACACCTGCAAGCAATCCATGCCTTCCTGGATGCAGGGCCCATGCAGAACAGTGGCTGCTGCGTCACTTGCATTGGAGTGTGGTCATGGAAGCAGTGAGAAGCATTCGACGGGTTTTCCAGAGCAAGCCGGTCGTTGAAGGGGCCGGCGTTCAGCTCAAGCGCGCCTTCGGCTCCAGCGAGGTGCCCCTGTTCGATCCTTTCCTGATGCTCGATGATTTCCGCTCGGACAATCCAGAGCATTACCGCAAAGGGTTCCCGTGGCACCCGCATCGCGGCATCGAAACCATCACCTATGTTCTCCAAGGAGATGTGGAACACGGCGACAGCATGGGCAACCGCGGAGACATCACATCGGGAGATGTACAGTGGATGACTGCCGGCAGCGGGATCATCCATCAGGAGATGCCCAGGGGTGATGCCGACGGGCGGATGGAGGGCTTTCAGCTCTGGGCCAACCTGCCGGCCGCCCAGAAGATGATGGCGCCGCGATACCGGGATGTGCGGTCTGAGCAGATCCCCAAGGTGCGGCTCGACAACGGTGTGGAGATCAGGGTCATCAGTGGGCAGATCGGGAACACCCGCGGCGCCGTTGGGGATATCGTCATCGATCCGGAGTACCTGGATGTGACGATACCGTCGGGCACGCGTTTTACGCACCCGACGAAGCGGGGACACAACGTCTTTGTCTATGTCATCGGTGGTAAGGCGGACTTTTCGGGAGGGCAGCAGACTGCTCCAAAACGGAACCAGAACGCTTCGGGGGATGGGCTCGTGGGCAACGAGACGCTGATTCTTTTCGAAGACGGGGACTCGCTAGGGGTGCGCACCGGCAAGGAGACTGTTCGGTTCCTCTTGATTTCCGGGATGCCCATCGGGGAGCCCGTGGCGTGGCGGGGACCCATCGTCATGAACACACAGGAAGAGCTGCGGGTTGCCTTCGAAGAATATGAGCGGGGTACCTTTGTAAAGCACGGCAAGAGACAACGCCCCTGACAGAGGCGCACTGCTTGGGCTGTTGTTGGCTCATGTCACCCGGCGGCCCCGGAAGGTCGCCTGCCTACGGGTCTTTTGCCTTCGAGGCTTCCAGCCAATGGGCAATCATGCCATGGGCTTTACGAAACTTCTCTTTATCATAGGCTTCACCTGCATGGTCGCAGCCATGGCTTCGGGGAGGGAGCCGGCCTTGCGTGACCCGAAGACCGTTCAAGAGGGCGTGCTGCTCTTTCTCTGTGGTGACGTGATGACCGGCCGGGGCGTGGATCAGGTGCTGCCCCATCCGGGTGACCCCCGTCTTCATGAGTCCTACGTGCAGACAGCGAGCGCCTATGTGGCGCTGGCGGAGAAAGCCAACGGTCCCATCGAGAGACCCGTTTCGTTTGCATACATCTGGGGTGATGCACTGGAGGTGCTCCGTCAAAGGGCGCCCGATGTTCGACTCATCAATCTAGAGACGAGTATCACCGCAAGTGGCGAACACTGGCCGAGCAAAGAGGTTCACTACCGGATGCACCCGGGCAATATTGCCTGTCTGAGCGAGGCGGGGGTTCAGGTTTGTGCGCTGGCGAACAATCATGTGCTGGATTGGGGGTATACAGGACTTGCGGAAACGATGGAAACGTTGCGGGCTGCCGGTTTGCGCGGCGTCGGTGCAGGCTCAAACCTTCGTGACGCTGCGGCACCGGCCGTGGTGGACGTTCCGACGAAGGGCCGGGTCGTCGTCTTTTCGTATGGATTGACGACAAGCGGCATTCCGCTGGATTGGGCCGCATCCGACACACAAGCCGGCATGAACCTTTTGCCCGATCTGTCCGATGCTGCCGTCCGGCGGGTCCGACAACAGGTGGGCCGGGTGAAACAACCGGGCGACATCGTGGTGGCCTCCATTCATTGGGGCGCCAACTGGGGATACGACGTCCCGCAGAGCCAGCGGGCATTCGCCCATCGCCTGGTGGATGAGGCCCGGGTGGACGTCATACATGGGCACTCCTCACATCATGTGAAGGCCCTCGAAGTCTATCGGGACAAATTGATTCTCTACGGTTGTGGCGACTTCCTGAACGATTATGAAGGGATCGGGGGCCACGAGGCCTATCGGGCAGACCTGGCGCTCATGCACTTTGTCCGGGTAAATCCGTCGACCGGGACGCTCCTGGGTCTGGAGTTGGTGCCGATGCAGATCCGGCGCTTTCAGGCTCGGCGCGCCTCCCGAGCGGACGCAGTCTGGTTGCGAGACACCCTCAACCGGGTGGGAAAAGCATTCGGTACAAGACTGGAACTGCAGACGAACAATTCTCTAAGCCTGAAGCGCGATTGATCACATGTTGCCTGCGCCGGTCTTTTGTAACGCAGCATAGGTTGGGCGCTTTCGGCATGACAGATACGAGTTCGGCCCGGAATGTTGGCGTGGCGGGGGTCCCCACATTTCTGGGGCGTCTTACGCCCTTCGGTGCTATCCGGGCACTCCTCTCTTTACTTTTTGGTGCATCCACTGTAGGTTTAGCCCGAATATTGCATGAGTGATAGGGATGAGAGGTCGAAGAAGCGCCGTATGCGGCCTCGCCATAGACTTACTCAAGCAATATTCGGGCTAGCACGTCCTCCAAGGCCCCGGAACCTTCTCCCTCGAGAGACGTATGACTGAACCCTTTGGCCGCTTTCTCGGTGTCTTCCGTTACAGCCGCCGGGCCATTGCCCTGGTCTGGTCTACCAGCCGTGGCCTGAGCGTGATTCTCGGGGCGCTCACCCTGGTGGCCGGGGTCCTGCCGGCAGGGGCGGCCTACGTGGGCAAACTGATCGTGGATGGCGTCGTGGCCGCCATCAACCAGCGCATGGCGGGTGGGGCGATTGATGCAGGGCCGGTGCTTTTCTTTGTGGGGATGGAGGCGGCCATTGTCGTTTTGCTCGCCGGCGCCCAGCGGGGGATCTCCATCTGTCAGTCGCTGCTCCGGGCGCTGCTGGGACAGCGGGTCAATGTGATGATTCTGGAAAAGGCGCTGACCCTGGAGATGGCCAACTTCGAAGACTCCGAGTTCTACGATAAACTGACCCGGGCGCGCCGGGAGGCCTCGAGCCGGCCGCTCAGTCTCATCACCAAGACCTTTGGGCTGATCCAGCAGGGCATTTCTCTGGTGAGTTACGGGGTACTGCTCGTACAGTTTTCTCCTTGGGCTGTGGTCGTTCTGGTGGTGGCGGGTTTGCCCGAATTCGTGGGGGAGGCAAAATTCTCCGGCGACGCCTTTCGCCTTTTCCGTTGGCGCTCTCCGGAGACCCGCAAGCAGTTCTACCTCGAAACCGTGCTGGCCCGGGAGGACTATGCCAAGGAAGTCAAGCTCTACCAGCTCGGTCCCCTCCTGCTCGATCGCTACCACGCTATCTTCCGCACGCTCTACGGGGAGGACCGGCGGCTGACCTTGCGGCGCGGTCTGTGGGGGTACGGTCTCGGGCTGATCGGGACCGCGGCGTTCTACGGCGCCTATGCCTGGGTGGCCGTCTCCACGATTGCCGGGCGCATCTCCCTCGGCCAGATGACTATGTATCTGCTGGTCTTCAAGCAGGGACAGGCCGCGGTCTCGGCGAGCCTGAGCGCCATCGGTGGTATGTATGAGGACAACCTCTATTTGTCGAACCTCTACGAATACCTCGAACAGGAGGTCCCTGCAGCGCCGGGAACCGAAACGACGGGCGCCCTGCCGGGCGACGGTGTCCGGTTCGAAAACGTCAGCTTTACCTACCCCGGTACCGACAGCGCGGCGTTGGAGGGAATTTCTTTTACCCTGAAACCGGGCGAGAGTCTGGCCCTGGTCGGTCAGAACGGTTCCGGAAAAACCACCCTGATCAAACTGCTGACCCGCCTCTACACCCCGACGTCGGGCCGCATCCTCCTGGATGGGACCGATCTGGCACAGTGGGATCCCGAGTCGCTACGCCGGCGGATCGGGGTAATCTTCCAGGACTTCGCCCGCTACCAGCTTCTGGTGGGTGAAAACATCGGCGCCGGAGACGTGGAGCACTTCGAGGACCGGTCCCGTTGGGAACGGGCGGCGGAGATGGGGATGGCAGCGCCCTTCGTCGAGGCCCTGCCGGAGACCTACTGGACCCAGCTGGGCCGATGGTTCAAGGGGGGCAAGGAACTCTCCGGCGGGGAGTGGCAGAAGATCGCCCTGGCGCGCGCGTTCATGCGGAGCCGGGCGGACATTCTGGTGCTCGATGAGCCCACGGCTTCCATTGACGCCCAGGCCGAGGCGGAGATCTTCGAACACGTCCGGAATCTCGCCGGAGAGCGGATGGCCATTCTTATTTCACACCGTTTCTCCACAGTGCGCATGGCCAACAAGATCCTGGTCATCCAAGAGGGCCGGATCATTGAGCACGGCAGTCACGAAGAACTCATGACTGCCGGCGGGCACTATGCCCGCCTCTTTTGCCTGCAGGCCGCGGGGTATCGCTGAACCGCGCACCATCGAACGCCACGCCCCGTTGTTCTCCCGCCGTGACTCACCACCCACCGGAAGGCGTGCATCAATGAGTCAAATGCATAGCAACCATGCGCCGAATGCATTTGACTTGATCGGCTTTCATCATGATAATGCCCTCCCGTACCGGCAACGGATAGAGATGTTTCAGGCCGTCTTTTCGGGGAAGGAGTTGAACGTGGATCCGATTAATCCCTCTGGGGGGAGCGTCATCGAGTCGGGGGGCGCGCGCGAGTCCCTGGCTATCAAATTCCGGTTCATCGTACCGCCAGAATTCGAGGTCCTCCTGCCGGGACTCATGCTCACTGCTGTGATCTCGGCCCTGGCGTTGCATACAGGGGCCCAGCTCCATTATGTGACCCCCCTGATTGCAGCCATGGCCATGGGGATGGTGCTGCGCAATGCGTTCATCCTGCCCGCGGCTTACAAGCAGGGCATCTTCTTCTCCATGCGGCAGGTGCTGCGGTTCGCTGTGGCGCTGCTGGGGGTTCGCATCACCTTTGATCAGATCACAGGACTGGGGTGGGAAGGAGCGGCCATTGCACTCGTTCCGTTGACGGTCACCCTGCTGGCCACGGTGGGCGCCGGGAAGGTGCTGCGGATGGACGCTTCACAGACGCTGCTCATCGCAACGGGGACTTCCATTTGCGGCGCCTCCGCCATCCTCACGGCGGGGGCTATCACCCGCTCCCGGGAAGAGCACGTCATCGTCGCCATCAGTTCCATCACCATCTTTGGCACCATCTCCATGCTGCTCTACCCGCTCCTTTACAAGGCGGGCATTTTTCATCTGAACGAGGCACAGTATGGCTTCTGGGCCGGCGCGTCCATCCATGAGGTGGCGCAGGTGATTGCCGCGGCCTTCGGCGGCGGTGAGCTGAGCGGGGAGATCGGTACCATCGTGAAACTGACGCGGGTGGCCGCGCTGGTACCGGTGGCTTTCGTCTTTTCTTATCTTGCGGTCAACCGGAGCCCGCAAGGGGGTGATCGCGGGGCGACCGCCGGGGTGGCTTTTCCCTATTTCCTGCTGGGATTCGTCGGGATGGTGGTATTGAACTCATTGGAGTTCTTCACGCCCAAGGCCATTCGGTGGATCGAGCTCTTTGACATGTTTCTGCTGACCATGGCCATGGCGGGGATGGGTCTGGAAACGGATCTGCGGCAACTGATGCGGGTCGGATATAAACCGCTCGTGCTGAGCATCTGCTCCACCGCAACGATTGCTGTGATCAGCATGCTTCTGATCAAGTTGCTCGTGGTGTAGGACGAGTGCAGAGGGGGCCGCAGCGGCGGCCCCCCCCGTGCCCGTTATTTGCCGCCGTAGCCGACTTCCTTCAGGGCCGTTTCGATTTCACCGAGAATGGCAGGATCGTCGATGGTAGAAGGAATCTTGTACGATTCCCCGTCGGCGATCTTCCGCATGGTGCCCCGTAGGATCTTGCCGGAGCGGGTCTTCGGGAGTCGGCCGACGATGGCGACCTTCTTAAAGGCCGCCACGGCTCCGACCTGCTCCCGCACCATTTGCACCAGGCTCTGCTGGATGCTCCCGTGATCCGTGCTCGCGCCCGCTTTAAGCACCGCAAAACCGAGGGGGAGCTGCCCTTTCAGGTTGTCCGTGACGCCGATCACCGCACATTCGGCCACGTCAGGGTGGTGGGCGATGACCTCCTCCATGGAACCGGTGGAGAGACGGTGCCCTGCAACATTGATGACATCGTCCACCCGTCCCATGACAAACACATAGCCGTCATCATCGATGTTGCCGCCGTCACTGGTAAAGTAATAACCGGGGTAGGGATCGGTGTAGGATTCTTTGAACCGCTGATCTGCCTGCCAGAGGGTCGGCAGGGTGCCCGGCGGCAGCGGGAGTTTGGCTGCCACAAGGCCTTCCTGGTTGCGCCCCAGCTCCTTGCCTTCGGGATCGAGTATCTTGATGTTGTATCCGGGGACGGGTTTCGTCGATGAGCCTGGTTTGACGGGGAAGGGTTCGATCCCCATGCAGTTGGCGGTGATGGGCCACCCCGTTTCGGTCTGCCACCAGTGATCGATCACCGGACGGTTGAGGCGGTCGGCGGCCCAGTGGTAGGTGTCTGGATCGAGACGCTCGCCGGCCAGAAAAAGATACTTAAATCCTGAGAGATCATATTTCTTCAGATAATCTCCGTTGGGATCGTCCCGTTTGATAGCCCGGAAGGCTGTGGGTGCCGTGAAGAGGACCTTCACATCGTGCTCGGAGATGACCCGCCAGAAGGCGCCGGGGTCAGGGGTCCCCACGGGCTTGCCCTCGAAGAGCACGGTGGTGCAGCCCGTGATCAGCGGCGCATAAACGATGTAGGAGTGCCCCACAACCCAGCCGACGTCGGAGGCCGCCCAGTAGACATCGCCCGGTTTGACGTCATAAATATATTCCATGCTCCACCGCAGCGCTACGGCATGGCCACCATTGTCGCGGACCACCCCCTTGGGCATCCCCGTTGTGCCCGAGGTGTAGAGAATGTAGAGTGGGTCCGTCGCTTGCACCGGCACGCAGCCGGCGGGTGTCGCTTTGCTCATCAGCTCGTCCCAGTCATGATCCCGACCGGCTGCGAGAGTGGCCTCGGCCTGCGGTCTCTTCAGGATTACGGTGTGCTGGGGCTTTTTCTCGGCCAGTTCGATGGCCTTGTCGAGCAGCGGTTTGTAGGCAATGACCTTTTTCACTTCGATACCGCAGGAGGCGGAGACGATGACTTTTGGTTTGGCATCGTCGATCCGGATGGCCAACTCGTTGGGGGCAAAGCCCCCGAAGACCACCGAGTGGATCGCCCCCAGGCGGGCACAGGCCAGCATGGCGACCACGGCCTCCGGCACCATGGGCATGTAAACGACAACGGTGTCGCCCTTGCCGACCCCCAGTCCCTTCAGCGCGCCTGCGAATCTCGAGACCTGGTCCAAAAGTTCACGATAGGTGATTTTCCGGATCTGATCGGTCACGGGGCTGTCGTAGATGATGGCTACCTGATCGGCCCGACCCCCTTCGACGTGGCGGTCCACGGCGTTGTAACAGGTGTTTAATTCCCCACCGACAAACCAACGGTAAAAGGGTGCCTTGGAATCATCCAGCACCTTGTCCCATTTCTTCTCCCAACTGATCGCCTCCGCGACTTCCCCCCAAAAGCCCTGTGGATCCTTGATGCTCCTGTCGAAAATATCCTGGTACTTTCCCATGACGATCTCCTTCGTGCGGATATTATCGTTGTGTCTGCGGCCCCCCAGATCTCGGCCCGTTCCCCAACGCCACATGCTATTCAATTGGCGCTCCAATGTCAAGCAATACGATGTCAGCTAACAACAATTTGATGACCACGCAAGGGGTGAAAAGGGTTTTTGACCCAAGACGCTAAATGTCATAAATGACTCATGAGGGCCTTTTATTAAAAATTATTGCCATAAAACAAGCATTTTTGGCATCTATCTTCTCTTTTTGCAATAATATTTCAATTTAATTGTAATATTGATCCTCCAAGGTGCTCTGCTGGGTGGGTGTGGATTGCGAATGCCTGTGATTTTCGGCGCCCTTCTGCGGCATGGGACAAGTTTTTCACAGTTTTCGCACAACCCATCTACGCTGAGAGACTCCGTACTGTCCAATGGCTCGGCTGTGAGGTTGAGCGGATCGGTTTTTCGAGGGGGTTTCTGGGGGGGCCGTATCGTGTAGATAGCCGGTATTGGCTATGCCTGTGCGAACAGCTAAAGAAGCGCTGCCGTAAGACCGCGCGTGCGATGGAGGCCTGAGACAGGGAGTTAGAATTTCGCTTCGGTCCACATCTCGGAGGCGAATCGAACCGTCCGGTTTCTGCCGCTGTTCTTCGCCTCATAGAGGGCCACGTCTGCAAACTTGATGGCCTGCCAGAACCCCTGGGAGTCGGTGGGGAATTCGCTCACGCCGAGGCTGATGGTTTTCGAGAGGGTGCCGTCGGGAACCTTGAGCTTCTTCGCGGCCATGCTTGTCCGGATCTTATCGGCGATCGTCAGCGTTTCACCCTCTTCCACGTCAACCAGTAGAACAAGAAATTCCTCGCCTCCGAAGCGGAGTACGAAATCGTTCTTGCGAACGCACTCGGTCAGGGTTGCGGCCGTTTCCCGCAGGATGGCGTCCCCCACATCGTGGCCGTAGGTGTCGTTGACCTGCTTAAAGTAGTCGAGGTCGCACATGATCAGGCCGATGGCTTTGCCGCGCCGCAGGGTCCCTGCGACCAGGGTTTCCGTGTAGTCCTGCAGAAACCGCCGGTTGTAAAGCCCTGTGAGGGAGTCCTTGATGGCCGATTCTCTCAGCGTGTTCATGAGCTTCTTGGCCTCGATCACCGAAAGGGACTCCTTGATATACTGGGCCGCTGCGAAGATTCGACGGTCGATGGCATCGGTATGCATCTTGTCCTGCCCGTTTCTATCGAAGAGGAACTGTACCACACCGCCGGTGCTGCCTCCGACGATCATGGGAAGGCAGATGTGCTCTTTTCCGGTGTCTGCGCGAAAGTGTCTGCACATCTCCGGATAACTCAGAGAGGAGACGGGGTGCCCCGTCTTCTTGGCTCGGCAGAGATCAGAGTTGATCAGAATGTCCTCGTGGCAGTGGATCTCCTCATGGGGCAGGAGGAACGGGTAGGCGGCCTTCATCTTTTTAGAGTTCTTTTCCACTTCAAGAATTGAAAATTCCTCCAGACCAATGACATCGCGAAACTCCCGGCCCAGTCGATGATAAACATCATCCAGGGTATCGTCTTCCTCAATCACCTTCTTGAAAGTAGCCATACGGTGAATCGATTCCATGAGCCCGTTGAATTCGGATGACAGTTTTCCGATTTCGTCCTTGGTGGAAACGGTGAGTTTCTTCGACAGATCAGCCGTGCCCTCACCGAGTGCATGAATCTGCTTGATCATAGAATTGATGGGGTTGGCCAGCGAACGGGAAATCCAGATGGTAAAGAGTGCCAGTAGGGCCGTGGCGATCACGAGCACCACGACGACGGCCGACGCAGTACAGTGCACGGCGTCTTTGATCTTCTGGGCCTGCACCTGATAGAGATAGGCTGATTTGGCGGAGAACCGATTGGACAGGGTGCGTGCCTCGGCCAGATCTTCTTTCAGCTCCTGATAGACCCCCGTCAACGCACCGGCCTCCTCGACATTGCCTTGGAGCAGCTCGAGTTTGATGCGGGCCAACTCGTCGAAGGTGAGGCCTAGCGTCTCGGTCAGCGCGGAGAGCTCCTGCACATACCGGTGGCCCTCCTGGTTTTGCGTGACCGGCAGCACCTCGAAACTCTCGATGAGCTCATTGTTATCACGGGAGTAGTCATGGACACGCCCGCCCCGGCCAAAGGCAGCCAGGAAGGTATCGATATCTTTGAGCCTTGCCGTGGAGACCACGGTCCGTTGCCTGACGAATTCCGGATTCGTGGCGTCCATGATTTCTACGGCATCCACATGAAGACTCTGGAGTTTGCGGGTCGTTTTCTGGGCGATGCGGTCCTGCGGGACGATGGAATCGACAATGTTGGTCGAGCGGCGGTTGATGTCGTACAGGGTCGCCTCGCTCATCACGAAGATGGCGAGGAACCAGAAAAGAACGCCGATAGAAAAGAGAAGAAATTTCTTCCGGATGGGCAGTCCCACAAAAGTGATGAAGTCAATGATACGACTGATCACGTGCCAAGGGTCCTCTGTGTCAGTGGCAGGCGCCGCTGCCGGTACAAATCGGGATGTTCACAGATTTCAGTCGGCGTGGTGAACTAAATCCATTTTACTATGGGCTATCCCATTATGGCAACAGAGTTTTCCCCTCGCCGGAGGCTGCGGCTGGCGTCGTTTCGTCGGGCGAAGGAAGGCGGGGGAGGCCCCCTCGGGTGTGCTCCCCCGTTGCGGAAATGTGGCTTGGATTGCTCAACGATAGGATTACTTCATTTCTACCTTGATGCTCCTCGGCTTGGTCTCTTCTTTCTTCGGCAGTTCAATATGGAGCACGCCGTGGGTCAGTTTCGCGCGGACCTTCTCCGTGTCGACAGTATCGGGCAGATGAAACGAGCGGACAAAGCGCCCCCCTCGGCGTTCCCGACGAATGGTTTTGGCCGTGGGGTTCTGCTTGTCGGTTTCTCGCTCACCGGTGACGGTCAACACCTGTTTTTCGATCTTCATGTCCACCGCTGTGTCGGCGATTCCCGGTAGTTCCACATCAATGATGAAGGCATCGCCATCTTCGACAATGTCCACCGCAGGGCGCCACGGCTCGTTCTTGGACGAACTCCCGAATGCGCCAAAATCGGGCAGCTCCTTTTCGAGCCAGCGGTTGAGGGAATGCAGATTGAGCATAGGATCAAAGTGGGTCAAAAGAGCCATCGTTCTTAACCTCCTGTTGCCTTGTGGGTGGATGGGCGACGCCGCATCCGAAATCACTATCCAAAAGATAATCACCCGATTCGGAATGTCAAGGGCACGAGATGGCCTGTAGGATGGGAATGCCCCCACGCCTGTCGCTTCTTGACAAGTCCTCGAATCCTGCTATTAATCTAGGCGACGGGACGATGTGCAGCAACAGGACGAAAGTAAGGAGGTGTTCACGGGGGCTTTTGTGTGAGCCCCAGGGCGTGGACGAAGGAGGGAATGAAGATGCCGGCAAGAAAACTCAAGGACTTTCTCGATGGGGAACGAACGTCCTATGAAGTGATCCATCACTCGGAGGCCTTTACCACCCAGGAGATTGCCGCCGCAGCCCACATTCCGGGACGGGAAATGGCGAAAACCGTCATGGTGAAACTCGACGGCCGGCTGGCCATGGCCGTGCTTCCGGCAAGCTACAAGGTCGATTTCCGTCTCCTCAAGGAAGCGGCCGGCGTTGCGGAAGCCAAACTGGCCGGCGAGCAGGAGTTCCAGGATCTGTTTCCCGGGTGCGACATCGGGGCCATGCCACCCTTCGGCAACCTGTACGGCGTGGACGTGTATGTCGCGGCAAGCCTCTCGCAGGACGAGAAGATCGCCTTCAACGCAGGATCGCACATCGAGCTGATACGGATGTCTTACAAGGATTTTGAGCGGCTGGTGCGGCCGAAGGTGCTGAAGTTCTCCGTGCAGGCTGCCTGAGTCAGAGTGCAGCTGCGTGGCTGTCTAGCAAAAGTCCTGTTATGCATGGGCGGGTTAGTGCTGCAAGAATCCCTGTGCGTCCAGCAAATGCATCTCTTCTCGCCTCTCTTTGAGAACCTCCTCCACGGGAATCCCCTCCATTCTTGCCAGCTCCAGCGGGTGTTCGTGTACCATCCGTTCCCGTGAGATCCGTCCGGTAAAGATGCTTGTGTCCAGGGGGAACACATCGGGGCTGAAGATGGCGTTGTAGATATGCCACACGGCGATGAGGAGGAAAATCAAGAGGGCCTCATTGGTGTGCAGCGCTTTGGCTACCGGGATGAACTCGCCGGGCAGGAACCGTGCCGCCCACGTGGGGAACCAGAGGATCAAGCCCGAGACAGTCATCAGGATTTGACCCGTCAGGATGGCCCAGTACTCGAATTTCTGCTTGTAATCGTAGCGGTCGCAAACGGCCGGGCTCTGGCGCACCCCGAAGTAGTAGCGCAGATTGTCCAGGGTGTCGGCGAAGTCCTTCCTGCTGATCAACATGCCGGGCTGCGCCTTGCGCACGACGACCAGGAAGAAGGCAACCAGAATATGCTGCAGGGTGAGCAGGATCACGACGGCGCCCGCTGCGTGATGGATGAGGCGGATCGTATCGATGCCCCCGACGCGCAGGACGAACCACTGGGAGGCCTCCAGGGTGTGAAACTTCTGCGCGAGACCGGTCAGTACGAGGACGACGATGGCGCCTGCGTTCACCCAGTGCTCGGTCAATCGCAGGGGGCTGAAGCGCCGGATCGATTCACCTCTTCTCGGTTGCTGTTTCATGGACTCCTCCGTTACAGTGCATTGGCCAAGGTCGGTCAGCGGTTGACCGCGTACCGCCAGATGTGCAGCAGAATTTGCAGGATCAGACCCACCACCATGATCGGCAGGAAGATCCTGTAGCTGAGATTCACCAGGTAGACCACGGGTGCCTTTTCCAGGGTCGGCTCATAGTGGGACAGCCAGGCGTCAGGAAAATTCTCCGTGGCTTCGGGATGGCACTTCTGACAACGCAACAGCAAACGCTCCTTGACGACCCGGGGATCCGACTCGGCGTCGCTGGCAATATCATGGGTGCCGTGGCAGTCGGTGCAGACGGCGATGGGCCGGCCGGGCTTGAGCAGGGCTTCTTTCTGTTTTCTGTAGAAATTCAGGGTGACCCCGTGGAAATCAGACAAATAGGTCTTGACGACGTCGGTGGACAGACCATACTTTCCCATGATCCGCTTGTTGGAATGACAGTTGGCGCATGTGTCGGGAATGCCATCGTGGAATTCCAGGGTCAGGGGATTAACAATATCGTGTGCCCGGTGGCAGTCGATGCAGACCGGCACGTCCTGGTTGTGCTCATTGATCAACGCGTTGCCGTGTATACTGCGGGCGTAGGTTTCGTACACCGCGCTGTGGCATTGCTTGCAGCGTTTCGCACTGAAGGCGCGATCTTTGCCGACGGCCGCAATCCCGTGGGCGCCATGGCAGTCGGTGCAGACCGGCGCGAGCTGGTTTCCTTGATTCAGAATGGCATAGTGAATGCTCTCCAGTGTGCGCGTATGTTTGTCAAAGTGGCAGCGCTTGCAGCTATCCGAGGAGGCGATGGCGTAATCCCGTCGGGTTCGGAAATTGCGCTGCGGATGCTCCTGTGCGGAGAAGCCGAAATGGCAGTCTGAGCAGCTGAGCATGTGGTGCTCGGACCCGTCGAGCACTTTCAGGTCGGTCTGTAGCATCAGGGTTTCGCCGCTTTGGAGCACCGTGCTGACGGGGTGCTCATGGCACCCCAGGCAATAACGCCGTTCACTCTGCAGAATCTTTCCCCCCGAGATGGGGGCGACATTGTGGGCGCCATGGCAATCGGTGCAGACCGGAGCTACCCCTTCCTGCGCTTGTTCGAGCAATCGGGCATGGACCGGTTTCAGCGTGATCTCCGCGTCTGAATGGCACTGTCTGCACAACCGCGCGTATCGGAGTTTTCGCTGCTGTGCATCCCGAAAGCGCTGGCGCGGGTGCTTGCCCGAGGCAAAGTCCCGATGGCATTCGAAGCAAGCAGTCTCGGAATGGGCGGACGCCGCCAAGGCGGTCCTGTCGACGTAGGGTGCCGCCGGTTCGACACCGACGGCCGTCGGCTCTATCGGTGCACGGCCGTGGCAGACCAGACATTTTTCGGATTCGGACATGGGGGTTGCGGCTTGCGCCACAGCAGCCAGGATCAGAACCAGGCCGGTGGTGAGCCACCCCATCCATTGTTTGCGTCTCTCCATGGCGCCCTCCCCTGAATGCGCTCACATTGTCTCAGCCGGTCTGTCTGCCCTCTTTGCTGCCTCGCCGCACCGGGGGCTTGGGTGTCACCCGCCGGCGCGGCAGGGATCCCTGCGGCCTGGTGCCCGCTGCCGAGTTGCGGTAGGTGCACAGCTGGGCCGCAGGGGTGGGGGCTGGCTAGTGGTCCGTGTACTCCGGTGCTTCTCGAATTACCGGCATCCGCATCAAGATCCAGCGAAAGACGAGAATGTGGATCGTTGCGATGGCGAGCACAATGGCCACCTCCTGCCAGGGCGGAATGATGTGGTGCAGGTGGCCCGGCAGGTTCCAGTTCAGCGCCACCATGGAGGTATTGATGCGGTTCACCACAATACCGAGCACACCGGCGAAAGCACCGAGTCGCACGATGCCGACACGGTCCGCCTTGACTCCGAGGCTCAGGATCATGGCCGGTAGCAGCACAAAGCCGATGATCTCCAGGAGATACCACTGACCATAGGGGGTCGCCAACAGGGACCAATTGTCATCGTGGGCCACGCTGATGAGTTTGAGCACGAAATAGACATACATCGTCAGCGAAGCGCCCTTGCCCAGGCCCAGGGTCAACGGGTTGAGGCTGCTCAGGAATTTCTGGTCCGCAGCCTTTTTCAGGAAACGGGCAGCCAGGGTGCTCACCACAATGACCATGGTCAGCGCCGCGTAAACACTGGAGCAGAGGAAAAGGGCCGGCATATAGGACGAATACCAGAGCGGATGGACCTTCCCCGGCGCCAGAAGGAACATGGCCCCGAGCGCCGACTGGTGTAAGGTTGAGAGAATGATCCCCGCGATGGTCATGGCAATGGTGATGCTCAGGGCCCATTTGCGCACCCGTTTGGACTGGAGCCACTCCAGAATGGCCGGGCTGAACTCCAGGAACTGCACCGTCAGATAAGTGGCCACATGCCAAGCCACCAGAAAGAGGACCGACGCTGTTCCGAACCCGATGATCATGGGGTAGTAGATCCGCCAAGGTCGCCCCAGATCGCAGAGCAGATAGATCACCGCGAAGAGGTATCCCAGGAATCCTGTGAGCACAGCGAGCCGCACCAGCGGTTTGTACTTCTTGAACCCGAAGATATAGTAGGCCGTGGCCAACACAAAGCCCGTGGCCGAGAGAGGCACCCCGCCGAAGAGCCCCCAGCCGAGGAAGATGCCCCACGGATAATCCTGGGAGGCATGCGTCACCGAGGCAAGGCCGTAGATGAAGCGGATGGCGATCAGCGGCAGTCCGATGCTGAGAATGATCGCGGCGATGATGTTGAACGGCGTGATCAGCTGCCGCATATAGTCCGACCAGTCCATTCCCATCAGCAGCTTGTCCATGAACCATGTTCGGAAGTTGTCGGTTTTCACAGCGGTCTCATGATGGTTCATTGTCTCTCCTCCTCTTTTTCCTGCTGTTCTTTCAGTTCTGTCTGCAGGGCATCGCGATGCTGCACCGACGCGTAGATCATCCCGAAGAGAGCCGGCCACACGGCAAACACCACCGGTACCGAGGAGAGAAATCCCTTGGTCTCTTCCACCAGAGGCCGGTCCGGCAGGTTCGTCGGAAACCCGAGTTCACCGAAGGGAACCGACGACAGATAGAGCCAGCTGGTGCCACCGGCCTCCTTCTCCCCGTAGACATGGTCGATGTAGCGGTCCGGGTGCTCCAGGATCCTCTCATGGGCGAGCCGAAGGAGGTCGGAGCGTTTCCCGAAAGTGATGGCCTCCATCGGACAGGCCTGCGCGCAGGCCGGGATCTGGCCGACCTTGAGACGGTCATAGCACAGCACGCACTTGTATATCCGGGGCTGAAAGGCACTCTCGTAGTCATAGGTCGGAATGCCGAAGGGGCAGGCCACCATGCAGTACCGGCAGCCGAAGCACTTGTCCGGATCGTAGGTCACGGCCCCTTCCGGGGTTTTCGAGTAGGCATGAATGGGACAGGCCGTCGCGCAGGCGGGCTCGTTGCAGTGCATGCACTGGACCTTCCGGTAGATGGGCATCTCCGGGTCTTTGGGATTTTCATAGCGATTGACCACGGTGTAAGTCTTCTCATCGGTACGCCGCAGCTTGGAAAAAACTGACCCGTCCTCAAAGGACTTCTCCGGTTTGGGCAGGCCGTTGGCCTCGTTGCAGGCCCGCTCACAGCTCCGGCAGCCCACACAGGCCGTCAAATCCGAGAGCATGCCGTAGCGATCAGGCCATCCCTCGAACTTCTTGTAGGCATGAACGGGGGCGGTGCTGGCCAGCAGGGCTGTCCCGCTCACCGCTCCCATGACGCCGAGAAACCCTCTGCGGTTGAGGCCGCAGGATCCTTGGGGTTGCTCGCCGCACTCCGAACGGTGCGTCTCCCTCTGCGGCTCGCCGGCGCCTTTCTCTGTTCTCTCTTTCATTGTGAAACCTCCTTTCAGCGAAGCCCCTCATGTGCAGGGGGCCGCGGCGTGTGCGCGTTATTTCCCGGCGATCCGGTCTCTCTTGGCATGGCACAGTTCCGTGCAGCCCGTAGGATCCAGTCCGACCTGTCCCATCCCGCGATGACACGCGAAACAGGTACGATGGTAGGCGCCCTTGAGGCCCGGCATCTGCGGCGTGTCAGGATTGTAGGCGTCGTGGCAGTCCTGGCAGGGCATAAAGGTGTGGACCGCCGTTCGCTTGAAGGCCTCCGAGTTGAGGGTGTGACAGTCGCCGCAGGAACGAGTGACGCGGCTGCCGTGCTGATGGTGGCATTGGGCGCACTCGTCCGACGCCATGACGTGCATCTCGTGGTCGAACGTCACCGGTTCGTACTGATCGCTCAGGCTGTCCAGTATCACCACGCCGGGCTGAGGCATCTGGCCGGTGTCCCCGGCGAAAAGCTGCGACGCAAAGGGTGCCGCCAGCAGGGTGGCGCAAATCAGAATCAAGACTGCTCTTGTGGCTTCCATGGGATTGGCCCTCCTCTCTGATCGAGTGCGAATGACGGCTAGTCCTCTTCGGTCTTCTCGGGCGCAGGGGTCTCTTCCTTTTCGGGAGCTTGGGTCTTCTTGCGCTTCTTGCCGCCGAGATAGGCTTCCATGGGTCGCCAATCAAAGGAGGTGGTCTGCCCGACGTAGTTCAGCAGGCCGTTGACCGCGGCGAACAGCAGGGCGCCCACAAAGGCGATGGGGAGGCTGATCACATAGGCCAGTCCGATGAAGGGGGCCCCCACCAGTTTGCCCACGTTTCGCAGGGTCTGTCTGGACCCGCTTTGCTTCATGTAGGTCAGATCCTCTTTGGCCGAGTGCACCATTTTGGAAAAGGGCTTGGGCTTCAGGACCTCCCAGAGCACGATGAATCCGACAATGGACGCAATGGCGACGAGATACTCGATCCCCTTGACATGTGTGATGAAATCGAAATAGGTCTTCATGGTGTTTCCTCCTCTTCGATGGGGGTGTAGAACACCCCGCTTGCCTTATGGAAAACTCAAGACGGCTCCTTGCGGTCTTCCTCCTTGACCTTGCTTTTCTTCTCTCTTTTCTTTCTACACCGCCGTTTACGGCCGGCCAGGTAGGCCTCCGCAGGCCGCCACTCGAAATACATGGCTCTGGACAACAGATCAAAGGTTCCTCTGAGAAACGCTCGTACCGCAAAAAAACTCAATGCCGCGATACCCATCAGGGGAAAAAGAATGATGTAGAGCAACCCGAAGAACGGACCCAAGAGCAGCATCATGCCAGCAGGCATACGAAGATAGACCAGGTTGCGTCCGCCTGGGAGCGCCAATCCCTTGGTGGTGGCATCGACGCGCCGCCCTGAGGCCAGGTTCCAATAGGTGCCCTCTGTCACCCAGTCACCTCCCTTGTATCTAAGCATCCGTCCTCACCTCCTTTCCCCCCGTGTTATGTTTGAGTTATAGCGAAGACGGCCTGCTGCAACAATTGGAAGAATTTCCTATTTCGGAGTGATTTTTGTCTTAGATTTGATGCGAAGAGCGCTGCGGGGGGCCAAACTGTTATGATTCACGAACACTTCTTGGATCTGTGGTACAAAAGAACGACACCATCGCCGGCGGTGTGACCGGCGAGCACAGTGAGAAAGGTTTCGCGGAAAGGAGCCTCCGGGTCTACGGGGTGTGGTTGGGCGGTACTGTTACGGACGCATACTCTCGGCAATCCGGATCAACTCGAAGGGAGAGGAGACCATTTCGATCTTCATCCAGTACCGCCCCTGCTGCCAGGTCAGGCGGCTGCAGGGCTCTCCGTCGGAACAGAGGCCGACTGCCAGGGTTGCCTGGCGGCCGTTGAGATCGTACGGTACGATTTCACGGACGGTAGTGAGGGCAATGGATGACTCCAGCGCGAACTCGGCCGACGCGGCCTGAGTGGTGTGCAGGACAACGCCGTCGCGGCGGGTTCCTGCATAGGCAACGGCCAGGACGGGATAGGGCTTGCTCTGGGCGAGGATGCTGCGGGGGGGCCAGCGCACCTGTTCCGGAAAATAGGACGGAACCAGCAGGTCTTCCACCTGCAGGGCAGCCGTGGCGGCCGAAAGGCTCGGGTATTCCCGCATACCCCCCGGGTCCAGGGCCGTGGGTGCCCAGTTGAGCAGCTTGAGCGCAGCCAGGAGAACCAGCACGATTGCCGCGAAAGAAAGCAGGCCTCGCAGTGATTCTCGCATCGTTATCCTCCGGGTCCATCAGACCACATAGTAGTTGATTGCCACGACGGCCGCGGCCGTAATTACCCAGCCCAGCCGGCCCCGGTTCATGGCCTCAGCGCTGGGCGCTTCCATGAGACGCTCGATTCTCTTTTCGATGAGCAACCGGTGGCTGTAATCCTCCAATGCTTCGCTGACAGCCGCCAGTTTCCCCCGTTCCGTGTCGGCGGGCTCCTCTGTGCTGCCGTAGACTCGCCGGAGCGTATCGGCCAGCGCCTGGGGATTGCCGGTCATGGAAACGGCCATATCGTCACAAATGTTTTCCTCTTCCTGCACGATTCTGCGAAACTCCAGCAGCACGACGGGGTTGAGGAACATGAGCATGCGAAACAGGTAGGCCATGACCAGCAGCGGTCGTCTGCTCCGCCGAATGTGGGCGATCTCATGGGCGATGGCGGCCTGCACCTGCGTGGGGCGCAGCGCCTCCAGGAGTCCCGTCGAAAGGAAAATGGCCGAGTCGCTTCCCGTGGTCGACAGCACCGTAAAGGCATCGTCCTCCATGAGGTAGACGGCAGGCGTCTCACCGTCCAAGCCCGCGAGGGCCTGGGCCACCGACTCGTGTGTCTCGGCCCGGGTGCCGGGCGCAGCCACTCTTCTCGAGAGGAGGGTATGACGCAAGAGGGGGATCACTTCCTGGAGCAAGAAAACCAAACCTGTGACCAGCAGCACACCCACGAAGAGCAGGCGCACGGGGAGCATGCCGAAGAGCTCCAGATTGAGCCATCGAGAGCTGTCAAAGAGTGCGCCAAGCCTGAAGGCAACGGAGCTGCGCTCCGGATCGATCCACTGGAAAAGGGGAAAGGAGAGGATCGGCAGCAGGATGACCAGCAGCCGGAAGCGCTGCATGATGAGCGGATTCACGATTCTCCAGGCGTAGATCGAGCGGTCCACGACGATGGCGGTGATCAGTGAATGCACGAAAGATTGCACGAGATACATCCCCGCGTACGAGTTCAGGAAGTCCAAAAGATTCATCTTATATTTTGATGATGCCTCTCCGAATGGCAAACTTGATGAGATCCGCTCGGGAGTGGATGTCCAGTTTCTCTGAAAGATGGGTCTGATGGGCGATGACGGTTTTGGTACTAATGTCGAGCAGTTGGGCAATCTCCTTGTGCGTGTTCCCCTCGGCGATCAGTTTGAGAACCTGTTTCTCACGGTCTGTGAGTTTCTCATAGGGATCCACGGAGAGGGCCTGTTCCTTGTCAAGAAAGCCGTCGACCACCGACGAGGCGATGCCGGAGTAGAGATAGAACTCGCCCCGGGCCACGGCCCGGATGGCTGACACCAGGTCGGTGCCCACGGCGTGTTTGAGGATATAGCCCGACACCCCTGCTTTGAGCAGCCGGCTGATATATTCGCGATCGTCGTACTGGCTCAGGATGAGAATCCTGATTTCCGGCATGGTCTTCTTGATTTCGGTGGTGGCTTCCAGCCCCCCCAGCCCGGGCATGGCGATGTCCATCAGCACAATGTCCGGTTTGAGTTTCGCCGTCAGTCGGAGTGCATCTCTTCCGTCGCAGGCTTCACCCACGACCTCCATGTCGTCCTGCAGTTGGAGCAGGGCGGCGACGCCCTCTCGCACCAGGGCATGATCATCGGCGATCAGAATGCGTGTTTTGCTCATGAACTCCCTGTGCCGCAGCCCTCTGCCTGGTGAAGGCGATCATCCGCGAGGGCAAAGGCCGAGCGTTTCAGAACGGGACGATCAGGCTGATGTGGGTTCCCTCATTTGGTCTGGAGCAGATGGTGAGCCGGCCGTCCAGCAGCGCGACGCGCTCCTTCATGCCCAGCAGGCCGAAGGAGCTGGTGTCCCGTTCTGTTTCCAGGGTGGTGTAGACGCTGGCCACATCGAACCCCCGGCCGTCGTCTTCGATTTCGGCCTCCACGCAGCTCTCGTGGAAAACCAGCGACACGAAGACGTGCTTTGCGTCGGCATGTTTTACAATGTTGATGACTGCCTCCTGGATGACGCGAAAGAGGGTTAGCTCCAGTGTGGCAGAGTCGACCGCCCCCTTGCCGCCATTGGAGGGCAAGGGGGGACAGGCACCTTGTGTTTCAAAGAAGTACCCGATCCCCCTCGTACCCAGATGCCCCTCCAGCATCCACCGGATGGCCGATTCCAGACCGAGATCGTCCAGAACGGGCGGCCGGAGATCTTTGATCAGCTGATGAATCCCCTGGAGGGTCGCCACCACGTTCTTTCTCAGCTTTTGGAGATGCGTGCTGCTGACATCGCCTTGGTCCTGCACCATGTTGAGCGTGTCCAGGGAAATGAGGATGGCGTTGAGGGACTGGCTGGTCTCGTCATGCAGCTCTCGCGCGATTCGTTTGCGCTCTTCCTCCTGTACGGAAATGTTCTTGCGGTAGAGGCCGGCCAGTTTCTTGCGGCTCAACTCCAGCTCCTCCGTCCGTTCCTGTACCCGCTGCTCCAGTTCAACATTCTGCCTCTGGATGCGCGCGAGGGAGGCGGCCAGCTTCTGCCGCATCAGCTCGAAACTGTCAGCCAGCACCCCGGTTTCGTCCCGGCTCCTGATGGCAATGGGCTCGTGAAGATCTCCCTGCCCCAGACGTTTAGAGGCCTGAATGAGCAGTTGGATAGGCCGCACGATGCTGCGGCTCATGCCCATGGCCAGGACCAGGGCCGCACCGAGGGCGATGATCCCGAGAATGATGAAATTTCGCCTCAGGGTGATGGCCGGCGAGAAGACCGTTTCCTGGGGCTCCCGCAGGGAGACGCCCCAGGGAGCGACGGAGAGCGGCGAGAAGGCCAGCATGTCCTGGGTTCTGGGCTGTGGCGATTCCGCTTCGAGGTGACAGCGATGACAGGTGGAAACGGAGCTCTGGCGGGTGGCGATGAGCTTGCCGAGAAACTGGTTGTGATCGCTGCAGGTCAAGATTCGTTTCGGGATGTTGGACGCGATGATGATTCCCTGGCTGTCGACGAGTTCGATAAAGGTGGTCGTCTCCGTCGGGATCGACTTGATCATCTGGTTGAACAGGTAATTGGTGGGGTTGATCTCCCCGCCGGCCACGCCGATGGTCTCTCCGTTCTTGTCCTTCAGGGGGACCAGCGCCAGGATCACTTTTTTCTTCGTCGGCTCCATGGTAAAGACATCGGAGACCAGCGGTTTGCCTTCCCCCATGATCCGGCTTACTACCGGGATGCTCAGCAGATTCACTTTCGTGCTTTCCTGCAGCGGGTAATTCAACACAACGTTGCCGTGCCGGTCGAGGAGAAAAATACGATCGGTAAAGATGGAGTATTCGTACGCGGTTTTGAGGGCGACGGTTTCAGGTACCCAGTCCTGATCGGAAAAGTCCACCCGTCCAGAGATGGAGATATCGTACAGCCGTGTCAGGTTGGTCTCGAGGATGTAGTCGAAGTACCGGCTGATGATGGAAGCCAGCATCAGCCGTTTCTCAAGAGACCGCTCAATAGAATTGTTTACGCTCAGTTGGCTGATGATCCCGAGACTGACCAGAATGATCAGCATGCTGAGCATAACGAGGAGGATGATTCTTTTTTGCATGGCTCACATACAAAAGTTCGCCAGAACCCTGGCCTATTATTTGTCAGAAACACTGTTCTGTCAACCCATACCGTACAGGAGACGCGCCGCGCGCACGTCATCGCTTGTCTGCAGCCGGGGGCCAAGCGCTTTCCAGCCGAGGATTGTCTTCTGCGTTTGGGCGGCAAAAGGACCTTGACAGGCCTCCCGCAAAAAGATTAGGTTACCCTTCAACTCGGACGAAGTCGCTGCCTCCTGTTGGGTGGGCACCGAGGGTGCGTTTGCCGTCCGACCTTGTTTATTCCAAGAGACGCACGGAGGAAAACGCCATGGATTGGGGTATGCAAAACCGACTGAGCCAACTGGTGCAGCCCGATGGTCGCTGCTATTTCCTGCCGATCGACCACGGATATTTCCAGGGGCCGACCCGATGCCTTGAAAAGCCCGGTGAGACCATTGCACCGCTGCTTCCCTACTGCGATGCGCTTTTCGTCACCCGGGGCGTGTTACGGGCGGTGGTCAATCCGGCGCAGAGCAAACCGATCATTCTTCGCGTCTCGGGTGGCACCAGCGTGGTGGGAGAGGACCTGGCCAATGAAGAGATCACCACCTCCATTGAGGAAATACTCCGCCTAAACGTAACCGCCGTCGGTGTCTCCATTTTCGTGGGGAGCCGATACGAACGTCAGACACTAATGAATCTGGCGGAGTTGGTGAACGCCTGCGAGGACTACGGTATTCCCGTGATGGCCGTCACGGCGGTGGGCAAGGAGCTGGCCAAACGGGACGCGCGCTATCTTGGGCTGGCGTGCCGCATTGCGGCCGAATTGGGCGCCAAGATTGTGAAGACCTACTGGTGTGAAGACGGGTTTGACACGGTCGTCAACGGCTGCCCCGTTCCGGTGGTGATGGCGGGGGGGCCTAAGTGTGAGACCGAGCGGGAAGTGCTGGCATTCGTCCATGACGGTCTGCAGCAGGGAGCCATCGGGATCAACCTGGGCCGCAATGTCTGGCAAAGCAAGCATCCTGTGCCCATGGCACGGGCCCTGCACGCCATCATCCATGCCAAGGCAGATGTTGCCGAAGCCTATGAACTCTATCAGGAGACCGTGCAGCGCGCGTGAAACACACCGCCGGCTGCGCTCCGGAGCATGATGCATGCGGGTGGCCATGTATTACAACAACCGGGATGTGCGGCTCGAGGAGATGCCGACGCCCGCCCCGGGCCCGGGGGAGATGCTGCTGAAAACCATGGCCAGCGGTATCTGCGGCAGCGATGTGATGGAGTGGTACCGCATCCGCAAGGCGCCCCTGGTCCTCGGCCATGAGGTGACGGGCATCGTGGCGGAAGCCGATCCCGGGGTCCAGCGATTTCAAAAGGGGGACCGGGTCTTTGTGGCCCATCACGTGCCGTGCAACACGTGCCGTTACTGCCTGAACGGTGACCACACTTCCTGCGACACACTACACACCACCAATTTCGATCCGGGCGGTTTTGCGGAATACATCCGCATTCCGGCCCTGAATGTCGATCGCGGCGCCTTCCGGCTCCCCGATGAGGTTTCCTTCGAGGATGGAACCTTCATCGAACCTCTGGCCTGCGTGGTTCGGGCCCAGCGGGCCGTCGGGGTGCGTCCGGGCCAGCACCTGCTTATTCTTGGCAGCGGTCTCTCCGGTCTGCTTCACCTACTGCTCGCTCGTGCCTCGGGCGCGGCGCGCATCATCGTGACCGATGTCCATGTGGCGCGTCTGAAAATGGCCGAGGCCCTCGGCGCGGACAGGGTCCTGCCGGCGAGTGAGGATATCGCCCAGCGGCTCTGTGAGGGACGGGGGGGACGGCTCGCAGATCATGTCATGGTCTGCACATCGGCTCTGCCTGCCTTTCACCAGGCGTTGGTGTCGGTAGACCGGGCGGGTACCATCCTGTTTTTCGCCCCCACCGATCCCGGTATCGCGCTGCCGGTACCGGTGCAGGCATTCTGGCGCAACAATATCCGGCTTATCCACTCCTACGGCAGCAGCCCCGCCGACACCGCGGTGGCCATTGAGCTGCTGCGGAGCGGGACCGTGTCGGTGGGTCCCATGATTACCCACCGCTTCGACCTGGCAGACGCCCAGGAGGGTTTCCGTCTGGTGGCCGAGAGCGCCGCGTCCATGAAGGTGATCTTGGAGCCCCACCGCAGTGCCTCCTGATTCAGGAGTGCGCCGATCTCCGGTAATCACACCAGGATCAACACCACCCCTGCCAGCATGCAGAGTGCGCCGAGAAATCTTTCACGGATGTGGGTCTCCCCGAAGAAGAACCACCCCAGGGCGATGGCGAAGAGAAGACTGGTTCGCTTGATGGCGATCATGTAAGGAACTTCCACCAGGCTGATGGCGGTGACGTGGGTGAGGATCATGACGGTCTGAATCAGACCGATGAGGGTGAATATTCCCTTCCGCGACGCGAGTGTGCCATAGGCCCGCCGTCCGGCGGCGAGCCCGAGAAAGGGCAGGCTCGCCAGGGCCAGGAGGGGAAAGTAGACCACACCGAAAAAGGCTGGGCTGGAATGCTGGATGGCCACTTTGCCCAGGACCGATGTGATGCTGTAAAGCAAGGCCACCGCGATCATTTTCCGGGAGCCCTGCTCCCGGAGCACAGCGTGCATCGGCGCCAGCCATCCTTCGTGGCGCGTATGCACATTGAGCAGGTAGACCCCCGCCGCAATCAATGCAATCCCCGCAAGGCCGGAGACGTCGGGCCGCTCTCTCAGGATGACAAAGGCGGTGACGATGAGAAACAACGGCGTCAGAGCGAGAAAGGGAATGGTGAGGGAGAGGGGCGACTGGCGGATCGCGTGGGTATACAAGATCAGCGCGGCAATCTCCAGGGGCAGCATGAGTGCCACGGTTCGGAAGAACGCGGCGTCGAGCTCGGGGATATCGATCCAGATGAAGCTGAAGGCTAGAAAAGGGATGCAGTAGCCAAGTCGAACCCACGCCACCACATAGGGATCGCTCCGGCCCAGTGCGTGCTTGCTCAGCGCGTCGACAGCGGCCACCGACATGGCGCAGATCAACGAGAGATAGAACCACAACATCGATGGAGAATCGCTCCGCCGCGGCCCCCGTGCGGGTCGTCGAGTTGTCGAAACAAAGATGCGCCGCCCCGTTACCGGGTGAGCGACTCGATCACTTTGGTAGCGGTGCCCCGGGCGCGGAAGTTGGTCAGGAATTCCTTGGCGGCTTCATAAGCCTTAAGGGCGATCTTCTTCCGGTTCTCCTCGGGGATGCTGTCGATCTCCTTTTTGAAGACGGCCGTGGTGAATTTGATCGCCTTGTGCTCCTTGGCAGTCCAATCGTTGATCTGCTTCATGAGATCGGGGGGCAGACCTTCGTGAGCGATATTCTGCCAAAGCGTGGCCACATTGCCCTTACGGACACCGTGGTCCGCAAACTGGCTCAGCAGGTGCACGGGTGTGCCGGTGATGCCGTGCTGGGCAATGCCCACATGCCATCGGGAGATGGCATCGAAGATCTCCTTCGTACGCTTCAGGTCGATGTGCACCTCTTCGCCGTGGGTATAATTGCCGTGCTTGGCGCCGTTGTTGATGGCCAGCAGATCAGGTGTGATGCCGTTGGCCGTAATCCCTTCCATGAAGTCGACGGCGTCTTTCACCGACGTGATTCGGGCATCGACGCCGGTGGCGAGTATCTCTCCGACCTCCGTTTCCAGACCGGCACCGGCGTCCCGTACAATTTTCCCCAGTTCAGTGGAGATCCGGACGTTGTCGGCGGTCTCGTTAAACGAAGCGTCCACGGCGATCGACGTGTAGCCTGCCGCCAGTTCCGCTTCGATGAGGGCACGCGAGTCGGCCACCACGTCGGGGGCGGCACTCTTGGTGGTAACGTGATCCCCATGAATGAAAAAGGGAATCGTGAACCCCGCCTCTTCCGCATATCCCACGACTGTTTCGAAGTAGAGCTGGGGGGGCATGCCGGTGTAGCCGCCGGTGAGACCTCCCTCGGATTTGGCCAGCTCAAAGGCAACGACGGCATCGAGTTCCTGCGCGGCCCGCAGAATCCCGGGAACGACATGCTTGATGCGGCAGTTGTTGGCCATCACGATGCAATTCTCCTTTTTGAGCACGTCGAAGATGTCCTTCGAGCTCAAGAGGCAGACCTTGCTCGAGCTTCCAAGCTTTTTCAACGCATTTTCTGGTCTCAAATCGAGGATATTTTTCGCCATGGGAGCTCCTTCCTTTGGGCGGTCTCAAAACATTATATTTTTCAATATGTTAGGGTGCCAGAGTGCTTTTAATCTAACTTAGGGTGGCCGAGAATGTCAAGGGGATTTTGGTCGCCCTTCACGATTTGTTATTTTTTTATTGACTCCATTTGCAATTTATTGTATTTTATGGCATTCTTAAAGTGCTTTCCAAGTGCTTTCATCAGAAGGGAGTTGTTGTATGTTTAAGATCGGGAAGACGGTGGTCTATCCTTCACATGGTCTTGGTAAAATCGAAGCCATAGAAGAAAAGGAGTTGATGGGAGAGAAGCAGAAGTTTTACGTGCTGAAGATTATAGAGAAGGGGACGCGCATCATGATCCCCTGCAGCAATGTCGACAAGGTCGGTCTTCGCGAGGTGATTCAGTCCTCCGATGTGAAAAAGGTTGTCAAAGTTCTCAAGCAGAAGCCTAAGGCCATCGTTCCCAACTGGAACAAACGTTACCGGGAGAGCCTCGAGAGGATCAAGACCGGCTCTATCTATGAAATAGCGGCCGTATTCCGCAACTTGACCCTTCTTTCGCGAGATAAGGAGCTTTCCTTCGGTGAGAAGAAGATGCTCTGTGATACAAAGCATCTCATCAGCTCCGAGATATCTTTGGCCAAAGGGATATCTGAGAAACAGGCGGAGAAGATACTCGACACCGCCCTGAAATAGCCCGCCGCCCATGTTTCTCGGGCGGCGAACCTTCCGGGGAAAGGACGGCTCCTATGCCCCGATTGCACAGATTCCTTCCCCAGAGTCGAACCCGCCGTAGCGATTGCATCGAGTTATGATTACACTACTCTGACGCCGTCATTCTGTGCCTGTACCACCCCCGCGCCCGTGACCAGTCTACCAACCCCTTTTCTACAATTCTTCCCAAACAGACACCCGACTTTTGTCACATTGGATCTGGGCCAGATCAAAAAAGAGCTCTCATAGCCCGGATATTGCATGAGCAAATCTACTGCGAGGGCGGATAAGCTGCCATATGCGGCGTTGCAGCGAATTTCCTGACTTTGAAATATTCCAATATGTCTTCAGCCAGAAAATTCTCTGCGCCTTGCCTATGTTGCTCCTGCGGCCTCTCGTTACGATCACTCATGCAATATCCGGGCTAGTGACATAAAAATTGACACAGAAAATTGACACATATTATACTGATAGTCATCCGGATTTGCTTTCCTATCAGTGAGGACCTTCCATGTTCACAAATCTTTCAACACCGGAGAAAGTGGTCGAAAAAGCGCATAAACTTGTCGAGAAGGGTAAAATCGACAAGGCGGTGCAGTGCTGTGAGACGGCCCTCACCAGGGACCCGAGAAATATACAGCTGCTCCTCGCACTGGGAGAGCTTTACTGCCGGATTCAGGATCCGCAGGCAGCGTCCCGGGAGTACCGCAAGGCCTTCAAGGCCGATCCGGACCAAGGACGGGTAATCCTGAGGGTGCTTGCCCACCCGCCGGGAAGAATCGACCGTTCCGAATTCTTTGAACTCCGCCTCGAAGTCATGATTCACATGCGGGACCTGAAAGCTGCGCTGGCCCTCATCGGGGAGACCGGGGCCGAGGCCCTCACCCGTCTGCTCGAGCGGACCCGCAAGCGAACCGAGGAGTTGCAAAAGCTCTCGGTGGAGGGGCAGAACGTGCTGCTCATGAATGAGCTGCGATATATGACGGCTTTGATACTCGAGGGACAAGGTGCTTACGGCGAGGCCTTCACGGCTTACAGTACTGTGCTGAAGGCGAGAGAAGAGGAATGGCTCTGGATTCTGCCCCGGCTGGAACAGATCCTGGGACATATCCGAAACGAGGCGGTTCCCCACCTGTACCTGGGGAGTTTGCTGCGCCGCTCCAAACCGGAACGCGCTGCGGCCTATTACGATCGCGCCCTCGACCTCGATTCCAAATCGGCCCCCACAGTGATTCAACACTTCGAGGATTCGGCCGAGGTGCCGTGGGAGTTGTGGGTTCTGGGCAAAGCGTATCTGATGGTCAAGGCATGGGATCCGGGGGTTGCTTGCCTGCAGGCGATTCACGACCCGGCACTGGAGGCGCGCACCATGGCGTTGCTCAAACGCGTCAACCCGGCGCTGGAAGGCGTAGAGCCCGTGCTGCTGCTGTTGGGAGACCGGCTGCGGGATGCCGGAAACTTCGAGGAAGCCTCCAAGACGTACGGGCTTCTCCATGGTCGGGTTGACGGCGGGCAGCTTCGTGAGCGATTTCAGCGTCTCGTCGAACTGGACCCCGAAAACGTCTCCACCGCTCGGACCTTCGGAGAGATCTGTCTTGACGAGGGGGACATGGCCGGGTCCATTGCGCAGATGCGAAAGATCGTTCAGAGCGATCCGTCGCAGCGGCCATCCTTCTTCGAGAAAAGCTTTGCCATGCTGCCGGATCATTTCGATGATCCCGAGCTCTCCCTCTTCCTCGCAGAGCTCTGTCTCGAGGATCCGGACGTGGCGCGTCCGGTGGTGTTGCTCAGGCGTTTCATACGTTTGACGCCGGACAGCCCGGAGTGTGCACTGCTGCTGCTCAAAAAGCTGGCGGACCGCAGCGCCGACCACCCGTCGGTCAGCCTGGCAACTGCGGAAGCGCTGATCGCCCTCGGGCGGGATCAGGAAGCGCTGCGGTCTCTGCAACTGGCAGCCGCGGGCGAAGCGCTTCTGCTCCGGGAAGTGTTGCGGCACCTCTCCCTGCTGCTCCGCAAGAGTCCCGCACTGGGGGCAGCGATTGTGGCGTTCTTGCAGGAACTTGAGGCCGCTGGGATGGGAGAGCCGGGTCTGGATCTGGTGTGGGCCGAGGCGGCCATGGCTTGCTCCGACCAGCAGGAGGCTGTGTCCCGTCTGATGCGCTGTGTCGGGGATTGTCCGGAGCAAAATGCCGCCGTGGCGGAACTGCTCGACGAATGGGAGCAGGGCCACCCCCATGAACATCGGGTGGTGCTGGCGCGGGCGGAGCTCTGCTTTCGAACCGGACGGTACGAAGCAGTGGGGGAGACGCTGGACGCTTATCTAAGCACCCATCCCGAAGCCATCGGCAAGGTGATTCCATTTTACCGTGAAATGATACGTCAGCGGCCGGAGGAGACCTCACTACATCAGGGAATGGTGAAGGCCTATTATCTGGGTGGGACTTACGACATGGTTCTGGAGGAGGGGGCCAAGCTGGAGCAGACGCTCGAGGGACCACCGTTGGCGAGCATCCATCAGTGTATGGGAGATGCCTGCAAGGAGATGGGCCGTTTCACCGAGGCCGTGAAGTACTATTTCCAGGCATTCAAGGAAGACAGCGCCATAGCCGGCGATGCGGCCGAGCGCCTGCAGCAGGTCCTCGACATGAACCCGACCCTCCCCAAGGCGTCCCTTGCGCTTGGCCTGGTTCTCTCTAGCTGCAATCGGGTGGCGGACGGAGTGGAGTGCCTGCTGCGGCTCGTCCGGGATGTGCCGCAGAGCAGCAGTACCGTCATGAAATACCTCAAGCAGATTTCGGTGAACCATCCCGTGGCGGTGGAACCCATTCTCGGGATGGCCGAGCTGCACATCCTCGCGGGCACCTTTGAGACAGCCCTCGATCTTCTCTGGAAGGCAATCCAGCGCGATGCGAACCAGTCCGCGTCCATACTCCGGCTCCTCGATCAGGTTGCGGCCAAGAATCCGGGCCTGGCTCGTACCCACCTGGAAATGGGAAAGGTCTACCTGAAGGTGGGGCTGTGTGCGAAGGCGGCCCATCATTTCCTCCAGGCGGTGGAAAAGGATCTGACGCTGTCGGAGCAGGCCATCAAATTCTGTCATGACATCCTAGCCGTCGATCCCAGCGAACTCAAGGCGTATGCGACGGTGACCACCATCATGCTGCGGCTGCAGCGTCCTGCAGCGGCAGCTCAGTTTCTCTCGTCCGCGAGTACAACGCACCCGAAGATGCGCGACACGCTCCTGCCCCAATTGGAGGCCCTGGAGAAGGCCGCGCCGGACAGTGCGGAAGTCGTCAAGGTGCTTGCCTGGAACTACTTCGAAGCCGACCGCATCGACGCCGCCGTGGGGGCCATGGAGCGGGCCATCGCGTTGGAACCGGTCATGGTCTCGGACGGAGAGGCCTTCTTCAATGCCGTTCTCGAGAAGCATCCCGAGCACGGTCATGCGCGGCTGCAGCGGGGATCGTGCCGGCTCCACAAGCTGGACCTTCCCGGGGCCTTTGAGGATGTCCGCGTCGCGCTGGAAGCCAACCCCGACGGCAGCACCGGCGGACTGGAGCTTCTGGAGGCGCTGCGAGAGCATGGTCTGCGGGGTACGGAATTCCTGGGGTTCGTGGGCGACCTCTACGCCGGCCGAAAGGAGCACGCGCTGGCCATCGAGCTGTATCAGGAAGCTCTGGAGGGCTCCCAGGAGTCTGCGGAAAAGATGGAACTCCTCATACGTCTCGCCGAAGTCCATGAGCGGCTTGGGCAGACCGACGCGGTCCGGGGGGACTTGACCGCGGCCCGGGAGCTTGCTTCGGATCAGAGCCTTTACTATCAGAAAGTGACCGAATTCGCTCTCAAGCGGATACATCGCGACGTGCGCGCCTTTCAGGAAGAAGCGGCCGGGGACCAACCGCTGTCCGAGGAGCGGTTGAAGCAGTTCATCAGCCAACTGATTCTCCTGGGGCGGGACACCGAAGCGGAGGAGTGGGTGCGCCGACAGACCCGCTACAGGGATGCGCGCACCACGCGTGAAATCTGGGGACACTATTATGAGCAGGTCGGCAACTACGCCATGGCGGTGCAGCTGCAAACGCCGGAAGACCGCTCCCACCAACTCTATCTTCTGGAGCAGGCGGGGTACGCGCTGCCGGCCACTGTTCTTCTCGAGGATATGCTTAACGAGAACCCCGATCCCATGCTCCAACATCGCCTCAACGGGGCGTGCAGCCTGCTGATGGAGGAGTCGCTCCTCGGGGCGCGCCGGCCCCTGGTGGGTAAGACACGCCTGAAAATTTATGATCTCCCGTCTGCGGGGTAACCGCCGGCACCGTCCGGCATCTGGAAGAATGAAGGAGAGGCCATGATTTGTCCTTTGTTGCTGAAGCAGACCAAGAAGATGGAAAATGGACTGGAGGAATGGGAGCGTCAGCCCTGCCTTGAGGAGGCCTGCAGCCTCTTCTATGGGAAGAAGAAGAAATGCTCCCTCTTCCAGAACACCGAGACAACCCATGAGATGCGCAACATCCTGGATCAGGTCGATTTCGTTTCTTCCTTCCAAGTGATCCGCTCGGAGCTGGACGGTTTTCATAGGGACGTCGCAGGAAGGATGAAAGCGCAGCAGGAGGAATTCGAACAGCGACAGAGCACCCTGGAGGCCGAAGTGGGCCGATTGTCCGAGCAGATGTCCCGGGAGATACGAGAGCACTTAGCCGAACGCATCAGCACTGTTCAGGGGCAATTCCAGTCGTGGACCGACCGGCTGGGTGAATCCACCCAGGGCCTCACCAACCAGCTTCAGGGTGTGCACGGCGAGTTCGCACAGGAGCTTCGGAAGACGGATGAGAAAATCGGTCTTGTCGAAACGCTTTGCGGGCGGCTTGACGCGAGCCTGAAGGGGGTCGGCGAGCGGCTGGAGACGCTCGAGGAGCGGCTCACCGAGAAGGTGACGGAAAACCTCCAGAAGGTCGCAGCTGTGGGTGCGGCGGTAGAAGCACAACTCAACGGCATGCAGGAGCATCTCCAGCAGGAACTGGAGCAGGGCCGCGACCTGGCGACGGAACGGCGCGCGGAGCAGGCGGCCGGTGTGCAACGCATGGAGACACTCCTGGGCGAGACCCGGCAGGTCTTGGAGGAGCTGGTCTCGGGACAGCGCCAAATCGAAGCATACTACGAAAACCACAAAGAACATGTGGACGAAGCGACGCGCAGCCAGCGGCACGAAGCCGCCCGGGAGCAGAACAATCGCGGCGTGGTCTATTTTCACCGCGGTGCCCACGAAGCCGCCATGCGGGCCTTCGAGAAGGCCGTCGAGTTAGACCCCGAATATGCCGACGCCTACAACAACCTGGGACTGACCTACACCGAGCTGCATCGCTCGGACCATGCCGTCCAGGCCTTTCAGCAGGCCCTCAAGCTGAAGCCCGATCTTGTCGAGGCCAATCACAACCTCGGCGTGCACTACTATGCCGTCATGGATTACGAGAAGGCTCGGGAGCTCTTTTCCAAAGCCCTCGATGACGGTTGTCGGGAACGCTCAATGGCCTATACCAACTATGGCAACAGCCTGTATCAGTTAGAGCGTTACGCCGAAGCGGCCGAGGCCTGGAACAAAGCTCTGCAGATCAATCCCGTCAACCAGAATGCCAAAAAAGGGCTGGAGCTTCTCAACCATCAGCAGCAGGGAGTGTGGTAGCCTATGGATGCCTCGCAATCATCATCATACGACCTCTGGACTCGGCTGGAAATCGCCGTCAGTACCTATGAGCACCGCCTGCCCGTAGATGCTTTCTGGGAGCCGCCCGAGCAGTGGGTCAAACGGCTCCAGCAGGCTCGTGCTCCGCACGAGCCGTCCGAGCTGACCGATGAATCGGGCGGGAGCGAAGAGCCCGACGCGTCTTTTCTGGAAAACGTAGAACACGACGAGGCGGATATGTTGGCATTCGGGGCGGAGAAGCCGGACACCCTGGATGCGGACCTTCGAAATCAGATGTCCGGCAGCGACTTTGCCGAACTGGATGAGGTCTAGCCGGGATGCCCGATACCCGGCCCCCGTCTCGAGGCCCTCTCTCACAAACCGTAGCTTTGAAGCTTCCTGTAGATGGTCCTGCGATCGATCTGGAGTATTTCAGCGGCCTTCATCTTGTGCCCGCCCACACTCTCCAGAACCCTTTTGATGTGGGCCTTCTCGACTTCTTTGAGAGAGAGATGGGCCAAATCCTTGTCCGAGGCTTCCTCTGAGCTCTCCTCAATCAACTGCGGGGGGAGATCCGCCGGTGTGATTTCGCTGCCCTGGCAGAGGATCACGGAGCGTTCGATCACGTTTTCCAATTCCCGTACGTTGCCGGGCCAGTGGTAATTCATCAGGATTTGAAGTGCTTGTCTCGAGAGGCTGATGCCTGTTCGGTTGTTCTCTTTGCTGTATCTTTCCACAAAGTGGCGGGCCAGGAGCGGAATGTCTTCCGTCCGCTCCTTCAGGGACGGCAGCTGGATGGGAATTACGTTCAGCCGGTAATAGAGGTCCTCCCTGAAACGCCCCTCCCGGACAGCTTCCTGCAGGTTCTGATTGGTGGCACCAATGAGCCGAATGTCGATCTTCTTCGTCCCCGTGCCGCCCACCGGTTTAATGCTGCGCTCTTGTAGCACCCGAAGCAGCTTAACCTGGATGGCCGGGGAAATCTCCCCAATCTCGTCGAGGAACAGTGTGCCGCCGTGTGCTTCCTCAAAGAGGCCGGGTCGGGTTGAGATGGCGCCCGTGAAGGCGCCCTTGATGTGCCCGAAGAGTTCACTCTCCAGAAGGGTTTCGGGAATGGCGCTGCAGTTCACGGCGACGAAGGGCTTGCCTTTACGGGGGCTGTTGTAATGAATGGCTTTGGCCACAAGTTCTTTGCCGGTCCCGCTCTTGCCGTAAATCAGGATCGTGCTTTTCCCTTCGGCCACCTTGCCGAGCAGGTCGAAAATTTCCTGCATGCGTCGCGATTTGCCGATGATGTTGCTGTACTCGTAGCGCCGGCTGACTTCTTTGCGCAGGTGCGCCACCTCCTGGCGGAGGGCTTTCTCCTCGACGATTTTCTTCATGAGAATTCGGATCTCATCTATTTTAAATGGTTTCGAGATATAGTCGTAAGCGCCGTGCTTCATGGCCTCCACAGCCGAATCGATGGTCCCGAAGGCGGTCATGATGGCGACATAGGTGCCGGGCGTCAGTTGTTTGACCGCCTTCAGAAGCTCCAGTCCGTCCAGTCCCGGCATCTTAACGTCACTGAGCACGACATCCACCGGGGTTTGTTTGACCATGGTGAGGGCGGTGGTGCCGTCGCCTGCAGTGTTCACCCGATAACCCTCATCGGTGAGAATCTTGCGCAGCAGGTCTCGCATGCTGTCGTCGTCTTCCACAATCAGCACGGAAAGTAATTTGCCCATGAATGTCTCCCTTGTCTGGACTGCCGACGACGCGCGTCGCGGCGCCTCTCTGTGAACGAAAGCCTTTCAGCCCACAGCGACCCCGCGCAATGTTGTGTCGTGGCTGGCTGCGGCACATGCCCGGGCGTCCCCTTGGCATCAGTCGCGGGGGATAGACCGGGATTCCCGGGGAACTTCCCGGGCACACCTGGGCAGCGTGAGGGTAAAGAGCGACCCTTTCTCCACTTGGCTTTCCACCTCGATACGGCCGTTGTGGTTTTCAATGATACGATGACTGACCGAAAGACCCAACCCCGTTCCCTGTCCGACCTCCTTGGTCGTGAAGAAGGGGTTGAAAATGCTCTTGATGTGCTCCGGGGCAATCCCGGAGCCCGTGTCCCGGACCGTGACCCGGACCTCGTCTCGGGGGGCGTCAAAGGCGGTCTCGATGGTCAGCGTCCCTTTGTCCGACATGGCCTGGATGGCGTTCATGATAATGTTGAGTAGGACCTGCTGAAGCTGGTAAGGGTCCGCCACGATTCGCGGCATGGCCCCGTGAAGCGACGAGGCGAGTGCAATGGAGCGCTTCTTCAATTGGTGGCGCACCAGGATCAGTGTATTCTCGATGAGCTCATTGATGTCGGTTTCCTCCCATCGGGGCGGCGTCTCACGGGCAAAGTCCATGAGCTGCTGAATGAGTCGGGTGATCCGGTCGGTCTGATTGATGATGATCGACAGCTCCTCCATCCGGGAGTCGTGAGCCTTCATGTCCATCATGAGGTATTCGGCATTGCCTGAGATGATGTTCAGTGGCGTGCCGATTTCGTGGGCAATGCCTGCGGCCAGTTGGCCGATGCTGGAGAGCTTTTCCGACTGCTGGATTCGCTCCCGCATCCGGTGCTGTTCGGTAATATCCCGGATGACGGCGGAGGTCCCCATGAACCGGCCTGTTTGATCCCGAAGCGCGGTTTGCGAGAATTGCAGAATCAACTCGCGACCGTCCCGGCTAATGTTCTTGATTTCGTAGTCTTTCACGAAGCCCTTGCGGTGAAGTTCCTCTCGGATGCGCCGCTGGTTGATCAGGTGAGGCTCCCGGAACAAAGATTGAAATTGCTTTCCCAGCACCTCTTCTTTCTCCATGTCAAATATCTTCGCGGCGCCCCGGTTCCACGAGGTGATTCGGTCCTCGGTGTCCATGCTGATAATGCCGTCCACCGAGTCGGTCAGGATGCCCGCCAGGAACTGATCGCCTTCATGTTTCTCCATCTCAAGCTTGATGCGGAAGATCCCCGCGGCCAGCTGATTGGCAACGGCTTCGAGAAGAATGCGGTCGGTGGGCGAAAACTCCCGCTCCCGCCGGGTCACGATCTGCAGCACGCCGACGAGAATGCCTTCCGCAATGAGGGGGAAGCTCACGATGGCTTCCAGGTTGTCCCGGCGCACAGCGGCGGTGAGATATTTCTCCATGGGGCCCACGAAGGGGTTTTCAAGGATCTGTGTTTCGCGGGTGTTCACCGTTTGTGCGCAGATCCGGTTTGCGTTATCGGTGACGACCTGGCGCAGAAAGTCTTTCTCGAAAGCTTCGGAGAAGCCTTGCTGGCAGTTCAGGACCAGCTCCCGGGTTCGGGGTTCGTAGACAAAAACGCACCCCACTTCCAGCTCCAGGTTGTAGAGGATATTTTCCAGGGACTTTTGCAGGATGACATCAAGGTCGGATGACTTGGCGATCATATCTGAAATGCCGAAGACGGCCTCCCGTTCCCGGGCGATGTTCTTCTGCGTGGTCACATCGTGCAGAATGCAGTTGATGTAGCGCTGATTCTGAAACTCGATGAGACTGTTGCTCACATCCACGAACACGTGCCGGCCGTCACGGCGCCGCAGCGGCATGGTGTAGAGGTTGGCCGAGCCGGTACTGCGAGCCTGCCGGCAGTGCTCCTGGATGGTGGCGCTGTCTTCCGGAAGGAAGAGGTCATGGAAACGAAGATTGAGGAGTTCCTCTTGGCTGTAACCGGTCAGGCCCTCGGCCGCCAGGTTGGCTAGGGTACAGAGCATGTTGGTTGCGTCGAAGATCAATATGGCATCGTTGGCTTTCTCCATCAGATTTCTGAACTTGAGCTCTGAATTGATCAGGTCCTGGGTCCGGCGCTCCACCTCGGCCTGGATGGTCGCGTTCCAGGCCTCCATGCGCTCCTTGGAGATTCGCAGTCGCTCGGTCATTCGGTTGAATTCCGTCGCCAATTCGCCCAGTTCGTCGGGTGCGGGGATTTCGATTTTAGGGCTGAGGTCGCCTTCGCCGACCCGTCGAGCCGCCTCCACAAGCACCCGGATCGGTTGCGTCAGGTTCTGGGATATGAGAGCCGCTGTGGCTACCAGCACGGAGAAGAGGATCGCCATAATCATTAGGGTGCGATTGCGCTGCGCCGTCAGCTCCCGGAATGCCTCCGCGCTTTCCATTTCTGCGATCAGAGTCCAGTCGAAAACGGGTAGATGGGTATGGGCCATAATCACAGGAACGCCCCGGTAATTGATAGGATAGCGTTCCGCGTTCCGCCACTCGTCCAGTTCGTAGATCTCCTCCAGGGGGATCTTCTTTTTTAGAACGGCGTTCTCCAAAAAACGGGAGGGTGAAATCATATAGCCGTCCTTGTTGACGAGATAGGTTTCACCGGAGGCGCCGAGACCGGTCCGGTCCAAGAGGATCTGATAGATCTCCTTCATCGTGAGGGACATGGTGAACAGGCCCAGGAACTCGCCGCCCTGGCCTCCGATGGGCGTAGAAATGAGGATCTCCGGTCCATAGGGGACTTCCGTGTAGCGACTCAACACTGGCGCGGGGGAGGCTGCGTAACCGAGGACCTCAGGAGACTGGGCCCGATCGTTTCCGACGATAGCGGGATCGGAAGCGGCGATGACCTGACCCTTCCTGCCCGTGATCCAAAGGCTTCTCGAGCCGAGATCCTGATTCTTGTCCTTGAGATAGTGCCGCAGGCGGCCGGCGGCGGTCTGAATGTCGTCTGGAGAGAATGTCGACGACTGCAGCACCACCGCGGAGATGAAGACAAATTCATTTTCCGTAACCGTGGACAACAGCTGGGTTTCCCGCTGACGTATGTACGTCTTCAGGGCTTCCCGCTGGAGCGTATGAATCGACTGAAAATGGTCAAACACATGATGGCGGATGGCCTGTTTGCTCTGCAGGTAACCTGCCGTGCCGACGGTCAGAAGGGGAATCAGGAAGAAGAGGCTGAACCAAAGAAGCAGTCTTCTGCCGATCCCTTGGAAGATGCTGATTTTGCTGCGGGAAGTCACCCTTGCTCTCCTCAGGCCGGAGGGCCGCAATTCTAGCGAAAAGGTAGCATAGGGCGTGAGAAAAGTAAATATGGTCGGGCCGGGCCGCGACGCAGACGATAGCGATGGCGTGACGCCCCGGGGCTCCGGGGGTCAGCACAAGATTTGTTCTCGGTATCCCACATCCCGCCAGCAGCGCGGCAATGCCTCACCCGACGGGAAAATCAGTTCCGACTTGGCAAAAGACTCCGGCTCCTGCCGCTCCTCGCCGCAGTGTAGCCGTCCCGGAATTTCTGAGCGAAATGGGTTCCAGAGGTCCTCCTGGTTGAGCACTTCCACCAGATGGCCGCTGGGCTGATGTTTGAGAAACATGGCCCCTCCCACAGGACGCTTCGGGATGCCCTCAGAGCGCCCCATCCCCGAAGGGTGATCGATTACTGCGTACCCAATGATCCAACTATAGCACCGGCGCCGCGCCGGGGCAAATGCCCTGACGACCGGCATGAGGGGGGACCCGCGCCGACGGACCGACCGCAGCGGTACACCTGTATTTCGCGCGGGCAAGCGCACGGGGCGGTCCTCTCGGTATGTCATCCTATTGGGGGCAGCGGGCGGCATCGACATTTTCAACCGGTCTTGGGTCCGTCAATTTTCTGCCCCGTGTCTGCAGCGCCTCGCGGCTCTGCAGGAGCTCTTGTGACGATCGCCCGTGAGATTTCCGGCTTAGGTTTTTGGTTTGCATTGCCGTATTATTTTGTATATGTTGTGCACGACCGCGGCAGTCACAGCGTTATCATCACGAGGGAGGGGGTCCCATGCGTCGGCGCAAGACGAGGCAATCCCGCAAAAAGCTTACGCAGGAGGAGATGGAGAAGATCTGCTTGGCGTGTTCGGCGACCTGTTGCAAAGACCTTGCGGTCCTGATCACGCGCCCGCGCACGAAGGAGGACGTCGAAGAACTCAAGTGGCAGCTCCATTTCGATACCGTGAAAGTGTTCATTCGCAATCACCGGTGGCATGTACTGACCCGCGGGCGATGCATCTATCTGAATCGCAGGAATCTCTGCAACATCTATGAACGCCGGCCCGACAAATGCCGACAGCACGCACCGCCCGACTGTGAGCGGTTCGGCCAGTATTATGATGTCATGATTTCCACCCCCGAAGAGTTGGAGCGGCACCTGAAACCAGTGGGATAGCATGGGTGCCGCCCCGGAGCTTGGCAGGGCCGGCCCGCGTACGAGCATCCTGTTGCAACGCAGCAGCGGTCTTTGGCATGCCTCAAACCAAATTCATCAAGAAGGAGTCTGCTCATGAGAAATCTTTTTGCACGGGTGCTTTCCTTTGCCCTGATGGCGCTTGCTCTGTGGGCTGTCGGTTGTAAGCAGGAGCCGGCAGAGAAGGTAAAACCGGCTGCGGTCGCCGAGAAGCCGGCGCCCCAGGCCCCTGCACCGGCTCCTGCCCCGGTCGAAACCGCCAAGAGTACCGCAGGCGAGCGTTCGGGAGAGGAGCTCTTCAAGGAGCTTTGCGCCATGTGCCATGCCGGCGGCGGAAATATTATCAATCCTAAGAAGACCCTCAGCAAGGCGGATCGGGAAGCCCACGGCGTCAACACGGTGGACGCGATCGTGGGGACCATTCGAAATCCCGGCCCGGGCATGGCCCGTTACGATGAAACGACACTGCCCGATGATGCGGCGCGCCGCATCGCGCAGTATGTTCTGGATACTTTCAATTGATGCCGTTGGGGCCGGACGGGTGCCGGTCGGCGAAGCGGGCGTCGCTTCGGGACCGACCGGCGTGCTTTCTTAAGTCGGTGGCGTGCCCTTGAGGCGGATCATGCAACATGAAACGGACATCTTGGTTATCGGGTCGGGCGCGGCGGGTCTGAGCCTTGCGTTACGCCTGGCCGATACCTATGCCATCACGGTCATTTCGAAAGATATCCTGCGTGAAGGGGGTACGTACTACGCCCAGGGTGGGCTCGCAGCCGTGCTCGACCTGGAAGACTCCCTCGAGGCCCACATGGACGATACCGTGAATGCCGGCGCCGGTCTCTGCGATGATGCCGTCGTGGCCTACACCGTACAGCACGGACGGGAAAACATCCAGTGGCTCATTGACCAGGGGGTTTCGTTTACCCGGGATGGGCCGCAGGAGGGGATCAGCGGATATCATCTGACGCGCGAAGGCGGTCACAGTCATCGGCGTATCATCCATGCCGAAGACGCCACCGGGGCCGCCATCGCGACCACGCTGGAAGCACGGGCCCGTCAGCATCCGAACATCACGGTTTTTGAGAAACACATTGCCGTAGACCTGATCGTTTCCCGGAAGCTGGGGTTGGCCAACAACCGGTGTTTGGGGGCCTACGTTCTCGACCGGGAAGCCGGGCGGGTGGCCGTCATGCGGGCCCGCCATGTGGTGCTCGCCACGGGCGGTGCCAGCAAAGTCTATCTCTACACGAGCAATCCCGACACAGCCACGGGAGACGGGATTGCCATGGCTTGGCGGGCCGGCTGTCGCGTGGCCAACATGGAGTTCAATCAGTTCCACCCGACTTGTCTCTACCATCCCGAAGCCAAATCCTTCCTCATTACAGAGGCGCTCCGGGGAGAAGGTGCCATCCTGCGTTTACCAGATGGGACAGCCTTCATGAAGGAGTTCGACCCTCGCGCCGAGCTGGCGCCTCGGGATGTGGTGGCCCGGGCCATCGACCATGAGATGAAACGGCTTGGTATCGATTGTGTCTACCTGGACATCAGCCATAAACCGGCGGCCTTCATTCAGTCCCATTTCCCCAATATTTATAGACGTTGCAGGGAATACGGATTTGATCTTGCCGCCGATCCTATTCCGGTGGTGCCTGCTGCGCACTACACTTGCGGCGGCGTCATGACCGATCGCCACGGGCGGACCGATCTGGACAATCTCTATGCCGTGGGGGAAGTCGCGTTTACCGGTCTTCATGGTGCCAACCGGATGGCCAGCAATTCCCTCTTGGAATGTCTCGTCTTCGGCCAGTCCGCCGCAGCACACATCCGGCGGCATCATGCTGAGGTGTCTGCGCCCGCAGCAGACGCGCTGCCCGAGTGGGACGAGAGCCGCGTAACCGATTCGGATGAGGAGGTGGTGGTGTCCCATAACTGGGATGAATTGCGCCGCTTCATGTGGGATTATGTGGGCATTGTGCGCACCACCAAGAGACTGCAACGGGCGAAACACCGCGTGGATCTTCTGCTCAATGAAATCCAGGAATACTACGGGAATTTTCGCGTGACCAGTGACTTGTTGGAGTTGCGAAATCTTGCGCTGGTGGCCGACCTGATCATCCGCTCCGCGCTGGCCCGAAAGGAGAGCCGGGGGCTGCACTTCACACTCGATTATCCCGAGCCCGACAGCGGGCGGGCCCCTCAGAACACCGTACTCACTCCGCCCCGCTATCTCGCGCGATGACAGCCCCTCCCGTCACAGAGCAATGGCCGGGGCGCACGATCCAAACACCTTGCGCGGGATGATCATCGGATGAGCCGAAGGTTGGTGGGCCGGGCGTTGCTGCTGGTGTTAAGACATACCCGTCGGCGGTTACTCTTTCAGCCGGATATGGATTCGGCCATCGCGGACCTGCAGGTTTTCCACCCCATCTGCAAATAGTTTCCAGAAGCCGCCTTCGGTGCCGAATTCGTTCACCAGGTTCTTGTATTTCACTCCGCCGAGCCATGCGTTGGGCAGCGGGATCCCGCCCAGGGTGACCCCTTGCAGGGCGACCACCGGTTGCCCCGCCTGGTAGCTGAGAGAAAGGCCGAGGTTGAGCCGCAGGGTCTTGCCCCCGAGGAAGAGCACTTCGTCGTCCACGGGTACGACCAGCTTCACACTCACCAGGTTGTCCGAGAGGTCAATGGCCACCCGCTGGGCGATCTCCGGCTGATTGGCAATGAGGGCGTTGAGTTCTTTTTCGGTGAGGTTGATCTCCCGCTTGGCCCCTTCTTCCGTATACGGTTCGGGCTTTAGAGGCTTTTGGGGCTCAGCGTATTTCGGCAGGGCCGTGCCGCCGGTCTTCTGCGCGGACGCCTCCAACCGGGCGAGCTTGGAATCCAGAACCTGCTGTTCCTTTACATTCAACTGGGTCGGCTTGAATTGGGAGGCATAGATGTTGTGCTTGACCCACCACGCGGTGATCAGTGCACTCACGAGAATCACCGCCGCCGCAGTGCCTAGAATATGAATCCAACCGAATCGGGATTTGCGCGACCTGGCAGGGGGATGGCTGTTCATTGCATTCATGCCAGGACACTACCGCAGATCGCCTCGGTTGTAAAGTCGGACCCAATGAGGTCCGTCATTGATGTCAACGGCCAGCCCCGCGCTTTTCGAGTTTGCTGACCCGCATCCCGAGGAGCCGGACGCTTTTTTTTAACGCGAACCTGCCGAGGCACTCAAAAGCGGCCCGGCGGAGGCGGTCGGGGGAGTCGCTCGGTTCATCCAGCGTTTTCGCTCGGGTCTGGGTGTTGAAATCGCTGAATCGGACCTTAACGGTCACCGTCTGCGCGCGATAATCCGCGGCCTTGAGTGATGCGGCAACCTGGCGCGTCAGCTCGGCCAGCGCTCGGGCAATGTCCTGCCAGCGCCTCAGGTCTTGCTGAAAGGTTGTTTCCCGGCCGATGGATTTGGGCTCCCAGTGTGTGATGATGGGACTCTCGTCGATCCCCCGGGCGGACTGGTGGAGGGTGCGCCCGTGGGATGGACCGAAGCGTGCAGTCAGACGCGCCACGGAGGCGGCGGCTAGATCGCCGATGGTTCGGATCCCCATGCCCTTGAGAACACCCTCCGTTTTGGGGCCGACTCCCCAGAGTTTGCGAACCGCCAATGGCCAGATCTTTTCGGCGACATCGTCTTCGTCCAGCACCGTCAGGCCGTCGGGCTTCTGCAGGTCCGAGGCGATCTTGGCCAACAGTTTGTTCGGGGCAATGCCGATGGAGCAGCTCAGGCCGGTGGCTTCGAGTATCCGTTTCTTGATCTCCCGGGCGATGGTTTCGGGCGGTCGGTCCATGGCTGAGAGATCGAGAAAGGCCTCGTCGATTCCCATGTCTTCCATGAGGGGGGTCACGGAGGCGAGAATGACTTTGATCTCTTGCGACACCCGGGCATAATGCCGGTAGTCCACCGGCAGGAAAACCGCTTTCGGGCAGAGCCTGTACGCGGTCTTCAGGGGCATTCCGGAGCGCACGCCATACCTTCTTGCCGCATAGGACGCGGTGGAGACGACCCCACGGCTTTCCGGGTCGCCCCGTCCGCCGATCACGAGCGGTTGGCCTTTCAAGTCGGGGTGTCTGCGCTCCTCCACGGCCGCGAAAAAGGCGTCCATATCGATGTGGAGAATCCGTCGCATCGCGGGGCCAGTATATCCGAAAACGGTCTCAAATCCCAAGAACAAGCAGGCCGCTGCGTTCGACGTGGGCAGCACCGTTCACGGTGCGTGGGGATTTTGCTTGCTCCGCACCGCATCCTTGCTATACGATGACGCCGCGTCGGTGCTGCCGCAGGGCGTCCCGGAAGCCCGCCCAGCGGTGCGCGAATGGACGAGGGCTGATTATGAACCCACAACTGCACCCTCTGCTGACATCGGGCTGGCCAACGCTCATCGGTGGAGGCCTGCTGCTGGTCGCGCTAATTTTGATCGTCGTCCTGGTGGCTCGGTACAGCGCGCTGCGGCGCCACCAGGAGGAAGGTTTCTCATCTCTGGAACGGGATCAGGAACGGATCGAACGGGCTGTCAAGGAGGAGCTCTCCGTCAACCGGGAGGAGGCCGCGTACAACGCCAGGCAGGGTCGTGACGAGCTCCGCAGTTCCCTCAAGTTCTTCACCGACTCTCTCCTCTCCCAGACGTCACAGATTGCGCATCTCCAGAAGGATCAGCTCGATTCCTTCGCCAAACAGCTCTCATCGCTCACGCAGACGAATGAAACGAAACTCGAGTCCCTGCGTCAGGCCCTGGATGTCCGGCTCAAAAGCCTCCAGGAAGAAAACAGCCGGAAGCTCGATCAGATGCGGGCCATTGTGGATGAAAAGCTGCACGAAACACTGGAAAAACGACTGGGCGAATCGTTCAAACTCGTGAGCCAGCGATTGGAGATGGTCCACCAGGGGCTCGGCGAGATGCAGACGCTGGCGGCCGGTGTGGGGGACCTCAAAAGGGTTCTGACCAATGTAAAGGCCCGGGGGACGTGGGGGGAGATCCAGCTGGGAACGATCCTCGAGGAGATTCTCACACAGGAGCAATACGCCCGCAACGTGGCCACCAAGCGGGGAAGCAGCCACCGGGTGGAGTTCGCCATCCGATTCCCCGGGCGGGATGAAAACAATGGGCAGGAAGTCTGGCTCCCGCTGGATGCCAAGTTCCCCCAGGAGGATTATGAAAGGCTCCTGGCTGCTCAGGAGGCGGCCGACGGTGTGCGGGCCGAAGAGGCTGCAAAACAGCTGGAGGTCAGGATAAAGGCCAGCGCCCGGGAGATCAAAGAGAAATACATCGACCCGCCCCATACCACCGATTTTGCTGTCATGTTTGTCCCCACGGAAGGGCTCTACGCGGAGGTCATGCGCCGCCCCGGCCTCTTTGATTTTTTGCAGCGGGAGCACCGGATTACGGTGACCGGTCCCTCCACGCTTTCGGCCTTCCTCAATAGTCTTCAGATGGGTTTTCGTACCCTGGCTATTGAGAAGCGCTCCAGTGAGGTCTGGGCACTACTGGGCGCGGTCAAGACGGAGTTCGGAAAATTCGGTGACATTCTGGAGCGGACGCAGAAGAAACTCAAGGAAGCGGGCAACACCATTGAGAGCGCAGCCCGCAAGTCCCGAAACATCGAACGAAAGCTGCGCAAGGTGGCGGAACTGCCCCCTTCCGAGGCCGACCGGCTCATGGGGGACCTGGGGGATCCGCAAGCATGAGGGCGCGCCGGCTGTGGTGCTGTGCCCCTGCGAAACGATCGGCATGCCAATGGGCCAGCGGGCAGCTGTCCCGACGGTTACGATTCGGGATCAGCTCGCTTTGCCGGCGAGTGTCTGCTTGATCTCGGACAGCTTGCGAATGTGCTCCTTTTCCTGGGCGATCAGTTCGTTGAGAATGGGAAAATCATCCGTTTCGAGCGAATCCCGCACCCCGTTCAGGAAGATGATCGTCTCTTTTTCAAAAGCCAGTGCCAGATCAAGGGCTTCCGGTACCGTTGCAACTTTTTTGGCCAGATCCAGGAAGATCTCGGTCTTGGAAAAGACATTTTCTTCGATCAGCGCCTGCAGATACAAGGCGTACTCACCCGGATAGGCCTCCTGTGCGGCAAAGCTTCCGATCAGTTCACGGATGCGGTCAAACGATTCAATGTGCTGTTTCTCCTCGTTGGCCAGGGCGTTGAAGGCGTGTTTCACATCCATGTATTCGGTCTGTTCGGCAAGGGTCTTGTAGAGGGCTTCACCGTTTTTCTCGATGCGGATTGCGATATCGACGATTTCTTGTCCCGAAAATTTCTGAGTCATCTTGGGCCTCCCAGCCGTTGGTTGGTTGAAATCTTCTCCAGGTATACCACAGTCCATGGTTGCTCACAAATGGTAATGGCCGCCTTGACAGAGTGGCCAAGCTCCGCTATAGTCGGGCTACATAACGAACCCGGCAGGCAGAATAAATTTTAAGGCAAAAAACCGATCTTGTGGTTTATTAGCTGTCTGGTCGGGTTTACCGAAAAAGCACCCGGGCCGCATCCGCAACGGCAACGGGTGCTTTTTTTGTGCTCGAGAGCAGTTTCCCCTTGTTTTGTCTGCAGTTACACCATTCGAAGTTCTTGACACACTCGGTGGCAATATGCTAAAAATTAAAATCTTTTGTACAAACGAGGGGTGAAATGCTCTACCCGTCACTGGAAGCGTTCGTCCGCCGATCACGCGAAGGCAACCTTGTCCCCGTCTACAAAGAAATCCTGGCTGACATGGAGACGCCCGTGTCTGCCTTCCGGAAAATCGATGACGGAAAATTTTCCTTTCTCTTCGAGAGTGTGGAAGGGGGCGAGAAATGGGGCCGCTACAGTTTTCTTGGGAGCGCGCCCGGCGCTGTGCTCGAAGCCAGGGGAAACGAGGTTCGCTGGACATGTAACGGCGTGGTTCAGGTGCGGGGGGAGGGGGAAGATCCGCTGGAATTCGTCCGCCAGCGGATGTCTGAGTTTAAGCCGGTGAGCGATCCCGATCTGCCCCGTTTCGTCGGGGGAGCCGTTGGCTACATCGGCTACGACATGATCCGGTTTTTCGAGCGGATCCCTGAGATCGCCAAAGAGGACTCGGGGTTTCCAGATCTGCTACTCATGGTGATGTATGATTTGCTCATCTTCGACAACCACGAGAAGAAGATCTTGGTGGTCTCCAATGTGTTTCTCGAGCAGGGGGACAATCCTAAGGCCCGCTACCGAGAGGCCGGTGAGCGAATCGACCGAATGATTGCGCAGCTCAATGTCCCCTGCGAAATCGTGAATCTCTCCCTGCCCCGGGAGGTGGTGGTCGATATTCCGCCCTCCAGCTTTTCCCGGGAGCATTTCCACCAGGCGGTGAAGCAAGCCAAAGACTACATCGTGGCGGGGGATATCATTCAGGTGGTGCTGTCCCAGCGGTTTCATGCCCAGCTCAAGAATGATCCCTTTGATATCTACCGGGTTCTCCGGACGGTCAACCCCTCGCCCTATATGTATTTTCTGCGCATGGGACAAATCCGCATCATCGGGTCCTCTCCAGAGGTGCTCGTCCGGGTGGAGCAGGATCGGGTAGAGGTCCGGCCCATCGCGGGCACGCGGCCCCGCGGCAGGGACGCCGCCGAAGACGCGCAGCTCGTGGAGGAGTTGCTGGCCGATCCCAAGGAGCGTGCCGAGCATATCATGCTGGTCGATCTTGGGCGCAATGATGTGGGGCGCGTGGTTTGCACGGGGACGGTGCACGTGCAGGAGCTTATGGTCATCGAGAAGTACTCGCACGTCATGCATATTGTCTCAAATGTGGTGGGCCGGCTGGCGCCAGGCAAAGACGCCTATGACGTTCTGCGCGCCTGCTTTCCGGCCGGTACCGTCTCGGGAGCCCCGAAAATCCGGGCCATGGAAATCATCGAGGAGCTCGAGCCGGTGCGGCGCGGCCCCTACGCCGGCGCGGTTGGTTACATCGGTTTTTCCGGCAACATGGACACCTGTATTACCATTCGGACCATTGTTGTTCGGGGTGACGACCTCTACCTGCAGGCCGGCGCCGGCATCGTCGCCGACTCCGACCCGGAGCGAGAGTACGAGGAGACCCTCAACAAGGCCCGGGGCCTGCTAAAAGCCATCGAGATCGCCCGGCAAGGAATAGAATAGACGCTCAGATCCATCTTTGAAGGTCCGCAAGTATGAAGGCAAGAAATCAAAGATTCAAGGATATGAGAGAGGCGCTCATTTCTTGTTTTTCATCGGTCCATTGAGAACAAGTTGAAATGCAAGAATCAACATGTAAAGATGAAAATGGTGGTACCAGACCATACATGTTATATGCTTGATCTTTGATGTCCAATTTTTCACTGGGTGCTAGCGTGCTTTTGATGATTGACAACTATGACTCCTTCACCTACAACCTCGTACAGTATCTGGGGGAGTTGGGAGAAGAACTGGCGGTCTACCGAAACGACAAGATTACCCTCGAGGAGATGGAGGCCCTGCGGCCCGATCGAATGGTCATCTCCCCCGGTCCCTGCACGCCGAAAGAAGCGGGGATTTCGGTGGCGGCCATCCAGCACTTTGCGGGCAAGCTGCCGATCCTCGGCGTCTGCCTGGGCCATCAATCGATCGGCGCTGCCTTCGGGGCCAAGATTGTCGGGGCCCGGCGGCTGATGCACGGCAAGACTTCCGAGATCCGGCATGATGGCCGGTCAGTCTTCGAGGGGCTTCCCAACCCTTTTGTTGCCACCCGTTATCATTCACTGGTGATACTGCGGGAGAGCCTGCCGGAGACGTTTGACATCACGGCCGAATCGGAAGACGGCGAGATCATGGGGGTCCGCCACAAGAAACTGCTACTGGAGGGGGTTCAGTTCCATCCCGAGTCGATCCTGACGGAAGTGGGACACGATTTGCTGCGTAATTTTCTGAAACAGCACTAACGCATGATCCCCGGCGGAGGAACACGTGATTGTCAATGCCATCAAGAAAGTTGTGGAGCGGCAGAACCTGAACCGCGACGAATGCTACGGGGCCATGGACGATATCATGGGTGGGCGGGCCACTCCCGCACAGGTCGCAGCCTTCATCACAGCGCTTCGGATGAAGGGGGAGACGGTAGAGGAGATCACGGCCTGCGCTCAGGTCATGCGCGACCGCGTGCTGCGGGTCGATGTGGATGCTGCGGATCTGGTGGACACCTGTGGCACCGGCGGCGATGGCGCCCGAACGTTCAATATCTCCACCACGGCGGCTTTTGTGGTGGCCGGCGCCGGGGTGCCTGTGGCCAAGCACGGCAACCGGTCCGTGTCGAGTCAGAGCGGAAGCGCCGACCTTTTTCAGGCCCTGGGTGTGAACATCGACGCCGGGATGGGTGTGGTGAAACGCTGCATCCGGGAGGTGGGCATGGGTTTTCTTTTTGCACCGTTGCTGCATGGCGCCATGAAGCATGCCATCGGCCCGAGACGGGAAATCGGTATTCGCACGGTTTTCAATATTCTCGGCCCCCTTACCAATCCCGCCGGTGCCCGTTACCAAGTGATCGGTGTCTACGCTGCGGACCTGACGGAAACAGTCTGTGAAGTCCTGGGGGAACTCGGCAGCCGGCACGCCTGTGTGGTGCACGGCCACGACGGTCTGGACGAAATCACCCTGACGGGGAAGACAAAGGTTTCCGAGCTGCGGGAGGGGCGCGTCTACACCTTTGACCTCGATCCCCAAGCGTTCGGGTTTTCCTATTGCCGCGCGGAAGACCTCAAGGGGGGCAACGCCGAGAAGAATGCTGAGATTACGCTCTCCGTTCTCGGGGGAGCGGCCGGACCAAAGCGGGACATCACGCTACTCAACGCCGCGGCCGGCCTCTATGTGGCCGGCAGAACCCGAGCCATGGGTGATGCCATTGCGTTGGCCCGTGAGGCGATCGATTCCGGGCGGGCGATGCAGAAACTGGAAGCACTCAAACAGGTGAGCCACGGCGAAGCATGAGAGTCCGTGCGCTGCTTCCAAAGATTTGGAAGCAGGCGCGTATCGCCCAGCTGTCGGGTCAAAAAGGGTTTGTAAGCGTTGATTTTAGATGATATAGTTCAATCAGTTGCGCAAAGAGTAGCCCAACGCAAGAAAGAGTGCCCCTTGGAGGCGCTGCAAGAGCGAATCAGTAGCAGCCGAGCCCCGCGTGACTTTGTGGCGAGTATCCGGCGGGAGGGGGATGGTGCGATCCGGCTGATCGCGGAAGTCAAGAAGGCTTCTCCCTCCAAAGGGGTCCTCCGAGCCGAGATGGATCCGGTCGCTATTGCTCGCCGGTATGCGCAAGCCGGCGCGTCGGCCATCTCCGTTCTGACGGAGGAGGATTTTTTCCGGGGGCATCCCAGCTATCTCACCCAGATCAGTGACGCTGTGTCGCTTCCGCTGCTTCGCAAGGATTTCATCCTAGAGCCCTACCAGGTGGTAGAAGCACGCGTCCTGGGAGCCGATGCCTTCTTGCTGATTGTGTCGCTTCTGGACGATGCCCAGCTCGAGTCGCTCATTCAATTGGGACGGGACCTGGGCATGGCGGCCTTGGTAGAAGTTCACACGGTCGAGGAAGTGACGCGGGCCGCCGCCTCGACGGCCGAGGTGATTGGCATCAACAACCGAAACCTCAAGACCTTTGTCACCGATCTCGGCACCACCCTCGCATTGGCCAAGACTGTTTCTTCGAATCGGGTGGTGGTCAGTGAGAGCGGGATTCGGGAGCCGAGCGATATGTCGCGTCTCGCTGATGCGGTCGACGCCGTGCTCGTGGGGGAGGCGCTGATGCGGGCCCCCGATCCAGGCGAGAAACTCCAAGAGTTGCTCCGCTACAGGAGCACGCGGTGAAGACCCGGGTGAAAGTTTGCGGGATCACCAATCTGGACGATGCCCTGTGTGCCGTTGACGCCGGGGCTGACGCTCTGGGGTTGGTCTTCTACCCGAAGAGCCCCCGTTACGTCGACCCCGATGGGGCGCGAGAAATTATACGACTGCTCCCACCCCTGGTGACGGTGGTCGGTGTCTTCGTGGACGCGCCGATTCAAACGGTGCGCGAGATCGAGACTTATTGCGATTTGGGCCTGTTGCAGTTCCACGGGAACGAATCGCCCGAATACTGTGCCTGGTACACGGGGCGGGTGCTCAAGGCTTTTCGGATGCGGGATGCCAACGTCCTGGACGAAATGAAACGCTATGACGTCTCGGGCTATCTGCTTGACAGTTTCTCCGAGAAGGGTTACGGGGGCACGGGAGAACTTTTTGACTGGTCCCTGGCGCGCAGTGCCGCCGCCCGCAAGCCGGTGATGCTGGCCGGTGGGTTGACCACTGAGAATGTTGCGGACGCCATCGCGGCCGTTCGGCCCTTCGGGGTCGACGTCAGCTCCGGGGTGGAGCGGGCCGCTGGCAAGAAGGATCCCGGCAAAGTGCAGCAATTCCTACAGGCCGTACGGCGGGCCGATACCACCATTTATGCCGAGGGCGCTGGTTCATGACGCTTCCAGACAGCCAAGGACATTTTCAAGAGTTTGGGGGGCGGTTCGTGCCGGAGACACTGATGCCGGCGCTGGACGAACTCGCCAAGGAGTACGACTGCATCCGGCAGGATCCCGTCTTCGAGGAGGAGTTCAACACTTACCTGCGGCACTATGTGGGGCGGCCCACCCCGCTCTATTTAGCCGAGCGCCTGACGAAGCGGCTCGGGGGTGGCCGGATCTACCTGAAGCGCGAAGACCTCAATCACACGGGCGCACACAAGATCAACAACGCCATTGGTCAGATTCTGCTGGCCCGTCGTATGGGCAAGAAGCGGATTATTGCGGAAACCGGTGCCGGACAGCACGGTGTGGCCACAGCCACGGCCGCTGCCATGTTCGGCCTGGCCTGCGAGATCTTCATGGGAGAGGAGGATATCCAGCGGCAGGCCCTCAACGTCTTTCGCATGCGTCTGCTGGGCGCGACGGTGACCCCCGTGAGCAGTGGGACGAAAACCCTGAAAGATGCTTGTAACGAGGCCATCCGGGACTGGGTGACACACGTGGAGGAGACACACTACATCATCGGCTCCGTGGTCGGGCCGCACCCCTATCCAATGCTCGTGCGCAACTTCCAATCGGTCATCGGCCGGGAAACGCGTGAACAGATACTGGCGGCGGAGGGGCGGGTGCCCGATATCCTGGTGGCCTGTGTCGGGGGTGGCAGCAACGCCATCGGCCTCTTTCATCCATTCGCCGAAGATGCCTCGGTCCGAATGATCGGTGTCGAGGCCGCAGGCTTCGGCCTGGAGAGTGGACAGCATGCTGCGTCCATTACAGCCGGCGAGAAGGGCGTGCTGCACGGAAGCATGAGCTATCTGCTGCAGAACGACGACGGCCAGGTGACACCGGCGCACTCCATCTCCGCAGGGCTCGACTACCCCGGGGTGGGGCCGGAGCACGCCTACTACCACGCATCGGGTCGGGCCGAATACGTTGCGGTGACCGATGAAGAGGCGCTCGAGGGGTTCCAGCTGCTCTCCCAAACGGAAGGGATCATCCCTGCGCTCGAAAGCGCGCATGCCATCGCCTATTTGACGAAGCTGATTCCGGGACTGGGACAGGATGATGTGATCGTGCTGAACCTTTCCGGCCGGGGTGACAAGGATGTGAATCAGGTGGCCGAGATTCTGGAGAAAGGGAAGCGTCCTTAAGATGGGGGACAACGGTTGAACAGAATCGATGATCTTTTTCTTCGACTCCGCCAGGAGGGCCGCGCGGCGTTGATGCCCTTCGTGACGGCGGGCGATCCGTCCTATGATGTGACGGGGCGTTGTCTGGTAGCGATGGTCGAGAACGGCGCAGACCTGATCGAGCTGGGCATCCCTTTTTCGGACCCTCTGGCCGATGGCCCCACGATTCAGCGGGCGTCCCAACGCGCGCTGGCAGGGGGTGTGACGGTGCAGGGTATTCTGGGGTTTCTGCGGGAGGTGCGCAGGGACCTGACCGTGCCCGTGGTCCTCATGGGATATTACAATCCCATCCACCGCTACGGTGTGTCGCGCTTCGTCGAAAATGCACGGGCCGCGGGCGCCGACGGATTGATTGTGCCGGATCTACCTCCGGAGGAAGCGGGTGCGCTCATCGCAGCGGCCCGGTCGGCAGAGCTGGACACCATTTTTCTCCTCGCACCGACGAGCACACCGGCGCGGATTCGCCGAGTCTCCGAAGTCAGTCGGGGGTTCATCTATTATGTATCTCTGGCCGGTGTGACCGGTGCGAGAGGGGAACTGCCCGGTGGTGTCGAGACGGCGGTACAGGGCGTTCGCGAGATCACGAAGCAGCCTGTCTGTGTCGGCTTTGGCATTTCTTCGCCCGAACAAGTGCGGGCCATCAGTCGCTTCGCCGATGGGGTCATCGTCGGCAGTGCCCTGGTGGGACTGATGGAGGAGAAAGGAGGCGATCCGGACTGCCCGCTGCGCGTGGGCACGTTCATTCGGAACCTGCGGTCGGCAATCGTCCACAAGAATTGAGGAGAGGGTAAACATGAATCTGGAAGCGGAAGGCTCAATTGATCTTGCCCGAGAATCCCTTGGCGTCGGCCATCTGTTTGACAAGTACGGTGAAATTATTCCCACGGGAACCGTTCTCTTCTACGAGGGAGACCCCGGTCAGGAGATGTACATTGTTCTCGCCGGGAAGGTGCGCATCAGCAAACGGGTGCGCCATGTCGAAAAGACGTTGGTGGTCCTGGGCAAGGGGGAATTCTTCGGGGAGATGGCCATTCTGAACAGCCGTCCCCGTTCTGCAACGGCCACGGTCATTGAAGACTGCAAGATTCTCATCATCGACCGGGAAACCTTCGAGAGCATGATCCGGTCCAACGGGGAGATCGCTGTGCGGGTCATCAAGAAGCTCGCCGCGCGGCTGCAGGAAGCCAATAATCAAATCGAGAACCTGCTGCTCAAAGACAATGTCAGCCGTCTGGTGAATCTACTCAGACGGCTGGCCCGGGAGCGGGGAGCGCCCGCCGCCGGGGAGTTTGTCATGGATTACCCGAGAGAGGATCTGGCGACAGGGGCTGGTATCTCTGAGCGACAATTGGAAGAAGTTCTGAAGAAACTCTCTGCGGCCAACATGGTTCGGGCGGTGGAAGGACGGATTTCCATACTGCGCATGGAGGCGCTGGAGAAGTTCGCCCGTTTTCTCGAGATGAAAGATCAGTTTGGCGGTCTGACCTGAGGCAACAGGTGGCCTGGCTTTGCAGCAGAGGGCGCTTTGTGCGTGAAGTAGGCAGGTCGACCGGTGTCCCGGGGCGCAAAGAGACGGGGGCCGGCGGCGCTGCTCGGAGGATTCGCTGAGCGAATGAGGAGGTCTTCCAATGAGACTTGAGGTGCTCGGCTGTCACGGATCGGAGACCCTGACGACCAGGACGGTTGGCTTTCTGATCGATGATGAACTGATGCTGGAGGCTGGCACCGCGGCGTCTGTTCTGACCCTGGAGCGGCAGCGAAAAATCAACAGCGTGATCATCAGTCACGCACATCTCGATCATATCAAGGACCTTCCCTTCCTGGTGGACAACCGCATCGGGGAGAGCGCGACATCGATCACAGTTTTCGCGATCGACGTAGTCCTCGAGGATCTTCGGCGTCACCTCTTTAATGATTCCATCTGGCCTGATTTCACACGAATATACAACGGCAACACACCGCTGCTCCGTTTCGAGACACTCCACGCCGGTGCCTGCACACGGATCGGGGATATTGAAGTGACCCCCCATGGGGTGAGCCATGTCATCCCGTCGGTCGGCCTTTTGCTCCAAAAGCAGGGCAGGGCCCTGCTGTACACGGGCGATACGGGCACCACGGACACGATATGGCAAGCGGCGAGCAATCTTCCCGAACTCTCGGCCGTTCTCATCGAGGCTTCGTTCCCTGAGACAATGGAGCACATTGCCAAGGTGAGCGGCCACATGACCCCCTCCATGCTGCTTCAGGATCTGTGCAAGCTGAACCGCCCGGAGGTCCCCGTCTATATTTTCCACATGAAACCTAATTACGAAAAAGACATTGTCGACGAGCTGCGGCGGGAACTGAAAGATCGGCTGCACGTCCTTCAGGAAGGCGACATCATCCAACTGTAGGGGGTCCCGCCGCCATGGAGTGGTTTAAGAAAAAGAAGATCAAACCATCATTTTCTCCCAGGAAGGTCATGGTGGCCGAGGGGATGTGGGAGAAGTGCCAGAACTGCAAGGAAATTGTCTACAAGAAGGAGATCGACAAGAACTTCCGGGTCTGTCCCAAGTGTAATTACCATTTTCGAATCAGCGCCGATGAGCGCATCACTATTGTGGCGGACGATGGGAGTTTTCAAGAAGCCGATGCGGATCTGGTTTCCACGGACCCCCTGAACTTCAGGGATTCCCGAAAGTATCGGGACCGTCTGAAAGAGGGCGAAAAGGTCACTGGTCGGCGGGATGCCCTGGTTTACGGCGAGGCCACGATCGAAGGTCTTCCGGCGATTCTGGCCGTTTTTGACTTTCGTTTCATGGGGGGCAGCATGGGGTCCGTCGTCGGAGAGAAGATTGTCCGGGGGGTTGAAAAATCCCTTGCCCTGAAGGTTCCCTTCATCTCCTTTTCGTCCTCCGGCGGGGCCAGAATGCAGGAAGGCATCATCTCGCTGATGCAGATGGCCAAGACCAGCGCGGCGGTATCCAGACTGGGGGCGGCGGGCGTGCCCTTTTTCTCGGTACTCACCGACCCCACCTTCGGCGGTGTGACCGCAAGTTTTGCGATGCTTGGGGATGTCATCATTGCGGAGCCCAAAGCGCTCATCGGGTTTGCCGGTCCGCGAGTCATTGAGCAAACCATCCGGGAAAAACTCCCCGAAGGCTTTCAACGCGCCGAGTTCCTGTTGCAAAAGGGAATGGTAGATATGATCGTGGAGCGGCGGGACATGAAGAAGACTTTGGCCGGTCTCATTCGTTTCTTTCGCGATGAACAAGGCTGAGGCCATGGCCTGGCTCACAGGCCTGGACTCGCACGGCATCATCCTCGGGTTGGAACGCATCCGCTGGTTGATGCAGCAGCTAGGGGACCCCCACCGACGCTTCCCGTCGATCCATATTGCCGGCACAAACGGTAAGGGATCCACGGCCGCGTTTCTGGCCTCGGTGTTGCAGGAGGCTGGTTTCCGTACCGGTCTCTACACTTCTCCCCATTTGAGCCGATTCACTGAGCGGATTAAAATATCAGGTGTCGAAATCAGCGAGGAAGAGGTGGCGACGCTGGCCGCGAGGCTGCAGGCTATTGTCCGTTCGGCGCCGGAGACGGTGGCGCCCACCTATTTTGAGGTGACCACCGCCCTGGCCTTTGCGTACTTTGGCGAGCAGCAGATCGACTATGCGGTGGTGGAGACGGGGTTGGGGGGACGTCTCGATGCCACCAATCTCGTCCACCCTCTCTTCTCGGTCATCACCAATGTGGCCATGGAGCATACCGATTATCTGGGCGACACGCTGGCAGAGATTGCCCGGGAAAAGGGGGGGATCATCAAACCCGGCGTTGATGTGGTGACGGCCACTGCAGCGCGGCCGGCGCTGGACGTCCTGCGGCAGCTGTGTGCACAGCGGGGGAGCCACCTGGTTCGTGTGGGGGAGGAGATCCGTTCGGAGGGCGTTGTGCTGCGTCGCCAGGATGGTTCTCGGCGCTTTGATTATGTGGGGCAGGGTGTGCGCTGGTCCGGGTTGAAGATCCACATGCTCGGAGATTACCAGGTGGAGAATGCGACACTTGCGCTGGCCGTTGTGGAGGGGCTCATTGCGGAGGGTGTGCGGATCCCGGAGGCGGCGGTGCGCCGCGGTCTGGCTGCGGTCCGATGGCCCGGGCGGCTGGAAATGATTTCGCAGGAGCCCCGCATTCTTCTGGACGGCGCGCACAACCCTCAGGCGACACAGGCCCTGCGACGAGCGCTGCAGAACGATCTCTCCTTCCATCGCCTCATTCTCGTGCTGGGCATTCTTCAGGATAAAGACATTCCTGCCGTCGCGGAGCCACTGCTTCCGCTGGCGGATCAGCTCATCGTGACGCGGCCGAGCGATGTGCGCGGCGAAGACCCCCATGACTTGGCCTCGAGAATCGGTGCGGCGGGGCCGGCGCCGCAGGTCTGCGAGCACATTCCCGCAGCGGTGGGAAAGGCGCTGTCCCTCTATGACCAGGGTGATCTGATCGTGATTACGGGATCGCTCTACACGGTCGGAGAAGCGCGAGACTTCATCTTGTCACAGGAGGATCCCCCTTTTCAGCGGAGTTGAGCCCTTGCCTGCGCTGTACGAAAACCATCCGCTTTGCCCTCTCCACCCCCTGAAGCGGGGGCTGACAATCCCGCTCGGCCGTGCAGAATGCCTGCGCGCAACCGAGGTCGTCTCGCCATGCCCTGCATCGGCAAGAAAGCGGTTCGGCCAATGCGCCAGTCGTCGCAGGCGGCTGTGGGCCATCGGCTTGCTCTGTGTGATGCTCATCTTCCCGGGCACCGTTGCCCGGGCCGTGTCCATCGAGTTGGGCGACGCGTTGAGCATTGAGGCGGACCGTTTCCATTTCGATCATGAGCGCCAGCTCTTCGTGGCCGAAGGGAATGTGCGGATGGTGTCGGGCCTGATGGATGTGAGCTGTGAGTTCGTCGAATACTCCGAGCAGACAGGGGATTTTGTCGCCCAAGGAAATGTCGTTCTGACGAATGAAGAGGGGACGGTGGTCTGTGAGCGCGTGGAAGGGAATGTCCGCACCCTCTCGGGGACGTTCTTCCGGGCAGCCATGGACAATTACAAGGGGTACACCCTCACGGGTGAGCGGGTCGAGCGAGTGGGTGATGAAAGCTACCGGGTAGAGCAAGGGACGTTGTCGGAGTGTGGCAAGGAACGACCCCTATGGGAGCTCCGGGGGCGGACCTTACATGTCCGGGAGGGAGAATATATGACGGCGAAGGGCGTGACCCTTCGCTTGGGCGGTTTACCGGTTCTATACTCGCCCTACTTTGTTTATCCCATCAAGACTGCCCGGCAGAGCGGATTTCTGCCGCCCCTCTTCGGCGAGGGCGGGCGCAATGGTGCCTCCATACGCCTGGACTGGTTTCAGGCGATCAGCGCCAGTCGCGATGCCACCCTGACGTATGAGTACCTGGCAGACAACGGCAACCGTTTTGGTCTCGAGTATCGTTATGCCATCAGCCGAGCCATCGGCGGTGTGCTCTTCGGACGCTATATCCAGGACCGCAATGCCGACCGTGACGGAAGCCGGCTCGACATGAATCGGGACCGTTGGGAGATTGGCGCCACCCATTACCACAATCTCGGGGACCGCCTCTATGGGGGGCTGTTCATGGATGTGTTCAGTGACGGATTTTACCTGAACGATTTTTCACGCGCGTCGGAGGCCCGGGTTCAGAACAACGGCCAATCTGATCTCACTCTGGTCAAACGCTGGCCCGGTGGCAATCTGGGGCTGGATGTTCGTTATTATCAGGAACTGGGTCTGCGTCGCAGTACGACGACCCTTCAAAGCTTGCCGGAAGTTCGACTCGATCTGCCACCGATGCGCCTGGGAATGTCCAACTGGTTTTACTCGCTGGAATCGAGCCTCCTCAATTTCCATCGGCGCGAGGATTTTGTCAGCACATTCAGCTCGGATATTTCCGTCGATCCCCTACAATTGCGTCCGTCCACTGCGGAGCAGGCTGCCCGTACGCAGCAGCTGATAGAGGCGGGTCTGGAGGAAGATCTTGCGCTGAGGCATCAGGGTATCGACGGTCAACGTCTCGATTTGTTCCCGAGTCTCTCCCTCCCACTGGACCTGACGAGATTTCTGGTTTTCACCCCGTATGTGGGGTATCGACAAACATTCTACAGCCGAGGGGCGTTCCGGGACGATTCGGTCGAGCGGGGAGTGCTGCATGCCGGGTTCGATCTGGCCACAGGAATGCATCGGGATTTCCGGGTGGGAGAGGGGAGGGGGCTTCGTCACATTCTCGAGCCGAGACTCTCCTATGTCTATCGGCCGCGACGGGGCCAGGCGGAGATCCCCGTCTTCGATGAGATCGACCGGATGGATCCTGTCGACGCCGTGCACCTGAAGCTGATCAATCGTCTGGTGCTCACCGATCCCGCGGGGGGGGATTCGGGGCAAGAAACGGTGCCTGCGAGGAAGCGGGAAGTACTGACCGTGAAGCTGGATGCCGTCTATGATCGTTTGCGATCCACGGAGCGACTGCACCGTCTCAGCGGGGAGATGGATCTGAACTTACGCGATGGCATGTACCTGGAGGCAAACGCCGATTACGATTTTGAAACGGATCGTTTCCAAAGCCTCAATGTCGATCTGACCTATCGTTGGCAGGACATCTTGTCGGTGCAGCTGGGTCGGCGTTTCACACGAATCATTCCCGTCGATCCGAACCGGCCGGCGGGCTCGGGCGCGGCCCGTGTCATCGGGGCCCTCTCCACAGTGAATGCGCTAGACAACGACGGCATCTCTTTCTGGACAACGAGCCTGAATTGGCAGCCCACGGAGAGAATTTCGGCGGGTTTTTCAGGCTATTTCAATGCGAATGAGGACACCGGCGACGATCTCTCCTTCCACGTGGGCTATGAAACTCGATGCTGGGGGATTGCGCTGAGTGGGCAGCGTTTTGATGATACAGTGCTGAACGACCGCACGGGGACGCTGGAGTTTGACCGGGTCAACGAGATCCACCTCTATTTCACCATCAAATCTTTCCGGTTCAAATTGTTTGAGGGTGCATCCGGGCTTTAACCCCGGGCCTAGATGCAGAGATGCAGGCATATTAGAGGTTGATGAAGCTGTGAAAACATATTATGATGAAGGCATCTAGGGGGCTGATTCTCAATAGAATCGATACCTTACCCGGATAGGGCCATTACCGAGGCGGTCTGGCCGGGGTCGTGTTCCGTCGTTGCCGGAAGAGCGAATCGTGGCGCGCGGTCGGTGCACCTGGCAGGACAGCAGACAACGACGCGCATTGTGCAGCGGCCCGCGTTCACTACAAAGGAGGACCGATGATCGAGGGCGTGAGAACGAAAGAACTGAAAGTAATCCCTGATGAACGGGGGCGCCTGATGGAGATGCTTCGACGGGATGATCCACTTTTTGTCAAATTTGGTCAGATCTATCTCACCACGGCCTATCCCGGTGTGGTGAAAGGCTGGCATTATCACAAGAAACAGATCGACAATTTCATCGTGGTCCGCGGCATGATGAAGGTGGTGCTCTACGACAATCGGGAGGGATCAGCCACCCAGGGGGAGGTCAACGAGTTTTTCATGGGGGAACGGCGTCCATTGCTCCTTCAAATCCCGGCGGGGGTGTATCACGGGTTCAAAGGCATAGGGACGGAGGAAGCACTTGTCATCAACTGTCCCACGGAGCTATACAACTACGACGAGCCCGACGAGTACCGCGTCCATCCCTACGACAATGACATCCCCTATGATTGGTCCCGGCAGGACGGGTAAGGCAGGCGGCACCACCGGGGTGCGGCCGAGGCGGAGGGCGGAGAGATCATGAGAAGAGTGCTGGTGACCGGCGGAGCTGGTTTCATTGGCAGCAACTATATTCGGTATTTTCTCCGGGAACATCCCGGGGATGAAATCATCAATCTGGATCTTCTAACCTATGCGGGCAACCTGCTGAATCTGGAGGACATTGCCCAGGACGGACGCTACCGCTTCGTATGTGGTGATATTGCAGATCCGCAGGCGGTCGAGGCAGTCTTTGCAATGGGCATTGATGCCGTTGTGAATTTCGCGGCCGAATCCCACGTCGACCGGAGCATCGAAGATGCGGGGGTCTTCATCCACAGCAACGTGCTCGGGACGCAGACGTTACTGAATGGGGCGCGCAAATATGAGGTGAAACGATTCGTTCAGGTCAGTACGGACGAAGTTTACGGCTCCCTAGGGCCTTCCGGAGCCTTTACAGAAGCGACGCCGGTCGCGCCGAACAGCCCCTACGCCGCCAGCAAGGCCGGTGCCGACATGCTGGTGCGCGCGCACTTCGAAACTTACGGTATGCCCGTGGTGATCACGCGGTGTTCCAACAACTATGGGCCCTATCAGTTTCCGGAGAAGATGATTCCGCTGTTTATCATGAATGCACTTCAGGACAAGCCGCTGCCCCTTTACGGGGACGGCCTGAATGTTCGGGATTGGCTGCACGTGATCGATCACTGTCAGGCCATCGATCTGGTTCTGGAACAGGGAAGCGCGGGCCGGGTCTACAACATCGGTGGGAGCAACGAGAAAAAGAACATTGAGATCACCCACCTCATACTTGATCTTCTCGGTAAATCGGATACCCTCATTCAGTATGTGGACGACCGGTTGGGACACGACCGCCGCTATGCCATTGATGCAAGGAGGATCCGAACCGAGTTGGGGTGGAAACCGTTGTATGACTTTGAGAGGGGGATCGTGGAAACCATTCGGTGGTACCAGGAACATCAGACATGGTTGGGAGAGATCCAGTCTGGGCACTACCGGATGGTCTCCCGCCAGATTGCGCAGCGCGGAGGGCGCGCATGAAGCGAATTGCCCTGATGGGTGCGAGTGGCATGCTTGGCACCGACCTGCTGGCGCGCCTGAATGAAGCCTATGACTGTATTGCAGTCAACGGCATGCGCGATCTGGATATTGCAAACCGAAGCAAGGTCCTGCGCTGGATGGAGGCCGTGCAGCCAGATATCGTGATCAATGCCGCAGCGGACACCGACGTGGACGGTTGCGAGACGCACGGCGTGCGGGCCATGCAGGTCAATGGGAAAGGTCCGGGTTACCTCGCGCAGGCATGTGCGCAAGTCGGGGCGCTAATGGTCCAGGTCAGCACAGACTTCGTGTTCGATGGCGCCAGCGACACGCCTTATCGGGAAGAAGCCCCGGTGAATCCCCTGTCCGTTTATGGGGCGTCCAAGCTTCTGGGAGAACAGGAGGTTGCCTCACATCTGGAGCGATTTCTGATCATCCGCACATCATGGCTTTACGGTGCCCACGGCAGAAACTTTGTGGAGGCCATTCTGTCTCAGGCAGAACAAGGGGCGGCCTTGCGTGTGGTGGACGATCAGATCGGGTCGCCGACCTATGTGCCTGATCTGTCCCGGGCGCTGATTCGCTTGCTGGAGATCGGGGCGACCGGGACGGTTCACGTGGCCAACGCTGGGGCTTGCTCTTGGTATGATTTTGCCAGAAAGATTCTGGAATTCTCTGGATGCGATACCGTTCCCATCGAGCGGATCACCTCTTCCGAACTGAATCAGGCTGCGCGCCGGCCGGCCTACTCGGCCCTTTCCTGCGAACACTATACGTCGCTCAGTGGGGAGTTGATCCGGCCCTGGACGGAAGCCTTGCAGCAATATCTGCAGGAGCGCTTCCAGAAGGTTTCTAAAGATGCAAAATGTTGATGAATCCTACGCACTACTGCCGTTGGACTTGGAGCATTTGTCCAAAGGAGCGCTAAAAGTGCTGGCCGCCGATCCGGAAGTGGATCGGGCGCTGCTGGAGCATATCCTTGCTCAGGAAGTGCAGGATCCCGAGATTGTCCGCTGTCTGATCCGAAACCCATCCCTTCCTGATGAATCCTTCCAAACCATACGGCCCCATTTGACGGATGAACTGCAGCAGGAGGTTGCCGCCCGCCACAAGGCTTTGGCCACCGTCGCGGACGCGTTAATGGACCCCACGAAAAGGCCGAAGGGCTCTCGATCCGGCGGAACACCTGCTGCCGGCAAGAAGAATCTGGAGGCTAGGATCCAGGAGATGACGATTGTGGGCAAGATCGGACTCGCCCTCAAAGGACCCCGAGAGGCCCGGAGTATTCTCATACGCAACCCCGTCAGGGAGGTGGCGCTCACGGTGGTCAAGAACCCCAAACTCACCGACAGCGAAGTGGAGCTTTACGCAGGGTCCACGAATGTCTGTGAAGATGTACACCGTGAGATTGGGAAGAACCGGGAGTGGTGCAAGAACTACAACGTCATGCGCTCTCTTGTTTTCAACCCCAAGACCCCCGTGGGCGTCTCTTTGGAAAAGGTGCCTTTCATGAAGGACAAGGACCTTCAGTTTCTCAGCAAGAGCCGCAATGTTCCCCATGTAGTCCGTGCCGCCGCCAAACGATTGGTGGCAAAGAAGAAAACCCGTTCCTGAGCAGAGAGGGCGGCGATGATCGTCTGCCCATGACTGTCCCGTGACCGCCTTAAGAAAGCCCTTGATTTGCATACCTGTGGATGCATCGGGCCCGTCCATGAGTGCCGTGGAGCTGCGTGTCTGTTCTGCCGCCTTTTTCTTTTGGATGGGACAAATCTGCCTGAAATCCTGTGATCTTTGGCGTTTACAGAATGGATCTCCAGCAGACGCATCTATTCAGCCCTCACGTTCACGATAGGCACCAGGCTGTCGCGAACAGAGGCCGCCTGAAGAATCTGTGTGACTGGACCGCTCGGAAATAGGCCACGATCCGCAACGCAAGAAAAGACCGTCACAGCGATGGATAGGGCGATGCCGTGGATCAAACTTTTTGGAGGCGGCTTCAAGATGGTTTCGAAACCTCACCCAGAGAGGCCCGATTGCGCAGAACCCCTCTGTCGGCAGAGACTGGGACGCAATCCGTGTTCTTGGGCACTTGCTGGCGGATTGTCGCTGATGAACCCGTTTCCCGAAACTCTAAGGATTCCGTATGCCCGTGAGAAAGCCTATCCAGAGGCGGAGGCAGCATTCGAGCGAGCCGATGGCAGGAATCCGCGATTCCCTGCATCTAACATTGAATCTTGCTTTTTTGTCAGAAAAGTTGTATTGGGAGGAGAAAGCAATCTCCGCATTGCGGGGGATTCTTGCTTGCGACCCCGGTGAGGTGACGGCAGCATGGGGCTGGACAAGGTGATGGCCCGCGATAAAATAGTCGAGCCATGATGGTGCACGACCGACGGACCATGTCCCGCCACCCCCTCAGCCGGAGACAGGCCTGTGCCATGACCGGGGAGGTCGTCGCATCCATGGGAGACAAGGGATGGTAGAGAAGGATTACTACAAGATACTGGGTGTATCGCCATCTGCTGCGCAGGAAGAAATCAAGAAGGCCTTCTTCAGGTTGGCGAAGAAGTATCATCCCGACAAGCATCAGGGTGATCAGCAGAACGAATATAAGGTCAAGTTCGCGGAGGTAAACGAAGCCTACAACGTCCTCAAGGACCAGACGGCGAAGGCAGACTATGATGCCGGTTTACAGGATTTATCGAGAGGTCGGAAAAAGTCTTCCGATGAGCGCTACCGGGCGGACGAGCTCTACCATACAGCGTTGAAGGCCATGAAGATCAAAGATTTCAACAGTGCCATTGATCTGCTGAAAGCGGCCGTCCGTATGGAGCCTGATAAGGCGGAGTATTACTCCTATCTGGGATTGGCCCTGTCTGAGAAGCCTCGGAGACTGCACGAGGCCCGAGAGATGTGCGAGAAAGCTGTGGAGATCGAGCCATACGACGTGCAGAATTACGTCAATCTCGGGTTGGTGTACAAGAAAGCGAGGCTGCACATTCGGGCCGAAAGGCAGTTTCAAAAAGCGCTACACTGGGACCCCGATAACCCTGTGGCCCGCGCGGAGTTGGGGCTGTCAGAAGATCGCGGATTTCTGGAGCGCACCCGGGATTTCTTCAGGCGTTTGACCAGTAAGAACTAAGCATTCCCCCATTCATTTCCCCCGTTCATACCAGATGACAAGTTGCCCGAAAACTCCTTGACAGTATGTCCCAGGTTACTTACCATGAATATTGTGACATGCAATCGACAAACACATCGAAAGACCCGTTGGTCATGCCATATGGTGGACTCTGGACCAGCTGTCCGCGGCCGGGAGCCTATGACTTAATCGGGGGTGGGCTCGCTCAATCAGGTTTTAAGGAACCGGTCTAACAAGTTAACAAATAAGGGCATTTCTAGATTTAATTATTGACAGTTCTGTTGACACGTGTTAGTTTGACATGTAACGAACAAGAGAGATACTGCCTCACGAAAAGGTTGCCAGATGACGTTCATCAATGAACAGAAGCGGCTGACTCTCACCTCTCGTTTCGACACCAAGATGCTCTACGATACTCAACACGGAGGAGAACATGCTCTTCTCTAAACCTAAACATGTCGTTGGCCTGGACATCGGCACCAGTTCCATCAAAGCCTTTCAGTTTAAAGAATCGGGAGGGGGGTTCCAGTTGGTTCATGCGGACGTCCGCCCTCTGGATCCCGAGGTCATCGTAGACGGCACGGTAATGGACGCGGAGCGCGTCGTGTCGACCATTCGGGAGATTTATCGCGACAACAAAATCAAGGTGAAGAATGTCGCCATCTCCGTTTCGGGCATTTCTGTGATCGTCAAGAAGATCAATTTGCCAGAGATGACAGAAGACGAACTCGATGAGTCCATTCAATGGGAAGCCGAGCAGTATATCCCCTTCGATATTGACGACGTGAATATTGACTACCAGATATTGAAGCCCATCGGCGAAAACGGAAATCGTCAGATGGAAGTTCTATTGGTGGCGGTCAAGAAGGATAAGATCAACGAATATACGGGCCTGGTGGAGGAAGCCGGCCTGACGCCTGTCGTCGTCGATGTGGACGCGTTTGCGCTGGAGAACATGTATGAGATCAACTACGAACTCAACAAGAATGAGGCTGTTGCACTGATAGATATCGGCGCTGGCTTGATGAATATCAATGTGGTTCAGGATGGCATGTCCGCATTCACGCGCGATATCTCCATTGGGGGCAACCAGTTCTCGGAGGCCATCCAGAAGGAATTCGGCGTTAGCTTTGAAGACGCGGAAAGACTGAAGCGCGGCGAAGATGTGGAGGGCGTCACCTTCGAGGAGATCGTCCCCATACTGGAGTCGGTGTCCAACGATATCTCCTCCGAAATTCTGCGTTCCTTTGACTTTTACCGAGCCACTTCGGCCAAGTCCAAGGATGCCGTTTCCCGCGTGATGATCTGCGGCGGCTGCTCCAGAATGAAAGGGTTTCGTGATTACCTTGCGAAGAATCTTGGACTGGAAGTGGGCGTAATCAATCCCTTCCAGAATATCGAAATTCTCGAGGGTAGTTTCGATTTTGATTTTATCCAGGAAATTGCGCCGACCGCAGCAGTAGGGATCGGTCTGGCCCTGCGAAGGGTGGACGATAAATGATTAAGATAAACTTACTGTCGAGAAAAGAGCGTCGTAAGAGCCGTGGGGTCAAGCAAGAGCTGCTCCTCTCGGCTGTCCTTCTCCTGATCGTGGCGGTCGGCCTCGGGTTTCTGTGGTCCTGGCAGAATCGGAAGGTGGAGAAATTGACCCTTGAGCAGACCCAGAAGCAGCAGCAGCTGGATCAGTTGAAGAAAGTCGTTGCCGAAGTGGAACAGTTCAAAAAGGACAAGGCGCTGTATGAGCAGAAAATCGATGTCATTGCACAACTGGAGAAGCAGCAGGGTGGGCCGGTTCATTTGCTGGACGAGCTGAGCCTTAATATCACGGACAATCTCTGGTTCAATAACTTGTCGTTGAATGGTGACCGGCTGACCATTTCAGGGTCCGCTTTCGCAAATATTTCCATCGTTGATTTTGTCAATAACCTGAAGAATTCGCCCTATTTTGCAGGCGTGAATTTGCAGGAATCAAAACTGGCCGGCAATCAGGGCGCACGGGTCTATGTCTACACGCTGAACTCGAGCGTGACGGTCCCCAGCCAGTAGTCTATTCGGCAGGGTCGGGCACCGTGCTATCGACGAACACCAGCAGGGCGGGGTAGGTATGAATCTAGAAGCGATCGATGCAATTCCGAAGCGGCAGCGACTGATTCTTGTGGTGATTGTTTTCGTGGCGGTCATTGGGTTATTCTTCTTCTATCCCTACCGTGCAAACTCGAAACAGATTGAGGGTCTGACCAAGAAGATAGAAGAACTGGACCGCCAGATTATTGTGAACAAGAGCCTCGCAGAAAAGAAGGACGAACTTCTGGCCAAGAATGCGGAGCTTCAGGAGAAGCTGCTGGAAGTGCAGCGTAAATTCCCGACCAGCAGTGAGGTCACCGATCTGTTGAAACAGGTCTCTGTGCTGGGGCAGCAGTCGGGTTTGGACTTTCGGCTTTGGAAGCCACGGAACAAAGTAAAGAATTCCTCCAATCTTTATTATGAGATCCCCGTGGAAATGGAGTTGATTGGTGGTTATCATGAAGTGGCGATTTTTTTCGACCGTATCAGTAAACTCTCTCGTATTGTCAACATCACGGATCTGTCCATGTCTAAAGCGGGCAGCGAGAAGGGCATCGTCACCAAGTGTGTGGCCAAGACATTCAGCGCCCTGGAGGAAGGGAACTCGCAATTGGCGCAGAATAATCAGTAGCCGATTAAGAATGGAGAATAGAGAGGGCACCATGCGGAATGCATTCTACCTGTTGATGTTGCGAGCAATTCAATTCGCTGTTGTCGTGGGATTTCTTTCTGCTTCGGGAACGGCCGTCTTTGGCGAGTCGGCGAAACCACCGGCCGCTGTTCTGAAGGCCGAGACCGAGAGTACACCCGTTGCAGAAGAGTCGCCTCCGAAAGAGGAGTATACCTACATCCCCGGCGAACGGCGCGACCCCTTCGAGTCCCTTCTGTTCCGTGGAGAAGAAGCGGGACCCAAGGGCGATGAGTTGACACCGCTGCAGAAAGTGAATGTTGAGGATCTAAAGCTTGTGGGGATTGTCAAGAACCCCGAAGGCAATACGGCATTGATTCAGACGCCCGACGGCAAAGGGTATTTCCTCCGCCGCGGCCTGCCGCTTGGCAAGAACGAAGGTGTGATCGCAAAAATCATGGATGACAAGATGGTCGTCAAAGAAAAGAAAAAGGATTTCTTAGGACAAATCACGGTCTCCGAGGTAGTACTCGAGCTTAAGAAAGAGGAGGGACGTCGATGAGCTTTCTTAGAAAGCAGGTTTGTTTTTTGAGCGTTGTGGTCGCTGTTCTTTTGGCCCTCCCCCTCCCCACGACTCAGGCCGAGGACAAGATTGACACCCTGATACAGTCCCTGCAGCGTGAACGAAGTGCGGACATCCCGGCGGAGACATCATTGGTGACCCGACCGGTCAGTGTCGAGGACATTCATTCGTCCCTCTCCAGGGCCATCGAACGGAAGCAATACACGGGCAAAAAAATCTCCCTCGATCTGCAGGATGCCGACGTGGTTAACGTGCTGCGGCTCCTCGCAGACATTGGAGGGGTGAACATCGTCTTTGGGGCGGATGTGACGGGAAAGGTGACCGTCAATCTGAAGAACATCCCTTGGGATCAGGCCCTCGATATCATCCTGATGACCAATGGGCTGGACAAGGTGAGGATGGGTAATATCATACGGATCGCACGTTCGGAGACCATCACGGAGGAGGCCAACAAACGGCTGGCGGCCATGAAGGCCAGCGATAAGGTGGAACCGTTGGTGACCCGTATCATCCCGGTCAACTATACCGATATCGCTACGGTCAAGGAGTCTGAACTGGTCAAGAATATCCTGTCCGAGCGCGGCAAGATTGATATTGACGCCCGGACCAACACCCTGATCGTGAACGATATCCAGAAGAACGTCAACCAGATCGAAACGCTCGTGAAAAGACTGGACACCCGCATTCCCCAGGTACTCATCGAAGCGCGCATCGTGGAGGCAACGGACTCTTTCAGTCGGGAGCTTGGCATCCAGTGGGGCTTTGCTCGGGCTAAGACATCCCGTCATACCGATTCGAACATTTTTGGCGGCAACACCGGCAACAACGCTTTTTTCGGTCTGAATGATCAAGCTGGAAACTCTGCGATATCGGGTGGCGGAACTCTGCCCGTAGGATTCAACGTGAATCTGCCCGCCACGGGGCCCACGGGAACGTTCGGATTCAACCTGGGCCGTTTCTTTTCTGACAGTCTCTGGGTGCTCGACGCCAGGCTTTCAGTGGCGCAAAGTAAGGAACTGGCCAAGGTGATCTCCTCCCCGAGAATCATGACCGTGGACAATCAGGAGGCCAATGTGGTTCAAGGGCAGGACATCCCCTATCTGTCCGTGTCACAGGACGGGACCCAGACAGAATTCGTGGAAGCCAATCTTGAGCTGATCGTCACCCCCCATGTGACGGCGGAGAATACGATTCTTCTCGACGTCGAAACACATCGCGACTCGCCGACATTTCTGGGAGACCTGTCCCAGCCGGCCATCACCCGTAACACAGCCAAAACCACCGTACTTTTGGCCGACGGTGAAACGACTGTCATTGGCGGGATCTATGTGGTCGAGAAGGAGGAGTCGAAAGCAGGGGTCCCATGGTTAATGGATGTGCCCTATCTGGGCAAGCTCTTCCGTCGGGACACAGTGGAGAACGAGAAACGAGAACTCCTCGTCTTTTTGACGCCAAAGATTATCCGGTGATAGAGCACTGGATCAGCCGCCCCGCGCAAGCGGGGCGGCTTTTCCCGCCAGTCTTCCGTTTACTTCTCCCGCTATTTATATTAGACTCCAAGCACACGGACCGAACGCCGCACCTTGTTTAATGCGCAGGCAGTCATACTGCGCCGGATGATGACCGGCGCCCCCTGTCCGGGGCGAGATGGTAAGACGCTTCGTTGGGGATGGCGTTTGCCCGATGGATGCTTTCGGCCGCGGCCGTCTATTGCCGACAAGGTGCAGAGGATTTCCGATCAGTGGAAAAGGTAAGAGTTGATCTTGATGAGCGGAGCTACGATATCATCATTGGTGCCGGGGCTCTCGATTGCGTTGGAGAGACTATGCGTTCCATGGCGCTCGGCCGCCAGGTCATGGTCGTGACCAATGCCGTTGTGCGCCCTTTATATGGGGATCGTGTGGAGACGCTGCTGGCGCAAAGTGGATTCAAGGTGCGGGTCGTGGAGACACCCGACGGCGAGGTGCACAAGTCTCTTGCGACCGCGGCGATGCTCTATGATGCACTGATTGATTTTAAGATGGATCGCAGATGTGCCATCGTGGCTTTGGGCGGTGGTGTCATCGGAGACGTGGCCGGTTTTGTGGCAAGCACCTATCTGCGGGGCGTGCCTTTTGTAAGTATTCCGACGACGCTGCTGGCCCAGGTGGACAGCGCTGTCGGAGGCAAGACGGGGGTGGACCATCCCAAGGGGAAGAACCTGATCGGCGCCTTCTATCAACCGAGACTGGTCCTCTGCGACCTGGACCTGTTGCGAACCTTGCCGAAGCGAGAGTTAAGGGCGGGGATGGCGGAAGTTGTCAAATACGGAGTGATTCTTGACGCCAACTTCTTCTCATTTGTAGAGTCGCATATTGAAGAGATTCTCAACCTGGAATCTGTCGCCATGGCGGAGGTGGTACGCTCCTCCTGCGAAGCCAAGGCCACGGTGGTCGCACGGGATGAGTTGGAGTCGGGACTGCGGGCTATTCTCAACTTTGGCCATACCCTGGGCCATGCCATCGAAGCCCTGACGGGGTATTCCCAATTTATTCATGGGGAAGCGGTGGCCATCGGGATGGTGGCGGCTGCCAGGATCGCCAGTGCCATGGGGGTGTGTCGGGAGCGCGACGTGCAGCGTCTGACGGCGGTGCTGGAGCGCATCGGTCTTCCCACCCGCCCACCGGAGCTGGACGTCCATGCTGTCGTGGAGGCCATGATCCACGACAAGAAGGTTCAAGACGGACGGATACGCTTCATTCTTCCTGAACGGATCGGGAAAGTGGTGATTCGCGACGACGTTGATCCGGCCCTCATTGGCACTGTGCTCCGGCGGTCTTAGGGGTGTGCTCAATCGAGTTGCTTCTTCACGGTTCGAACTTCGTCGCTCTAGTTCTGCGCACCGCGATGGACATCAATCACCCCATCAACGTCTTTTTCTGAGAATAATGCGAACCGGTACCTTCGGCAGGTTGAGTTCTTCCCGGAAACGATTGATGAGGAACCGACGATAGGAAAAATGAACCCCCTTCGGTTCATTGACGAACAGCAGGAAAGTGGGCGGCCTCGTGCCGCCCTGTGTTCCATAGAAGAACCTGACCCGCCGACCTCTGAAGAGAGCCGGAGCGTGTTCGGACACAGCCTTTCTCAACGCCTGGTTTACCGTGGATGTGGAGATCTGCTTGCACGATGTCGCCGTCAACTCCACGGCAAGCGGTAGGATAGCTCCGAGACCCGCTCCAGTGAGGGCCGAGATGAAAAGGGTCGGTGCGTAGTCCATAAATTTCAGACGCTGCCGAACTTCGCTATCAAAGGTGCGGCGGTCTGACCCCCGGGGCATGGCATCCCACTTGTTGACCAGCACGATGGCAGCGCGACCTGCCTCGTGCACCAGTCCAGCGATTCTTGCATCCTGCTCTGTGATACCTTCCGTGGCGTCGATGAGAATCAGACAGACGTCTGAGCGGTCGATGCTTTGAAAAGCTTTGATGACGCTGACCGTTTCGATCTTTTCCGTGATTCTTGACTTGCGCCGAATGCCCGCCGTATCAATCAGGACGAATGCATGGCGGTTCCAGATAAAGGGTGTATCGATGGTGTCTCGCGTCGTGCCGGGCGTCTGACTCGCGATCAATCTCGTTTCTCCGATGAGCGCGTTGATCAATGTGGATTTCCCCGTGTTCGGTCTCCCCAGAACGCTGACATGTGTCGCATCAGAGGGAACGGCAGGCTCCGTCGCCGGCAGGCCTTGCACAACGGCGTGCATCAAATCATCGATGCCCCTGCCATGTTCTGCAGAAATGGGGAAGAGATGCTCCACACCCAATTCATAGAAATCGTAGACCCCTTCTTCCTGTCTGCTACTATCGACCTTGTTGATGACGTGAAAGACCGGTTTGCTTGCTTTACGCAGGTAACCGTCGATGTCGCGGTCCATTGGCGTCAGACCCTCGATTGCATCCAGAACAAAAAGGACGGCATCGGCTTCTTCCAGAGCAGCTCGGACCTGCAGAATCACCTGTTCCATGAGGGGGTCCGTGGGCGCCATGTGAAAACCGCCGGTGTCCACCAGAAAAAACGGCCGTTCATCAAATTCGGCCGTTGCATAGTTCCGATCTCTCGTCACACCTGGACGGTCTCCCACGAGTGCCCTGCGCTGTCCTATGAGACGGTTGAAAAGTCTCGATTTCCCGACGTTTGGGCGCCCCACAATGGCTACCACGGGGTGTGTCATGACGATGCCCCCCTGTTCGGTGATCGTTTGGGCGGTCGAGGTGTCCCCACACCGGATCCACACATAGCACATCTGCGCAACAACCCACAAGCGCCTTCAAGGACCGACGAGTTAATTCTGGCGTCTATCAGGTTCGGCTTGGTTCTTCTCAGGCAGTGGGGCCCGCGGAGGGTGACGGCATGCCAAGGGGCGAGCTCACCCATCAGATAAATAAAAACAGAAACAAATCATGCAGTTAAGGAAGGACACACTGTCCGCCCCATGGCTTTTTGCCTTGACACTACGCCGCCCCCATTGCTACATTACCAACCTTGAACCAAGGCCGTTCTGTGGGCCTTATGCATGCCAAGGCCCCCGTGGAGGTTCCAAAGGCATTCGAGAGTTTCAGGGGGAGCAGCGACGGTCTGTTTTAACGTAATTCGCCCCGAGCAGTATGGGAGGGTATATTGACTTATTTGATACAGTGAGGGTAAAATAGAGTAAATAAAAAGGTTTTTTCTATCGGGAAGGGTGTCCCCCCGGCGTGGGGCAGTCCGGGCGAGGGCAGAGATGAATGTCGTGCCGGAGGCGGCGGGGAAGCAGCCTGTTCCGAAGAGATGCCGGTTATTGTCGCGCGTGCCAGAGGCGACGTACGCACCCCTCGGTCTCCAGACATCCGATAAGTTGCAGACATAGCGGTGAGGCATGGAACTCAATCCGAGAGCGCATAGAGTCCTATCGACGCTCATACAGATTTATATCCGTACAGGTGAACCGGTATCCTCCGGGGCGGTTGTGAAGACCGCCATGCCCCATCTCAGTGCAGCGACCGTTCGCAATATTCTGGCGGAATTGGACGAGTTGGGGTATGTGACCCAGCCTCACACATCCGCCGGGAGAATTCCAACCGATCAGGGGTATCGGCTCTATGTGGATTCCCTCCTGAAGGGAAAGCGGCGTTCCGTTGCGGGCCTGCAGCGGATCGCCCGCAGTTATCCGCAGGGCAAGACCGCCGGCGAGGTAACCTGCCTTCTCAGAGAGACATCCAAGATTTTGTCTCAGGCGTCTCACTACGTCGGCCTTGTCATGGGCCCCCGGGTATCGAATGTTAGCTACAACCACATGGAGTTTATACGGATTAGCCAGTCGCAGGTGTTGGTCATTCTGGTTTCGAAATCAGGAATTGTTCACACCCGTACGATCGATGCGGCCGGTGAACTGTCACAGGATGAACTGACTGAATTAACCGCCTGTGTAAATGAGGAGCTTTGCGGCATCACCCTGGAAGAGCTTCGCAAACGGGTCGTCAGGAAATTGAAAGCCGATGTGCGCGTGTATCGGGAGCTTCTGAATAAGGTGTTCGTCTTCAACGAAGTTTCTGAAGCGGATGTTGTCGAGAGCCAAGTCTATCTGGATGGGACCGCAAACATCCTAAGCTATCCGGACATTGCCCACGACCTAGACCGGATGAAGCGGATCTTTCAGGCGCTGGAAAGGCAATCGACACTGGTGCAGCTGCTGGACAGAAGCATGCACAGTGAAGGCGTTCTCGTTTTTATCGGCTCGGAGAATCCTCTGCGGATGTTGGAGGACTGCAGCCTTGTGACAGCCAACTACAAATGCAACAACCGGGTCATCGGAACTCTCGGAGTTATCGGCCCGAAGCGCATGGACTATTCCAGAGTAATTCCGATTGTGGATTACACTTCCAAACTGCTCAGTCGGTCCATCAACTGCTGACAACAGGGAAGGAGAAAGAAGAGAACAACATGACAGACGACTTCGAAAGACAGCAAGAAGAGGAGTGCTCTGAGGTCGCTTCCGAAGAGTCGGGTCTGGGGGATACGCGCGAGCCTGAGGGCGGCGGCGATACAACGACCGACGAGCGTTCAGCGGAGGCGGAGACGGAGCAACGGTCGGAAGGCGACGATACCGCCGCGACGCAGGAAGACGAGCTCTCACGGTTTCGGCGAGAGGCGCAAGAGAACTACGACCGTTTTGTCCGTGTTTATGCGGAATTCGAGAATTACAAGAAACGTGCGGTCAAGGAAAAGACGGATTTTATCAAGTATGCCCACGAAGGTCTGGTGAAGGCCCTTCTCGGCGTCATCGACAATTTGGAGCGCGCCGTCGACGAATCGAAGAAGAATAGCCACGCAGAAGGATTGGTCGAGGGAGTAGAAATGGTCCTGAATCAGTTCAAGGACATTCTGGATAAACACGGCGTTCGGGAAGTACAGGCTGAGGGAGCACCCTTCGATCCGAATCTCCACGAGGCGATGATGCACGAAGACTCGGAGGAGCATGAGGACAATACGGTCATCGAAGAGTTTCAAAAGGGCTACATCCTAAACGATCGGCTTTTGCGGCCCGCATTGGTGAAAGTCTCCCGGAAAGTCGATACAAAGGCGGATGTCGGCCTTTCGGAAGAGAAATAGTCTCGTTGGGCGCACCCGTTTCTGCGCTATTCATGAGTGAGAGGAGTCTCCGTTATGGGAAAAGTCATCGGGATTGATCTCGGGACCACAAATTCCTGTGTTGCTGTCATGGAGGGGGGGGAGCCGAAAGTTATCGAGAACGCGGAAGGAAATCGCACCACGCCATCCATGGTCGCCTTTGCGGAAAGCGGGGAACGCCTCGTTGGACAGGTTGCCAAGCGGCAAGCCGTGACCAATCCCGAGAATACGGTCTTTTCCGTGAAACGCTTCATTGGGCGCAAATTTCGCTCGCTGGAAGTTCAGAAGGCCATGAAGGATCTCCCCTTTGCACTGAAAGAGGCTCCCAACGGCGATGTGCTGGTTTCCATTCGGGGCAAAGACTACAGCCCGCCAGAAATTGCCGCTATGATTCTGCAGAAGATGAAACAGACCGCCGAGGATTATTTCGGCGAGGACATCGCGGAAGTGGTGATCACAGTACCGGCCTACTTTAATGACAGTCAGCGTCAAGCGACCAAAGATGCCGGCCGCATCGCAGGGCTCGACGTGCTCCGCATCATCAATGAGCCCACAGCAGCCTCCTTGGCCTACGGCACGGAAAAGAAGCGGGATGAATTGATCGCCGTCTATGATCTCGGGGGCGGCACTTTTGACATCTCCATTTTGGAAATGGGGGAAGGTGTCTTTGAGGTTAAATCGACCAACGGCGACACCTTCCTGGGCGGTGAGGACTTCGATTTGAGAATCATCGACTACCTCGCCAAGGAATTTAAAAGTGACCAGGGGATTGACCTTCGGCGAGACAAGATGGCTCTGCAGCGGCTCAAGGAGGGGGCGGAGAAGGCCAAGATCGAGCTTTCCGCCACCGTAGAAACTGAGATCAATCTCCCTTTCATTACGGCTGATGCGAGCGGTCCCAAGCACTTGAATATCAAACTGACCCGGGCCAAACTGGAAGATCTGGTGAGAGATTTGGTAGAGCGCACGGAGGCGCCCTGCCGCCAAGCCCTGGAGGATGCGGGCCTCAGTGCCGATGCGGTCGATGAGGTCATTTTGGTGGGCGGCCAAACGCGCATGCCCTTGGTGCAGACAACGGCGGAGAGAATCTTTGGCAAGAAGCCCCGGAAAGGTGTCAATCCGGATGAAGTGGTTTCCATGGGAGCTGCCATTCAGGGCGGCGTTCTCAAAGGGGAGCTGGCGGACGTCCTTCTTCTGGATGTTACGCCGCTGTCTCTGGGCATTGAGACCGTTGGCGGGGTGTTTACCCGGCTCATTGAGCGCAATACCACCATTCCGACCCGCAAGAGTCAGGTGTTCTCAACAGCGTCGGACAACCAACCGGCCGTGAGTGTGCACGTTCTTCAAGGCGAAAGGGAAATGGCTGCCGACAATAAATCGTTGGGACGATTTGAACTGGTTGGAATTCCTCCGGCGCCGCGGGGGGTCCCCAAAATTGAGGTGACCTTTGATATTGATGCCAACGGCATCGTTCATGTATCGGCAAAAGATCAGGGGACCGGTAAGGAGCAGTCCATCAAGATCGTTGCCTCCAGCGGGTTGTCCGAGGAGGAAATTCAGCGGATGGTCCAGGATTCAGAGCAGCATGGAGAAGAAGATCGGAAGCAGAAAGAGCTCGCCGAAGCCCGTCATGCCTGCGACTCACTCATTTATTCAACGACCAATACCATGAGAGAGTTTTGCGATAAAATCGATCTGAGCGAAAGGGCCATCATCGAGAAGGCGCTCGATCGTGCAAGGAAGGCGGTGAACGGCTCAGACGTCGCGGAAATTCGTAAGGCCAACCAGGAGTTGAGCGCACGAACGTATAAGTTTTCGGAGCAGCTCTACCGGGAGCCCGCTTCCGATTCAAAGCCTGGGTTCGAGACTTCGGAGGATCCCGATCCGGTGAGAAACGGCAGATAGTCCTATCTGAAACCAGCCTCCGGAAACCACGCACCGTGCGGCCTGTCCAGCAGATGATCTATGGCTTTGAAAAAAGATTATTACGAGATTCTGGAAGTTAATCCGAATGCCTCCGATACGGAAATCAAAAAGGCCTACCGACGGCTTGCCTTGAAATACCACCCGGACAGAAACCCCGATGACCGGGAAGCGGAAGGCCGGTTCAAGGAAATCAGCGAAGCCTATGAGGTGCTCTCCGATCCCCAGAAAAAGGCCACCTATGACCAATTTGGTCATACCGTAGGGGCCGAGGGCTTCGGCGGGTTTCACTCGGAAGGGTTTGGCGGTTTCGGCGATATCTTCGGTGACCTCTTCAGTGACTTTTTCGGTGGAACTGCGCAGCCTCGCGCGCGGCGCGCCCAGCGGGGTGCCGATCTTCGCTATACCTTAGAGATTGAATTCGAGCAGGCCGCCACAGGATTGGAAACGCAGGTCGAGATACCGAGAATGGAGACCTGCGGGGACTGCCGCGGCCGGCGCACAGAGGGGGGGCGTTCCCCAGAGACGTGCGAGACGTGCGGTGGGAGCGGTCAGGTACGTTATCAACAGGGGTTTTTCAGCATCAGCCGTCCCTGCGGGCAATGCAAGGGGGAGGGGGTTGTTATCACCCACCCCTGCAAAAGGTGCCGTGGTACCGGGCAGACCAAGGTGAGCCGAATGATCTCGGTCAAGATCCCCGCCGGTGTTGAAACGGGAACGCGTCTTCGCTTAAGCGGAGAGGGAGAGGCTGGACGGAACCAGGGCCCCCGGGGGGACCTGTATGTGGTCATTCGTGTCCGGGATCACGAATTCTTCACCCGGGAAGGCAGCAATATTCTGTGTCAAGTGCCTGTGAGTATAACGCAGGCCGCCTTGGGTGCGAAAGTGGAAGTGCCGACGCTCACGGGAAAAGAAACGGTAGACATCAAGCCGGGCACACAGAGCGGGTCTGTCCAGATAATGCGGGGCCGGGGAATCCCGCATCTGCAGGGAAGCGGTAGCGGGGATCAGATTCTCATCGTGCAGGTTGAGACTCCCACCCGCCTCAATGCCAGACAGAAAGAACTCCTCGAAGAATTCGCCCGAATCAGCGGCGAAGACGTTCATCCTCTCAGCAAGAGCTTTTTTGAAAAGGTGAAGGGACTTTTCGAATAGTGTGCCCTTCAGGTTGCGCGGCCCTCCGAAGTTCAGGGATGAGCAGGGGGACCAGAGGCTGCCGGACGGTGTGGTGCAGTGGGCTATTTCTTTGTAGATCCCGCCAAGGTTCAAGGTGATGCCCTGCTTCTCGGCAGGGACGACGGCCGACATCTCCAACACGCTCTGCGCATGAAACCGGGGGAGAACCTCCGCGTCTCCGACGGCTCCCGCTATCTCTACGACGTCGAAATCAAAGGATATCCCAACGGAGAGGTGCTGTGTGCCATCGTCAAACAGCATCCCTTCCCGCAGCGGCCCGGCCCCTGGATCACCTTGTTTCAGTCGATTCCGAAAGGCGCGAGAATGGATTGGCTCGTTCAGAAGACCTCAGAGCTGGGCGTCGACGAAATAGTGCCTGTCTACATGCAACACGCTGTCCGAATCTTTGGTGAGGCCCAGGCCGTCCGGCGGCAGAGTCGCTGGCAGCGGATCGCGATGGAAGCGTCGAAACAGGCGAATCGTTTGGACTACCCTCATGTTTCCGTGCCCCGCTCCCTCGCCGAGGCCATGGACCATGGGGCGAACGCCTCCCTCTCTCTTTACTTTGACGAAAAGGAAACACTGCGCTGCCTGAAAGGAATTCGTCGCGCGGTGACGCATCCGGAATCGATCCGCCTTGCGGTGGGGCCGGAGGGAGGCCTGTCCGCCAACGATCGAGTATTGCTTGGGCAAGGCCACTTCTTGCCGGTCTCACTTGGAACGCGTATTCTACGCTCAGAGACGGCCGGGACGGTTGCCGTGGCCCTGGTCCAATATGAGTGGGGCGCTGCGCCAGACCGCGGTCGCTCTCCCTGACAAAGTTAATCAGACTGTGGCGGACATGCTCGGGGGAAGCGCACAGCGTCAATTGGGCCCTAAGGTCGCGGTGCGTGTGACCGACGCGTATGAAAATGTCCTCTGCAGGATGATCATTCGACGGGTCGCCGGCTGCCTGGCCGGCATGTCGCCCATCCCTGAACATCGTCTCGTTCGTTCCCCGCCTGACGCTCGGACGGAAGGAGGTTTGCCATGAAGAAAGCCATTCTGTCGCTGGACCAGGGAACCACCAGCTCCCGGGCCATTCTGTTCGACCGACAGGGACGAATCCTGGCCACGTCCCAGAAGGAGTTCCGTCAGATCTATCCCCGGCCGGGCTGGGTCGAACACGACCCGGCAGAGATCTGGGCCAGCCAACTCGAGGTGGCGAAGGACGTGCTGCGTCGGGCTGGTTTGTCCCCCCGTGAGATCGCAGGAATCGGCATCACCAATCAACGCGAAACGACGGTCGTATGGGACAGAAATACCGGCAAGCCGGTATACAACGCGATCGTGTGGCAGTGCCGCAGAACAGCCCCCGAATGCGAGAGGCTCAAACGAAACGGTTGGCAGACGCGCATTCAGTCCAAGACGGGGCTTGTCATCGATGCCTACTTTTCGGCCACCAAGATCCAGTGGATTCTCGAACAGGTGCCGGGCGTACGGGAGAAGGCGGAAGCAGGTGAGCTATGCTTCGGGACGATTGATGCTTACCTGATTTATCAATTGACCGGCGGGACCGTTCACGCCACGGACTGCTCCAACGCGTCCCGGACGATGTTGTTCAATATTCATGAGCATGTCTGGGACTCGGAGATCCTCGAGGCCTTAACAATCCCCCGGGCGATGCTGCCTGAGGTGCGTTCGTCCAGCGGTGAGTTCGGTCGCACCCGCGCCGATCTCTTCGACGGCCAATCGATTCCCATTACAGGCGCGGCGGGGGACCAGCAGGCCGCGCTCTTCGGCCAGGCATGCTTCCGCCGGGGCATGGTGAAGAATACCTATGGAACGGGCTGTTTCATGGTCATGAACACCGGGGAGAGCCCGGTCTCCTCGGAGAAGGGATTGCTGAGTTCCGTGGCCTGGGGACTGGACGGCAAGGTTGTCTACGCTCTGGAGGGGAGCATATTTATTGCAGGAGCGGCGGTGCAGTGGCTGCGCGATGAACTGCAGTTCTTTGAGACGGCCGATCAGAGCGAAGAAATGGCCACCAGTATTCCAGACACCGGCGGGGTCTATGTGGTGCCTGCCTTTGTCGGCCTGGGCGCCCCCCACTGGGATATGTACGCCCGCGGGACCATCGTGGGACTGACCCGGGGCAGCGGAAAGGCCCAGATCACCCGGGCCACCCTCGAAGCGATTGCCTACCAGACCTTGGATGTGCTGAATGTCATGAAGGCGGAGGCCGGTGTGCCGGTGGAGAGTCTGCGGGTGGACGGCGGTGCGGTGGGCAATCATTTTCTCATGCAGTTTCAGTGCGATATGTTGAATGTGCCGGTGGAAAGGCCGCAGGTCCAGGAAACCACTGCCTTGGGTGCCGCCTTTCTCGCTGGGCTGGCGGTCGGCTTCTGGGAGGCTCTGGAGGAGATCGAGCAGATTTGGAATCTGGAGGAGCGGTTTCTGCCCGCCATGGACGCGCCCCGGCGGGAAACCCTCTATGCCGGATGGCAGAAGGCAGTCCAAAGGGCCCTGGCGTGGAGCGGGCAATGAAATCCTTTGTGGTGATCGCGCACCGCGGTGCATCGGGGTCGGCACCGGAGAACACGCTGGCGTCCCTGCGGCGGGCCATGGCGCTTCGTGCGGACATGATTGAAGTGGATGTCCGTTTGAGCCGGGATGGGGTGCCCGTTCTCTCTCACGACGCCACGATTGCGCGATGCGCAGGACACAAGATACGCCTCGATTCATTGTCCATGAAAGAACTGAGACAGTATGATTTCGGTGGCTGGTATGCCAGCGAATTCGTTGGAGAGCCCATCCCAACTCTGGCCGAGGCGCTCCGTCTCGTGGCCCCCGCCGTCCCACTGAACATTGAGATCAAGACCGACGGGGCGGGCTGCGGTGAAACGGAAGCGCGTGTTGTCGAGTTGATTCTCCGCATGGGGGTCACAGAGCAGGTGCTTTTGTCGAGTTTCGATGATCGGGCGCTGGCGTTCCTGCGGCGCGCGCTGCCTCGCGTCAAGCTGGGTGTTCTCTACAACGGCCACGGCGATTGGCCGGCGTTCCTGCGGCGCACCGAAGAACTGAAGGCCGTTGCTTTTCACCCGAGTGAACATGCCGTCACTGCCGAGATGGTTCGCACCGTTCATCGCAGCGGTATCCGGGTTTATCCCTATGTGGTGGACGCTCCGGAACGGGCAGCGGAGCTCCGCCAGTGGCACGTAGACGGAATCTTTACCAATTACCCCGAACGGTTTGTCGAGAGGTCCCCCGGGTAGCCCGAGGGTGCACTGCTGTCACGCGGTCACCTCCCGTATGGCTTCGGCCGTGATGGTGACCATCCGGGAAAGGTCCTCCTTCTCTGTGCAAAGCGGTGGCATCAGGACGATCACGTCGCCCAGGGGGCGAATCAGCAGACCCCTATTCCGGGCCGCCAGGATCACCCGGTGTCCTATCCTGTCCGCCGGCGGATAGGGTTCCTTCGTAGCCTTGTTCCGCACCAACTCGATGCCGACCATAAAGCCCTTCTGGCGCACGTCTCCCACCCGGGGATCGTCGCGAAGGGGCGCCAGCATCCTGGCGAGGTATTCAATCCGTCCCGACAAGCCGGGAAGCACCTCTACCGGATCGAAGAGAGAGAGATTGGCCAGGGCCGCCGCGCAGGCCAGAGGATTTCCCGTGTAGGTGTGTCCGTGGAAGAAGGTTTTGAACGCACCATAGGCACCCAGAAAACCATCATAGATGGCCTCTGTGGCCAAAGTGGCTCCCAGCGGAAGGGTCCCGCCGGTAATGCCTTTGGCGAGGCAGAGAAGATCGGGACGGACCCCTTCTTGCTCGCAGGCAAACAGCGTTCCCGTCCGTCCGAATCCTGTGGCCACCTCGTCGGCGATCATGAGAAGGTCATGACGGGTACAGATCTGTCGCACGCGGGCGAGATACCCCTCGGGTGCTACCAGCATTCCGGCGGCCCCCTGAACCAGCGGTTCGATAATCAACGCGGCTGCCCTGTCGCGGGAACGCTGAACGATCTCTTCCAGCGCGTCGGCGCAGGCCATACCGCATCCCGGGTACTCTGCGTCCAGAGGGCACCGGTAGCAGTAGGGTGCCGGCGCAAAGGTGCAATCGAAGAGCAGCGGCTCAAAGGTCTTGTGGAACAGCGAGATGCCGCCGACGCTGACCGATCCGATGGTGTCTCCGTGGTAGGCATGGGTGAGCGCGATGAAGCGGGTTTTGGGTGTGTCCGGGCCCACCCTGTGCCGATGGTACTGAAAAGCCATTTTCAGGGCAATCTCAACGGCGGTGGACCCGTTGTCCGAATAAAAGACTTTTTCCAAGCCCACCGGTGTGCGCTCGACGAGCTGACGGGCCAACTCTATGGCCGGCACATTGGACAGCCCCAGCAACGTCGTGTGGGAGACGCGCGCTATCTGCGCCCGGATGGCGTCGTCGATTTCACGCTTGCCATGCCCGTGGACATTGACCCAAAGAGACGAAACGCCGTCCATGTATCGTCTGCCGTGAATGTCGATGAGATGGATCCCTTCAGCCCGCTCAATGATGACAGGGCTCTCCTGCCGGTACTCCTGCATCTGGGTAAAGGGGTGCCAGATATAGCGAGCGTCGTCTCTCATCAACTGTGTCGATCTCTCTGCCTGATCGCGCATCTTTTCACTCCCTGTTTTCTTGCCGGCACCCCGAAGCACACCCCGCAGGGTGTGTGCGGTGGCGAAAGTTTGATGCAAATGGGGCACTATGTTAAAATAAAAGAAATTCAACTGCAACAGGATTATCTATTGAGCCCGGAGGCGAGAAGATGAAGGACGATTGCGAGCCGGCCGGCCTGAAAAGGTTTTTTCAGCGATTGACTCAGCTCTGCTTTGAACAGCTCATGATACAGGAGCAAACGGTGGCCGACTATGTTTCGAGTCTGCTGACCCGTTTTTCGTTGACCGATCAACTCTACCGAATCAGGAATTTGCAGCATGAGCGACTGGAATACCTCGTGGACATGATGTCGGAGGCACAGGGTGCGCTGGATACTTCCGATGGACGGTTCAACCCCTTCCGGGAGCGCAATATCCGGCAGCATATCGGGGATTACACACTGTTCATGACAGGCATTTTCAGAGAATTCGTGACGCGTAATTCCTCCCTCGACTACTACACCGATCAGGGGAAACGCTCCTACAACTCAGTTTCGCGTTTTGATCGACTGGCTGAGAAAGAAGAAGCCGAACTCTATGAAGATCTCTCAAAGAGATTTGAGCATTATTCCTTTGCGCTGGACTATATGAAACGGGTTTACTTCAGGGACGCACACCTGGTCGGACCTTATCGGGTGACCATCCAACATCTCACCGAGTGGTAAGCGTTTTTCGCAACCGACGCAGGCCCTCGCCTCGCCGCATCTGCCGGCATTGGGATCCCCCATTGGCCTCTCGCACGAAGCCTGTGCTGAAACCGCATCCGTGCAATCGGGGGTGCCGCTCCCGCGACGGGTCTCATTGCGGTGGACAGGACTGCTTCATCTGTGCTATAGGAGTGCACTGCCTCCCAACACGCAGAGGTACCGCCGTCGGCTGCTTTCGGACGGCCATACTGGCCATTCGGCACCCACGGCGAGTGGTGCACTGAGAGGTGTTCGCTGGCCTGGTGGCCGTCGAGATTCCTTGCGGTGGGTTGTAAACATGGTCAAAACGGGTTTGGATTTGATCCGGGCCGATCGCGCCCGGGAACTCTCTGGGTACCGCATCGGTCTGGTTGTGAACCAGGCCTCCATCGGCCCCGATCTCATCCATGCCCGTCACATCTTCGCACGGCGCTTCGGAACACGCCTCACAGCTCTTTTTGGCCCGCAGCACGGGATTTTCGGTGAGCGGCAGGACAACATGGTCGAGTCGCCCCATGCCGTCGACGCAGAACTGAACATTCCCATTTACAGCCTCTATTCGGAGACCCGAAAACCGACGGCCTCCATGTTGAATTCCGTAGATGTGCTCGTCATCGACCTGCAGGACGTGGGGACGCGGGTCTATACCTTTGTGTACACCCTGGCCTATTGCATGATGGCGGCCCGGGAAGCAGGCATCAAAGTCATGGTGCTCGACCGGCCCAACCCCATAGGAGGCCTGGCCGTGGAGGGCAATCCCTTGAAGCCGGCCTTCGCGTCCTTTGTCGGCCTCTATCCAATCCCCATGCGGCATGGGATGACCATCGGAGAGCTCGCGGGCCTGTTCAACGAGGCCTACGGAATCGGCTGCGATCTGTCGTTGATTCCCATGGAGGGGTGGCAACGGCGCATGCCGTTTCATGAGGCGGGGCTGCCCTGGGTCATGCCGTCGCCCAATCTGCCGACGCCGGATACCGCGCTCGTCTATCCCGGCCAGGTACTGCTGGAGGGGACCAACCTCTCCGAAGGTCGGGGCACAACACGGCCTTTCGAGCTGTTCGGGGCCCCCTACATCGACTGTGTGCAGCTGGCAGAGCAGCTGCGCCAATATCCACTTCCCGGAGTGCACTTCCGGGAACACCATTTCATCCCGACCTTTCACAAGTGGGCACAGGAGGTGTGCCACGGGTTTCAGCTGCATGTCGTCGATGGGGAGATCTTCCGTCCCTACCGGACCACCCTCTGCATCTTGCACGCGGTGCAGTCTCTCTGGCCGGAGGCCTTTGCGTGGCGGCCCCCGCCGTATGAATACGAGCACGAGAAGCTTCCCATCGATATTCTGCTGGGCGACAGGGCCGTCCGGGAACGACTGGAGGGACTGGACGATCCCGGCGCCATAGAAGACGACTGGCAGACGTCCCTTGAGTCCTTCCTCAACCTGCGCGCGGAGCACCTGCTCTATGAGAATTGACAATCCACCAGCGCCCTCAGTATAGTAAAAGAACATTTTTGCAGGATCTACGGCGCGCCGTGTCGGCGGCATGTCCTGTCCGGTTCGAAAGCCGGGGGCAATGGGACCCGCCAACGCGGCGTTGGGTCATGCAGAGCATCAATTTGGAGGAACCACTTCATGAAGCAATACGATGTTCTGGTGATCGGTTCGGGGCCCGCAGGCCAGAAGGGCGCTGTGCAGGCCGCCAAACTGGGGCGGCATGTCGCGGTGCTGGAAAAGGAGCCTTTCATCGGCGGCGCGGGCCTTCAGACCGGTACCATCCCGAGCAAGACGCTACGGGAGACGGCCCTCTACCTGGCTGGCTTGCGCCAACGGGTGATCGTCGGTTTTCAGTATGCCCTCGGCAAGAAAGTCCAGTTTCAGGAACTGATGCATCGCAAGAACTCCGTGATCCAGAACCAGACCGAAGTGATCATCGACCAGTTCGGCCGCAGCGAGGTGGAGATCGTTTACGGTGAAGCCTCCTTCGAGGACCGCCACACGCTGGCCGTGAGAGACCATGAAGATCGCCTCGAGCACTATCGAGGGGAGGTGATTTTGATCGCCGTCGGTTCCCGGCCCCGCCGCCCTGCAGAGGTCCCCTTTGACATGCAGCACGTCTACGACAGCGACACCATCCTCAAGATCGATACCATCCCCGACTCCCTGACGGTGGTCGGCGGCGGGGTGATCGGATGCGAGTATGCATCGGTCTTTGCCTGCCTTGGCACCCGCGTGACGGTGATCGAAAGGGACGACCGGCTGCTCGGGTTCGCCGATGCGGAGATCGTCAATTCCCTCTCCTACTGGATGCGTCACTCCGGCGTGGTCCTGCGACTGGGCGAAGAGATGGATCGAATCGAAATTGAGCGCCCGGGACGGGTGGTGACGCATCTTAAGAGCGGCAAGCAGGTGGTGTCTGAGAAGCTGCTCTTTACACTCGGGCGGAACGCGAACACCGATGGGCTCAATCTGGAGCAAGTGGGGGTGCGGCTCGGCAAACGGGGTCGCATTGAGGTTGACAAAGACTATCGCACCAGTGTGGAGAACATTTATGCCGCAGGCGATGTGATCGGCGGTCCCGGTCTGGCCTCCACTTCGCTCGAGCAGGGGCGCCTGGCCATGTGCGCCGCGCTCATGGAGGTTTGCCCGAGTCCCGGCATCAGAGGGGGGCTCCCCTACGGCATTTATACCATTCCCGAGATTTCCATGATCGGAGAAACGGAAGAGAGCCTGACCGAACAGGCCATCCCCTATGAAATCGGTCAGGCCTATTTCAAAGAGGTTGCCCGGGGACAGATTATCGGAGAGGACTACGGCATGCTCAAGCTTCTCTTTCATCGCGAATCGCGAAAACTGCTGGGCGTTCACATCATCGGTGAGCGGGCGACGGAGCTGATTCATATCGGGCAAGCGGTTATGACCTTCGGCGCCACCATCGACTATTTTGTCAATACCGTTTTCAACTACCCGACCCTGTCCGATGCCTACAAACTGGCGGCCATGAACGGCATCTACCGTTTGTAAGGGAGAAAGATGGCAAAGCAGGAATCACCCAAACAGAGCCTGGAGGTACAGGGGGTCCGCCTCCATCTGAGCCACCCCGTGGCGAACCGGATCCGCTGGATCGGCCAGACGGAGATCCTGCGCCAGTTACTGGCCTGCTGGCTCGTAGTTGACGAAAAGGACCTCCCCCTGTCCCCCAGGATTACCGGCTTCCCGGGGACCGGCAAGACCACCCTGGCCATGGCGGCCGCAGGCGTCCGCCAACAGCCTCTCTACATCTATCAGTGTACCAGCGACACCCGTCCAGAGGACCTGCTGGTCACACCCGTTCTTTCCGAGGCCGGGAAGATTGTCTACCATGCCTCCCCCCTGGTCAGCGCCATGTTGACCGGGGGCATCTGTGTGCTGGACGAGGGGAACCGGATGAATGAAAAGAGCTGGGCCTCCCTGGCGCCGCTGCTCGATTACCGCCGCTACACCGAATCCATCGTGGCCGGTATCACCATCCATGCCGATCCCGAATTTCGGTGTTGCGTCACCATGAATGAGGACGAGTCGACCTTTGAGGTCCCCGACTATATCCTCTCCCGACTACACCCAACTTTGCAGCTCGGCTTCCCCGAAAGGGACGAGGAGAAGGCCATCCTGCGCTATCATCTTCCTTTCGCCGATGAGCAGATCCTGGGCATGACCGTCGATTTTCTGGCTCGTTCCCATACGTTGAACCTCGATTTTTCGCCGAGGGACGGGATTCAGATTGTACGCTACGCCCTAAAACGGTTGAGCCAGGAGAGCGACCATCCCCTGTCCAAGGACCGCGCCTGGCGGGAGTCAGTGGAGCGGGTGCTCGGCGAGGAGGCCTTGGATCTCGATCGGTTGGCCGATCAGAAACGGCAGAGCTTCGGAGACGAACCGACATCATTCAGCCTGGGGGATTTCTTTTTCGGGGAGGAGGATCCCCTTCATCCGGACCGGGATTAACCGGGCAAACCCATGACCGCCTCAGCGCAGAACGAGTTCTTCCGGTTGGGCGAAACCCTCACGCTCTTCCCCGTGATTCACGAAAGTGCCGATTACGCCCAGCAGGTTCGGGCCGTCATCCTCAATGGTCACTACGATTGTCTGGCCGTCGCCTTGCCGCCTTCCTTTGAAGAGGGCGTGCTTGCTGGTATCGACCACCTGCCTGAAATCTCAGTCGTGATACAGCGCGAAGACAGTCCGAAGAACGCCATCAATTATGTCCCCATCGATCCGTGCCAGGGGATGATCATGGGAATCCGCATGGCACTCCAGGAGTATATTCCCTGCCGTTTCGTCGACAGGGAAGTGGCGGCCTATGAGGTCTACGAGGGGAGCTTCCCCGATGCCTATGCGCTGAAACGGATTCCCGCCGAGCGGTTTATGGCTGTGTTGCTGCCGAGTATTGCACCGCCGCCACCGGAGAGCCAGCGGGCCGTTCGCATTCGTCATATGGCGTCGCGGGTGCAGGCGCTGACGGGAGAGTGTGAGAACGTCCTCTGTCTTTGCTCCGCCCTGGACTGGCCCTGGCTGCGGGAGGCCATCCGTAGCGAGACGTCGGCGCCCGAACCGGATCGACCGGCCGGGACGACCCGTCTTTGTACTGTCACCCCCAGGACGCTCTTCTTTATGCTCGGGGAGATGCCCTATATTACCTACCTGCACGAGAAGAGCCGGGCCGAGTTGACCTCCGATGCCAATCTCTCCATCGACGGGGTGAAGGAGCTTCTCATGGAGAGCCGACGGCGATGGGAAAGGGAGCATGAGTTGACCCATCACCACCTCAACCCGCAGGTGCTCCGCCGCTACCTGAAATACGTGCGCAATTTGACCCTGCTGGAACGACGGTTGACGCCCGACCTCTACACCCTCGCCGTGGCCGCGAAGCAGATTGGCGGGGACAGTTTTGCCATCTCCCTCGTGGAGACGGCCCGGGACTATCCATACCAACCAGATGATGGAGAGGGCTACGACGCCGTGGCCTTTGGGGTCGAACATGCAGAACTGGCCGACGGCGAGGTGTTGTTCTGCAAGAATCGTCTCGCTGGTGAACAGAAGGTCTGGCGAACCCTGCCGCTGAAGCCGCAACCGGAGGTGCGAAAGCAGCAGATTTGGAAGCATCTCTGGGACCCCTTCGGGCAGTGCTCCTGGACACCCGAAGACCATAGGATCGAGAGCTTCAATCTCCATGTGCGGGAACAGGCCAAAGCGCTCATCGGGGAGGGCCTCGCCCGCTCGGAAAAATTCACCACCTCCGTCAAAGACGGCATCGACATTCGCGAGACCCTGCGTCACTGGTACGAAGGAGAGATCTACGTGAAAGAGATTCCGCCGTCCCGAGGCAGCATTGAGGTGGTGGTCCTGGTTTTCGAGCGGCCTGCCCGGCCCGAGAAATACTCCTGGCAGCAGACCTGGTATGCCGAACACGAACAGGAGTCGACCCTCTGCTTCTATGCCACCCCCTATTTGCAGAATATGATCGGCCCGGGAATCGGCGAGGCCACCTATGGCGGCTGTTTTCTCCTCTTCCCGCCCCGGCCGATTCCGAATGTCTGGGAGGACGAAAGGTTCGCCTTTGCGCGCACGCTGGAGGAGCGGCTTCTTGCGGGTGCGCTCTTTCACACCTCCGAGCCCCACATCACGGTGGTCTCTCCCGGTCCGCCGCTGCTTCGATGGCGGCAGATTGCCCGAAGGTACAAAAAGAAGATCATCCACATCCCCTTGAGTCGATTCTCCCTTCAGACCATCCAGCGCTTACGGCGTTTTCATGTACTCAACGGAAAACAAGTCCGCAGTTACGCCGCACGATTTATTCGTGACTTCTGAGGTCCAATCCCATGGCACGATCCCAACTCTCTGATTATCGCCCCCTCTTCCCTGTCACAGAGGCGTTGAGTTATCTCAATCATGCCGGCGTGGCACCCATCTCGCTGCGCGTGAAGGAGGCCGTGGAATCTTTTCTGGAGCTGAGCGCACGCTGGGGCATTCTGGGAATCGAAAAACTCGTGCGCCGGGGTGAGACGGTACGCGAGACCATTGCTCGATTTTTGGGCGCGCACAGAGATGAGATCGCGTTTGTTCGCAGCACCTCCCATGGGCTGTCGTTGGTGGCCGAAGGGATCGACTGGCGTGTCGGCGACAATGTGGTCACCGCCGCCTGCGAGTTTCCAGCGAACGTCTATCCCTGGATGAATTTAGACCGGCGGGGAGTGGAAACCCGTTTGGTGTCGCCGCGGGGAGGAGAAATTCGCATCGACGATGTACGGACGTGCATGGATGGGCGTACCCGGGTCGTCAGCCTCAGTTGGGTCGAATACCAGGACGGGTTTCGTAATGACCTGGCGGCGCTCGGGTCACTCTGTCGTGAGCGGGACGTTCTGTTCTGTGTAGATGGAATTCAGGGCGTCGGATGCCTGCCCATCGATCTCTCCAGTCTCTCCGTAGACTTTCTCGCAGCCGACGGGCACAAGTGGCTCTTGGCTCCTGAAGGGATCGGCTTTCTCTATCTGTCGCGACGGGTGATGGACCGAGTGCACCCTGTGATCGTCGGCTGGCACAGTGTGAAGAACGCCCTCGTGTTCGAGGACCTGGACTTCACCCTCCGGGACGATGCCCGCAAGTTCGAGGAGGGGAGTGCCCCCTTCATGGGGATTCTGGCCCTGGGCGCCGCCTTCGATCTCCTAGAGGAGGTGGGCCTGGTGCGGATCTGGAGGCAGGTCCGGGCGCTGACCGACCTGGCGGCCGCCGGGCTGCGTGAAAAGGACTACGAAATCCTCTCTCCCATGGACGATGGGACGCGCTCAGGCATTCTCACTTTTCGTTCCGGGCACCACACCAATGCGGCCCTTTTCGAGCGTCTCTCAAAGGGGCAGATCGTCTGTGCCGTTCGGGGGGGCGGCATTCGCATCTCACCGCATTTCTACAACTCCGAAGACGACATCGAGCGGTTTCTGGCCCGGCTTCCATGAACCCTGGAAGTCACACATTCCGTCTGACCGCGCAGGCGGTGCCTGCGATAATCGCTGCCCGACCGATTGGACAGCCCGGGTGTTTTGCGGTAGTGTCGTGGCGTTACTGGTTACCCATCCGTCATGCCGAGAGGTTTCGGAGCCTGGATCCACCCTTTCCCAGAGGACGGCCGCTTCAAGGCGTCTTGCCTCCCGAGTGGCCGACTGAGGGCAGCGGAGGCGCCCACGGCCTCAGTGGCATCCACCCGTTCACAACAGGGAGGTGTATCATGGCCGATAAGATCACACTCAGTGTCATCAAAGCCGACGTCGGCGGGCTCGTAGGCCACACCAGCGTTCATCCGGACATGATGGAGGCTGCGCGGCAACGGCTGGGTAAGGTGAAGACGAAGGGGGGGCTCTCCGATTTTCATGTCACCCGGTGTGGTGACGACATGGAACTGATCATGACGCACGGTGAAGGCCCCGACAACGAGAAGATCCACAAGCTGGCGTGGGACCTGTTCGTCGAGTGCACCGAGATTGCCAAGAGTTTGAAGCTTTATGGGGCGGGTCAGGACCTTCTGAAAGATGCCTTTTCGGGCACCATCAAGGGGATGGGGCCCGGCGTGGCGGAGATCGAATTTCAGGAGAGAAAGAGTGATCCCGTCATTGTCTTCATGGCCGACAAGACCTCACCGGGCGCGTGGAACCTGCCGCTGTTTCAGATTTTTGCCAACCCCTTCAACACCGCCGGCCTGATCATCGATCCCACCATGCACGAAGGGTTTCGATTCAAGGTTGTCGACGTTTTCGAGAACAGATCCATTGAGTTCTCCTGTCCCGAGGATCTCTATGATCTGCTCATGTTCATTGGGGCCCCGCGACGCTTCATGATTCACGAGATCTACCGCAAGGACGGAGAGATCGCAGCCTGCGCCTCGACGCAAAAGCTGAGCTTGATCGCCGGAAAGTATGTCGGCAAGGATGATCCCGTGGTCATTGTGCGATGCCAGTCCGGCTTTCCAGCCGTGGGTGAGGCCCTGGAGCCCTTTGCGTTTCCCCACATCGTCGAGGGCTGGATGCGGGGCTCCCACAATGGCCCCCTCATGCCGGTCTCATTCGAGCAGGCCAACCCGTCTCGGTTCGACGGACCGCCGCGGGTGATTGCGGCCGGATTCCAGGTGGCCGACGGACAACTCGTGGGCCCCCGGGATCTTTTCGACGATCCGGCCTTCGACGAAGCGCGGAAAAAGGCCAATGAAATTGCAAATTACCTGAGAGCACACGGCCCCTTTGAGCCTCACCGTCTCGGGCTGGAGGATCTGGAGTATACGACCATGCCCAAACTGATGGACAAACTCGCCGCCCGATTCCAACGAGAGGCGTAAGCGCCAATCCGAGCCATGCTGCAGGACGCCGTACAGCAACTGGTCGCAGGCATCGCGGTAAAGGAGCTGACGCTCCATGCCCGGGAGGTCGTCACCGGGCGTTTTGCCGACGAGGTGAACGTGGCCATCGTACTCCGATCGCGTGATGACGAAGCAGCGCTGCTGGTTGCGAAAGTCTTCTATGGCCGCAAGCCCCACTACCGGCCCTGGGTGGAATGGTTTGGTATTCGGGATGGCGTGCGTCTCGGGGGTGAGCGGATCGCCTTCTGTCATTCGGCCCCGGAAGCGGTACTGCTCGCTCACTTCTCGGCGCATCTCGGCCCCGGCGAGGATCTGTTCGTCGAGTATCACTACGATCCCGAAACGGCGCAGGCCCTGCAATACGATGTGCCGCCGCCGGCCACCCGCTTGGGTTTTGAGCTCTTTCGGCTGGGATACACCTGGTTCAAGGACTGGTATTTTCCGGAAGGACTTCTGGAGGGGGGGCAGAAACTGCAGGCGGAGAGGCCGATCGACGGGAAGACTGCAGGGCGACATCGCCGGGACATCCGCCGGGACCTGGGCTGTTTCATCGAGACGGCGGCGGGAGACGCCGGCCGAGGCGAGGTGCACGCAAACGCCCTCCGCCGTGCTCGCACGATTCTGGAGGGCTTGGGGGTAGACTGACCTGAAGCCAGCCTATTTCCGCATCCGGCCTTTCTGGATTTTGGCCCAGCTATCCCGCAGGGTAACGCTGCGGTTGAAGACGGGCCGATTCGGCGATGAGTCTGGGTCCACGCAGAAGTATCCCAGCCGCTCGAATTGATACAGACTTCCGGGAGACGCATCCGCCAGGGAAGGCTCCAGATAACAGGGGTTGAGAATCTCCCGCGACCGGGGATTCAGGGCATTCTTAAAGTCTCCGCCGTCCATCTCCTCGGCCGGATCGGCCTTGCTCAGAAGATGATCATAGAGGCGGACCTCCGCGGCAATGGCCCGGGAGGCGGCCACCCAGTGGAGCGTGGACTTGACTTTCCGTCCGTCCGGCGCATCACCGCCCCGGGTGGCCGGGTCATAGGTGCAGTGCAGGGTCACGACTTCACCCTTCTCGTCCTTCTCCACGCCGACGCAGGTGATGAAATAGGCATAGCGCAGCCGTACCTCTCGACCCAGGGCCAGCCGGTAGAACTTTTTCGGCGGATCCTCCATGAAATCATCCTGCTCAATGTACAGGGTCCGTGCAAAGGGTACCGAACGGATGCCCATGCCCGGATCTTCGGGGTTGTTAATGGCTTCCAGTGTTTCCTCTTTATCTTCCGGGTAGTTCTCGATCACGACTCGCAGGGGACGCAGAACGGCCATGACCCGCGGGGCCCGGCGGTTAAGGTCTTCCCGCAGGCAATGCTCCAGGAGGGCTATGTCGACGAGGCTGTCCCTTTTGGCCACGCCGATCCGTTCGCAGAAACCCTGGATCGCCTCGGGCGTGTAGCCTCGCCGGCGAAGACCGGAGAGCGTCGGCATGCGCGGGTCATCCCAACCCTCCACGTGTCCGCCATCCACCAGCTGCAGCAGTTTGCGTTTGCTCATGACGGTATGGCTCAGGTTGAGGCGGGCGAACTCTATCTGCTGCGGGTGATAGATCTCGAGCGCATCGAGGAACCAATTGTACAGGGGCCGGTGGTCCTCGAATTCTAGCGTGCAGAGGGAGTGGGTGATCCCTTCGATGGAATCGGACTGCCCGTGGGCAAAGTCGTACATGGGGTAGATGCACCACGCGTCGCCGGTCCGGTGATGGGCGGCATGCAGGACGCGGTAAAGCACCGGGTCCCGCAGGTTGAGATTAGGAGAGGCCATGTCGATCTTGGCGCGAAGCACCCGGGATCCGTCGGGAAACTCCCCCGCCCGCATCCGTTGGAACAGATCGAGATTCTCCGCATTGGAACGGTCTCGGTAGGGGCTGTTCCGTCCGGCCTCAGTGGGCGTGCCGCGGTATTCCCGGATTTCATCCGGCGTCAGGTCGTCGACGTAAGCCAGTCCCTTTCGGATCAGCTTCACAGCATACTCGTAGAGGGTCTCGAAGTAGTCCGAGGCATAGTGCTCCCGGTCTCCCCAGTCGAAACCGAGCCATCGAACGTCGGTCTTGATGGCCGCGACGTATTCGGCTTCCTCTTTGATCGGGTTGGTGTCGTCGAAGCGCAGATTACACAGACCGCCCTTGTTTTCAGCGGCAACCCCGAAATTCAGGCAAATCGATTTGGCGTGGCCGATATGCAGATACCCGTTCGGTTCCGGCGGGAACCGGGTGTGCACGCGGCCCCCATATTTGTTCTCTTTCAAGTCCCGGGCGATGATGTCGCGGATAAAATCGGATGCCCGGGCCCCAGTACTGCCGGGCGTTTTGTCCGTTTTCTGGTCTTTCATTACGGATCTCCTTGCGTCCGGATCGCGTTCGAGGTGAGGGGAGGGTATTATAATTGCCAGGGAAAATCAAGGCAAGGCGGAAGATCCGCCCCGCGCCCCTTCGGCGCGCCGTGCCGCGTTGCCGGTCATTCGATGGCATCATCGCTCTTTGCAGCATGATGGGCTGGCACCGGCCCGGGGACGGTTGCGCTCTGCCGGTCCAGTAATACCCGACAGCCCTTCTTCCGGACGTGGGCAGGAACTGCGAAAAGACCCGATACAGGCGGTCATTTGTTCCCGATTGGCACGGTTTGGCCCACTTTGCCAAAAGAAGATAACGCTTTGATTTCATGAATCTTGCGCCGACAATCATTGCTTTCTTGGGACAATTTGCCACGGAATTTGTACAGAACCGGGCGGATGGGTTGGCCCGATTCCCCATGAAATACCGATAGTTACAGTCCAAGTGGATACCCTGGGCACATTTATTGCACTTTTACGCCGTATCGACGAGATAGCGGCATGTCCGAAGTCTTGAAATACAGCGTATAGACGGTTATCAGGAAAGGAGGTGTCGAATCATGAAAGTCAATGAGATCATGCACCGCAATGTGGTGACTGTGACCCCGGAGATGTCCCTCAAGGCGTGCGGCGATCTCCTCGAGGAGCATGAGATCAACGGGGTGCCTGTGCTCGAGGATGGTCGGTTGGTCGGCGTGATCACCAGCGATGATATCTTCAAATCGATTCTGCCCCGGTATCCGGAGATCTTCGAAGACGAGAAATACCTGATGGATTTTGAGTACATCGAAGAAAGGATCCACAAGGTCACTAAGATGAAAGTAGGCGATCTCATGAGTTCGCCGGCGGTGAGTGTGGACGAAGAGACACCCATCTGTAAAGCCGGATCGATTATGATCCTCAGGCGCATCAAGCAGCTTCCCATTGTGCGCGGGGATGAGCTGGTGGGGATCTTGACGCTTGCGGACATTTGCAAGACGCTCATGCACAAGGTGGCGGCGTAGCCAAGACGCGCACCTGAGAAGGCCGACCACCCGCACGAGCGTGATGGAGCCTTAGATGTATTTCAAGGAGGGTGTGCCCCGGAGGGCCGTGGCCGAGGGGCGCATGCCGGCATCCCCGAGCAGACCCGTTGGGCCCTGCTCTCTCGGGAAGCGGGATCTTTACATCCGGAATCTTTTTTCGTCCATCGCCCCCCGCATTGACGCACTCAGTTCCCTCTTCAGTCTCGGGATCTGCAACTTCTGGCGTCGACGGCTCGTCGAGCTGGCGCAGGTTCAGCCTGCAGAGCGCATCCTGGATGTCTGTACGGGTACCGGGAATATGGTGTTCCTCATAGCGGAAAACGTCGACTCGGCGGGTTCGGTGAACGGTGTCGACTTCTGCGAGGCGATGATTGCCATCGCGTCCGAGAAGGCTCGCCGCTGGAATCGGCGGCACGCGGGGCGTGTCGCTTTCTCGTGTCAAGACGCCAAGGCGCTCGATTTTCGAGACGGTACTTTTGACGTGGTGTCCGTCGCCTTTGGGATGCGCAACATTACCGACACGGCTCGGGCCCTGCGGGAAATCCGCAGAGTCCTCAAGCAAGACGGAAGGTTTGTCTGCCTCGAGCTGACCCGCCCGGAGCCTCCCTGGTTTCTGAGCCTCTATCGCTTCTATCTCTTTCGCGTCATTCCGTATGTCGCCCGGCTCGTGACAAAACTGGACGGACCCTACCGGTATCTGCCCAAATCGATCTACGGGTTCTACTCGGTTGCTGAATTCCAACAGGTGATCGAAGCAGCCGGTTTTTCGCAGGTTCGGGTGCATCCGATGACCTGGGGGGTGGCGACGGCCTATGAAGCGCGAAGATGACAGAGTCGCTGTGGTCTGCCGGAAAGACAGGGCGCTGCTGCGTGCCTTCAGCCGACGCGCGGTGCGGCACCTCGAGAGGCATCGCCGCCTGATGCGTCTGCTGCATCCTTTCCTGTCGGTTTTCATGGATGCAAACGTCCGGAAAGAGACGGACAAGGACCGTATCATCATCGAACACGGGGCGCGCCTCTTCGGCCGGGGGGACGCCGTCGATAGCGTTGAGGCCCTCGCTGTTTTTGAAAAGACCAAGGTTGTGGACCGGGCTTTTCTGCGCAGGATCAAGGGATTGTCGCTGGCGGTGCATGTCGACTACGGCGCAATCGAACCCGTGCGAGTCCGTCGGATCGAGCTCATCCTGAAGGAGATCGGCCACCTCTTTCACGCTTGGGAAGGGGAGGTTTCCTTCGAGGAGGCGGTGCAGCGCACATATACCCGCAGCGATTTCCACCAGATTCTCGCCACGGTCCTTCAGCTATACAACCTGGAGACCCGTATCATCTGCCGCTCCGCTCGGATGCCCGCCGTCCCGCCGCCTGTTGTTCGTAGAGCATCGGAGACGCTCTTCCGCTTGCTGGAAGAGGTGGCGGATTTGGTGGCGGACGCGGCGGTGCAACAGACCTTTCGGGAGGTGGTCAGGCCATGCCCCAACCGGATCTGATTCTGCTTCACCCACCCAGCGTCTTGCGCTTCCGGGAAGAGCCGATTTTTCCGGGCCCCATCAGCGATGTTGTCCCGTCGTCGTCCATCTTCGAGATCTATCCCATCGGGTTTCTGTCGCTTTCGGAGTATCTCCACCACCATGGGATCTCCGTTAGGATCGTCAACCTGGCGCTCAAAATGCTGCGGCGCGCATCGTTCAGTCCGGCGCAATTCATCGCGGGCTTGCGTCCCCTGGCTTTCGGCATTGATTTCCATTGGCTGACCCATGCGGACGGTAGCCTCAGTCTGGCAGAGCTTGTGAAACAGTATCATCCCGAAAAGCCCGTCATTCTGGGTGGGCTGTCGGCCACCTATTATTACCGGGAGATCATGCGCGATTACCCCGCCGTTGATTTTATCGTACGGGGCGATAGCACCGAAGAGCCCCTGCGACGGCTCATGGAGGCCATCCGGCGTCAAGGCGGTTATGGGTCTGTGGCGAATCTGGTGTGGCGGGATCCTGACGGGAGCGTGCACGTGAACCAAATGTCGCACCGCCCTATGAGTCTCGATTTCATTGAGTTCGACTACGGCCATCTCTTGAAGGCGGCGATCAAGTACCGCGACCCCACGGGCTATCTCCCCTTCCAGTATTGGTTGCGCTATCCGGTGACCGCGGTGTTTTCCTGTCGTGGATGCGGGCATGGTTGTGCCTCCTGCGGGGGCTCCCGACCGGCGTTCAAGAGAGTCTGCGGGCGCGACGGGCCCGTCTACCGCTCGCCCGAACGGCTGGCGGAGGACGTCCGGAACGCCGCGGCCTACACCGGGGCGCCCATCATGGTCATTGGGGATCTCCTGCAGTCAGGCGAGGCGTATGCCGAGCGTTTTCTGAACGCCATGCAAGAGGCGCCCGTGTCCAACGAACTGGCCCTGGAGTTCTTCGAGCCACCGTCGGAGGCGCTCATACGCCGCGTGGAGGCGTCCGTGGGTCGATTCAATGTGGAGATCTCTCCCGAGTCCCATGACCCGGAGATCCGCAAGCACTTCGGCAAGGCGTACGATAACGGGACGCTGGAAAAGGCCATCGCCGCGCTGCTGGCCGGCGGCTGTGGCCGCCTCGATCTATTCTTCATGGTGGGGCTGCCTCACCAGGACTACGCGTCGGTCATGCAGACGGTAGGGTACTGCGGTATGCTGCTGGAGCGCTATGGACGGGACGGGAGACTTCTGCCCATGCTGGCTCCCCTGGCGCCCTTTATTGATCCCGGCAGTCCCATTTTCGAAGCGCCGGAGCAGTATGGTTACCGGCTACTTTTCCGCACCCTGCGGGAACACCGGGATGCCTTGTTGGCCCCCAGCTGGCGGGACAGTCTCAACTACGAGACCGCGTGGATGTCCCGTGACGAGATCGTGCGGGCTACCTACCACGGCGCGTTGAAACTCCTCACCCTGAAAGAGAAGTACGGCGTGCTCGCCCGCGCGCAGGCCGAGCGGATCCGGGGGCGGATACTGTGGTCCATGAATCTCATGGAAAGGATTAGCCGGTCGAAAGAAATCGACGACGCCCTTCGGGACGATATGCGGCGGCTCTTCAACCATTGCACGATCTGTGACAAGCGGGAATTGGAGTGGCCCATGGGCGTGGGAAGAGTCCATCCCGCCGGGTTGCTCAAAGGGCTTCTGTCGGCAGCCGGTTGAATCGGGGAAGCACTGCATGCGCTCGGTACTTGACAAGACGGGAAATGCATGGCTTATGAGAAGCACTAAGGGAAGATGGTATTCAGTTGTCGGTAGTATTTCGAAAGGCCGGACTGCCTGAGGCGACAGCATGGGGGGTTCGGCCTTTTTTTGTTCAGCGGAGAGCTGCCGTTGGGTCGCTGGACGCGCTCCTTTGGGAGGCCAGGCATGGAAGCCAAGACGTTCGAATCGATTATCCAGGTTGAAAAAGAGATTCAGCGGATGCTGCGCGAAGAGCAGCAGAAAGCCCGGGATTGGCTCGTGCAACAGAAACAGGAAATAGAGGCCAACCTGGAGTCGGCCCTCGCGGACGTGCAAACAGGAGCCCGGCGGGCCGAAGCCGAGGCAAAGGCTGCGGCCGAGCGGGAGGCTGCGGAGGCGGTGCGGACTGTGCGCCGACGGATTGATGGTCTCGAAAGTTTGGAAGACGCCCCTCTGCAGCAGATCATCCGGCAGGCAATCCGAGGGATTCTACCGGAGGCGGGTGATGATCGTCCGGATGTCTAAAGTTGAAATCATTGGGCCCAAGGCGCTTCTCCTGGACGTTCTGACGGTGGTGCAGCAGCTTGGGATCCTGCAGATCGAAAGCGATCTGCTGAAGCGGGTCAACGCCGGTGCCGCCCCGCACGTACGGTGTCTGGTGCACGACGAGGACGCCCTGGCGCAGGGGTTGCTCTACGAGGAGCTGCTCCACAAGGTCGACGGCATCCTGGCCTGCATTCCGGAGGTTTCGATCCGGGAGGTCTACCTGCCGCATCAGGTGGCCATCGACTCGGTGGCAAAGCTGGCCCCCAAGCACATGGAAGCCTGTGAAGCGATTATCCGCCGTCGCGACGGCCTACAGACCGAACTGCGGCAGCTCAACCGCTATGCGTCTTTCTTAACCGACACCGAGCCGCTGCTGAAGGAGATGGGTCCGGAGGGCGGCCTGGATTTCGTGGCCGTGGAAGTGAAGTCGGAAGAGGCGCTGGAGCAGATTCGCAGCGTCGTGGTACGACTGAATGGGGAACGGTTTCACATGCACACGGCCCGGCGTGCCGCGGGGACCTTCATTGCGCTGATCGCCACCGAAAAGGAGAAGGCGGAGCCGCTTCGGGAGGTGCTGCAGGGCGAGCAGGTTCCCGAGCTTTCCCTGCCGCCCTATCTGGCGGCCCTTCCTTTCGCCGAGAAAATCGTGGCGGCCCGAAAGCGGTTGACGGAACTCGCCGAGGCCGTGGCCGCGACCGACAAGGAGACGGCCCTGTTCGCGCAGCGATGGGCCCCTATCTATCGGAAAGTCCGGGAGTGGCTGACAGACTGGATCGCGCTTCACAAGACATCGGCGTCGCTCTTTGAGACGGAGATGTGTTTCGTCATCTACGGATGGATGCCATCGGATGAGTTGGCTGGTCTGCGTAAAACGTTGGACGACCGCTTCGCCGGTCAGGTGGTGGTCGAGGAAAAGGAGATTCTCGAACAGGATCTCGAGCGTGTACCGGTGGTTCTCGAGAACCCACCCTACTTCAAACCCTTTGAGCTCTTCGCAAGGCTGCTGCCGCTGCCGCATTATGCATCCTTCGATCCGACACCGTTTCTGGCCATCTTCTTTCCGGTGTTCTTTGGCATGATTCTGGGGGACATGGGATACGGTCTGTTCCTTGCACTCCTGGCGCTCGTGATCATCCGTTTGTTCCGAAAACGGCCCAACGTCCAGAACGCCGGCAAGATCTTGCTCATCTCGTCGGCCTATACAGTCTTTTTCGGCTGGCTCTTCGGTGAGTGTTTCGGTGAGCAGATCGCCGAGGCCCTCGGCTTGCATCCCATCTGTTTCGATCGCCGCAAGTCGATCATGACGACGGTCTATTTTGCAGTCTCCGTGGGGATTGTCCACGTTTCGCTCGGTCTCGTATTCGGGTTCGTCTCCGCCCTGAAGCGGCGTTTGCGACGGGAGGCGCTCTTCAAGCTGGCGACGATTGCGCTGATCCTCTGTCTGGCCACGTTGGGTTCGGCCTTTGTGGTCCCCGCAGGCGAGGGGATCCGGAAATCGCTGCTGGTGGCATTGTTCATTGCAGGACCGGCGGCGCTGATCTTCGGTGGTCTGATGGCTCCGCTGGAGCTGTTCAAGACCCTTGGCAACATCATTTCCTACACCCGGATCATGGCCATCGGCCTGACTTCTGTGCTTCTGGCCTACATTGCCAATGAACTGGCGGGTCACGCAGGGAGCGTGCTGGCCGGCATGGTGGTCGCGATTCTGCTGCACAGTGTGAATATCGTGATCGGTGTCTTCGCGCCGACCATCCATTCCCTGCGGCTCCATTATGTAGAGTTTTTCAGCAAGTTCATGGAACCTGGTGGCCGCGAGTTCAGGCCATTGGAAAAAACACAATAGGGAGGGACATCATGGAAGCAGCACCCGGCATAGAAAAGATTCTCGTCGCCTTTGCTGCGGCGCTGGCGATCGGCTTGAGCGCCGTGGCCACGGCGTGGGCTCAATCGAAAATCGGCTCGGCCGGAGCGGGTGCCCTGGCCGAGAAACCCGAGCTCACGGGTACCATTATTATTTTACTGGCCATTCCAGAGACCATGGTGATTCTCGGCTTCGTGGTGGCGGCCATGATACTCATGATGGGCTGACGTATGAGTTATATCGATCTCATGAACGCCCTGCGCGAAAAGGGTGAAGAGAAAGCAGCGACCCTCTGGCTCCACGTGGAAGCGGAGGCCCAGCGGATGCGCACGGAAGCCGCGAACCGGATCGAAGGCACCAAAGCCGATTGCGCCCGGGCGCTTGTCCGCGAGCAAGCGTCTCTCATCAAGGGGGTCCGCATAGAGGCGGAGCGGACGGCGCGCAACCTGTGGTCAGGGGCCAAGAGCCAGTTGGCCGAGAGGTGTTATCAACTCGCCCGCCGCGCGCTTGCGGACTTGCGCAACCCCGATGGAGGCAGGGTCCTCCGTCCACTGGCCGATGAGCTGCCCGAGGAAGCCTGGGAGGAGGTTCGGGTTCACCCCCTCGATCATGACGCGGCAGCCCGGCTCTTTCCCGGAGCCCGGGTGGTCACTGATTCCGGCATTTCGGGTGGCCTCGAGGTCGTCGGGCGGGGCGGGCGCCTGCGGATCTGCAACACCCTGGACAAGCGGCTGGAGAGGGCGTGGCCGGACCTCTTGCCCGGCATCGTGGGCAAGATTGAAGGCGAGGTGAAAGCGGGTGAATCTTCTGCGTGAGGCGAAGTGGGACGGGTACCCGACGCCCTATGTGCTGGCACGACTTCGGGCCCGCCGCAGGGCCTCGCGAACGGCGTCGGGCAATAGACTATGCGTCAGCAGCTCGTTCACGGCCGCTTCGTTGCGCGCACCCTTGTTGCGCAGGCAAAGCATCAGCGTCCGGAGTTCAAAGTAAAGGAGAACAGGCGCCAACGTGCCCCGGAGCTTGCGATTCATCTGGCGGTGCACCCAGAAGAGCTCCTCGAGAAAGCGCCGCCACAGAATCTCCTCCGCCACGGTCGGCTCAAGATCCTGGGAGAGGCGCTGCAGCCACTCCGA